>NZ_JAFCVO010000008.1:0-294794 GCF_049897085.1 Pseudomonas sp. PSPC3-2
AACCACCTGATCCCATCCCGAACTCAGCAGTGAAACGATGCATCGCCGATGGTAGTGTGGGGTTTCCCCATGTGAGAGTAGGTCATCGTCAAGATTAAATTCCAGAACCCCTGTTTGCTAACGCAGACAGGGGTTTTGTTTTGCGCGCTCGGAAAGTGCGAAGAGGCTTGCGACGATCCAGCATCCGACAAATTTGCACAGTTATTTCTGAACTAGACCACTAGAATAGGCACCTAACCTTTTTTAGCGTCCGAGCCCTATCTATGCCCGATCCGGATGATGCCCCCAAGGTGTCGGATTTACCCCTGGACGACCTGGTGGCATGCCATGAGTGCGATTTATTGATGCGCAAACCTGTGCTCGCGCTCGGCGAAAAAGCCCAGTGCACGCGTTGTGGTTACGAGCTGTACGCGCACCGCCACAACGTCGTCGAACGAAGCCTCGCCTTAGTGCTGGCAGCACTGTTGCTGTACATCCCCGCGAACTTTTTGCCCATCATGCAGCTTAATCTACTCGGGCAGTCCTCAGAGGACACCGTATGGACCGGCGTAGTCGGCCTGTTCGACACCGGCATGCGCGGCGTCGCCGCCGTTGTGTTCCTGTGCAGCATGGGCATTCCCCTGCTCAAGCTGCTCTGCCAATTGGCGGTGTTGCTCAGCATTCGCTGGAACATCGGCCGCAGTTACGGGCTGCTGCTGTACCGCATTTACCATCACCTGAAAGATTGGGGGATGTTGGAGGTGTACCTGATGGGCATCCTGGTGGCGATCGTAAAACTCGCCGACATGGCCTCCATTACGATTGGCCTGGGCCTGGTCTGCTTCGTCAGCCTATTAATGGTTCAGGTTCTGCTTGAGGTGGTGATGTCGCCCCACCAGATCTGGCAATCACTGTCAGGGGAGGATGATCATGCGGGCGATTGATGCAGGCATTCTGATTTGTACCGAATGCCACGAATTGAACAAGCAAGAACCGGACACCGATGAGCAAACCTGCGCTCGTTGCGGTGCGCTGGTCCATGCCCGTCGCCCCAACAGCCTCACGCGAACCTGGGCGTTGCTGATCACCGCCGCGATTCTCTATATCCCCGCCAACTTGCTGCCGATCATGACCGTCAATTCTCTCGGCCAGGGCGACCCCAGCACCATCATGTCCGGTGTGATCCAACTGGTGCAGCACGGCATGTTCCCCATCGCTGCCGTGGTGTTCATCGCCAGCATCCTGGTGCCGACGTTCAAGCTGGTGGGCATTGGTCTGCTACTGTTCTCGGTGCAGCGTCACCAACCGCTGTCCGCGCAACAACGGATTATCATGTACCGCTTTATCGAATTCATCGGCCGCTGGTCCATGTTGGATATCTTCGTGATCGCCATCCTGGTGGCGGTTGTAAACTTTGGACGGCTTGCCAGTGTCGAGGCCAATCTCGGCGCGGCGGCGTTCGCCAGTGTGGTGATCTTGACGATGCTTGCCGCAGTAACTTTTGATCCCCGACTGATTTGGGATAACACGGAGTCGGACGACGACCATGAGTGATTTGCCTAAAGCTAAAACCCGCCCGGCCTCCAACTGGTCGGCCATTTGGGTACTGCCCCTGATCGCCCTGATCATCGGCGGCTGGTTGGGCTGGCGTGCCTACTCTCAGCAAGGTATCGAGATCCAGGTACGCTTCGAAAGCGGCGAAGGCATCCAGGTCAACAAGACCGAAGTGGTCTACAAAGGCATGCCCGTGGGCAAGGTCAAGACCCTGGCCCTGGACGACGAAGGTAACAATCGCGGGGTGATTGCCACCATCGAGATGAACAAGGATGTCGAGCCGTACCTCAAGACCAATACGCGTTTCTGGCTGGTCAAACCCAGCGTCAGCCTCGCCGGCATCACCGGCCTGGAGACGCTGGTGTCGGGTAACTACATTGCCGCCAGCCCTGGCGATGGTGAGTCCACGCGCAAATTCAAGGCGCTGTCTGAGGAGCCGCCCTTGTCCGACGCCAAGCCCGGCCTGCACTTGACCATCAAGGCCGACCGCCTTGGCTCGCTCAACCGCGGCAGCCCGGTGTTCTACAAGCAGATCCAGGTCGGCCAGGTCAAAAGCTACTTGTTGTCCGAGGACCAGAGCACCGTCGAGATCAAGGTCTACATCGAACCGACCTACGCCAGCCTGGTGCGCAAACACACGCGTTTCTGGAACGCCAGCGGCATCAGCATCGACGCGAACCTCTCCGGCTTGAAGATACGCAGCGAATCACTCTCCAGTATCGTCGCCGGCGGTATCGCCTTCGCCACCCCGGAGAATCGCAAGGACAGCCCGCCGACCGATCCGAGCCTGCCCTTCCGCCTATATGAAGACTTCGACGCCGCCGCCGCCGGCATCAAGGTCAAGGTCAAACTCAGCGACTTCGAAGGCCTGCAGGCCGGGCGTACCCCGGTGATGTACAAAGGTATCCAGGTCGGCAGCCTGAAAACCCTGAAGATCGACCCGGACCTGTCCAGTGCCAACGCCGAGCTGACTCTCGACCCATTGGCTGAAGACTACCTGGTACAGGACACCCAATTCTGGGTGGTCAAACCGTCGATTTCCCTGGCCGGTATCACTGGGCTCGAGGCGTTGGTCAAAGGTAACTACATCGCGGTTCGTCCCGGTGACAAAGGCACTGCCCCCCAACGCGAGTACGTGGCTCGGGCCAAGGCACCGCCCTTGGACCTGCGTTCTCCTGGCCTGCACATGGTGCTCTTCACTGACAACCTCGGCTCCCTGGATGTTGGCAGCCCGATCCTCTACAAACAGGTCAAGGTCGGCTCGGTGCAGAGCTACCAGTTCTCACGCAAAAACAAACAGTTGGTGATCGGTGTCCACATCGAGAAGGAATACGCCAACCTGGTCAATGGCTCGACGCGTTTCTGGAATGCCAGCGGTGTAACCTTGACCGGCGGCCTCACGGGCGGTATCCAGGTAAAAAGCGAATCCTTGGCCAGCCTGATATCTGGCGGTATCGCCTTCGAAACGCCGGAACCGAACGTGCCGCTGAGAAAGCGTATCCCACGTTTCCGCCTGTTCACCGATCGTGAAGCGGCGAATCAGAGTGGCACCCTGGTGACCATCAAAGTCGACCGCGCCGACGGCCTGCGCCCCGGCACCCCGGTGCGTTTCAAAGGCCTGGACGTCGGTAAGATCGAGAGCGTCGACCTCAGCGCCGATATGCAATCGGTGCTGCTCGGTGCGCGCATCACCCAGGTCGCGGATCGCATCGCGCGCGTCGGCAGCCAGTTCTGGGTGGTCAAGCCGGAACTGGGCTTGATGAAAACCTCGAACCTGGAAACCCTGGTCACCGGCCAATACATCGAGGTGCTGCCCGCAGTGAAAAACGCCGGGACACAAAAGAGCTTTGTCGCGCTGGACCAACCACCCGAAGCCGTCCACCAGGAGGCCGGCCTGAGCCTGACACTCAGCGCCGCACGCCGTGGTTCGCTCAAAGAAGGCGTACCCGTCACTTACCGCGAAGTCACCGTGGGCAAAGTCACCGGCTACGAGTTGGGCCAGACCGCCGACCGCGTGTTGATCCATATCCTGATCGAACCCAAGTACGCGGCATTGGTGCGCAGCGGCAGCCGCTTCTGGAACACCAGCGGCTTTGGTCTCGACTTCGGCCTGTTCAAAGGCGCGACGGTGCGCACCGAGTCCCTGGAAACCCTGGTCGCCGGCGGCATCGCCTTTGCCACGCCCGATGGCGAACGCATGGGCAGCGCCGCACGGCCGCAGCAAACCTTCCCGCTGTTCGACAAGTTTGAAGATGAGTGGCTGACCTGGGCACCTAAGATTCCGCTGGGTAAGTAGACCGAGGCGCGGCTATCGCGGGCAAGCCCCCTCCCACCTTCGAGCGCATTCCTACAGGATAAACTCGGTCAAATGTGGGAGGGGGCTTGCCCGCGACGAGGCCCTCAAAAACACCGCCAAACCCCAGCCCACAAAAAAGGCCGCGATCCATAAGATCGCGGCCTTTTTGCATTTCAACGCAAAACGTCAGACCTCATCCAACTCCGGCTCATCCGCCTGCACATTCACCGTCGCCTTCACCGCATCATGGCGACGGATGTACTTCCAGTCCGCCTCATCGATGTAGATGCCATTCGGCCCGCTGCCGCCTTCTAGGTCGATCGCCACCTGGGCGGACACCTGCGGCTTCACACTCGCCAGGATCGGCACGAAGCCCAACTGCAGGCTGGTTTCCAGCAGCGCCGCCTGGTTCTTCTCGTCGATGTCGGCCGCTTCATCGAGGTAGTACGGTAAGCGCACACGCCCGGCCTGGTCGCGGTCCATCAAGTGCAGCAACAAATACATGTTGGTCAGCGCCTTGATGGTCATGGTGGTGCCGTTGGACGCCGCACCGTCGATGTCGGTGTGAATCACTGGCTGGCCATTCACCTTGGTGATCTCGAACGCCAGCTCGAACAAGTCCTTGAGACCCAACTGGTTATGGTTGGCCGCCACCAGGCGCGCCAGGTATTCCTTGGCCTCTTCGTTCTTGTTGTCCTGATCGGCGCTCTGGCTCAAGTCGAACACCGACAGGGTTTCGCCTTCTTCGTACTGACCGGCGCTGTGGATGATCTGGTCGATATGCTTGAGCGCTTCCTTGTTCGGCGCCAGCACGATGCGGAAACTCTGCAGGTTCGACACCTGGCGCTTGTTGATCTCGCGGTTGAACAAGGCCAGTTGGTGTTCCAGGCTGTCGTAGTCGCTGCGGATATTGCGCAAGGTCCGCGCGATATCGGTGACCGCCGCGCGCCGCGCCTTGCCCAGGGTCAGGGCTTCGTCGGTGCGGTGCGCATACGCGTTGATCAGCAGATGCAGGCGACGCTCCACGTCGTCCTCGCTGTCGAACTTGGCCACGCCCTTGAGGCGTACCTGGGCGTACAGCGCTTCGATCTGGCCATCGGCGCGCAGCAAGCCCTGCCAACTGTCCTGATAGTCGTTGAGCAGTGGCAGCAGGTTGTCCATGGAATCGTCGACCGGGTCCATGAACGGCGTGCCGAACGGCAAGTCCGCCGGCAGCAACTGGCGACGGCGCAACGCGTCATCCAGGGTGCGTTGCTTGGCTTCCATATCGCCGATCTGGCGACCGACCAGTTGCAGCTTGGCCGACAGTTGCTGCACGCGTTCGGTGAACGCATCGCTGGAACGCTTCAATTCATCCTGGGCCGCTTCCATCTGCGCCAGCTGTTCCAGCTTCTCGCCTTCTTCGGCGCTCAGGGTCTGCGCGCGGCGGAAATCTTCCAGCGCCTTTTGCGCGTCCAGCACTTGCTGGTACAGCGCTTCGGTCTGGGTTTTGCTCGCGGCGCGGTCAGAGGCAACCGCCTGTTGCGTCTTGAGCTGCTTGAGTTCTTTTTCCAGACGCTCTTTCTGGTCGCGCAAGGCTGCGCGATCCGCCAGGGCCTGCAAGGCGGGTGGCTCGATGTGGGAGATGTCGATGGACAGCCCCGGCACTTCAAAGCGCTCACCCTTGAACCCATCGAGGATCAGTTCCAGGGATTTGACCCACTGGCCGTCCTCATCCAGCGTGATGCCATGCTCGCCCAACGGCAGGCTGAACAACGAACTGTTGAACAGACGCATCAGACGCTCGACATCCTGCTGTGAGAATTCCTCGCGCAGTTTGGCGTAGCTGTTGTTGTCGGCGTGGTCGAGCTGCTGCTTGACCGACTTCAAGCGTTTTTCCAGGTCGCGCAGGCGCTCGTCCAAGTCCTCGGCGCTGAACTGCCGCGACTGCGCCAGGGCGCCGGCGAGTTCATCGTGGGCATCCTTGGCCGCCAGCAGTTGCTGTTCCAGCACCTTGACGTCATCGACCAGCGCAAAGCGATGCTTGAGCACCGACAGCTCGCCCAGCCAACGCTGGATGCCGCTGATTTCGCGCTCCAGGCGCATCAGCTCCTGGGTGCCGCCACGCTGGTTGTTCTGCAGCGCGTCCTGCTCGTTGCGGTAGTGCTCGGCCTGGAGGGTCAGCTCTTCCTTGCGCGCACCGGCGTAGTCCGACCAGGTGCCCAGCAGCGAATCCAGCAGCGGCGACAGGCGATGCAGTTTGCCGCGCAGGATGTCGCGTTGTTTCACGCCATTGGCCAGGGCCTCGACCAGCGGGCCGGCGGCGACCAGCGAGTTGTAGTCCTGCTCCATGCGTCGCACGTCGCGGAAGGCTTCTTCACACGCGGCGATGTAATCGACACTGCCGGAACGCAGGCTGTGCTCGAACGCATCGAGGAACAATTGCTTGAGCTTGGCGGCAGTGATTTCGCGCATGTGCAGCAGGTTGATAAACAGCGCGCGGAAGGTCTTCAGGCTCTGTTCGCTGGTGGAACGCAGCGGGATCAACGTCAGGTCCAGCGGGATCGACGTGTGGCCGCCCACCAGCAAACGGCGTAGTTCATCGGGCTTGAGTTCGTAGGCTTTCAGGCCCTCGCGCTCAAGGTTGGTGAACAGCTCTTTCTGGCGCAGGCAGGTGTCGTTTTTCTGGTAGTGGGCCAGGTCCAGCTTGCCGGCGTAGGCAAAGAACTGGTGACCGAAACCACCGCCCGGGCCGCGTCCGACCACGCCGATCACGTGCGGGCCGTGGGGCAGGGAGACTTCGACGAGGATGTAGCTGGTGTCGGTGGCAAAGTAGAAGCGCCGCGATTGTTCCAGGGTGTACTTGCCGAAACTCATGTCCGACATGCGCGCCAGGATCGGGAACTGCAAGGCGTTGATCGACGCCGATTTACCCAGGTTGTTCGCGCCATACACCGACAGCGGCTCTTCCAGCGGGAACAAACCCAGGCTGTAGCCGGCGGTATTCAATAGGGCGAAGCGGCGGATGCCGTAGCGTTCCTTGCTCATGCATCGGTCTCCTGTTCTTCGGCAATGGCGCGGGCCAGGGCGTCTTCTTCGCTGTCTTCGGCAAAGTCGCTCAAGTCCAGCGGGTCATCGGTTTCCAGCAGTTTTTCGTCGCTGTCTTCGTTGATGATCACCGGCGCCGGCAATGGCAGCACGCTGTGGATGCTGGCCGCGAGGTCGCGGTCCTGCTGCACCGACAGGCACACATCGAGGAAGCGGTGCATCGGCGGCAGGAAGCGATAGATGCCGTTGTCCTCGCTGGCAAAACCCAGCTGGGTCATGCGGCGCATGATTTTTTCTTCGAGCTCTTCCTGGGTCTGCACTTCGGCCTGGATAAACAGGTCGCGGTATTTCTCCAACAGCGACGGCAGTTCATCGCGGCCGAGGCTGCCGCCGTCGAGCACGGCAATCGGGTCGCGGCCCTGGTCGGCCAGGTGCTCGACGATGATGAAGGTGAACAACGCCAGGCGTTGCGCGGTCTTGTTCACCTGCGCGCTGGCGATGGCGGAGTCCGGCACGAAGTAGTAGAAACCGCGCGTATCGCAGACCAGTTCAAAGCCCAGGGCCTTGAACAGCGTGCGGTACTGGTCCTGGAAGTTCGACAGTTGCGCGTACAGCTCCGGGTCGCGGCGGCTGACGTGGTAACCCTTGAACAGCTCGCGAAAGATCGGCGCCAGTTGGGACAGTTCGGATAGATCAAGATGCATAAGGGGTGCTCGCAGAATGCTCGGCCGCGTCTGTGCTGGCCGGGAGCAGGGCGAATGAGCGCAGGCTGACCTGATGCTCGTGTGTGTGGTAATCGCGGCGCTCCAGGCGCTCGCGCTTGAAGCGTTTTTCGCGGGACAGGCGCGAGAACCAGTACAGCAATTCGTCGGTGGCGCCGTCCGGTTCCTGTTCCAGCAGCCAGGTCATCAGGTCCGGCATCGGCAGCGCGTCTTCGCAGCGTTCGAGCATTTCCTTGACCGTGCGCGGTGCGCGCTGGGCTTCGCCGGTAGGGGCCTTGTGCGCCTTGGGGAACCGCGCGGGTTTCGGCTCGAAGTTCGCCAGGGCATACACATAGGCTTCGACCTGACTGGCACTGCCGAGGAAGGTGCTTTGCGGCCGGGTAAACATCGGCATCGCGGCCTGCGGCACCGCGTCCAGGCCTTTACGGCGAATGGCCGACAAGGCAAGCGCTGCGCCACGGGTCACGGCGTTGTGCCGACGCGCTTCTTCACGCAATGGCAGCAGCAGCTCGCGGGCGTGACGCAGGGTCAGTTGGGCGCTGGTCTGCATTTCGAGGATGCGCGCGTGGGTGCGCAACAGCATGTCGTCGTCGACCAGATGGCCAAGACGCTGCTGCTCGGTGAGCATGCGCAGCAGCACGTTTTCGACCTTGCGCACGCCTTGTTCGAAGGCGCCGTCGGCGTTTACCAGTTGGATCATCGGTTCGACGTATTCGTCCCAGGTCGCCAGCACTTCGGCGTAACGCTGACGCAACGGGATCTGTCGGTCGCTGGTCTTGGCGCGGTCGGCCACGGCGACGAGGGCTTGCTCGTCGTTGGCGAGCTTTTTCAGCACGTCGCGCACGCGCATGTCCAGCAGGCGCAGTTGACGGGCCAGGTCGTGGCCGTCACGGATGTCGAAGGCGTCCTGGATATAACCGGCCAGGCGCTCGAGGTGGCGCAGGTAGGCTTCGATTTCCAGGCACAGGCCAAGCCGGTGCTCCTTGCGAAGATAGGCCAGGAAGTCGTGGATCTGCGCGTTGAGCTCGAAACGGTTCGGGCTCTTGGCGACAGGCACCAGGATATCCAGGCGAATCCACACGTCCAGCAAGCTGGTGATGTCCTGGGGCGTGCTGTCCAGTTGTTGGGCGGCCAGTTGTGCGCGCAGCTCGCCGAGGCTCAGGGTGCCTTGGTCGAAGTGTTCGCACAGTGGCTCAAGTAAGGCCCAGTGTTCGGCGAGGGCGCGCAGGACGCGCTTGGGTTCGATCATGGGAATGGCCGGCTGGTTGGCGATTAAAAGTCGCGATTGTACTGCATCAGGCGCGGGATTTATCCACAGCCGGTCAGTGCGCAGTGGGCGATTGTTACCGAACAGCGGTAGAATCCCCGCTCTTTACTTATCCACAAGTGGCCGAGCTGTGCTTATCGAGTCCCGACGTCGCGCTTACTTGACCGCCATGCAGGTGGTCAACTGGCTGCCCCGCACCGAACTGCCGTTTGCCGCCCCGTCGCGGCCCGAGCTGCTGCAGGTGCTCGAGCCCGAAGAGGCCTTCGAGACCTCGGGGGAAGAGGCCGCAGCGCCGGTGGCGGTGGTCAAGCCTGAGCCGCCGGTGCGCCCGGTGGTAGAGCGCGCCAAGGTCGAGGTGCCACGCCCGTCGCCGATGGCCAAACCGCTGGTGGCTGAAGAAGCGGCGCCGGTGGTCAAGGCGCCTGTCGTCCCACCCCCACGATTTGCCCTGCAACTGCTGCGGGCCGGGCGTTGCCTGTTGCTGGTGGAGCTGCCGACCGGCGAGCGCTTCCAGACCCGCGACCCGGCCTACATGTTGCTCAAGGACATGCTGCGCGCCGCCGGCTTGCCCGACAGCCCGCAAATCGTCGGCGACCCGGTGCGCTGGCCGTTGCTGGTGCGCGGCACGATGGACCAGGGCCCGGACGCTGCGCGAGATTTTGTGCAAGGTTTTGTGTCGGCGCGCCTGGAAGACGAACCCTGCGTGTGCCTGTGGCTGATCGGCCTGCCCGCCGTGCGTTTTGCCGGCGAAGCCGATGCCGAAGCCTGGTACCGCGAGCTGCAGGTCGAAGGCCTGGGCTCGGTATGGGCCCTGCCGGGCCTGGAATTATTAATGGAAGAGCCACAGCGTAAGGCTGATGTCTGGCAAGCCATGCGCCGGCTGATGGCGCGCTGGAAAACAACCGATGAGTGAGGCTTTATCCTTTCGCCCGATGACCGAGGCCGACCTCGACGCCGTGCTGAAAATCGAATACGCGGCGTATAGCCACCCCTGGACCCGCGGGATTTTTCTCGACGGGCTGGGCAAGTACCAGATTTGGTTGATGTTCGAAGGTGAGCAGCAAGTGGGTCACGGGGTGGTGCAGGTCATCCTCGATGAGGCGCATTTGCTGAACATCACCGTCAAACCGGAAAACCAGGGCCGCGGCCTCGGCCTGGCGCTGCTGGAGCACCTGATGTCCCGCGCGTATGCCGCCACTGCACGAGAATGTTTCCTCGAAGTGCGTGACAGCAATACCGGCGCGTTCCGACTGTACGAGCGCTATGGCTTCAATGAAATCGGGCGTAGGCGCGATTACTACCCGGCCGTCGGTGGGCGCGAAGATGCGGTCGTGATGGCCTGCACCCTGGTCGATTAAACACGCAACCCATGTGGGAGGGGGCTTGCTCCCGATTGCGGTGTGTCAGGCACTTATCGGTTACTGGCACTCCGATATCGGGAGCAAGCCCCCTCCCACATTTGGATCTACGGTGTGTCAGCGGTTGCCGTCGACAGGGTCCAGATCAGCCAATTCGGCCTCATCCAGCCCGTTGCCGCCGCCGATATCATCTTCATCCACGATGCTCAGGTCCCAATCGGCCTGTTCGCCTTCGCCTGCTTCCTGTGCATCCCGCGCGCCGTCCTCACGGATCAGGTTTTCCGGGCTCATGTCGTCATCGGTCGACGCGCCGGCCATCCCGGCCTCACCCACCCGTTCGTCGGGCATCCGGCGTTTGCGTTCGCCACGCGGCAGTTCATCGCCGATTTGCGCCGTCGGCTCTTCCTCGTCAAAGTCCAACTCGCGCATCTGGCCCATGCGATCCTCGTTGTCATCAATCGGTTCCGGCTGGGTAGCGCCGTATGGACGTCGTGATTCAGTCATGGCCAATCCTCATACTGTGGGGCTTATAGTGTGTGGACAGGCTTGGCGCCCCAAGATTCAAGTAATTGCCCGCCGACTATCTTTATTCCCGGCGTGACCCGGACGGGCGGTCGTCTGTCAAAGCTGCGCATCATTCCTGAGGCTTTCCCTGATGAACGAACTACAAGACCTGCTTGATAACAACGAACGCTGGGCAGATGCGATCACACAGGAAGATCCCGAATTCTTCGCCAAGCTGGCCCGCCAGCAAACACCGGAGTACCTGTGGATCGGCTGCTCAGACGCCCGTGTACCGGCCAACGAGATCGTCGGCATGCTGCCGGGTGATCTGTTCGTACACCGTAATGTGGCCAACGTGGTGCTGCACACCGACCTTAACTGCCTGTCGGTGATTCAGTACGCCGTCGATGTGCTTAAGGTCAAACACATCCTGGTCACCGGCCACTATGGCTGCGGCGGCGTGCGGGCCTCGATGCAGGACCGCCAGTTCGGCCTGATCGACGGCTGGCTGCGCACCATTCGCGACCTGTACTACGAAAACCGCGAGATGTTGGCGCAGTTGCCGAGCGAAGAAGAACGCGTCGACCGCATGTGCGAGCTGAATGTGATTCAGCAGGTGGCCAATGTCGGTCACACCAGCATTGTGCAAAACGCCTGGCACCGCGGGCAGAGCCTGTCGATCCACGGCTGCATCTACGGCATCAAGGATGGCCGCTGGAAGAGCTTGAACACCACCATCAGTGGTTTTGAGCAGTTGCCGCCGCAGTATCGCTTGCGCCCGCTGGGTGAAGTCTAAGGGCGCTTGCGCTCGCGCCACTCGGTCATGAACGCTTGCCCCTCGGCGTTCAACGGCTCCTGGCTGCCGGTGATCCAGCCCCGGCAGTTCAGCTCGCCGCATTGGCAAGCGAACTGCCGGAACAGCGTGTCCTCGGTGCTGGCGTAATCCAGGGTCAGCCGGGTGTCGGCGGGGATGGACTGCACGGTCCAGAGCTCCAGGTAGGTGGTGTCTAAAAATACATTCGGGTTGCAGGAGTGGTGCAGCAGGCCGCAGAACCAACAGTCGTACAAGTGGATGCGTGGCGACACCTGCAAGGTGTGCGGGCGTCGCTCGTTCACCGCGTAGCCGGAGACCTTGGCAATGCGCACGCGACTGTCAAAGGGGATGCGAGCCTTGATCCCGGCTCCGGCGCCGTCCGTGGTTTGGATGACCTGGAAGTGTTTGGACGAAGGGTAGCCCTGCTCGACGAACAGTGTCTTGAACGGGTAAAGGCAATCATTCATAGCGTTTACAGCCTTATCCATGGTTCGAGTCTTCATAACTCTCCTTGGTTGGGCTGCATCGACCTGCGGGTGGTGTCTGACTGCCAGTCTTGCAGCGGATGGGCCCGGATCAAGACTCGCTGAACATAAAGCCGATTTCTACTGTCAAGTTTGACAGTAGAAATCGGCTTTTTTGTGCGCGTTACAGCGCAGGGGTGGTGATTGCCGGGGCGGGGGCGGCGTCTTTCAGTTGCTTGAGCTGGGCTTTGATCGCGGGCGTGGCGCATTTGGCGTTCGCCTGCTCCGGGGTCAGGTTGCGCACCGAGGTGTAGAACAGTTCACAGGTCTGCTCTTTGCGCGTGACTTGCCAGGTGTTCATGCACGCCTTGAGCAGCACATTCGCATCGCTCGCCGGTTTCTGGCCCATTCCGGCTTGCCAGCAGGCGGCGCTCAAGTCCTGGCCCATCACTTTCAAACCAGCCTCGTCGGCCTTCTGCGCGTTACCGTCGTAGGTGTCCGGGCTGGCCGCGTACCAGATGTAACTGGGGTGGTTGGCGCCCAGCACCGAGACGGTTTTACCGGGGGCCGGGCTGATCTGCGCCAGGCCCAGCACGCCCACGGTTTGCCCGTATTGTTGCTTGATCCAACTGCGCACCGGGGCGCCGAACGCCACCATCGGCAACGAACCTTTGGGGGGCTGGCTCAGCTGCGCGACCATGCGTGTCTGGTAGTCGGTGAAGTAGCTGTAGACGTTTTCCAGGTCCTTACCCGCGTTGGACGGCGCGGCGATCGGCGCGATGTCGATGATGGTCTGGTAGGCCGGGGTTTCGCTGGCCGGAATGCCATTGTCGACGAGCAGGGTGGCCCAGCGGTCGGTGGTGGCCGATTCCAGGTAATCCTGGGCCTGGGTCAGTGAATAATCCGGCGGGAAGTGCAGCAACTCGATGCTTTTACGGTTTTCCAGGGCCATGCCCAGCGGCAGGAACAAGTACCAGTTGTAGGCCCACTTGCCGTCGCTATTGAGCCGGCTCGCGCCCTGGTAGGCCAGGTCGGCGGTCGCGAGCAAGCTCGTCAGCGGGAGGCCATAGCTGTCGGGCACCCCGCTGAAGGTCGCCGCGACCTGGCCATCATGGATTTTGACGCTGACTTTGGCGCGGCTGTAACCGTCGCGCTGCAGGCTCTGGTTCAGGTAATGCTCGGCGGTCTGCTCCAGCGTCCAGGGCCGAAAGCAGATCACATTGCAGTTATTGGGGTAAGCGAACAACTGGGTAACCCGTTGCGTGCTGCCCAGGGGGACTTCGATGTCGGCCTGTACGACCGCACTCGCCAGCAGTGCGGCCAAGGTGAAGGACAACCTGGTCGGTTTAAACATAGATGATTCCTTGTCCGCGAAAGCCTGCCTGTGCGGGGTGAAAGCCCACCCTCACACAGTAGCGGCTGACCAGGAAAACCGCGTGCAAAATTGCCGGGCATGTCGCTATTGGATAAGCCGTCCTACACCTCGAACTGCAGCGCATTGCTCAAGTCGCCCATCGGTTTCTGGCCGCGGGCGATCATGGCGTCGTCGCGCTGCTTGAGCCCGTCGAGTGTCTCCAACTGAAAAACGCGGGTGATCAGGCGCAGGATCGACGCAGTGTCGTACACCGTATGGTCCACCGTGCCTTTGCGCGCGAACGGCGACACCACAAGCGTCGGAACCCGCGTGCCAGGGCCCCAGCGGTCGCCCTTGGGCGGTGCCACATGGTCCCACCAGCCGCCGTTTTCATCGACGGTCACCACCACCACCATGTTTTTCCACTGCGGGCTTTCCTGCAGCACCTTCAGGGCGCGGGTGATATGGCGATCACCCGAGGCGACGTCGGCATAACCGGCGTGCATATTGAGGTTGCCCTGGGGTTTGTAGAAGGTCACGGCGGGTAGTTTGCCCGCCTGCGCGTCGGCAAAGAACGTGTTGGTGCTCGACTCATCGCCCAGGCCCGCGTCGCGCAGGCGCTTGTCACGCTCCGCGCGGTTTTCCGGGCCCTGTTGCTTGAAGTAGTTGAACGGCTGGTGGTGGTACTGGAAGTTGGGGATCTTCGGAATGCCGCCCGAGTCCTTGAACTGCTCCAGCGTCGCCTGCCAGGCCCCGGCGTACCAGGCCCAGTCGATGTGCTTTTTCGACAGCTTGTCGCCGATGTGTTCGTGCGTCTGCGGCACCAGCACGTTGGGCAGGTCGGGCTTGGCGTAGTCCGGGTTTTGCGGGTCGCGAATCCAGGTCGGCCAGTAGGGCGGGGCCAGGGTGTTCACGGCGTAACCGTCCGGGGTCAATGCGCTCGGGCCGAACTGCGGCGGGCCGCTCATGGCGCTGGCCGGGGATTTGTCCAGGGGCTTGAGGCGTGGGTCGTTGGGATCATCGCTTTGCAGCGTGGCGATCTGCGCCTTGGCCACCGACTGCGCCGCGTTCGGATAAACCGGCGCGGTGGCGCTGATCAGGTATTGGTGGTTGAGGAACGAGCCGCCAAACGCGCCCTGGAAGAAGTTATCGCAGAGCACAAACGCCTTGGCCACGTCCCACAGGCGCAGGGAATAACGGCTCTGGGCGTAATGCCCCATCACCAGGCCGCCGGAATCGGCCCATGCGACGAAGCCGTCGTTCTTGCCGCCGTTGATCTGCATCTGGTTCTGGTAGAACACGTGCCACAAATCACGGGTGACCAGGCTCAAGGGCAGGTCTTCGGCGTTCGGGCCCTTGAGGGCGAACGGGGCGTTGGGCAGGTTTTCCTGGAATTGCACTTCACTGGGGTAGGTCACCCCGTCGACGCTTTGCGAGCCGACTTGCAACACGCCACCCCACACCGGGGGCAGGGTGGTCAATACGCTGGCGTCGCGGTCGCGCTGCTGATAGTCGGCAGCGGACAACGCCGACAGCGGTTTCTCCAGCCCCGGGAAGTCGGCAAACAGGTTGTTGAAACTGCGGTTTTCGGCGTAGATCACCACGACGGTTTTCACTTGGTCGTGTAACGCTTTATCCAACTCTTGCGGCGTAAGCGGCCGCGCCACCGGTTTGCCCGGCGCTTCGCTGGAATTGCCGCAGCCACTCAAGGTCGCGCCCACCCCTAGCACCGCCGCCCCCCCCAGGAAACGCCGTCGGCTGGTGTCTACCGGCGGTTGGTCGATGGAATCAGAGGCAGGGCGGTCTTCGTGCTCGTCACTCATTGCGGGGAGTCCTTGCTGGCTATTTATTGCAAGATATTTCGCCAGGACGGTAGCAGTGGAATGTGACGGAGGGAAGACAGCTCGAAGTTACACGCTTTAAGCGGCAAGCCTGGAGCTAAAAACCTCAAGCTTGTCGCTGCGTTTAAGGCATCACCGGCGGCAAATACTTCAACGTCGCCCCCAACGCCCACAGCAGGAACAACACCAACGGCGCGTGTACCAGCAACTGCACGAACGAAAACCCGATCAAATCCCGCGCCTTCAGCCCCAACACGCCCAGCAACGGCAGCATATAAAACGGGTTGATCAAATTCGGCAGCGCCTCGGCCGCGTTGTAGATCTGCACGGCCCAGCCCAGGTGGTATTGCAGGTCATTAGCCACTTGCATCACGTAGGGCGCTTCGATGATCCACTTGCCGCCGCCCGACGGGATAAAGAAGCCCAGCACCGCCGAATACACACCCATCAACAGGGCATAGGTGTCGTGGGAGGCGATGGACGTAAAGAAGGTCGAGATATGGTGGGCCAGCGTCTGGCCGTCGCCGCCCTTGACCACGGTCATCAGCGCGGCAATCGAGCCGTACAGCGGGAACTGGATCAGCACGCCAGTGGTGGTCGGCACCGCGCGGGCGACCGCATCGAGAAAGCTGCGCGGGCGCCAGTGCAGTAGCGCTCCGACCATGATGAACAGGAAGTTATAGGTGTTCAGCCCGGAGATGGCGCTGATCGCCGGCTTGGTCGAAAACTCGTGGAACAACCAACCCGCCGCCAGCAGCGCCAGCAGGATGGTCAGCACCGGGCTGTGCTCCAGCCATTCGCCCGGGCGCGTCGGGGCCTGCGGCTTGGGCAGGTTGAAGGCCGGGTCGACCCCGCAGGCCTTGGCATCACGGGCGCTGTTCGGGCCGGGTGCGGTCGCGTAGGCGATGATCAGCGAGACCACGATCAGCGCCAGCAACAGTGCGCCGGATTGCCACAGGAAGATGGTGTCGGTGAACGGGATCACCCCGGTGATCGACAGGATCGACGGCGGCAAACTGGCCGGGTTGGCCTGCAACTGCGCGGCCGACGACGACAGCCCCAACGCCCACACCGCACCGAGGCCCAGGTAGGCTGCGGCGCCGGCAGCGCGGTAGTCCATGCGCAAGTCCGTGCGCCGCGCCAATGCGCGCACCAGCAAACCGCCGAACACCAGGGACAGGCCCCAGTTGAGCAAGGAGGCAACCATGGAAATCAACGCCACCCAGGCCACGGCCGAGCGGCCGTTCTTCGGGATGCGCGCCAGGCGGTCGATCAGCCTCACCGCCGGCGGCGAACTGGCGACCACATAACCGCCGATCACCACGAAGGCCATCTGCATGGTGAACGGGATCAGGCTCCAGAACCCATCGCCGAACGCCTTGGCTGCCTCGGTCGGCGCGGCGCCCATGCCCAGGGTCGCCACGGCGACAATGATCACGGCGAGGGCGGCAAACACCCAGGAGTCAGGAAACCAGCGTTCGGCGAAATTGGAGCAGCGCAGGGCAAATCGGGCATAGCGGCTTTCTTCGAGAGCATCGGCCACGAGTCATTCCTCTTATAGTTGTTATGGTGTTGGCAGTTTTACGGCATGTTCCGCTACGGCCATTGATATGGGAATGCAGTTATCTTCATCGATCAATGAGGAAAACAAATATATCCGCCGCGATTGCCATCATCCGGCTCAGCTCATAACCTGCACGCCATTTTGTTTGTCTGCCGAGCCTCAACATGACTGCCACCTCGCTTGCACAGGCGCAGCGTTTTTCCCGCTCCGACTACAAAACCCTGGGCCTGGCCGCCCTCGGCGGTGCCCTGGAAATCTACGACTTCATCATCTTCGTGTTTTTCGCGCTGACCCTCAGCCAACTGTTTTTCCCGCCGGAAATGCCCGAGTGGCTGCGCCTGCTGCAAAGTTTCGGGATCTTCGTTACGGGCTACCTCGCGCGCCCGCTGGGCGGCATCCTGATGGCGCACTTCGCCGATCACCTGGGGCGCAAGCGCGTGTTCAGCCTGAGCATCCTGATGATGGCCTTGCCCTGCCTGCTGATTGGGATCATGCCGACCTACGCGCAGATCGGCTATTTCGCACCGCTGATCCTGCTGGTGCTGCGCGTGCTGCAAGGCGCGGCGGTGGGCGGTGAAGTGCCCAGCGCCTGGACCTTCGTCGCCGAGCATGCGCCGACTCATCACCGCGGTTACGCCTTGGGCTTCCTGCAAGCCGGACTGACCTTCGGCTACCTGCTCGGCGCGCTGACCGCCACGCTGCTGGCGCAACTTTTCACCCCGGCGGAGATCCTCGACTACGCCTGGCGCTTCCCCTTCCTGCTCGGCGGTGTCTTCGGCGTGATCGGCGTGTGGCTGCGCCGCTGGCTCAACGAAACCCCGGTGTTCCTCGACATGCAGGCGCGCCGCCAAGCCGCCGCCGAAATGCCGCTGCGCACCGTGTTGCGCGAGCATCGCGGCGTATTGCTGCCGGCGATGATCCTCACCTGCGTGCTCACCTCGGCCGTGGTGGTGCTGGTGGTCATCACCCCGACCATGATGCAGAAAACCTTCGGCATGACGCCCAGCCACACCTTCGCCCTGAGCGCGCTGGGCATCGTGTTCCTGAACCTCGGGTGCGTCCTGGCCGGCCTGTTGGTGGACCGCATCGGCGCCTGGCGCGCGGTGCTGGTCTACAGCCTGTTGCTGCCGCTGGGGATCGCGGTGTTATACGCCAGCCTGATCGCCGGTGGCGTCTGGCTCGGCGCCGCGTATGCCGTGGCAGGCTTGAGCTGCGGCGTGGTCGGCGCAGTGCCGTCGGTGATGGTCGGGCTGTTCCCGGCGCCGGTGCGGGTGTCGGGCATTTCCTTCACCTACAACATCGCCTACGCGCTGTGGGCGAGCACCACGCCCTTGATCCTGATTGCACTGATGCCGACCAGCCCATGGATTTGCGTGGGCTATTGCGTGGTGATGGGCGCGGTGGGGGTGGTGAGTGTGGCGCTGTTCAGCAAGCGCCACACGTTAGCCGCCTGAGGGCGCGGTCAGGAAGTGCCGAGCCCATCCGAATCTTCCGCTATGGCGCTATGATTCATGCAACCACTCCCCACGAGGATGTTTCATGAGCGCAGGACACAACCACGCCCAGGTACGCGCCGGTCACGAACGCCCGTTATGGATCGCCCTCGGGCTGACCAGCAGCTTCATGATTGCCGAGGTGATCGGTGCCTTTATCACCGGCAGCCTGGCGCTGTTGTCCGACGCCGCGCACATGATGACCGATGCTCTGGCCATGGCGATTTCCCTGGTGGCGATCCAAATCGCCAAACGCCCCGCAGACCGCAAGCGCACGTTCGGCTACGCGCGCTTTGAAATCCTCGCGGCGGCCTTCAATGCGTTGCTGCTGTTTGCAGTGGCGTTCTACATCCTGTTTGAGGCCTATCAACGCCTGCAGGCGCCTGCGCAGATCCAGTCGACGGGCATGCTGGTGATCGCCGTGCTGGGGCTGCTCGTCAACCTGATTTCCATGCGCCTGCTCCGCGCTGGCAGCGGCGAAAGCCTGAATGTCAAAGGTGCGTACCTGGAGGTCTGGAGTGACATGCTCGGCTCTGTCGGCGTGATCATCGCAGCCGTGGTGATCATGTTGACCGGCTGGGATTGGGTCGACTCGGTGGTGGCGGCGGCAATTGGTTTCTGGGTGTTACCGCGTACCTGGGTGTTGCTCAAGGAGAGCATGAATGTGCTGCTGCAAGGTGTGCCCGACGGCATCGATATCGACAGCGTGGAACAGGCCATCCGTGGCGTACCTGGCGTGAAGGATATACATGACCTGCATATCTGGGCGCTCACCAGTGGCAAGAACGTGCTGAGCAGCCATCTGGTGGCGGACGCGGTGCCGGGCGTCGAGCAACAGGTCCTCGCTCAAGTGACGCAATTGCTGCATGAACAATTCGATATTTCCCACGTCACGCTGCAGGTCGAGGGCGAGGGTTTTCATCGTGACGGGCCCGAAGAAGCCCATGCTTGAGCCTTACTAACGGATTTGTAATGTTCGCCCCACCGCCCTGATAAGTACCGAAAGTTACAGTGCCCCGGCTTGGATTTATCCGCCATTTCATGGGCCTGGAACTCTCGTTATGCCAACTCGTGCAAGAACATTACTGTGCTCGATCGTCGTGTTGCTGGCGACGGCGCCCAGACCCTGAGCCTCGACGCTGCCCCGCAAACCGCCTTCGCCAATAACCCCGACCTGGCCGCCGCGCAATGGGAGATCGACATCGCCAGCGGCGGTCGCCAGCAGGCGGGGTTGATCCCCAACCCGCTGGCCTCATGGGATGCCGAAGACACCCGCCGCGACACCCGCACCACCACGCTCACGTTAAGCCAGACCCTGGAACTGGGCGGCAAGCGCGGTGCGCGCATTGAGCTGGCCACGCGTGGCCAGGACGTCGCGGCGCTGACCTTGCAACAGCGCCGCAACGACGTGCGCGCCGAGGTGATCGACCGTTATTACGGCGCCCTTCGCGCCCAGGAACGCCTCGAGCTGGCGCAACGCTCCCTGGCACTGGCCGAGCGCGGCCTGGTGGTCGCCAACGGCCGTGTCAGCTATCGCCGCCTGTCCACCGGCAACACGCCGAACGAGCCCTTGCCGCCGCTGCGGCCGGTGTCCGAATCGAGTTTCACGCCGACCATGGCAAACGCATCCAGGCCAACACCCACGGTGTCCTGGGTGAAACCGGACTCGAACTTGCCGATCAGCCTCTGCGACCAGGCTTCTGAATAGCCGTTGCCGGTCGGGCTGGATTGGCCTTTGCGATCATCGCGATTGAAGTAAAAATTACGTGCTAGCACCTTCACGCTGCTGCCTTCGATAAAGCCTTCGGGCTTGTTTTCCACGGCCAGCGCTGCCAGGGGCAGTGTGACGACCAGTGAAAGGGGAAGGGGGTCATCACGGATACGCATGTTTCGCTCCTCGGTATTGGCAGTTATCAGCTTTTTATGGAGGCGCGCGTTCTTATTGATTTGGCCCGGGCTGATAGTTGCAAACTGCGGATAACGGCTGCGTTGCGTGAGCATTACAATTGTGGAACCTCGGCGCTACCTAACAAAGAAGTAATCTTCTGGTGAACCTCGCGTCAGGGTTGCTTCGTTAGTCTCGACACTGAACTAAAAAAGAGTCACGCCGGGCATCGAACCGCTCTTCAGAAAACCCCGGCCACGCCGATGCAGGTCAGATTCGTCCTTTTCTCATGACCATCGGTGTCCCATGTTCAACACCCGTTTGAAGCAGGAGCTGTCTGCTCTTCGCGAAGAGTTGTCCAGCTTGCAGCAGGTCAAGGAAAGCCTGGAAAGCGAAATGTTGTGCCTGACACTGGACGCCGAAGGCCGGGTGGAGTGGGCGAATGCCAACTTCCTGCAGGAGCTGGCGTACTCGATGTCGCAACTGCTGGGGCGGCCCGTTGACGAGCTGGTGCCGGCCTACCTGCGTCAGGACGAATTCCAGCAGCGCTTCAAGAACGCACTGGTGCGCGGCGAACACTTTGCCGGTGCCGTGCGCCTGTTGCGCGGCAATGGCAAGGAAGCGTGGTTGCGTTCGATCGTGCAGCCGGTGCGCAGCTCCGACGGGCGCATCAAGCATATTTCGATGTTCTCCAGCGACCTCACGCGCACCATCGAGGCGTCGCGCGAGCACGAAAACCTGATCTCCGCGCTGGTGCGCTCCACGGCCGTGATCGAGTTCGACCTGGACGGGCATGTGCTCACCGCCAACGCGGGTTTTCTCAATGCGATGGGTTACAGCCTGGCGCAGATCCAGGGCAAACATCACCGTATGTTCTGCGAGCCGGCGGAATACAACAGCGCCGAGTACCAGAACTTCTGGAAACGCCTGAACGCTGGCGAGTTTGTCGCGGCACGTTTCAAACGCGTGGACAGCCATGGCCGTGCGGTATGGCTTGAGGCCACCTATAACCCGGTGCTGGATGCCAATGATCGTCTGTACAAAGTGGTCAAGTTCGCCACCGTGATCACCGAGCAGGTCAACCGTGAACAGGCGATTGCCGAGGCGGCCAACATTGCCTACAGCACCTCGCTGCACACCGACAGCAGTGCCCAGCGCGGCACCACGGTAGTGACGCAGGCGGTCGACGTGATGCGCGAGCTGGCCCACCACCTGCAGCAGGCCGGCGAGGGCATCGAGGCGCTGAATGCCCAGTCCCAAGTGATCGGCAGCATCGTCAAGACCATCAGCGGCATCGCCGAACAGACCAACCTGCTGGCGCTCAACGCGGCCATTGAAGCGGCGCGTGCCGGCGAACAGGGGCGCGGGTTTGCGGTCGTGGCCGACGAAGTGCGCCAACTGGCGTCGCGCACCAGCAGGGCCACTGAAGAGATTGTCGGGGTGGTGCGTCAGAACCAGGACATGGCCCGTGACGCCGTGAACCTGATGACCGACGGCCGCCAGCAAGCCGAGCAGGGCCTGGCCCTGGCCGCCGAAGCCGGCACGGTGATCGTGGAAATCCAGGACGGCGCGCAAAAGGTCGTCAGCGCCGTCGGACAGTTCGCTAACCAGCTGTCGAGCTGACCCGTAGGGCTTGTGCTTGAGGTATCGTAGTTTTTTTCACGATTGAAGAGCCGATCCTCCATGAGCCCTGATCACCGCCGCCCCGTTCCGCTGCCCAAGGCCTACCGCTTGCTCAACCACGGCCCGACCGTACTGGTCAGCGCCGCGCATAATGGCCAGCGCGCTATCATGGCCGCGGCCTGGGCCATGCCGTTGGATTTCGAACCGCCGAAAGTTGCCGTCGTGCTGGACAAGGCCACCTGGACCCGCCAACTGCTGGAACGCGCCGGCACCTTCGTGTTGCAGGTGCCCTGCGCGGCCCAGGCCGATCTCGTACAGACCGTGGGCACTACCAGCGGCGCCGATCTGGATAAATTCGCCGCCTATGGCTTGCACACCTTCGACGGCGAACACACTGAAGCGCCCTTGCTCGAAGGCTGCGTCGCCTGGCTGGAATGCCGCCTGCTGCCCGAGCCGCATACCCAGCAGACCTACGACCTGTTCCTCGGCGAAGTGGTTGCCGCGTATGCCGACGAGCGCGTGTTCAGCGACGGGCATTGGCATTTCGAAGGCTTTGATCAACTGCGCACCCTGCACCATGTGGCGGGCGGGCATTTCCTCACCATCGGCCAGCCGATAGACGGGCATCCGCTCACGCCCGCCGGTTGAGCCTGTTCAGCGCCCGAGCATCTTCACCCAGCGCGCTGGGGGCATGCCGTAGGTGCTGCGAAATTGCCGGGTCATATGGCTCTGGTCGCTGAAGCCGGCGAGCATCGCCGCGTCCACCAGCGGTTTGCCCTGGGCCAGCAGGCTGCGTACCAGATCCAGCCGGCGCATGGTCAGGTAGCGGTAGGGGCTGGTGCCGAACAACAAGCGAAAATCCCGCGACAAGGCCCAGCGGTCGCGGCCGGCGTGGGCGGCCATTTCATCCAGGGTGATGCTGCGGCCCAGGGCGCTGTGGATAAATTCCCGGGCGCGTTCGGCAGCCACGTAATCGAAGGTCTTGCGGGTGGTGATCGCGCCCGAGGCGTTGCTCAAGGCTTGGGCCAGGTCGAACAGGGCGTCCTGCTCCTGCAACGGGTCGATCGGGCAGTCCAGGCTTTGCAGCAACACTTCGCTGGCGCGGTGCAACCACGGGTCGGTGGACACTCCGCCGGGGATAAACGGCAACGGCTTGCCGCCGAGGATCTGTTGGATCAGCGCCGGTTCCACGTAGATCATGCGGTACTTGAAACCTTCCTCGCTGCCGGCGCGGCCGTCATGGGTCTCGTCAGGATGAATGACCATGGTGGTGCCGGGCAGGCCATGGGTCATGCCACCGCGATAATGAAAACTCTGCACGCCGAACAAGGTCCGGCCGATGGCATAGGTGTCATGGCGATGCGGGTCGAACGCAAAGCCGGCAAAGTACGCCTCGATGCGGTCCAGGCCGCTGGCGTGCGGCGCGCGGTGCAGCCAGTCGAGGGTGGGGGTGGGTTTACCCATGGTGACTTGTCACAAGAAGAGGTGGAAACACGTTAGCCGAGTCTGAGTCCCTTGTCTGCCGGGGTCTTGTACGATTGTGCAGGGGGCAGGCGAGGCCTATGATCGCGGTTCGTGCCTTGTGCTGATGGAGCGCCCCCATGGATGTCCTCAACCCTGCCTACGTGGCGCCCCTGAGCTCGCTGGCCCTGCTGTGGACGGTGGCGGTGGTCACGCCTGGCCCCAACTTCTTCAACACGGCGCAACTGGCCGCCAGTTGTTCGCGCCGCCATGGTGTGGTGGCCTCGGCGGGTGTGGCTACGGGTACGATCCTGTGGGGGTTGGCGGGTGGCCTGGGCATAAAGTCGCTGTTTAGCGCCGCACCCATGCTGTACCTGGCGTTCAAGATCATCGGTGGCTGCTACCTGATCTACCTGGGCTTGAAGCTGTTCAAGCGCTCGGCGCCGGCGATGGGGCAGAGCCTGTTGCCGGACGGGCCCCGACGCTCGTTGTTTTCCGCCTGGCGCCTAGGGTTGCTGGGCAATCTGTCCAATCCCAAGGCCGCGTTGTTCGTCGCCACCATCTTCGCGTCCACCATGCCGCCGTCGCCGTCACCGATGCTGCTGACCCTGGCGGTGATCATCATGGCCACCTTGTCGTTCAGCTGGTATTCCAGCGTGGCCCTGGTGTTTTCCAGTGAGCGCATGGCCGACCTCTACAGCCGCTCGCGCAAATGGCTCGACCGTTTTGCGGGGGGGTGCTACATGCTGTTCGGTGTACATCTGGTAGCGAATCGCTGACCGCTCATGGTAAGAAGCCTTACTTTCAACAGTGAGGTCGGGTCATGAGCAAGGTGCGCGTAGGGATTATTTTTGGTGGTCGTTCGGCCGAGCACGAAGTCTCGCTGCAGTCGGCGCGCAACATCGTCGATGCCCTCGACCGCTCGCGCTTCGAGCCGGTGCTGATCGGCATCGACAAGGCCGGCCACTGGCACCTTAACGACACCTCGAACTTCCTGATCAACCAGGAAAACCCGGCGCTGATCGCCCTCAACCAGTCCAACCGCGAACTGGCGGTGGTGCCGGGCAAGGCCAGCCAGCAAGTGGTGGAAACCACCGGCAGCGGCCTGCTGGCCCACATCGACGTGATCTTCCCCATCGTCCACGGCACCCTCGGCGAGGACGGCTGCCTGCAAGGTCTGTTGCGCATGGCCGACCTGCCTTTTGTCGGCTCCGACGTGCTCGGCTCGGCAGTATGCATGGACAAGGACATCAGCAAACGCCTGCTGCGCGACGCCGGTATTGCCGTCACGCCGTTTATCACCCTCAACCGCAACAACGCGGCGCGCACCTCGTTTGACATGGCGGTGCGCAAGCTCGGCTTGCCGATGTTCGTCAAACCCGCCAACCAAGGCTCCTCGGTGGGCGTGAGCAAAGTGAACGACGAGGCCGAATACCAAGCCGCCGCCGAACTGGCCCTGGGCTTTGACGAGAAAGTGCTGGTGGAGTCTGCCGTCCAGGGCCGCGAGATCGAATGCGCCGTGCTGGGCAACGAAAATCCGATCGCCAGCGGTTGCGGCGAGATCGTGGTGAGCAGCGGCTTCTATTCCTACGACAGCAAATACATCGACGACCAAGCGGCCCAGGTGGTGGTGCCGGCCGATATCAGCGTTGAAGCCAGCGAGCGGATTCGCCGCCTGGCCGTCGAAGCGTTCGAGGTGTTGGGGTGCGCAGGGTTGGCGCGGGTCGATGTGTTCCTCACCGAGGACGGCGAAGTGCTGATCAACGAAATCAACTCGTTGCCGGGTTTTACCCGCATCAGCATGTACCCCAAGTTGTGGCAGGCGGCGGGGATGAGTTACAGCGAGTTGGTCAGCCGCTTGATTGAGTTGGCGTTGGAGCGGCATGCGGGGCGTAAGGGCTTGAAGATCAGCCGATAGTCATCGGCCGGCGCGTCAGTAACGCCATTAGGCGTTACTGAGGACTTCCCGGAAAACGTCCGGTCTTACTTCTAGTGTCGGCGGCTCGAGTGATTTCGACCGGGTGTACTGCGCCGTAAAGCCCTGCTTTGACCTCCTGAATGGCGGTCAGTAACTCTTCGCCGATATTGCGTTTGGCGTCACGTTCCTTCAGTTGTTTCTCAGTGAGTGGCATGTTTCATGTCCTTCGCGATCTTGTACAGGATATGCGCTGGAGTATGCTCGGTAGCGCCCTTGGCGTCAGCGTAAGCATCAATCACCCAACGCCTCGCCCTCCCGCCGAGGATCGGCACCGCCGCTCAGCATCACCTTGCCCTGCGCATCCCGCGTGCGAACGATCGCCTGGATGCCACTGGTCATCTCGATCTCGCTCAGTGCATGGCCCTTGTCCTTGAGCGCCTGTTTCAACGCCGGGCTGAACATGCCGCTTTCCAGTTCGGTTGCGCCATTGCGGCTGCCGAAGTTGGGTAGGCTGATGGCGGCTTGCGGGTCGAGCTGCCAGTCGAGCATCGCCACCAGGGATTTGCTCACGTATTCGATGATCTGCGAACCGCCCGGCGACCCCAGCGTAGCCAGCAATTCACCGCTGTGGCGGTCGAACACCAGGGTCGGCGCCATGGCTGAGCGCGGGCGTTTGCCGGGTTGCACGCGGTTGGCCACCGGCTGGCCGTTTTCCTCGGGAATGAACGAGAAGTCGGTCATCTGGTTGTTGAGCAAAAAGCCCTGGACCATCACGTGGGAGCCGAACGCGGCCTCCACCGTGGTGGTCATCGACACGGCGCCGCCCTGGTCATCCACCGCCACCACTTGCGAGGTGGAGATGCGCAGCGGCGAGCGGTCCGGGGTATACGCCACTTGAATGCCCGCTGGTTGGCCCGGCTTGGCGACGCCCAGGCTGCGTTCACCGATCAAGGCGGCGCGCTGGGCCAGGTAGTCGGGGGCGACCAGGCCTGCGACCGGCACCGGCACAAAGTCCGCATCGGCCACATACAACGCGCGGTCGGCAAAGGCCAGGCGGCCGGCTTCGGCGATCAGGTGAACCGCCTCGGGCGTGGGCTCAAGGCCAGCGGGCGAGGCGCTCTTTAGCGGCGTCATGGGCGCGATGGCCAGGCGCGGGTCGCGGGCTTCCAGGGCCTGCAACGTGCCCATGATTTGCGCGATGGCAATCCCGCCCGACGACGGTGGCGGCATGCCACAGATTTTCCAGCGCTTGTAGTCGCTACACAGCGGCGCACGTTCTTTGGCCACGTAGGCTTTAAGGTCCGCCGGGGACAGGCTGCCCGCGTTGCGGTGGCCCTGCACCTTACGCGCGATTTCGTCGGCAATCGGGCCGTGGTACAGCGCGTCCGGGCCTTCCTTGGCGATGCGCTTGAACACCGCCGCCAGTGCCGGGTTTTTCAACCGCGTGCCGGTGGCTTTGGGCGTGCCATCGGCGTTCAGAAAGTAGGCCGCCATCTCCGGCGACTGTGGGATAAAACGGTCTGCGGCAATCAGGCTGTGCAAGCGCGGCGAGATGGCGAAACCCTGTTCCGACAGACGAATCGCCGGCTCGAACAACCGGGCCCATGGCAGATGCCCGCTCTTCTTGTGCGCCATCTCCAGCGCTCGCAACACCCCCGGCGTACCCACCGAGCGCCCGCCGATCTGCGCTGCGGTGAACCCCATCGGCTGACCGTCGGCCTTGAGGAACAGGCGCTCCGTCGCCCCGTCCGGTGCGGTTTCCCGGCCGTCATACGCGTGCACGGTGTGCCCGTCCCACAGCATGATGAAGGCACCGCCGCCAATCCCCGACGACTGCGGCTCCACCAGCGTCAACACCGCCTGCATGGCAATCGCCGCATCGATGGCCGAACCGCCCTGGCGCAGCATCTCGCGCCCTGCCTCGGCCGCCAGCGGGTTGGCGGCCGCCGCCATATGGCGCTCGGCGTAGCGCGGGCTGAGGTCGCTGCGATAGCCCGAGCCCAACTCCGGCGCCGGAGGCGGTTCGTTGACCGGGGTGTGGCAGGCCACAAGGGCCAGGGTTGCGGCAATGACCGTCAGTTGACGGCGGGCAATCGAAAACACGCGCTGAACTCCGTTCATGTTGAGAATGATCTGTTGTTCTAGGGGTACTGCTTTTTACAGGTAAATCGTGCCTTGCATATACAGCACGGCCTTGCCGGAAATAATCACCCGGTCGCCCTTGAGGACACAGCGCAACTGGCCTTTGCGCGCACCGCCTTGCTCGGCGCTCAGGCGTGTTTTGCCCAGGCGCTCGGCCCAGAACGGCGCCAGCGAGGTATGCGCGGAACCGGTGACCGGGTCTTCATTGACCCCCACATTCGGCCCGAACCAACGGGAAATGAAATCAAACCGCGTGCTCTTGGCTGTCACCGCAATCCCGCGTTTGGGCAGGCCCTTGAGCTGGGCGAAGTCCGGCGTGAGCGCAGCAACCTGGGCTTCATCGTCGAGCAACACAATGTAGTCATCGGTGCCGAACACCTCGGCGTGTTCAATCCCCAGCGCGCTCAACATTGCGGCAGGCGGCTCGCACGGTTGTGGCGCTTTCGCCGGGAAGTCCATCGCCAGTTCATCGCCCTCGCGTGTTACCCGCAGCTCGCCGCTGCGGGTTGCAAACCGCAGCACCTCAGGCGCATCCGCCAACGCATGAATCAACACCCACGCCGCCGCGAGCGTGGCATGGCCGCACAGGTCGACTTCGACGGTCGGGGTGAACCAGCGCAGCTCATAAAAACCGTCGCGGGGGACGAAGTAGGCGGTTTCGGACAGGTTGTTTTCGGCGGCGATGTTTTGCAGTTGCGCGTCGCTCAGCCATTCGGTCAGTGGGCACACCGCTGCAGGGTTGCCGCCGAAGGGGTGTTGGCTGAAGGCGTCGACTTGGTAGATGTCCAGTTTCACCGTGGTGTACTCCATGCGTGCGGGGAGGTTGGACACTAACAGCGGGCTCTGGGGAGCGTCAAAATACAGAAGGCGTGTTTTTTTGCGCGCATGCAAGCTGCCGGGAAGGGTGCGGCGCAGCTTTTTCGGTGTCTCAGAAAAATGCCCCGACAGGCCGGGGCATTTTCAGCTCGCGGTTTACACGCTCTGGTGCTATTTCTGCGCGTGGTTTTGCTGGCTGCCACCGCCGATCTGCCACACGTAGGGCGGTTCGGTGCCATTGATCTCCCAGTCACCGAGGATCCGCTCTTTATAGATCAATGGATTATGTGAGGCGGCAGTGCGCGCATTGCGCCAGTGTCGGTCGAGTTGCAGGCTCGCGCGTGCGGCGGATGCGCCCAAGGCGTTGAACAGGTCGCTGGTGGCGCGAAGCACCAGATCGGCAATCACCACTTGCGCTTGGGCCGACTCCAGCTCTGCGGCAATATTGGCCTCGCGTTCGGCCTGCGCATCCTTGGCGAAGTGTGCCACGTAGGCGCGTTGTGAGGCCTGTGCGGCGCGCAGGGTCGCCGCTTCAGCCGTGTAGACCTGCGCCGAGGCCTTGCCGACCACCTGCTGCACCTGCGCATCGTCACGCGCCGCCGGCGCATTGCCATGGCTGAACACGCGGGCGCGAACACGGACCTGTTGGGCCACCTCTCGCACGGCCGCCTGCCCCGACCCGACCAGGACGGCCAGCAGGGTCAGTTGGTAAAACGCCGTTTGGTATTTAAAGCGCGTGGAGAAGTCGATCAGGTGGTCGTCTTCGACCACTGCGTTTTCAAACACGGAAGTGCCGCTGCCAGTGGTGCGCTGACCGAAGCCATCCCAATCGTCGCTTTGCCGCACACCCGGTTGCTGCACGCGGACCGCTGCGATCACGTCGGCACCGGTGTCGTCCCGTTGGGCGTAGAGGTCGATCCAGTCGGCGAACAGGCTGCCGGTGCTGTAGAACTTGGTGCCGTTGGCGACCCATTGCTCGCCCTGGCGGCTGATTCGGGTAATCACCTGGCCGATCTTCACGTCGCCGACTTCGGTCCAGGCATTGCCGACCAGCTCCCCGGCCACAAACCGCTCGAACCAGGCGTTCTGCGGGCTGAATGCCTGGGCGTTGAGGCGGTCTTCGACAAACGCAAAATGCCCGCGCAGGGCTTGCGTCACGTTGGAGTCGGCGGCCGCCAGTTCAATCAACAGTTGGAACAGTTGCGGCAGCGAGGCGCCGGGCCCGCCGAATTCGACCGGCACACGCACGGCGCCGAACCCGGCTTGCTTGAGCCATTTGATCGGTTCGAACGGCAGCGTGCGGCTGCGTTCGCGCTCGACCGCGCCCTCGGCAATACGCGCAAAGATCGGTCGAAAACGTGCGGCGAGCGCGTCGTAATCAGTACCGACAGACAGTGTGTTCAGCGTGGCGAAACTGGACATGGAATGGATTCCTCTTCAGCGCAGATAAACGTCAAGTCAGGTCAGAGAATGTGGACGGTTTGGTGTGATCGGTGGCGTTCGCGCCGGTTTTGAATGCACCGCGATAACGTGCCGCCGGATGGTCGTCTGCGGCATACGGCGAAGTGCCGTCGAGCAGGTTTTCACGCAGGGTGGCGCCGTCATAGGACGTGCGGACACGGCCCCGGCGTTGCAGCTCCGGAACGATGAACTCGACGAGGTCTTCGAAGGTGCCCGGGGTGATCGCATAGGCCAGGTTGAAGCCGTCGATACCACCGACGTCCACCCAGCGCTCCATTTCGTCGGCCACCGTTTTCGGGCCGCCCACCAACACCGGGCCCAGGCCGCCGATGCTGCGGTGTTTGATGATGTCGCGTGGCGTCCACTTGCGGTCGGGGTCGGCGGTGGCGAGCAGTTCCAGCACCGAGCGGATGCTGTCGTTGTCGATGGCCTCCAGGGGTTGGTCCGGGTCGTATTCGGAAAAGTCGATGCCGGTCCAACCGCCGTAAAACGACAACATGCCTTCGCCATTGGCATAGCTCAGGTAGTCGCGGTATTTGGCTTGCGCGGCTTCATCGCTTTCAGCGGTGATCACCGTCAACAGCGTGAACACCTTGACCGAATCACGGCTACGGCCCGCTTCCACGGCGCGGTGGCGGATGTCATCGGACACCTCGCGCGCCTGTTCTGCGGTGGCCGGGCTGATGAACACCCCTTCGGCGTGCTTGGCGGCAAACGCCCGGCCACGGCTGGAGGCACCGGCCTGGAAAATAACCGGGGTGCGCTGTGGCGACGGTTCGGACAAATGGATGCCCGGCACATCGTAGTATTTGCCCTTGTGACCGATCGGGTGGACTTTGCTCGGGTCGGTAAAGATCCCGCGCTCACGGTCACGCAGCACCGCGTCTTCATCCCAGGAGCCTTCCCACAGTTTGTAGGTCACGTCCAGAAACTCATCGGCGATGTCATAGCGTTCGTCGTGCGAGATCTGTTGCTTGAGGCCCAGGTTGACCGCCGCGCTGTTGAGGTACGAGGTCACCACGTTCCACGCCACGCGGCCCTTGGTCAGATGGTCGAGGGTCGAGAACTTTCGCGCCAGGGCGTAAGGCTGTTCATAGGTCAGCGCCGAGGTCACGCCAAAGCCCAAGTGCTGGGTGACGGTGGCCATGGCTGGCACTTGAAAGAAGGGATCGTTGACCGGCACCTGGTCGGCGTCGAGCAGGGAGGTTTCCACCGAGCCGCGATAGATGTCATAGACGCCGACGACGTCGGCGATAAACACCGAGTCGAAGTAGCCGCGCTCAAGCAGCTTGGCCAACTCGACCCAGTAATCGAGGTCTTTGTATTTCCATGCCTGGCTGTCAGGGTGACGCCAGGTGCCCGCAGCCTGATGACTCACGCAGGTCATTTCAAACGCATTGAGGATAATGCGGGAAGCCATAGTCGATTAACTCCAGTTGTCTTGATTCATGGGGCGCGCACGGCGGTTCAATCGTGGTTTAAGGAGGTAATTGCATAGTTCATGCCGAGTGCTAACGGGCTGTAATACCTGGGGTTTTGCCGACTTTTGGGCTGGGTGCCTATCACTGGGGCAACACTTTGTTGTTTGGGTGAACGCTGGCGAACACCGACCCTGCCTGGCCGTGATCGCGGGCGTCAGGAATAGAAGCTCGGCGTCGGCGGTTTCTGCTTCAAGGCCCACTCGCCGAGTTCGCGGATGCGGTAGTCCACCGGGTCGTGCAAGGTTTGGGTTCGCAGGTTTCGCCAGTAGCGATCAAAGCGCCGCGAGGCGTGGGTGGCGCGGGCGCCGGTGACCTCAAACAGCCTCGAACTCAGGTCCAGGCCGACCCGGGTGGCATGGACCTTGGCGCTGCCGATGGCCAGGGCCAGGTTCGCGCGCTCCTCGGCGCGCAGCTGTTCGCCGCAGTTCCAGGCCTTGTCGAACAACGCGTTGGCCCGTTCGGCCAGGGCGCGTACCGCCTCCAGGCCGACCCAGAACTCGCCGTAGTGGGCCAGCACATAAGGGTCGTCGACCGCCCGCTCGACCTCGGACTTGAACCAGACGCGTGCTTCGTGGGTGGTGTAGTGCTGCGCCTGCTCAAAGGCGCCTTCGGCAATGCCGAGGAACAGGTTGACGAACGTCAGTTGCGCCAACAGCGGTCGCAGCCCGGAAAACACCGTGCTCAGCGGGCCCGGGTCGAGCAGCAGTTCATCCTCGGCCACCCGCACGCGTTCGAAACGGGCGCTGCCGCTGTCGGTCTGGCGTTGGCCCATATTGTTCCAGTCGTTGAGCAGGGTAATGCCGACGCGGTCGGTGGGGATGGCGGCGATCAGCAGTTTGCCTGCGCCACTGTCCTCCAGCGCCGAGGCAATCAGGCGGTCGGAGTCGCTGGCGCCGGAGCAAAAGCTCTTCATCCCGGTAAACTCGCGCCCGCCGTCGACACGCGTGGCCACGGTGCGGGTGTCCAGCGGGTTGAGGGCGTTGCCCCAGAACCAGCGCTGGCGGACGGTTTGTTCCAGCCAGGGCTGCCACTGATCGGGTCGCGAGAACAGGCGCACAGTAGCCAGCATCAAGTGTTGGAAACCAAACACATGGGCCATCGAACTGTCGACCTTGGCGAACTCGCGCACGATGTTCAGCGTGTCGCTCCAACTGGCGCCGAGGCCGCCGAATTCACAGGGAATACTCAGGGTCAGCAGGCCGCTGTCGCGCAGGGCATCACGCTCGCGTTTGGGCGTGCCGCCGCGCTCGTCACGCTCGGCAGCCGTACTGGCCCAGTCGGCCGCCAGGCGGCGGGCGACGTGCACAGGATCGTGGGGGGTGGTCACAGGGGAACTCCTTGATGTTGAAAACAGCGCCGGGCCGCCCCTGGATGACGGCCGGTCCCGGGGTGTAGCGCGAGGTGTTCTACAGCCCAAACAGCCGGGCGGCATTGCCATAGAGGACGTTGTCGAGCACCTCGGGTTTGAAACCCAGGCGCAGGACATCCTCGATGGATTGACGAATTGGGCGGAACGGATAGGACGAGCCGAACAGCAACTGTTCTGCCAGAAAGCCGTTGGCCGCTTGCACGTAGGCGTCGCTGCCGGGCTGGAACAGGTACATGTCCGGCACCAGGTAGATGTTCGGGTAGCGAAACGCCACGCCGAGCGCTTGCTGCACGTTGGGCCAGTAGCCGTGGTAGCAGACGATCGACAGCTGCGGGAACGCCCGGGCGACCTTGGCCAGGTGTTCGGGGTTGTTGAAGGCAGGGTCCGGGGTGGTCGGCCCGCTCATCAGAAACAGCGGAATGCCGCGTGCCTGCAAATGCTCGTAGATCGGCCAGTACAGCGGGTCATCCGCCTGCCTGGCCGGTTCGCCAAACCCTGGCTCCAGGTCGATCCCGGCCAGGCCCAGCCCCGAGATGGCGCGCTCGATTTCGCCCAGCGCGCCGTCGATGCCCTGCAACGCCGGGTCGATGCTGGCGATGCCGAGCAATTCGGCGTGGTCGCGCACGATGCTGTGAATCAGGTCGTTGGGCAGATGCTGGCCGGGCGTGTGCCGACCGACCACCACCGCCCGGCTCAACCCGGCGTCGCGCACTTCATCGAGAAACCCCTGGGGTGTGCGCGAACGGGCGAAGTGCTCGTCGTCGCCACGCGTGCCCACCCGCCGGTTCAGCCAGCGGGCGGTGGCGGTCTCGGCGCTGCCTGGGGTGGCGCCGAAAAAATCGTGCAGGTACGCCGGGCGGCAGCGCATATCAATCACGTTCATGCCGTGGCCTCATCCTTGACCGATGTGTGGCCGGCCCGCACATCGAACGCGCCGCCGGTGAGTACTTGGTCGCGGACCGTGACAGGCTGTTTGCCCAACAGCGGGAACACCAGTTCGGCAAAGCGGAAAGCCTCTTCCAGGTGCGGGTAGCCGGACAGTACAAAGCGGTCTACGCCGAGGTCGGCATATTCCTGCAGGCGCTTGGCCACGGTCTGAGGGTCGCCGACCAGCGCCGTGCCGGCGCCTCCGCGCACGAGGCCGACACCGGCCCACAGGTTGGGCGAGACCTCGAGCTTGTCGCGCTGTCCGCCATGCAAGGCGGCCATACGGCGCTGACCTTCGGAGTCCATCTTGGCGTAATTATTTTGCGCGTCGGCGATCACATCGTCGTCGAGGTGGCTGATCAGTTCTTCGGCCGCCGCCCAGGCCTGCTCGTTGGTTTCACGCACGATCACATGCAGGCGCACGCCGAAATGTAGCGTGCGCCCATATTTTTTCGCGCGCTCGCGCACATCGGCGATTTTCGCGGCCACGGCCGCCGGCGGTTCGCCCCAGGTCAGGTAGGCGTCGACCTGCTGGGCCGCCAGCTCATGGGCGGCCGGGGACGACCCGCCAAAATACAAGGGCGGGTGCGGTTGCTGCACGGGGTTGAAGAAGTTCTGCGCGCCTTCGACGCGCACATGCTTGCCGGTGAAATCCACCACCTCGCCACTGAGCAAGCGCCGCCAAACGCTCAGGAACTCGCCAGCGGCTTCGTAGCGTTGGTCGTGGTCGAGGAAAATACCGTCGGCGGCCAACTCGGTGGCATCACCGCCGGGCACCACGTTGAGCAGCAAGCGGCCGTTGCTGGCCTGGTCCAGTGTGGCCGCCTGACGGGCCGAAGCGGTGGGGTTGCCCAGCGAGGTGCGCAGCGCCACCAGCAACTTCAGGCGATGGGTGACCGGGACCAGGCTGGCGGCGGTAATCCACGGGTCCAGGCAACTGCTGCCGGTGGGAATCAACACCCCGTCATAGCCCAGGCTCTCGGCGGCTACCGCGATTTGCTGCATGTATTTGTTGGTGGCCGGGCGGCCGCTGTCGGATCGGCCCAGATAACGGGTGTCGCCGGACGTGGGCAGAAACCAAAAGATATCAAGACTCATCAACACGCTCCTCGCTGCAAAAATAAGAAGCCCGCTGCCTTGGGTAAGGTAAGACGGCAGCAGGTTGTGCAACGCAGGGCCGGCACGGCTCTATAGAGGCGCTTGTTGGAACAAGTCTGTGGCTGTGGCCGATAGTTCTAAGAGAGCAAGCATCGTACCAATTCATTAAGTTATTGATTTATAAGGTAATGATTGGTTTGTGTGCGGCGATGAGTGTCGCTGGAAGAGGGCAAGTGTTGAAACGCTGTTGCCTGGCAAACAGTTGTGCGCAAAGACAGAAGTGTTCGCTGGGCAACAGGCTTTACCCGCTGGATTTGCGCATGCTGTAACCGCGCCATCCATTCCCGCCACAGAGTGGAATCGCAGAAACAAGAAAGCCCGCACGAGGCGGGCTTCTTGGGGATTCATAGGCGGCTGTGAACGTCTATGGATCGGTGCCTGGAATAGGTCAGATGCGGAAACTGCCCACCAGATGCTTCAGCCGTGCCGCCTGCTGTTCCAGGTCGGCGCAGGCGCGCAGGGTCGATTGCAGGTTTTCCACGCCTTCCTGATTGAGCGTGTTGATCTCGGTAATGTCCATGTTGATCGACTCCACCACCGAGGTCTGCTCCTCGGTGGCGGTGGCGACCGACTGGTTCATGCCATCGATCTCGCCGATGCGTTGGGTCACGCTGTTCAAGCGCTCGCCGACCTGGTTGGCGATTTCCATGCTGTCTTGGCTATGGCGCTGGCTGTCGCTCATGGTGCTGACCGAATCCCGGGCGCCGACTTGCAGCTCCTCGATCATCGTTTGCACTTGTTGTGCCGACTCCTGGGTGCGATGCGCCAGGTTGCGCACTTCATCGGCCACTACCGCAAACCCGCGTCCGGCTTCCCCGGCCCGTGCGGCCTCGATGGCGGCGTTGAGCGCGAGCAGGTTGGTTTGCTGGGAGATGCTGGTGATCACCTCAAGGATCTGACCGATATTCACCGTTTTGCTGTTCAGCGATTCGATATTCGTACTCGACGCGCTGAGCATTTCCGACAGCTGATGCATTGCGCTGATGTTGCGCTCGACCACTTGCTGACCCTGCTCGGCCAGACCCCGCGCGTCGCTGGCCTGTTGCGAGGCCTGAGCGGCATTACGGGCTATTTCCTGAGCAGCGGCACCGAGTTCGTTGATGGCAGCGGCGACGCTGTTGGTACGGCTGGCCTGTTCGTCGGAGTTGAGCATCGATGAGTTGGAGGCGCTGACCACGCGCATGGCCACTTCGTTGACGTGCTCGGTCGCTGAGGAGACTTCTCGGATCGAGGTGTGGATACGTTCGACAAAATCGTTGAACGCATTGCCCAGGGTGCCGAACTCGTCTTGCGTGTGGATGACCAGGCGTTTGGTGAGGTCACCTTCGCCTTGGGCAATGTCCTCCATTGCGCGGGTCATAATGTGCAGCGGTTGCAGCAGTATGCGGATCAGTAAACTCAGCAGGACGATGATGAGGATCACCGCAACGATGGTGGCAATCACCGCCGAATAGCGGAATTGGCTCAGCGTCGCGTAAGCCTTGTCTTTATCGATTGAGAGACCGATGTACCAGTTGACGGAAGGTAGACCTTTGATCGGTGCGAAGCTCAGCAAGCGGGCTTGCCCGTTGAACTGGACCTCGGTCAGCTCGCCGGAAAGTTTCGGTGTGTGTGCAGGGTACAAATCCGAAAGCGACTTCATGACCAGCGCTTTGTCCGGATGCACCAGTATCTTGCCCTGATCGTTGACCAGGAAGGCATAGCCCATGCCGCCAAAGTTCAACGAGTTGATGAGTTCCACCAGGCCATCCAACGCCAGGTCACCGCCGACCACACCGATGCTGCTGGAAACCTTGCTGATGACACTAATGACCATCTTGTTGGTGGCCAGATCAATATAAGGCTCAGTCAGTATGGCGCCGTTGGCGTTCATACCGTCCTTGTACCAAGGGCGGGAGCGCGGGTCATAGCCATCGGGCATCTTGGTGTTCGGACGAATACTGAAACTGCCGTCGACCTTGCCTAGGTAGTCGGTGAGAAAACTTGAGGTCAGGACGCTCTCATCCATCAGCGTCTCGGCATTGGCAGGCTCCCTGGCAATGTTCTGCGCCAGATTCCTCACCAAATTAATCCGCCCCTCCAGCAGGTTACGAATATTGGTGGAGGTAGAGTCACCCATTTCAGTCAAATAGTTTTCCAGGCTGACGCGAGTTGCATTGCGCTGTAAATAGTCGTTGTACAACGTGAATAGGGTGAAGGCGAGCATCACAATCAGCGACACGGCCAACAGAATTTTGTGACTGAAACGAAGGCTTCTATTCATGGCGTATTGAGTTCGCTAGGTCTTTTGCGTGGACTGTCCAAGGGTATCGGCCGTCGCCCGGTAAACCTTGAGGTGTGAAGGGGTTGGTCGTCGCGCTGGAGGGTTGAGTTGTCCCTGGTCCCGATAACTGCCGGTGGTCGATTCCATTTGCCGTGCCAGTGCCTGCAAATGAGGCAGCACGTTATTGGTGAGGTCCACGGGGGTACGCCGTGAACGGTTGGAGGCGAAGCTGATCGCAGCCACCACTTTTCCGCTGCGTTCGCGTAGCGGCACGGCACGGCGACAGAAATGGTCCCGGGTTCCATCTCGTCTATGGTCAAGGCGTAATTGACGTTGTATATGTGGTTGTCTTATTGATTTTTAATGAGATTAAATATTTATGGCGTGATTTTTCACAATGAGTAATCAGGTTAACCGAATCGACCGACAGGTCGCGTTCGGAAAACCAAATGGTGTTCAGGGCCGCTAACGCCAGACCGGCAACAGGCCCAAGGAAAACAGCACATGTGAAGCCGCACTGATCACGCCGAAAAACAGCACCAGGGCAATCATGGGGTGGCCGCCCCACACGCGATACCGCGGGCTGCCAAAGCGTTTACGTGATGCGCTGGCCAGCAATGCAGGGGTAATCACGGCCCAGAGGGTCGCCGCCAGACCGGCGAAACCGATTGCATGGATAAACCCTTCGGGCCACAACAGCCCGCAGAGCATGGGCGGCAGGAAGGTGGTACCTGCGGTTTTCAGGCGACCTCGCGGACTGTCGTCAAACCCCAGTACGTCGGCCAGATAATCGAACAGCCCCAGAGTCACACCAAGAAAGGAGCAGGCGACGGCGAAGTTGGAAAAAAGGCTGAGGAACACGTCGATTTTCGCGCTGTTGAGCATGGCCCCTAACGCGCTGATCAGTACGTCGATATTCCCGCCACGCTGAGCGATATCTTTGAACCCGTCCCGGGGAATGTTCCCCATGCTGCACACTATCCAGACGACATAGAGACCTAGCGCGATGAGGGTGCCGCTGACCAGGCAGGCCCGGATACGCTGCGGATCTTTGCCGAAGTGTTTCATCAGGCTGGGCACGTTGCCGTGAAAGCCGAAGGACGTCAGGCAGAAGGGCAGGGTCATCAGCAGGTAAGGGAGGTAGTGGCTGTCCGTTGCGTTGCGATTGAGCAGCGTCGCCGGTTGCACATGATCGAGCAACCCGCCGAAGGTCAGGAAAAACGCGAAGATTTTTGCACCGAAAATCACCGTGGTCACCCGGCTCACCGCTGCCGTGCTCAGCCACACAATGACCGATACCGTTAGGGTGAAATACAGGCCCCCGGCCCGCGCCGATAGATTCACGCCCAATGACTGGGCGCTGTGATGAATCACTGAACCACTGGCCGAGATGTAGGCGTAGGTCAGCGTGTACAGGACAAAGACGATGCTCAAGCCGTTCAACACATTCCAGCGATGACCCAACAGGTCTTTGGTGATCGTTGAAAAACTGGCACCCGGACGATAGTTGAGGTTGGCCTCAAGAATCATCAACCCGGAATGCAAGGTGCAGAACCAGGCAAACAATAGGACCGCGACGGAGCCATAGAACCACAGGCCGGACATGACGACCGGCAGCGAAAACATGCCTGCGCCGACAATGGTGCCACCGATCATCATGGCGCCGCCGAGCACCGAGGGCGACCGTTCGAGTGCAACGGGGGGAGCGCAGCACCATGTTGTCCAGTGTCGATAATGACTCGCCGAAAAACGTGTTGAAATCGATGCCTTCCGCCTGGAGGCGGACAAACACAAAACCGCGATAATTCTCCACCGCCGCGACGGCTTGCATGCCTCTGTGGGCAGAGCACGTGCTGAGGTCGCAATCGTCGTATTCCTTCTTCACCGGAATACTCAACAGTTCGCCATCGGTCTTGAATGTCCACGCATGGTAAGGGCAGCGGATGAAACGGCCGACGTTACCGCGAGGCTCGGCCAACACTTTTACGCCTTTGTGCGGGCAGCGGTTATGCAAGACAATAATCTCGCCATTTTTTTGCCGGACCATTGCCAAGGGTTGTTGGGCAATGTCGGTGGTGAAAAAGTCACCAGGCTGCGGGATCAGACTGTCGTGCCCCACGTAGCACCAACTGGCGGCGAAGACGCTGTGTTGTTCTTGTTCAAAGATCTGTTGATGAAGGAAGAGCGATTTGTGCACTTCTCTGCCGTTGAAGTAATTGTCCAAACGGTTGTCCTCGTTAGATCGCCAGCTTCAGGCGTTGGCTTTTGGCCCGCGAGACGCAGGGATAAATCGTTGTGCTACAGGCGGCTTCTTGTTCGCTCATGATGAAATCGCGATGATCGACTTCGCCCTCGACGACCTCTATTGCGCAGACGCCGCACTCACCGCGCCGGCAGTCATAGAGCGGGTCCAGGCCGGCCGCCTCGAGCGCCTCGAGTAAGGATTGATCGGAATTAACGTTGACGCTGACCCCCGACTCGACGGCGTCAATCACAAAGGCCGACGCATCGTCTTCACGGACCACATTGAAGATTTCAAAATGGATGCGCTCGCGCGCCAGGCCATTGGCCTCGGCATGGCAAAATACTTCGTTGAGCATCGATTGCGGGCCGCAGACGTAGAGCCGGTCATGTGGTGCCAGATCGGCCAGCACCTGGCTGACAGAGCGACGGCCCTCGGGCCGATTGGAGAAGTGCAGGTGCAAGCGTTCCTGCAGCAGTGCCTGCATTGGCAAGGCATAGGCCGCGTCATCGTCGCTCCTAACGAAATAGTGTAGGTGGGCGCTTCGATTCAATGACGTCAGGTGTTGAAGGATCCCGGTCAGCGGCGTAATACCGATGCCGCCGGCAATCGCAATGTCCCTGCCGACGTCTTCAGTGAGCGGGTAGGTGAACGTATTGAACGGGCCATTGAGCTGTACGGTGTCGTTGACGGCCAGCGAACGAATGTAGCGACTGCTGACCGAGTCGGCAGTGAGCCGGATGGCAAAGACGACGCTGCCTTGCTGCGTAGTGCGGTCTGCCAGCTGTACCGCCGAGTAGTGCCGCCATTCATTCAACTCGGGGATGAACCATTTGAAATGTGCGCCCGCTGCCGGCACCGCACACCCCGTTGCTAGCGGGCTGACGGTGATTTCTTTGATAGAGGCCGAGAGCATTCGGCAATCAGTGATTGTGTAGTTCATACGAGAGTCAGCTTTCCTGGCTTAGCGGCGTTTCATGCAGGTAGATCCATTGGGCGTTGTGGTGATGCATGCCAATGATCGCCACCGAAACCCGTGAGCTTTCGCGCTGGCCGAGGCGATGGGTTTCCTTGTAGCGAATCGCCACGCTGTTGCCCTCCTGCCAGACCGTATGCAGATCGCTGATGACGATCTCCAGGCCTGGCTTGGCGCCGACTGCACCTTTAAACATCTGTTCGACTGTCGCCCGGCTGACAATGGCTGCCGAGGTGGTGACCATGGTGAACTGCTCGGCAAAGGCCGATATCAGTGGTTCAAGCGTGGCCTGCCCCTTACCGTTTGCGTCGGTGAACAGGGTGTGGATCAGCTCGTGCACGTGATGAATGCTGTGGTGCGCCTGTTCAACTATTTTGTTGTGCATGACAGTCCTTTTGAGTGTTCAACTGACTCAGTTGAAAGAGTGGGAACAGGCCCACCAGCGCGGCGATGGCAAAGGTCACGTGGTAGGCCTGGGTGGTATCGAAATGCTTCAAGAGCAGGTTGAAAACCATCAGGAAGAGGGCAGCGCCGATGCTGAATGACATCTGTCGGTTGATGTTCCAGATGACACTGGCCTTGTGGGTGTCATTGCCCTCGAAGTCCATCAGCGACGTGGTTTGTGCTGTGTTGGCACCGATGCCGCCGCCGATCCCCATCAAGCTGTAGGCGATGACGATCACCAGATAGTCTGAGGGATCGTTCACCAGTAACAGGGTGGCGATGCCGGCGCTGTGCAAGAGCATGCCGAGGGCAAACAGCCGCTTGGCGCCCATCCGGTTATAGACCCGGCCACAGATCAGCATCGCGATGAATGCGCCGATGGCGTAGAGGATCATGAACATCCCTGTCAGTCGGGCGCTGAAGTGCAGGGTGTTTTGCAGGAAGAAGATGCTCATCAAGTTGACCCCCGTGAACACCCCGGGAATTGCGTAATAGATAAAGATGGAGGTGCTGAGTTTTTTGCTTTTGAGCAGGCTCAGTTCAATGATCGGATTTTTGCAGGTGCGGTAGTGCACCCCGTACAGCACGACGAACGTAACGCCGGCCATGACGAAGAGGGCGGCCACCCATGCCGGAGCGTCGCCGCCATACAACGACATGCCCATCAATAGGCTGCCGAGTGCGGCGCTGACCAGCAGCAAGCCCTTGATGTCGGGCCTGGGCAAAGTCGTCGGTCGCGCTTCGTTGATCCAGAACCATGACAGCAATGCCGCAATCAGTGAGAACGGGATGTTGCTGTAGAACACCCAGCGCCAGGAGCTGCTGTCGACGATGCCGCCGCCGATGGTCGGTGAAATGGCGGGCGCAATCAGGGCAACGGCCATGACCAACGTGGATATTTTTGCCCGCTGCTCGCCCTTGAACAGGTTAAACGTCAGTGCCTGTCCGACAGGAATCAACAGGCCGCCGCCAATCCCCTGGACGAAGCGCCAGATCACCAGCTCGTTGAAACTGTCGGCCAGCCCACACATCCACACGGAGGCTGTAAACACGATCATCGAGGTGGTGAGGATTTCCCGACTGCCAAAACGACCGGCCAACCAGGTGCTGACCGGAATGATCAGCGTCAGCCCCAAAATATAAGCGTTAGCCACCCAGGCAACGTCTGAGGTACTAACGTGCAGCGCTGCCGATATACTCGGTAATGCGACCGCCGACATAAAGATATTAATGCAGTCTATAAAAAAGCCGATCAGAAATATCAGTGCAACTTTGTAGCGATAGGTCATGTTGTTTCCCCTTTGCCGTAAAGCATAGGGGCGGTGGACTTGAACTGTCGATACGACTATCCTTGAAACAATGTTTGACAGGATTTAACAGTGAGCCATATTTCTATGCACACTCATCTTAATCGGGTCCAGACATTCCTGGCCGTGGTCGATTTTGGTTCTTACACCAAGGCTGCCAATTACCTGAGCATCAGTAAGGCCATGGCCAGCCTGCATGTCAAGGCGCTGGAGGACGTGCTGTCAGCGACGCTGTTGATTAGAAATACCCGAAATATATCCCTCACCGAAATCGGTCATGACTTTTATGAAGAATTCAAAGGTATTGTCGCGGACATCGATAATGCCTTCGATAATGTATTAAAAGGGCATAATCGGGTGTCCGGAAAGTTGCGTTTCAGTTCCACCAGTGAATACGGCGAGGCCTATATTCTTCCGTTGATACCGCAATTTATAGAACGCTATCCGGAAATAAAAATCTGTTATAATTTCAACTCGTCACTCAATGATCTGGTGGCAGAAAAGTTAGATCTGGTAATCCGTTTAGGCAATTTGGCGGACTCGGCTTTCAAGAGCCGTAAACTGGCAGATTATGAAATTGTCCTGGTGGCTACCGAAACGTTTCTTGCACGTCACCCGGTGCAGAATCCTCAGGACCTGAATACGGTGCCGTGGATCGCCAACAGCAACCTGCAGGCACCGACCCAGTGGACGTTGAGCCATCCGCACTTGGGGACTGTCGAGATCAACGGGATTAATCAGTTTGAATCCAACTCTTCCACGGCCATTCGCTCCATGGCGTTGGCGTCGCTAGGCGTCTCGGTGCTGCCCGCCTGGGTAATCAAGGACGATATCGCCAGCGAGCGGCTAATCCGGTTGTTGCCCGACTATTCGCTGCCCTCGCAGTCGGTCAACGTGGTGTTTCCCAACAGCCCGCATTTGCCCCACAAATCGAGGGCATTCATCGATTTCCTGTTGCTGCATCTGGCGCAGTAAGCACCCAATAAAAGCCCCTGAATCGAGAGATCCAGGGGCTTTCGTTTAACCGGATACTCGTCTTGACTGAGCAAACCCAATGTCTGCTATTTGGCCGATTTCTGCTGTTTGGTCAGCGCCAGCAACCTGTTAAAACCCGTCATCGAGCGCACACCATAACCTCGCAAAACCTAACATCGGACCGAGTGCGCGGGCCTGGCGCGATGTTGACAAATGTGACGTCGGACGGGCTTGGAGCCTTTAAACCGGCCGGTTTAGAAAGACCAAGCGAGCTGCCAGAGCGGCCATTACCGCAGCGAAGCCATAAGCGCCTAGGCGTTTGGGGATCAAGCCGTTGCGCAGGCGCGCATGAAGCCGTCCGGCGCAAAATCCGAGTAGGGAATGAAACACCAAGGCGATCAGCGCAAGCAGCACACCTAAGAACATCAACTGCAACGTGACGCTGCTGGTGCCGACGGTGACGAATTGCGGTAGGAATACCATGAAGAACAACAGCGCCTTTGGGTTTAACAGGCTGTTGAGCGTGGCTCGGGCCAGGATTTTCCGCAATGAAGCCTGTGTAGGTTGAGTGTCAGTATCCGAAGGGGGAGCCTTCAATGCTTGCCAAGCCAACCCCATCAGATAACAAGCGCCTGCCCACCGCAACAAGTCGAACGCCGGTGCCCAACTCATCACCAGCGCCCCTAGACCCGCGCTAACCAGGACGGTCATCAGCAAATCGGCCAGGGTTATGCCGAGTGCTGCCGCGAGGCCGGCTCGCCAGCCGTGAGCGACTGCGTGGCTGGTGACGATTGCCATGTTGGGGCCTGGCACTATAAGCAGCAGTAAGGCGGCAACAATGAATAGGTAGAGATTAGTAGCGTCTGGCATAGCGCAATACCTCCTTGGATGAGGAGTCATGCTAACCGGTAATGTTTAGGTAGGAGCAGGTACAGCGGCGGGGGGATTTGGGCGGAACAGTCTGGTGCGGAGTGAAGCGGCTCTGAATTTGTAGGCACTTGATGTTCGCTCCTGGCCGATATCTGCCTTTCGCCAATGTCAGCTTTGGGTCGTTCTCAGCCGGTCATGCCCACGAATCGTGCTGGTCAAATCCGATGCAAATGACTGGTCCGGTCGAATGCAAATGGGTGGGCAAGTCCGCGCAATTGCCCACCTCAGCAGTGATCGCAGTTATTTTTGAAGCATGGCCGGATAGGGGTAGACAGAGGTGAACAGCCAGAAACAAGAAAGCCCGCACGACGCGGGCTTCTTGATGTGATTTATAGACTGCTGTAGTACACAGACATTTGAACTGGTAACGTAAGTTGCTGCTTTAATTCGTTATTTGGTTATTCGTATTTTTAAGGGATACACCTGGGGATACACGGCGCTGTCTGCTGGGGTGTTTTTGGCCCGTTTCACGCTGGCTGAAAAAGCCGTCTTGGTTCGTCGCTCTATCCCCGACGAACGGTAACGTCATCGTGACAAACTCGCCCAAGTGCAAAGGTGTGGTCACCACCACTCCTTTGATGGATCAGTCCATAAGTGGCCCGATTATCTCGTTCCTCACTTTTGAGGAGCCATCGCCACACTTTTGCGGCGAGGGTGCTGGCGCCGTGTGGCAGTTCGACCACACAGAGGCATTCTTGCCATTTCCCCGTGCCAGCACCACCCCGGATCAGGGTAGTGGTCATCAAGTTGCGCCAGCCTCAAGTGGTATAGGGAGGGGCTATTTCCGCTCACTGTTTCTTTAAATCGATGCTTATGGTTTTTCTAGCTGCTCAGGTATGAACCCTTGCTCCCTGAGTGACTTGATCACACCTCGAATTAGATAATTGTTAGAAAATCCGATTGTGTACAGCCTCGCGCCTGCGCTTAGCGGTAAAAGCATCCCTTGGTCTACCAGTTTTTTGATCAGGTAAGTCCGTTGATTGCTCGACTGCTGAGGGAGTACGGCAGCTACATCAGCAGATTTTACGACCTTCAATTTTATTGCGGCCGACAGCACTGCCTCTTCCGTCTCAGTGATCCATTCTCGCTCCCGTGCGAAGGCCACAGCAGGGACGAGTATGCATTTGGTCAGATATGCGTAGTCCGTGAGACGATCGACTTTCTCCAGCTCAGTACGAATGCCTTCCAGCACATATGTACACCACTCCTCTAGTCCTTCCTTCGTTCCTTTGTCGGCGGTGGCCAGCATTGCGTAATAGCGCTCACGATCATTACAGAATACGGCCGTAGGATTTAGGACGCGGCCTCCTGTGCTGACGTTGAAACCATATTTCATCAGGAGTGCGTAGGTCAGCAGCCTGACCACGCGACCATTGCCATTGCCGAATGGATGTATCCATCCAAATCTATGGTGAGCGAGTGCGACCTTCATGAGGTCATATTTCGGGGAGTCTTCGTGATTCACGAATTCGACAAGTTCCTGCATATAAGCCTGAACCTGGATGAAATCGGGTGGTAGGTGATCAGACTGGGATATTCTGACACCCCCGCTGCGATAGGCTCCTGGCGTTTTGTCGCCTTCACGAACCAGATCGTCTACGGTCATCGCGTGTAGCTCGCGAATCGTCTGCTCGGTAAGCGCAGCGCCCGGCGTCATGATCTGCTCAATGTAATCCATTGCCTTTTCAATATTGGCAACCTCGCGCAACTGATCAGTGTCCTGGGCCTTACCTTCTACCTTGCTATCTATGTAGTCCGCCAAAGTAGTGTGGTTGCCTTCTATCCGCGCAGAGCCGAGGCTTTCCAGCGCATGGAAAAGCGACTTGAGTTGGTAGAACACCTGCGGCGGCGTATCGCCTTCAAGCCTTAGACGACGCAGATGCTCCAGCTCGCTCAGTACATCGACTAGGTCCGAGTCGAAGGAGGGATTGAGAAGCTCAAGGTCGTGGTGGGTAAACGTAGGCATATAGAAAAATATCTCAAACCGGCCGAAAAGTTATCTTGAAAAAACCCAGGGAGACCACCGTAATTAACGGTATGCGCTTAGCATACGCTAAACATTATCTGGAATTCAGCCTTAAGCTAACTCAAAAATGAGTAATGATTAAGTGAGAAACCTTGGTAGTTAGCGGGGTTTCTACGGCTAGGACGCGCTTTCAGCACGTCGGGATGATGACGCCTCTGAGCGTCGCGATCGGCGTCAGCCTTCAAGGCAGACAGCAATGGCTGACCTCCCATTCCGGTATGGCAGGTACTTGAAAAACTACCGAGGTTCCGGCAGTTCCCTTTTCCGCCTACAAGCGCATTTCCCTGATTACGCGCCTTGGCTCAGTTCCCTGCGAAAGGGCACGCCGGGCGTCCTTGGTGAGCTGGTCGAGCGCTTGCTCCTCGAATGCTGCCGCCATCGCGCTGGCCTTCCTGACGATCAGCAGCGCCAGCTCCGGCGGAAACACCACTTTGTCGGCGGGTAGATAATCACAGTCAATAACGGACACGGCTCTATCCTCGGTGCGCGGTTGATGCTGGCGCCGGAATGAAGCGGGGCCAGCAGATGACCTGCAGATGTTACCAGCGGAACGTGAGCCGCTACCTGGAATCCGGGGGTTGGCCAAGCTGGCGAGCCGACCGGTTTCCGCTCCAGGGTGAATAACTCGTTCACCACCTGCTCCGACCTGCTGTCAGGTCGCTGGACGCCTCGGAAAATACTTGACGAGCATCAAGCACCAGCACGCAACCTTTAACGCTGGCGGCGGCGTATTGCTTGGGCTGCGGACAATTTGCCCGTGGTCTGTCGGCGAAAATCCGTCTAGAGCCTGTCCAGAATCTTGGCGTGCGTCACTACTGCCCCAGGCTCCCGGCGACGGTCAGCTCAGCAATTCCCTGGCGAATGAACACCAGGTTCTCATCGAGCGTTTCGAGAGCGCCGCGCACGTTGTTGGCAATGTCCGCGCGATCCGCGCTGCTCGACCCAGTTGGAAAGCTCCTCCACCGCGGCGCCCAGGGCGAGTTGGTTTTGATTGAGGCGGTCGAACAGGCTGGCGATCAATTTGGTGTCCGTCATGGTGGCTCTCCGTGTTTCGAGGAAGCGTAGCACCGGTGCCTGGAAAACTGTCTGGGGTCTGTCAGGGGTATGAGACGGCAAAGTCCTGTTCTTTGACGGCCCCCGCATGGAGCAAGCCTCAGACGCCCACCCGGCGTGGTTTTGGTCTGATGCCTGTCTCGCGTTCCGTCAAAGTGTGGTCAAAGTAAATGCCGGCGCCAGCGTGGTGGGATCTACACGGTGAGTTGATTTCAACACTCAATGCTGGCGCGATCGTGCGTGCCGGCCAATCGACCCCGCGTCTGGGTTTGGTCTGGGCCTGGCCAGGTTGCCAGTGGAAACCACTGCAAAACGCTGGAAACCACAGTGGAAACCATCGCCTGGAAACCGCTTACATTGGTAACTTCCCGTGGTAACCGCTGGCCGGGTTCGCACCAGGTTCGCGTAAGAGGGGGCGAACCAGAAGTGCGAACCTGTTGCCGGTACGCACCCTGAATGCGTACCAACCGTGCGTAACGAACTGCGTACTTGCTGTGCGCAATTAGCGTACCTAGGTTACGGGCCTTCGTGCGCCCTCAGCTCGTGATATCACTGCGTGAACGGTTGCGTGAAGCCTTGTGACTCTCTCCATTTTTCGAGTGAAATCGGACCACGCGCAGGGCAGTGAAGACGCCGATGATCGGCGCGAGCGCGAATACTCCAAATAGCCAGGCAGCCGCGCTCGACGTGCCGGCGATACCTCCAGGATCACTTAGTCCGGCAACGTTCGCGACCATTCCGGCCAAAGCGGCGCCAAGTGCGGTGGCGAACAACTGTACGGTTGTAATAGACGCGGCAGCCAAATCTTGTTCGCCAGCCGACGCGACTTGAAACACCCGGGTCAGCAGATGTGGCCAGGCTAGCCCCACACCCAATCCGATGGCGATCAGTCCAATGCAGATTGGTGTGAGCGACATCCAACCACCATCGCTTTCCGTTCGCATCAAAACGGTAAGCGCCACCATGCCGGCCGCTCCAAGGATTGGTCCGGCGAGGATCGCGCACTTTATGCCTTTGCCGCTTACCCCAGAGCTTGCGATTGACCCCAGCGTCCATCCAGCGGCCATGAGCGCTGCGAGATAACCTGCGACGAGCGGAGACTGATGGTGGAGGACTTGAAGGAACAGCGGCACGAATATTTCTCCACTGGTCACTGCGACCGCAAGCAGCGACATGGTTGCATATAGCGCTCCCAGTGCCGTTGTGATTCTGAACGCACCGGCTGGTAGCAGCCTATGTCGGGCCCGGTTTTCCGTGGTTATCAGCAGGCCCGTCAGGATGGTGGCGGTGGCCAGGCCGATAATGTTCCAGGAGAGGGTTGGCGAGACGCTGCCGGCCGAAACGGCGAGAACCGCCGCCGTCAGCAGAATGAGCTGGGCGATTGGAAGCGAGGAGTGCTCAGTCCTGTCGGCGTTGCGTTTCGGCAGCACGGCCATTGCCAACAGGGCGAACAGCGCGGCGACTGGGATGAGCGACCAGAACGCCGCACGCCATACGCCGAGCTCAGCGAAAATGCCACCTACAGCAGGCCCGGTTAGCGTTGCTACTCCCCACATGCCGGAGACCAGCGCCATTGCGCGCGGCCATAAGGCTTCACTGAAAACCAGCCGGATCATGGCGTAGGAGAGTGCGAACAGAAAACCACCCCCTAGTCCCTGGACAACACGGCCCGTGAGCATTACAGGCATTGATGGGGCAAACGCGCAGATTAAAGTCCCGATCGCAAACACCAAGGCGGCAATGATGTACGCACCGCGTGGCCCCGCGCTGATAAGCAACCTTGCAGACAGCGCCGAACCTAGGATAGAAGCCGCGACGAACAGCGTGGTATTCCAGGCGTAATAGTCGATGCCGCCGATATCCTCGACCACCGACGGCAGAATCGTGGTGGCAATGTAGACGTTGACGGCGTGGAGGATCACGCCACCTGCTAGTGCGAGCGAGCGTAGTCCATTCGAGCCAGACAGCAGGGTGGCCCAACCCGCCTGTTGCTCGACGTGCGAATGTTGATCAGAGGGAATGTGACGCTTGTCCATGTTAGCTCCACTTCGAGATGTCTCACGCGACAGCGCATGAGGGCTTGCTAAGGCAAGTCGACACTCGTTATAAAACCTCATGTATAGATGAGGTCAAGAGGGGTTAAAAATCCATGATTGATGTGCGCGTGCCTCTATCGGTAGGAGAGTTAGCCCGCCGATGCGGTGTCACAATTGCGACCGTCCACTTCTACGAGGCGAAAGGCCTTATTCAGGGGATGCGGAGCGCGGGAAATCAGCGTCGTTATGCCCGCGATACTCTCCGGCGTATTGCCATCATCAAAGTCGCAAAGCTCGCAGGCATTCCGTTGGCGACCATCAAGGCTGCGCTCGATGAGCTTCCATCCGGACGACCGCTGACGGCAAAGGACTGGACGCATCTCTCCACGATCTGGAGGGATACGCTGACTGAGAGGATTCGAAGCCTCACCCAGCTTCGCGACCAGCTTGACGGCTGTATCGGTTGCGGGTGTCTTTCTATGGACGACTGTCCGCTTCGCAATCCAGGTGATCGTTTAAGTCTGCTCGGAGACGGTGCCGTGTTGCTTGAGAAAGACACCACGCCAGAACATTGAATCGTTTTCGGTTTTGTCGACGGTGAGCGACCACTTTTGGCGGATTCTGTTGAAAAAGTCGGCTTCGGTTTTCACGGCAGAAAAGTTCGCGCCCGAGATTGAAATCTGTGTTTTGGGCAGAAGGTTCACGACTCGGATTTCACGTAGCAGCACGCAAAATCGGTGCTTTTACCCATCAGTTTCCGAGCGTTTTGGACAAACCGACTTTTTCAACAGAATCGGCGGATAGCTGTCACTTATATCTCCCTAACCCTGCGGCCTGTAAACCAATCTTAAGGTTAGTTTGGCGTGCGATCCAACGCGAGTGGTATCCGCGGCGGAGCAGCCTCAAACCTTGGATACCGGAGTGGATACTGGCAGGCTTCGACCCAAAGCTGACATGGAGATATCCCCGGGGCGATTCTTGCCGAAACGACAGAGGCATTAAAAAACACCTAGTAGCGCCCAGCCTCGTTCTTCGGGAAAGTTCCGGCCACTTAATACGAGCTAACGATGGTCGTCTGAAGGAGGGCAACGGGGTTAAGAAAAGAGATCCAAGCCTCGTATGCTTCCTGATGCTTTTTAGCTGCGTCATCCCAATCTGGCCCGGAAATTTTTTTCGAGACCACCATCATCATCATTTTGGTAGTGGCAGCATCAAGCTCAACCAGTAGCTCGTGGGATCTAAACCTAAAATCATCTATGTCGGCCATACACTCACCTTTCGACAGGTCTAGCCGGAGATACCGGGTCGCGCCCATTTCACTAATGACAGGCTCCCAAAGGCAAAGGTTCATTGAGCCTCTGAGTTTCTATTCGGTCTGATTTGAACAGACTGAATTGGCTCGGACTTCTTAGATAGTGAGTGACCGTTTTTAGCCGATTTCTGCCGTTAGGTCAGCGCCAGCGGCCTATCAAAACCCGTCATCGAGCGCGCACCAGAACGTGACAAAACCTGACATCGGATCGAGTGCGGGACCTGGCGCGATGTTGACAAATGTTGACATCGGATCGGTCTGGAGCAGATGACAACGCTCGCGGCCTGTTAGCAAAAGTTAGTCCAAGAGGAAGTTGGCGGGCCCCAAAGCCTGCTGGAAAATATCGCTGCCGGAAGGGGTGTTAGGTTATGCCATTGGCAATGGGAAGCCTCACGACAAAAAGTGTCCCTTGATCTGAGTCAGAGCTGACATCGATTGAGCCGTTATGTGACGCCACGATCTCTGAGGCGATGAACAGGCCGAGCCCCAGCCCCTCCGTCGGTCCGTGATCAATTGCAGCTCTCTGAGAGAAACGCCCCAGAGGGTTAAATATAAACGGGAGTACGTCCTCTGGTATGGGCTCGCCATCGTTAAGGACGGTGAAAATAGCGCAGCCCTCAGAGGTCTCTAACTCCACCGTGATAGGGAGTTGATTATCTCCGTGCTGTACAGCGTTGCTAATTATGTTCGAGAAGACTTGCTCCACTCTGGCACCGTCAAACTGCCCTTGAACTGGAGCTTTCGCTTTGAACAAGATCATTGCCTCAGGATGAAACGCTCGGATTTCTTCGACGACTCGTTCGCAAAGGGGCGAAAGATCTATATTCGCCGGTTTGACAGGTATGCCTGGCCCCATCTGGCAACGTGTCAAATCAAGGAGATCTCCAACAATTTGGCTGGCTCGACGCACGCTTGTATATATCTGATTGGCAACTTTGGTTGCCCTGGCACCGGTCCCTTCTAAGCGCCTCAACACGTCGGCACCCAGCAAGATCGCCCCAAGGGGGGTGCGCAGATCGTGGCCCAGAATGCCTAAAAACACGTTTCGTGACGCCTCAACCGCGCGGGAGTAGCTGGCGACGGATTCTGCGAGAGCCTGATCGATGGCCTCGTGGAAGCGGGTCATGTCGTCGACATTAATCGGCGTGCCGTCCTTAACTTGCCTCATCCACTGACTGACGACGCTCGTTCTCAGTGCTCGATATTCCGACACCATTTGATCAATCGTGAACCCGGCCATTAACCGCGTCATTGCATGAATTTCAGCTGCGGTTTCTTCATCATCTAAAGGGGCTTGGCCTTGAGACTTGGCAGCTTGCTCTCGCTTCGTCTGCTTTGTTCTCAGGTCACTTACTATTGCCCGCAACATCTGTTCAGCATGATCTCGCAAAGCCTCACTATCGAGGTCTGCGCCTGGCGTCTCAATGGTTCTGGCGAAATCTTCCCAAGCCTGCAGAATCGGCTCAAGGTTCTCTAGAATGAAATCGGGCAGGCGCATGTCGGTGATCCTAATTGGAGGCGAGGCAGGTGCCAGCAGGAACGCGAGGCTGCGCAGGTACGGTGTGAGCGGTTCGGGGCAGTGTAGGAGGTTGTCTATAGCTTTTAAAGCTCGACAGGTGTTAGGCCCGCGTTGTCGATGTACATGATCAAAGCGTCACCTGCTTTGACACTAACACTGACCTCTTGAATCCATTGCTTAGAGCACCCCGCCGAAGTATGCGACGAGAGGCTGTGTGATCCAATCGTGAGCCCAAAGTGAGCCATTTCTGTAGCGAAAAAGTCAGCAGCCGGCTTTCCGTCTATCGAAAGGCGGATCGTGCAATCATTTCCTAATGAGGTCGCGCCAACGACGAGGAGAGCGTCAGACCTTTCTGTATAGCCAAAAAGTCGCGCAGGCGGGACAGGCGTGCTCTCGTCCGGAACGGCTGATCCTTTACAGCCCGCCATCAGAGCAAGTGTTACAAGGAAAGTGACGTACTTCATCCGATTCCTCCAGGCTGGGTTTTCGAAAACTCTTTATTGCGGGCTCTAAAGCCCTACTGTTAAAGCTCTCAGCTTTTGCTCTACAACACTGTCAAAATGGTCCGATAGCAGTTCGCAGCGCTCTGTGGACAGGCCGTCACAGCATGTTATTCCCATTATGAATCCCTGGGCTTTAGCGCCACTTTTAACCGCGAGAATCATCGAGCCTGCAAAGTTGATCTCGTGGAGAATTCTCTCAGCCTGCCGCCTTATGGGCTCGGGCAAATCGGTTGTGGTTTCTCTCATGGTCCTTCTCCGCCAGCGCTTACTACCGTTCAACGACAAAGAGGCACCGGTGCCCTCTGAGTGCATGGACCAAAGGATGCTGTAGGAGTTCGCTGGTTTTCATGCCATGCCTTTGTATAGCGCAGACAAGTATTACTATATCGCGGCGGCATTGCATTTTGTGACCTGGCCAACCCATCACCAGGTTAACAATTATCAAGGTTGGCGGGCGTCGGGTGACTCCGTGATGGAGATCACTGTGATAGATGGTAACCAGGTGGGTATCGAGTCACGAGTTGAACGGTAATACACCGTTTACACCGCAGTCATTTCGCAATGCGGGCAACAATGTCGCTGCGGATGAGACCTGCCGCGGCCAAGCTCTGAAGTTTTTTTACCAGCACTCCTCGCTCAATCTTCGACGTTACCGGGTCGACAATTTGATATTGGCGATCGCACCACAGCTCAACTTGACGAAGCCAGAAAGCCTTCACAACGGGCTCTGTGTCCAGCCGTTCCAACAGATATGCCACCTGTTGCCATCCCGGCTTTAATTGAAGTATCGCTTGGCGGCGGGCTGTCGACCGTTCATGCCAGTCCAGATCTAACTTTTCGTCTAATCCCGCGCGCACGGAATTCCATGGTTGTTTGTCTAGCGCCGTCACCGCAGCACCAAACACTTTGTCCGACGGATCATCAAGCGCCTCAAACAGTTCGGGCAATTGGTCATCCCCGAGCAGGCGCACAGCCGCATGCCGCACGGTGGAATAACTAGAACGTAGCGCTTCTGTCAGCCATCGCTCGTCGAGTTCGGCGTTAAGCTCTGCTGCCAGGCCAAGAACACCGAGCCAATCACGTTTCCCTGCGGGCACATCTTGGTTCACCCGTTCTGATAGCACCGCCAGTGTGTCGACGTTATTACGTGGTGCCTCAAAGCGTGCCAGGCTACGGATCGAGGGCGATGCATCCAGCAAGACCTTGCGTAAAAGCGGCCTTGGATTGTCGAGCAATGGGAGCAATGCGCGTAGTACGCAGACCCGCACTTTGGCTCCTGGCTGTGACAGGGCTTCAAGCAGCAATGGCGAAGCTTGCGCAGCTGGCAGCTCCTTGCATGCAGACACGGCTGCTAGCCTTACGGTCAGCTCACGATGGGCCAGGGCGCTACGGAGAAGTGCTTCTGGGGCGGTATTTTTTTCCAGCAAAAGCGCAAACAGATAGCGCGCAGCTTTTCCTTGCCGAGTAAGGAAATTTGCGTAGACCTCATCCTGGATTTCGGGTGACTGTAGTACATCGCATACGGATATTAACGTGGGGCCATGATCGGCTCTCTGCCGCGCAGCCAGCGCCATAAGAGGCTCCAGCGCAAATAGCAACGCTTTAGTCTGCGAGATCGACAGATAGTGATTCATGCCTACTAACGCCAAATCGCGAATCTGTGGAACCCAATCATTCAGCCGATCTATCAAAGCCACTAACGCTTCTGGGGAAAGGTGGCTGCACAATTCCCTAACTGCGACCTCTCGAACGAAACCGTTGTAGTGGGTACTGAGTTCTACCCAGGTTTCTTTACTCTTGGCATTTTTGAGTAGTTCCAAGGCTTCGTTGCGTCGATGTTCAGACCATGAGGAAGCTGGTACTTGTTTGTTCCTCAGTCTATCTAGCCACTTCTGTATGAAAGTCACGCTTCAATCCTTTCTATGCGCTTGTGGGGGGTGTTTTGATAGAGGGTAACCATGCGAGGTGGTTACTTTTAGTGGTTACCAGCGGCCCTGCTAGGTGACCAGCGAAACAGACGATTTGGTCTGAGGAGAAAGGTATAGGGGGATACAAGGAGAGATAGCCAGAAACAAGAAAGCCCGCACGAGGCGGGCTTCTTGAGGTGATTCATAGACTGCTGTAGACATCTATGGATCGGTACTTGGTGGCTACACAGGGACTTGAACCCCGGACCCCAGCATTATGAATGCTATGCTCTAACCAACTGAGCTATGTAGCCAAGTGGCGCGCATTATTCGCGGAGAACGACAAAGCGTCAAGCGTTTTTATTGAATTTTTATCTACGCTTTCAACTGTTTAACGAAAAGCCCTGGCTGGGCCGACGGGTGGCGGGGGATTTGCAGGTCTCCCACAGTTGATCGGCGTTGACGGTCAGGACGTGCGGGGCATGCAGTCGATGGAGCGGTCGACCACGGTTTTGGCCATTTCCAGCAGGTGCCACACGGCGTGGATTTTGGCGCGGTCGTGGGGGGGCAGGTGGTCGCCGCAGTCCAGCACGGTGGCCGAGGCGCTGTGGATCAGGTGGGCGATGTAGAGCTGGGCGTCTTCGAAGCTGAGGTGTTCGTTGACGGCGAGGCAGTCGATGGGCGGGTCGGGGAGTGCTTTGGTCATGGTATAGCTCCTGATTAAGTCAAAAGCCGGCCCCGTCGCGACTAAACGAATGGGTGGCGGCTGTACGCAGGTTAGTCGACCGGCTAATCAGGAAAACCCGGCGCACCCGAAGGTGCCCTGCGCACAGCCACCATAAAACTCATGGAGGTGCATGCGCCTGATTAAGAATCCGGGCGACTAAACCCGATCACTGATTCCAGTGACGGATCGAAGACTAGCCAGCGGTTTCCACAGGCACAAGGCGCCGGGGATTGTCTAGGAAACATCCTTCAAATTAAAGCGATCCACCCTGCTGGCCTTTTACAAAGCATGACCGCAACGTCGTTAGCTCCCTAACGGGATAGCCTTGCCGCGTGTAAAAGTGGCACATTGTCGCACCTGCACCTGTGCATTCCCCCGCTGTACGGAACCCTCTTATGGCTCTTGGCAATTCCCCCGCCGCCGGGCAAACCAGCCCGCTGGTCATGCGGATCATCGGCGCGGTGGCGCTGGCGCATTTGATCAATGACTTGATCCAGTCAGTGCTGCCCTCGATCTATCCGATGCTCAAGGCAAGTTATGGCCTGACGTTCACCCAGGTCGGGCTGATTACCCTGACGTTCCAGCTCACCGCCTCGCTGTTGCAGCCGTGGGTGGGCTATTACACCGATCGGCATCCCCAGCCGTTTCTGTTGCCGTGCGGGATGGTCTGCACCCTGGTGGGGATTGTGATGATGTCCCAGGTCGGCAGCTTCGCGCTGATTTTGCTGGCGGCGGCGTTGATCGGGATCGGTTCGTCGACCTTTCACCCGGAGGCGTCCCGCGTGGCGCGGCTGGCGTCGGGCGGGCGTTATGGCCTGGCACAGTCGACGTTCCAGGTCGGCGGCAACGCGGGCTCGGCGTTCGGCCCGTTGCTGGCGGCGGCGATCATCATTCCGTTCGGCCAGGGCAATGTGGCCTGGTTCGGTCTGTTCGCGGTCTTTGCGCTGGTGCTGCTGTATGCGATCAGCCGTTGGTATCGCACGCACTTGAGCCTGTTCACGCTCAAGGCCGGCCAGGCGGCGACGCATGGGCTGTCGAAACAACGCGTGATGGGGGCGCTGGTGGTGCTGGGGCTGCTGGTGTTTTCCAAGTACTTCTACATGGCGAGCATCACCAGCTACTTCACGTTTTACCTGATCGAGAAGTTCGACCTGTCGGTGGCCAGCTCGCAGTTGCACCTGTTCCTGTTCCTCGGCGCGGTGGCGGCGGGGACGTTCTTTGGCGGGCCGATTGGCGACCGGATCGGGCGTAAGGCGGTGATCTGGTTTTCGATCCTTGGCGCGGCGCCGTTCACGTTGTTGATGCCCCATGTGGACCTGTTCTGGACCAGCGTGCTCAGCGTGATTATCGGCTTCGTCCTGGCCTCGGCCTTCTCGGCGATTGTGGTGTACGCGCAGGAGTTGGTGCCGGGCAATGTGGGGATGATCGCCGGGGTGTTCTTCGGGCTGATGTTCGGTTTTGGCGGGATCGGTGCGGCGCTGTTGGGGCACCTGGCGGATAGTCGCGGCATCGAGTACGTGTACCGGCTATGCGCGTTCTTGCCGCTGTTCGGGCTGCTGGCGATCTTGCTGCCGCGCACGAAAAAGGCTTGATACGGTTGGGCAGATATCCCTCTCGCCCAACGGTTGCCAGCGAGGCTGGACTACGGTTGTAACGGGGTGCGCGTGGCGCGCTTTAGGTGTTCGCGCGCCCGTGACAGGCGTGAGCGCACGGTGCCGATCGGAATGTCGAGGGCGTCGGCGGTGTCCTGATAGCTGCCGTCGGTTTCCAGCGAGGCGTACAGCGTTTTGCGCATCTCGGTGGGCAGGTCCTTGATGGCGACCAGGGTTTTTTCCAGGCGGCGGTTGACCTCGAACTCCCAATCCAGGTTCTGGCTGTCTTCCTGGCCGTGCCACAGCGCTTCATCGAATTCGCAATGCACCGGTTTGGCATACATGCGCCGGAAGTGGTTGCGGATCAGGTTTTGCGCAATGCCGCACATCCAAGTGCTTAGGGTTGCCTGGCCGCTAAAGCGCTCCCTGTTGCGCCAGGCCTCCAGGTAGGTCAACTGCAGAATATCGTCCGCATCTTCCGGGTTGAGTACGCGCTTGTGTATGAAGCGCCGGAGCTTCTTTTGCTGATCGTCCGTCAGGTGGAGCATGAATTGAGGCGAGCCGCCAACAAGGTGAGCTAAAGCACCAATAGGGATATCCATGATTTTTTCCTCAGGGTGGACGCGATCGAAATGGTTTCGATGGGAACCCCTTTAGCACCGGCTGTGCCAATCAGAAAAAAATCACAAGCTGTTGTTTTGTATGAATAAATATTTTTTGTTTGGAGGGTTTTGTGCGGTTTTTTGCAAAAGCCCAGGTAGGGTTGTGCCGGTAATTTCAAAACCGCGCATGGGGGAAATTTGTTGGAACCGTAAAGCCTGCGTTTGCCACATAGGGACACAAACTCTACGTCCTGGCCCGCCCCATGAAAGTCGAATCGCTCAACGATGTGCAACTGATCCAACGCGTGGAACAACCGCGCGTCAGCGCTGGCCAAGCAGCGGCTGCGGCGACAGGGCTCGACGACATCGCCCAGATTTTCAATCAGGAAGTTGCGCTTAACAGCCAGGCGTTGAACCGCCGCGCGATGGGGGTGGCCGTGCCTGCCGTCGAGCAGCTCGCGCGGATCTACGATCAATTGGGCCACCCGGCCCAGGAGACCATGGCGTCAATGGCGCGCCGGGTGCGTTCACAACTGATGCACAAAGTCAGCGCGGACAAGTTGCTGGCGCTGACCGGCGGCGACCCGGCGCGCGCATTCGTGGTGCTCAAGCATGTGGCGGCGCAAGCGCAGGCCGAAGTGCGCGTTAGCGAAGAGGCCTTGGCGCAAGAGGCGATTGATCGGTTGCGGGTGCGCTTCAAGGGGGAAATCCAGGCCGGCCTGAACATTGCCTTTGCGCTGGAGCAGGCCGCCGGCAATCCGCAAGAGCGCCAGGCCGTGCGTTCGCTGTATTACGCCAGTGTGGTCACGCGCCAATCCCTGGCAACGATGATGCAATCGTTGTTGGGCCTGTTCGGCGGTGACCGCTTCGCTGACGGCCTCAATGTGATGCGTCGGGCCCTGGCTGATGACATCGCCGCGCATTCGCCCTCGGTGCCCACGGCGCAGTTGCGCACGTTGCTGCTGGGGCTGCAAAGCTGCGCTCAGTTGGGTGGGGCGTTAGCCAATTGCCAGGCATTGCTGCAGCGCCTGAGCACCGATGAGGATTCGGTAAGTCTGTTGCAGCGCCTGTTGGGGTATACCGCCACGGGTGTCGATTCGGGCGAGGTCTTGCGCCTGGCCGAAGACCTCGGTGGCGAGCTGGCGGCGGGCCAACTGGTGTCCCTCAACGCCCTGTACCCGGTGATCCAGCGCCTGCCTCAGAGCTTGTGGCGTGACAGCCGCGGGCGCCAGGAGGCCTTGCACAAATTCTTGTTGGTGATGGACGAGTTCGCACGGGTGGAGCGGGGCAACGCCCACATTGCCAGCGAATTGAGGGGGAGCGCATGAAGGCGCTGGCGACCATCAACGCTGTGCTGCTCAAGGTGGCGCGGCGTGCCGAAGTATTGGGCGCGGTGGTGGTCATGGCCATTGTGTTTATCTTTATCGTGCCGTTGCCGACCTGGCTGGTGGATATTCTGATTGCGCTGAATATCTGTATTTCCTGCCTGTTGATCGTGCTGGCGCTGTATTTGCCCGGGCCGTTGGCGTTCTCTTCCTTCCCCTCGATTTTGCTGCTGACCACCATGTTTCGTCTGGCGCTGTCGATTGCCACCACGCGTTTGATCCTGTTGGAGCAGGACGCGGGCGACATCGTGGAAGCGTTCGGCAACTTCGTGGTGGGCGGTAACCTGGCGGTGGGGCTGGTGATCTTCATGATCCTGACGCTCGTCAACTTCCTGGTGATTACCAAGGGCTCGGAGCGGGTGGCCGAAGTGGCGGCGCGTTTCAGCCTCGACGCGATGCCGGGCAAGCAGATGTCCATCGACAGCGACCTGCGTGCCGGTTTGATCGACGGCGGCCAGGCGCGTGACAAGCGTGAGCAGTTGGGCCGCGAGAGCCAGTTGTTCGGCGCAATGGACGGCGCGATGAAGTTCGTTAAAGGCGATGCGATTGCCGGGCTGGTCATTGTGGTGATCAACCTATTGGGCGGTTTTTCCACCGGGATGTTCCAGCACGGCATGAGCGCTGGCGACTCGATGGCGTTGTATTCGGTGCTGACCATCGGTGACGACCTGATTGCGCAAATTCCCGCGCTGCTGATCTCGCTGACCGCCGGCATGATCATCACCCGTGCGGCGCCGGATGGGCGCAAGGGTGCCAGTAACATGGGCGCGGAAATTGCCCGGCAGATGACCAGCGAACCCAAGAGCTGGATGATCGCGTCGGTGGGCATGCTGGCTTTTGCCGCCTTGCCGGGCATGCCTACGTTGGTCTTCATCCTCATTTCGATGATGACGGGCGGCCTCGGTTATTACCTGGCGCGTCAACGCCAGCGCGAGGAAGAGCCGCCAGCGGAAGCCACCGATGTGGTTCGCCCTGAAGACAACGGCGACGAAGATTTGCGCGGGTTCGATCCGTCGCGTCCCTACCTGTTGCAGTTTTCGCCGGTTCTGCAAGGTTCGCCCGAGGTCACGGAACTCATCCACGGGATTCGCCAGGCGCGCAATGCGATGGTCGCCAACATCGGCCTGACGCTGCCACCGTTCGAGGTCGAACTCGTTGCCTCGCTGGCCGACGATGAGATGCGTTTTTGCGTCCACGAAGTGCCGATGATCAAGGCGTCGGTGGTCATGCTGGTGGCGGTGGAGCGCAAGGCGCTGGCAGCCGAGCCGGACCACGCGGTGCAGGGGGTGGCCGAGCGCGATGAACAGGACTGGCTCTGGCTGCCGCCCGACGATCCGCTGCTGGATGACCCGCAGTTGGAACGCTTCAGCGCGACCAGCCTGATCATCGACCGCATGAAGCAGGCCATGATGCTCAGCGGCCCCCAGTTTCTTGGGATTCAGGAGAGCAAGGCGATCCTCGGCTGGCTTGAGCACAACCAGCCGGAGCTGGTGCAGGAGCTGCAGCGGATCATGCCGCTGTCGCGCTTCTCGGCGGTGCTGCAGCGCCTCGCGGGTGAAGGTGTGCCGTTGCGTGCCGTGCGCCTGATTGTCGAGTCGTTGATCGAGTACGGCCAGCATGAACGTGAGCCGGACGCCTTGGCGGACTACGCGCGCATTGCGCTTAAATCGCAGATTTTTCACCAGTACAGCGAGGCGGACGGCCTGCATGCCTGGCTGTTGTCGCCGCAGACCGAAAACGTGCTGCGCGAGGCGCTGCGCCAGACCCAGACCGGGGTGTTCTTCGCCCTCGACAACGACAGCAGCGCTTCGTTGGTCAACCTGCTTAACCAAGCGTTTTCCGTGCGGCCCAAAAGCAAGAGCGTGATGTTGGTCGCCCAGGACCTGCGCAGTCCCTTGCGCACGTTACTGATTGAAGAGTTCAGCCATGTACCGGTGCTGTCGTTTGCTGAGCTGGGGAGCGCCTCCAAGGTCAAGGTGCTGGGGCGCTTTGACCTTGGCCAGGACGAGCTGATGCGAGGAGCGGCGGCATGAGCGCAACCTGCATACCCGCGCCAGGGAGGACGTGCTGATGTTTGAGCTGCGCGTGCTGGAAGGTTTGAATCAGGGCGCTGCGTTGCCGTTGTTTGGCGAGCAGTGGAGCCTGGGTTGCCACGCTGACGCGGATCTGCTGCTGAACGACGCGGGGGTGGTCGAGCATCACGCGCAGCTGCGGCTGATCGACGGGTTCTGGTCGGTGCAGGCTGAAGCCGGGCTGTTGCAAAGCAGCAGCGGGCAGGCGCTGGCGCAGATCGCCGACCTGGCGCTCAATACGCCGTTTTCGCTGGGCAGCATTCGCCTGTGCGTCGCCTTGGCCGATCAGCCTTGGCCCCGGGCGGCGGCCCCGCAGGCACCCGCGGCAGCCGAGCCGCGCCGCGAGGTGCCGGCAACGCTGGTGTTGTCGGCCATCCCGCCGTTTCAGCAGAAGCGCCTGATCAGTCTGGTGCTGGCGTGCGCGGTCATCATCGTGGCGGTCGGCATGGCGTCCACCGGCGAGCATGAGGCCCAGGCATCGTTGATGCCCGTCGTGCCGCAAAAGCCCGACCTCGCCTCGCCGTTCGAAGTGCGCCAGCAGTTGCTCAAGATGCTCGGCGAGCGCGAGCTGGACCATCGGATCAGCTTGCAAGTGATCAATGGGCAGATCGCCCTCAATGGCGATGTGTCCCAGGAGGAGGTGGAGCTCGTCGCGCGCATGCTCAGCCGTTTTGGTGAGCAGTTCGATACCGCCGTGCCGGTGATCAGCCGTGTGCGGGTACGTGACAACGTCCTGCCGTTCAAGATTTTGCAGATCGTCGGCGGGCCGAGCGGCCATGTGGTGCTGGAACACGGCGATCGCTTGTTCGTCGGCGATGAAGTGGATGGCCTGCGGTTGGTGCTGATCGACAACAACAAGGTGGTGTTCGACGGCACGCAACGCTATGAGGTGCGCTGGTGAGCGGCACGGTGCAGGAGCGTCTCGACGCGTGGCAATTGATTCAGTCCCAGGGGCTGGCCCGTTTCGCGCCCGTGTCGATGCGCGGTCGTATCCAGCGCGTCAACGGCATGCTGCTGCAGTGCCGGCTGCCGCAGGCGCGTATCGGTGATCTGTGCCAGGTCGAAAAAAATCCCGGTGATTACATGCTGGCCGAAATCATCGGGTTTGATCAGCAGGATGCGGTGCTCAGTGCCCTGGGCAATCTGGAGGGCGTGCGCGTCGGCGCCGCAGTGGAGCGCCTGGGTGTGCCGCACCGGGTGCGGGTCAGTGATGAACTGTTGGGCCAGGTGCTGGATGGTTTTGGTCGCCCGATCGCAGGCGAGGGGCCCAGTGCGTTCGTCGAGGCGGATACGCCCGACGCGACCGCGGTGTTGTGCGAGGCGCCATTGCCCACGGAGCGCCCGCGCATCAGCCGCGCGTTGGCCACTGGCGTGCGCTCGATCGATGGCCTGCTGACGTTGGGCGAGGGCCAGCGCGTCGGGCTGTTTGCCGGCGCCGGTTGCGGCAAAACCACGTTGTTGGCCGAGATCGCCCGTAACGTGGAATGCGATGTGATTGTGTTCGGCTTGATCGGTGAGCGGGGCCGGGAATTGCGTGAATTCCTCGACCACGAACTGGATGATCAATTGCGTGCCAAGGCCGTGTTGGTGTGCGCCACGTCCGACCGCTCCAGCATGGAACGTGCGCGGGCCGCGTTCACGGCGACCGCACTGGCCGAAGGTTTCCGGCGCAAGGGCAAGCGGGTGTTGTTGCTGATCGACTCCTTGACCCGTTTTGCCAGGGCCCAGCGCGAAATCGGCCTGGCCGCCGGCGAACCCTTGGGCCGTGGTGGTTTGCCGCCCTCGGTGTACAGCTTGTTGCCGCGCTTGGTGGAGCGCGCCGGGTTAACGCGCGAAGGCGTGATCACCGCGATCTACACCGTGTTGATCGAGCAAGACTCGATGAGCGATCCGGTGGCCGATGAAGTTCGTTCGCTGCTCGACGGCCATATCGTGCTGTCTCGCAAGCTGGCCGAGCGTGGCCACTACCCGGCGGTGGATGTGCTGGCGAGCCTTTCGCGAATTTTGAGCAACGTTGCCGAGCCTGCGCACATCCAGGCCGGTACGGCGTTGCGTCGTCTGTTGTCGGCTTACCAGCAGATCGAGCTGATGCTCAAGTTGGGCGAGTACCAGCCCGGTAACGATGAGCTGACCGATCTGGCCGTGGACAGCCGCCAGGCGGTGGATGGTTTCTTGCGCCAGGACTTGCGTGAGCCCTCGCCGATCACCACGACCCTGGATCACTTGATGGAGCTGACTGCCTATGTCCCTTTCTGAAGTCTTGTCGGGTGAAATCGACACCTTGCGGCGTTTGCGTCGCTACCGCGCAGACCGCGCCGAACGTGCGCTGCGCGAGGCCAAGCGAGCACAGCAAGCACTGGTCGCGCATATCCAGCAGGCCCAGGCGACGCTTGAGCAAACGCGCCTGGAAGAGGCCCGACAATGCGCGCAACTGCTGAGTGAACACCAGGGGCAGGTGGTGACCTTCAAGGCGCTGAAAACCTGGAGCGCCAAGGAGCACGACTTGTCGGCCGGCACCCGCCGCGAAGAAAGCCAGTTGAAGGACCTGCAAGGGCAGCGCGAAGAGCAGGCGGCGCAGGTCGGCAGTGCGCAAAAACAGGTGACGTTGTGCCTGCGCCAGGTGGAAAAAATCCAAGAACTCTCCCATTTACTGACGCAGGAACCGCTATGAACCACGTTTCCGTCATCCCGCCTGAACGCCTGAACCTGCGTGAGTTTCGGCTAGATCGTGTACCGGTGATCGACGCCGTGGTGCCGTGGGAGGACCGGCGACTGTTTGCCCAGTTGTTGAATGATGACAGCCACGACGCGGGCCAATGGCCGTCCCTGGCCGGAATCAAGGCTTCAGGCGATATCTCCCTGGTCGATGCGTTGAGCGAGCGATTGGTTTCGCGGATTGACGGCGCTTCGCAGTGGCCGCTGACGGCGGTCTTGTACTTGCCGCACCTGGGGCGGATTGACAGCCGCATCGGTCGAGAGCAGGGCGTCTGGACGATTGAATTGCAGGCGGAGCGCGAGAGCACGACACGCTGGCTCAGCGGGGTACGGCAGCAGTCTGAGCAAAGGCTTGCCGAGAGCCTGGCGCGGCCGGTCAGCCTGCGCTTAACCCACACGGCGCCGGCATGATGATGCCCGCTCTGGCGTTGCCCACGGTCAAGGGCGATGTGGCGGCGGCCCGGCAGCGCTTGGGGCGTGGATTGCGTATGCCGTATCAGGTTGGCGAGCTGCGTGGCGAGTTACGGCTGGAGCCCGGCACTGCCCCCGTGGGCATCCAGCCGCTGTGTTTCGAAACCGCCTGCGGCGTATTGGGGTTCAGTGAGCCGGGGCCGCAATTCAGCTTGCTGGGCGAATGCCCGGTGACGTTGGCGCAGGCGGGCAACGATCCGGACTCCTGGTTCTGGGCCTTGTTTCAGCATCATTTGAGCGCCCAGGTGCGGGCGCTGTTGGGGCATCTGCGGCTACTGCCCTCTGCGCGGCCTTTGAACTTCGGTTGCCGGCTGTGCGTGACGCTCGGCGCGTCCCACGTCGTGGGCTATTTGTGGCTGTCGGCGCAGAGCTTTCTGGCGTTGTGCGAGGCGGGGGCATGGCGCCGCATGGCCAGCCCGATGCCGGCGCGTTTTCAGTTGGCGCTGCCCGTGACGATCGGGCGCCTGCGCGTTCCCCTCAGCCAATTGCGCGGCCTGCGGGCCGGCGACGTGCTGGTGTTCGAGCAAGCGTTTTTCCAAGCCCATGGCGAGGGTCATGTGCAGGTCGGCGGCCACCGTCTGTGTGTGTTTATTGATGATGAATCTGGGCCTATCTGCCTGACCCTTACTTCGATCGAGGAAGCGCCTTTGGAAGAGGATTTTGCAACACCGCCCTACTCGGGGCATGAAGACGACACGCCGGTGATGGATGTCTTTGGGCATGAGCCGTTCGATGAGCTGAGCATGGCGCTCAATGTGCGATGTGGCACGCTCAACCTGACCCTCGGCGAGCTGCGCAACCTGGCGCCCGGCGCGGTGCTGGGCATTTCCGGGTATGCGCCGGGCATGGCCGGGTTGTATTACGGCGACCGCCCGCTGGGCGTGGGGCAATTGGTGGAAGTGGACGGGCGCTTGGGGTTGCAGATGTCTCGTGTGATCTTTTCCCGATGAGTTTTCAAGGGATAGACCCGATTGTTCTGGCCATGTTCGTGGGCGCATTGTCGTTGATGCCCATGCTGTTGATCGTCTGCACCGCGTTCTTGAAGATCGTGATTGTGCTGATGATCACCCGCAACGCGATCGGTGTGCAGCAGGTGCCGCCGAGCATGGCCATCAACGGCATCGCGTTGGCGGCGACCCTGTTCATCATGGCGCCCGTGGGGTATGAGATCGCGGAGGTCGTCAAGGTAACGCCCCTGGACTTGAGCAACGTGAGCATGCTTCAACAGACCGGGCTTGAAGCGGTGCAGCCGTTGCGGGCTTTTATGGTCCGTAACAGTGACCCGGACATCCTCACCCACCTGCTGGAAAACACCGCGCGCATGTGGCCGCCGGCCATGGCGCAGGAGGTCCAGCGTGAAGACCTGATCCTGCTGGTCCCGGCGTATGTGCTGTCGCAGTTGCAGGCGGGGTTCGAGATCGGGTTCCTGATCTACATCCCCTTTATCGTGATTGACCTGATTGTCTCCAACCTGCTGCTGGCGCTGGGTATGCAAATGGTCTCGCCCATGACCATTTCGCTGCCGCTCAAATTACTGCTGTTTGTGATGGTGTCCGGCTGGTCGCGGCTACTGGACAGCCTGTTCCTTTCCTATCTCTGAGCTGCCTATGGAACCGATCGTACTGTTCAAGCAGGGCATGCTGCTGGTGGTGGTGCTGACGGCGCCGCCGCTGATTGTCGCGGTGATCGTGGGCGTCCTGACGTCGCTGATCCAGGCGTTGATGCAGATACAAGACCAGACGCTGCCCTTCGGTATCAAGCTGGTCGCCGTTGGCATCACGCTGGTGGTGACCGGGCGTTGGATTGGCCTGGAGTTGGTCCAGTTAATCAACCTGACGTTCGACATGATCGCCCGTTCGGCCTTGAGTTGAGGCGTGCCCATGCTGCTCTATCTTGATTTTATGCCGAGCCTGCTGATTGGCATGGCTCGCATTTACCCCTGCGCTTTTCTCGTCGCGGCGTTCTGTTTCCAGCACATTCGCGGCATGCCCAGGCACGCCGTGGTGATGGTCATGGCGTTGATGCCGGCGCCGGGTATTCATGCGGCGCTGGCGGGCCAGGAGCTCTCCGCGATGATGTTGGGCGCGCTGGTGCTTAAGGAGGCGATCCTCGGTTTTTTGCTGGGCGTGTTGCTATCGATGCCGTTCTGGATGTTCGAGTCGGTCGGGGCGCTGCTGGATAACCAGCGGGGGGCGTTGGCCGGTGGCCAGCTCAACCCATCGCTGGGTCCCGACGCTACGCCGATAGGGCATCTGTTCAAGCAACTGGCGATTTTTTTATTGATGGTCAGCCTGGGCCTGGGATCGCTGACCCAGGTGATCTGGGACAGCTACCTGATCTGGCCGCCTACGGTGTGGTTTCCGTTGCCGGCGGCCAATGGCTTCAGTGTGTTTGTCGAACTGGTCGGCGACACCTTCACCCACATGATGCTGTACGCCGCGCCCTTTATCGCCGTGCTGCTGTTGCTCGAGTTCGGCGTCGCGCTACTGGGGATCTACAGCCCGCAACTGCAGGTGAGTACGCTGGCCCCGCCGATCAAGTGCCTGGCCGGCATTGGTATTTTGCTGCTGTATTTCGCGCTGCTGCAGGACTTGATCGTCGGGCGCATGGCGCTGCTCGGTGACCTCAAGCACTTCCTGGGCCTGCTGTTCAAGGGGCCTTGGGCATGAGTGACTCGGGGGAAAAAAAACACCCCGCCAGTGCCAAGAAACTGCGTGACCAGCGCAAGAAAGGCCAAGTCGCGCAGAGCCAGGACGTGCCCAAGTTGCTGGTGCTGACGGCCTTGAGCGAGATCGCCTTGTTCACGGCCGACACCAGCATGCAGCGCTTCCAGCAGATGATGGCGCTGCCGATAGCGCGAATCGGGCAACCGTTTGTGCGTGCCCTGGAAGAGGTGCTGACGGAGGCATTGGTGTTGTTTTTCTCCTTCGGCCTGATGATGGTTGGGGTCGCGATCGGGGTGAAGTTGATCAGCAGTTGGATGCAGTTCGGGCTGCTGTTTGCCCCCGAGTCCCTGAAGCTGGACTTCAATCGCGTGAACCCGCTGACTCAGCTCAAGCAGATGTTCTCCGCCCAGTCCCTGATGAACTTGTTGATGGGCATCGGCAAGTCATTGCTCCTGGGCTTGATCCTGTACGTGGTGATTCGCCCGTCACTGAGTGCCTTGATTAATCTTGCCAACAGCGACCTGCAAACCTACATCCTGGCGCTGATCGCACTCTTTCGATATCTGTTGCATGCGTGCCTGGGGCTGCTGCTGGTGCTGGCGCTGATCGACCTGACGTTGCAGAAGTACTTTTTTGCCAAGCGCATGCGCATGACCCAGGTCGAGGTCGTCAAAGAGTACAAAGACATGGAGGGCGACCCCCACGTCAAGGGCCAACGGCGCTCGTTGGCCTATCAGTTGGCCCAGGAAGAACCCAAAGTCAAGCTGCCCAAGCTGGAGGAGTCGGACATGCTGGTGGTCAACCCGACGCACTTTGCCGTCGCGTTGTATTACCGCCCTGGCAACACACCGCTGCCCAAACTGGTGGCCAAGGGCACGGACGCGAATGCGCGCAAGCTGATTGATCGAGCCAAGGCTGCCGATGTCCCGGTGATTCAGTGCGTGTGGCTGGCCCGCACGCTGTACGAGGAAAAACTGGGGGCGAGCATTCCTCGCGAGACCTTGCATGCCGTGGCGTTGATCTACCGCACCTTGCGCGAGCTTGACGATGAGGCCAAGCGTGAAACCCTCGAGTTGCCGGAGCTGGAGCAGCGCTGATCAGCGGTTGGCGAACCCCTCCAAGGCTTCAAGGTTGGCCAGCGAGAGCATCCGGCTGAGGATTTGCTCCACGGCCTCACGCTGGGCGGGCAGGGCGTGCCAGATGGTCAGTGCGCCCTGGGTATCGAGGTAGATATAGCAGCCGTCAAACGCCGCTGCCTGATCGAAGCGGCGCTCCAGCACGCGTTGCAGTTGCCCAGCTTGCAAGGCCGCCTGGGTGATTTTCAAGGCCAACCCCGGGCGGGCGTTGGCAGGCTGTGTGTGCAGGGAGATGCCCAGGCACAACGGCAGGTGAGCGGCATCGCCGCTCACCAGGCTATCGAAGAATGCCCGCCGATGCCGCTCATCGTCAGGCACCCTCCCGGCGTTCATCGCTCCAGCGACACCGTTTGATAGTCCGAACGCTCCCCGGACGGGCCGGGTTCGACGCGCATCTGTGGCGGCCACCAGATCACCATCTTATCGCTGGTCGATTGTGGGCGTGAGCAGGAGTCCCCTTTGCAGGTCGGGGTGCAACCGCTGATGAACAACACGGCAGTCATCAGGGTGGCGCACAACAGTCTTGGGTTCATGGCGTGGTCTTCCGGGTTGGCGTGAGCAGGGATGGGCGCGGCACACTCAGGTGTTCATCCTTCACCACGGGGCGCATGGCGATAAACACTTCGGCTTCTTCACCCGGCTTGAGCCAGGCGCGCGGCCAAACGGTGACCGCAAGGGTCTGGCTGTTGCTGCATTCCTTTTCATCGATGCGCACATTGCGCTTGTACTGGTTGCGCAGCACCACGACGGCCACGTTGAACTGCGGGCCGGTGTACCACTGGCTGCGCTCGCTATTGAGCGCCAACAGCTCGCGAGGGGTACACAACGTATTCAACGCCAGCGGCATCGCTGCGGCCTTGAAGGCCTTGGGCACTTGGCCGCTGACCAGATGCGCCAGGGTGCTGGTGATTTCGTTGCGGTTGATCACCGGCTGATGCGGCTCCATGCGTCGTGCCAGGGGTTTTAGCGCGGCTTGCAACTCGCTTTGGTCAGCTTGAGGCAAATACCGTGATGGGTCGGACTGATCGCCGATCACGCGCGGGGTGAGAATGAACAACCGTTCGCGCCGGTTGTTCTGGCGTTCCGTCGAGGAGAACAGCGCTTTGCCCAGCAACGGAATATCGCCCAGCAAGGGGATCTTGTTTTGCCTGTCCGCACTATTCGTCACATGGAAGCCACCCACCACCAGTGAGCGTTTTTCCGCCATGACGGCCTGGGTGCTGATCTTGCCTCGACGCACATCGGGGCCGAAGCGTTCGGGGTTGGACTCGTCGAAGTTACCGTCTTCGATATCCACCGCCAGATGGATCTGATGGCCGCCGCGGCTGGTGATGACACGGGGCACGACCTGGAAGCTGGTGCCGACGGTGATGGGCAAGATGGTCGCGTTTTCGCTGCCGGCCGTCAGGTATTGGGTGCGGTTGAAATCAATCACCGCCGGTTGGTTTTCCAGGGTGAGCACCGACGGGTTCGAGACCATGGTTGCCAGCCCGCGAGCTTCCAGGGCGCGCACGTCGGCGTAAAAGCGCTCGCGATTTTCGATCGACAATTGTGATGAGGTGCCGGGTGCCATGTTGACGGCGCCCCGGAAGCGACTGTTTTGAAACCCCCAGTTGACGCCGAATTCGCTTAATTGCGAGCGTTCGATGTCGAGGATGATTGCGTCGATTTCCACCAGCTTGCGCGCCACATCGAGCTGACTGATCAGGTCGCGGTACATCCCCTGACGCTCCGGCAGGTCATAAATCAGAACCGCGTTGTTGCGCACGTCGGCCTCGACGCGGATTCGGCTGGGGTTGACCGGCGCCCGGGAAGTCACCGATATGCCGGCGTCCGCCGGCCCGGTGGGCGCGGGGGTGCCGAGCATTTGCCCCAGCAGCGGGTTGCTCAGACGCGGGAACGCAGGCGCCAGCGGCGCGGGCTGGGACTGCGCGGCGGAGCGTTGAGCCATGCCGGTGAGCATCGTGGGATTACGCGGGTCCAGCAGCCCGCGCAGCATGGTGGCGACGCCTGGGAGGGTGATTCTTTCGTTGCGGTATTCAATTTGGCGGTCTGCGGCATTGGCGAACTTGAGCGGGTAGTTCAACACGCTCTGCTTTTCGTCCGGGGAGCGGCGCTGGCTGCTGAACTGCTTGATCTGTTCGATATAGCGCCGGGGACCGGAGACCAGGACGACGCCGTCCTCCGGCAATTCACCCCAGCCAAAACGACTGTCGAGCAGGCCGATATCGGTCAGTGCTTGCTTGAGGTCGGCAATGGTTTCGGACGACACCTCCAGGCGTGCGGACTCCTGCTGATCAAGGGTGCTGATGTGCAGGGTGTTGTTGTAGAGATACCACTGGAAGCGGTGCTCTACGCCGAGCCTGTCGAGCAGCGACTGCGGGGTATTGGCGCGTATCTTGCCATTGACGTTGCCCTCCAGCAGGCCCTCGATCTGAAGTTGGGTGCCAAATGTCTGGGCAAAATCCTCGAGGACTTCACGCAGTGGCTTGTACTGGGCTTCATAGGCGTATGCCGTGTTCTTCCATTCTGCGGGGATGGCGGCGAGGGCGTATTGCGCCGGGGCCAGCAAGCAGGTCAGGGCGATCAGGCACCGCCAATCGGCGCGTCTGGATGAAGTTTCAGGCGGGTCAATGCGCAAGCTGTCGCGCTTGTGGTTCTTGTTGTGCATAGAGGCTTCTCTGATTAGTACAGCAACGAACGTAGGGAGGTGGGGTTGCGTTGAGGCGCCGCTCTGTGAAGGCGCGCGACGGTGGCGCGCCAGGTATCGCGTTGGTTGAGCAGGGACTCGAGACAGCGCTGCAGTCGCTGTTCGTCGTGCCTGTCATGCAGGCAATGCAGCAGCCAGAGCGCACCGCTGGCTGGCGCCTGAGCGAGAGCGCCCTGAAAGTGATCCAGGCTGACCTCGCCCACTCGCAGCCAGGTCATCAGCAGTGATTTGTCTGGGCGAAGTGGGGTCAGCTGAACACTTAGCAACAGGCTGTTCGAACAATGACGCAGGACAATTTCGTCATTGTTTTCGAATAACCTTAACTCTCCAGTGCCACGTCTCAAGCACTCGGCCAGCAGCGCGTTCAATTTACTGTCCGCTGTCCAGGCCGGACTTCAGGAGCATATGTTTGACGCGGGTGTGTTCATTGAAGACGTATTCGGAGGTTCGATGCTTGGCGACGAGATCGAAAAAAAACGCCATGTCTTCGTCCGCCCCGGAATTGCTTTCTACTGCTTGGTTGAGGTCTCTTTTAACCACCCGTGCGTCGTTTAGAAGCCGATGGGTATAACCGTCGTAATAGTTCATGGAATTACTCCGTTGGGATGTCCTCCTTGTTGGTTTGTATGTCGAATTGGTTCCATGGGTGGCCATTTATATTTCATTAAGTGTGTTTAAAGCCCATCGTTTGAATGGCTGTCGTCAGGCTTCAGGAAGAGGTTGACCAAGGACGTCCAGTCGATCCGAAAGTCCCCCTCTTCGGTATTCAATATGAGCGATTGCGGTTTGATCGTATTGTCGGCGCGCAGTGTCCAGTGCGTACTGCCGCGGTTGGCCAGGCAGGCCCGCACCGCCTCCAATTCGAGCGGATGGCAAACCAATGCGGCCTTGACCGCTGGCACATGGCTCGCCAGCAACTGCTTGATCAGGGCCGCCATGCGTTGGGGGGCGGGGGTGTCTTCAAGCAGCAGGTGAATGGCCTGGTTGGCGATGGCGGTGGCGTATCGTTCAAGGTTGTCACACAAGGCCTGACGCTCGATTTCCCAGCGTTTGAGTTGCGCGTTGGCACGTTGCCATACTTGCAGGCTGGCTTTTTCGAGCAGCTCTTCGCGCTGGGCGTGTGCGGCCTTCAGCAATTGCCTGGCCTCGGCCTTTGCCTGATCCACCACACTGCTGGCCTGTGTGTAGCTCGCCAGTGTTTCGCAAGAGATCATGCTCCCCGGCAGGGGCCGCGCGCCGCCTGGCGAGTTGATTTTATATCGACATAACATCGTTAATCTCCGTGCCCCTCTGAGGCCGCAGCACTACCGTTCCTGTTCATCGCGCCAATACGCCACACCACGGCATGCCAAAGGGTGTCGAGGCGGCTATGGGAGTCACCGAGCGAAAGCGCCTTTTCTTCCAGATCCAAAATACGCCGGCGAGGAAAGCGCAACCTGACGCGCTGCCAGGTGGCCGGCGTGACCCAGGCGCGGAGCAATTGCAGCGGGTCATTGTCGGGCTGCACCATATCCAGGGGCAGGGCCTTGGACAGTCTGTTGCACCACTGCCGATGGTTGTCATCGAGTGCTGTTGCATAGGCGGGACGGCAGATGCCGTCAATCAGTGCGAGCCCCAGGTCGAGTTGATTCGCTGAGGCGAGTGCCAGTTGCAGGAGTGCGGGATCGGGCATTGGCGGCAGGCAAGGGGCCACGCCATAAGGTGTGCCCGCGACGACCTGCCGGCTGCGATGCAGCTCAGTTAGCGCGGCGTGTTGATCGAGGGTTTTCCAGTCTTCGTGGGCACACAACCAAGGCGTGGACCACCATTGGGCCCATGAGAGATTACTCATTGCGTGCATGGACAGGCGCATCCAGGGATGGGCCGTCCGGCAGCGCGTGTGCGGCTCGTTGTGTGCGTCTATGCCAGAACACGCCCCCCGCAACCATCAGCGCCAAGGCGATCAATGCGAATATCACGCTGGCCCGCCAAAAACCGATGTCATCTCCTGGCACCAGGAAAGGCCCGAAGTAAGCCAGTTTTTGCTGCTCCAAATAGGCGGTTGCAGGCACGAAGACGACAGTCAGTTTTTGCGGGTTTTCCACCGCTGCGGTCATCCCCGGGATACTGCTCGCAACCATCCTGCGCACACGGGCCCTGATGTTGTCGGGGTCGAGTCGGGGGTCGTGTTTGATGAACACCGAGGCGGATGCGGGTTGTACGGGTTCTCCCGGAGCGACGCGTTCGGGCAGCACCACGTGTACGCGAGCCACGATGACCCCATCGATGTTCGATAACGTGGTTTCCAGCTCTTGGGACAAGGCATAGATGTAGCGTGCGCGCTCTTCAAGCGGCGTAGAGATAACGCCTTCTTTGCGAAAGGTGTCGCCCAACGTCGCGCGCGCGACCCGAGGGAGGCCGGCGGCCTCCAGGGTTCGCACGGCGCGGCCGATATCGGTGGCGTTGACCACCACGACAACGCCATCTTTCGCGGGAACTTTGGTAGCGCGGATATGTTTGTCCGCCAGTTCCGCAACGACCTCATTGGCCTCCTGTTCGGTTAACTGGCGATGAAGTTCGACACGGTCACTGCAGGCATTGAGCAAGAATGAGAGCGACAGGATGACGAGGATTAGCAGCGGGCGAGTCATCTTGGCCTACTGCAAGTTGCTGATTTTATCGATGCACTGCGCGGTTTTACCGACGCTCTTCGATAACATATGCGTCAGCAGGAGTGCATCGGAAAGTTGGCCTGGATATTTTCGCGCCTCCTCCAGTTTGTTCTTGCTGCTCAATGCACGCAGGCTTTTGGTCATACGCTCAGTCACGGAATTCAGCTTGCCTGCGGCCTCGGAAAGCATGTTCTGTGGCATCGCATGATTGATCGCCGTACTCGGGAGTGAGGAAGGCGTGAGCGTTGAGTTGAAAAAGTTTACATCGGTGGCCGAGGTAGATGCCTCCAGTGTTCCGGAGGCGCCAGGGAGTTGATGGGTTTCAGTCGAGCGGATGCTTCCTATCATCATGTTGCCCCTGTTAGATAAGGGTTAGAAGATGAGCGTGTTTAGGGTTGTTGCTGACAACGCTCGTGGCGGTGTGACCTTCCCGGCATAGTCTGTCGGGAAGGCCAGCAAAGGTTCAGCTATTACAGACGGAGCATGTCAGAGGCTGATTTAATACCGGAGGTATTAGCGTTCTCTGCCGCTTTAAATGCGTTTTTTACACCGTCTTTCCTCTTCTTTTCTTCTGCAGCCTCTATACCCGCATCTGCTTGTTCAGCAGACATGTCGCCACCGTTACCGCCAGCATAGGAGGCGCCAGAATACGAGCCAATCGAACCGATAGTCATGTTTTTTTCTCCGTACTTAACGTTAGTCTCACTAGATTCAGCGATATATAAAAAACGCGGTTGCATACCTATATCGCTGTTCCATAACGTATGTGGCTCAAGTGGTTCATGCGTTCCATGTGTTGCGGGAGGGTATGTTTCAAAAGATGTAATTGCGTTCAGTCGGGGCGTGGGGTCTTAGCTTAGTGATATTCCCAAATGCTTTATTCGGTGGTAGAGCGTTCGCTTGGCGACACCTAACGCTATTGCCACACTATCCACACAGTGGTCGTGTTGACGAAGCGACTCTTCAATCAGCGATTTTTCCATCTGTTGTAATCGCGTCTTTAGGTTCATTTCAAGGTCGTGTCGGTTTATTACCGCTGCTGAGAGCGGTGGCAGGCCCAATACGAAACGCTTGGCCGTCGAGCGCAGCTCGCGCACGTTGCCTTTCCATGGATGGCACAGCAGTTGTTGTAATAACTGCTTGCCGGGTGGCGAGGGGGCGGCGAGCCGGAAGTGCTCGGCCTCTTGCTCAATCATGCTCAGGAACAAGGGAATAATCCGCTCTCGTCGATCCCGCAAGGCCGGAAGGTGGATATTGACGACATTCAGGCGAAAGTAGAGGTCGCGTCGGAAGGTGCCTTGCTCGACCATGTCGTGCAAGGCTTGCTGGGCCGATGCGATTACACGCATGTCTACCGGGATAAATCGTGTGGAACCCAGGCGTTCGACCCCGCGCGACTCCAATACACGTAACAGCTTGGCTTGCAGTGACAGCGGCATGCTGTCGATTTCGTCGAGGTAGAGGGTGCCCAGATGGGCGGCTTCGACAAACCCCGCCCGCGATTGCATGGCGCCCGTATAGGCGCCGCTGTTGACGCCGAACAATTGGCTTTCGGCAAGGGTTTCCGGGATGGCTGCACAGTTAACTGCAACGAAGTTTCCTTTGCGACGGGACAGGTGGTGTATGCGTTGCGCCAACGTATCTTTACCTGTGCCGGTTTCTCCCAATAGCAGAATGTCGATATCGAGAACGGCCGTGTTGTTGACCGTCATTTCGATGACCGGGCAATCGCTAAACGCCATGTCCGTTATAGGAGCGTTTTCGCAGAGCGTCGACATAGTGTTGTGCTCCGATACTGTTGCCACTTCAGGAGGGCTATTAACCTATGGGCCGGCACGCAGTTAAACAGGAAACCTTAGTGTTGTCATGATGCGCTGCTTGAGCAGTAGAGGCGGTCGGGTATTTGAATCGCAAGAACTTTAAAGTTGCAAGGGCTGCTTGGGGTAGTTGCCCGTTGTTAGCGTAAGATAAATCTTAGAGTGATGAAGAATAGTTGGGAAGTTTGATGGGTGTGCAGATATGTTGCGGTCTGTGTTCTAAAATTCTTGTTGTTTTATAATGTGTGGCGATGTTTCGCATCTATTGATGCATCGCCCTTTATAGCGCGGCTTCTACCGCAATCAACGTTTGCACGTTAAATGAACCGGCTAGACAGCCCTCTACCTGCACAAAAACTCACCCGGGCTGGCCCTCCTCACTCCGCACATTGATAGCCATTAAAAAAAACAGCCCTTTGGCACCGATAACATCGTTTCTCGGGCGCACGGCTTTTCAATATATTGGCCGCCAGATCCGGTTAATGACTCACCATTCACCACACTCAGTGCGAGCCGTCTTAATGAACAATAAACCTGACAGCGCAAGGCTTGAAAATGCCGGAGCGGGGACCCGAGCGGTCTGGGCAGGGGAGCAAGTCAGGCACCCCTACAATGCCACTCAAACACCTATCGTGGTCAGTGCCGCTTACGGTTACGACGACATCGACGTCTGGTACGACGTTGCTCTGGGCAAGGCTCCGGGCTTTATCTACAGTCGCATGAGCAACCCGACGGTCGAGACCCTCGAAGCAAAAATCCGCGAGTTGGAAAATGCCGAGTCCGCCGTGGCCTTCAGCAGTGGCATGGCGGCGATCAGCAGTGTGCTTTACACCTTCCTGGCCCACGGCAATCGTGTGGTGTCCACTAAGGACAGCTATGGCGGCACCAACAAGATTTTCGAAGAGTTCCTGCCGCGCATGGGTGTGGCGGTGAGCTTGTGCGAGACGTTCGATCACGAGGAGATCGAGCGTGAAATCGCCAAAGGCTGCCAGTTGGTGTACCTGGAAACACCGACCAACCCGACCCTGAAAATCCTCGATATCCAGCGTCTGGTGGCTGCGGCCAAGCGCGTCGGTGCCGTGGTGGTGGCGGACAACACCTTCGCCACGCCGCTGAATCAAAACCCGCTGGCGCTGGGCGTGGACGTGGTTATCCACAGCGCGACCAAGTTCCTCAGTGGCCATGGCGATGTGCTCGGTGGCCTGGTATGTGGCAGCGAATCGTTGATGGAAAAGGTGCGTCATTACCGCGAAATCAACGGTGCGACGCTCGATCCCTTCTCGGCCTACATGATCATCCGCGGCATGAAAACCCTGGTGCTGCGTCTGCGTCAGCAGCAACACAGTGCCCGCGCCCTGGCAGAGTTCCTTTGCACCGAACCGTTGGTGGCGTCGGTGAATTATCCCGGCTTGCCCCGCCATCCGAACCACGCCGTGGCGTGTGCGCAAATGTCCGGTTTCGGCGCCATCGTCAGTTTTGTCCTGGTCGGTGGCATGGACACGGTCAAGGTGCTGTTGCCGCGCCTGCGCTTTGCTCACTGCGCGGGCAATCTGGGTGCGGTGGAAACCATTTACGGCCCGGCTCGGACCACCAGCCATGTGGAAAACACGCTGGAGGAACGTCTGGCCCTGGGGATCTCCGAAGGGCTGGTACGCGTCTCCGTCGGCATCGAAGACACCGATGATTTGCTCGACGATCTGCAGCAGGCGTTTGCCTTTGTCAGGCATTCACGGGATGAACAGCTACCAGCAAGCAATCAGCCCTCAATCAATGAACCGTGCACTGAGGTAGCCAGTTGAAGTTTTAACGTTACTCCCTCACGACAGGGCCGTCAGTGAGGCGTTCATGAAGCGGAATAATAATAAAACCCAGTGGCGACATTTTTTGACTCTGCCCCGTAACTCTACGCAGACGTTAAGGCGTGCCTTGCCACCTTTCATGAGAACAACCATGTCCATAGAAGAGCAACAACTCAACCCGCGTGCCGGTTTCAAACAGGAAATGCAGACGCGCCATATTGTCATGTTGGCATTGGGCGGCGTGATTGGTACCGGGCTGTTTCTCACGTCCGGATACACCGTTAACCAGGCCGGTCCGTTAGGTGCGGTCATTGCTTACATCATCGGCGCACTCATGGTCTACATGGTCATGATGTGCCTGGGCGAGTTGGCGGTGCAGATGCCGGAAACCGGCTCCTTCAGCACCTACGCCACGCGCTTTCTCGGCCCGGGTACCGGCTACACCGTGGCCTGGCTGTATTGGCTGACGTGGACCGTGGCCATCGGCTCGGAATTCACCGCCGCCGGTATCCTCATGGTGCGCTGGTTCCCGGACACGCCGGTGTGGATCTGGAGTGCGCTGTTCGCTGGCGTGGTGTTCCTGACCAACGTGATCTCGGTGCGTTTGTTTGCCGAGACCGAGTTCTGGTTGTCCTTGATCAAAGTAGTGACGGTGGTGGTGTTCCTGATCATCGGCGGCGGGGCGATTCTCGGCCTGTTGCATATCGATCAGGCGCACAGCACTGGCCTGGGTAACTTCACCCGCGAGGGCTTGTTCCCCACCGGTTTCATGTCGATTGCCATGACCCTGTTGGCGGTGTCCTTCGCCTTCTCCGGTACGGAGTTGATCGGTATCGCTGCCGGTGAAACCAAGGACCCTCAGCGCAATGTGCCGCGGGCCATTCGCACGACCGTGTTGCGTCTGGCGATCTTTTTCGTCGGCACCATCTTCGTCCTGGCGACGCTGTTGCCCCGCGAGCAGGCCGGTTTGGTGGAGAGCCCGTTTGTCACGGTGTTCACCTACATCGGCATTCCTTACTCCGCCGACATCATGAACTTCGTGATCATCACGGCGCTGTTGTCTGCGGCCAACTCCGGGTTGTACGCGGCCTCGCGGATGCTCTGGACCTTAAGCGACCAGGGCCACCTGCCTAAGCAGTTCTCTAACCTGACCCGCATGGGGACGCCGTTGAATGCCATCGTATTGAGCATGTTCGGCGGCGGCGCCTCGTTGCTCAGTAGCGTGTTTGCCGCTGACACCGTCTACCTGGCGCTGGTGTCGATTTCCGGGCTGGCGGTCGTGGTGGTGTGGATGAGCATCGCCGCGAGCCAGATCGCGTTCCGCCGTCACTATGTGGCCAATGGCGGTGATGTCCGCGACCTCAAGTTCCGCGTCCGGGGTTATCCGTGGGTGCCTCTGGGAGCGCTGGTCTGCTGCAGCCTGGCCTGCGTCGGGATCGCTTTCGACCCCGAGCAGCGGGTGGCGCTGTACTTCGGTTTGCCATTCATCGCCTGGTGCTACTTCGTGTATTACATTACCCGCAAGAGCCGCGAGCGACGCTTGTCGCTTGCCCCCTTGGCACAACCGTCCGATGCATTCTAGACAGGGTGGGCAAGCGTGCTCGGTGCGGGGGGCGTCAATGAGGTCCAGACCATGAAGCAAAAGCCGTTACCCCCATTGAACTGGCTGCGGGCATTCGAGGTGTCTGCCCGCTGTCTGAACTTTACCCACGCCGCCGAGGAACTGTTTTTGACCCAGGGCGCGGTCAGCCAGCAGATCCGCCAATTGGAAAGCCATCTGGGGGTGGCGCTGTTCAAGCGCTTGCCCCGTGGCTTGGGGCTGACCGAGGAAGGCCAAGCCTATCTGCCGGTGGTGCAGGATGCGATCACTCGGCTGGCGGTGGGGACCAACGAGATTTTTGGCCAGCACAAACGCCGGCCGATCAAGGTGCGTGGCAGCCTGGCGTTTTTCGTCCATTGGCTGGCGCCCAAACTGGTCGACTTTCGTCAGGCCCATCCCCATGTCTACATCCGCTATATCAGCAACATTTGGGTCAAGGAGCTGGATGGCGAAGACGATATGGAAATTCGCTGGGGTCATGGTCAATGGCCCGGCCTGGTCTCGCAACGGCTGACCTGGGACACCTTGTTTCCGGTCTGCTCGCCCGCCCTGATGGCGCGCTCGCCGCTGAAGGTCGCGGCCGACGTGGCCCAGCATCCGTTGCTACATGTTCTGGGTTACGAAGAGGGCTGGGGTTACTGGTTGAACATGGTCGGAGCGGACACCGTCGATTCGTCGACCGGCATGCAGTTCGACACGCTGATCTGCACCTTGCGCATGGCCGAGTTGGGGCAGGGGATTGCCCTGGCCCGCTCCTCGATGGTCGACGAGATGCTCCAGGACGGGCGTCTGGTTGAACCCTTCGCCCAGCGCATCGAAGCCAGCGAATCGTTTTATCTGGTACGCGGTTCGGGGGCCGACCAGCATCCCGACGCGGTCATGTTTTCTACCTGGCTGGTCGAGCAGGCCCATCGTTATAAATGAATGGCCGGAGCCAACCATGCACTATGTGAGTACACGAAATTCGGCCACGCAGGTCGATTTTGAAAAGGTCGTGTTATCCGGTATTGCCGAGGACGGCGGACTGTTCGTGCCCTTCGAGTTGCCGCTGTTCGAACCCCAGGACATGGCCAATTGGTCGATCTTGGCCTATGACGAACTGGCCTATCGGGTCATGAGTCCGTTTGTGGGGCGGGCCATCCCTGACGTGGATCTCAAGCGCATGCTCAAAGAGGCGAGCCGCCGCTTCAGTCATCGCTCCGTGGCGCCCTTGCATCAGGTCGACCGCAACGAATGGGTGCTGGAGCTGTTCCACGGGCCTACCGGTTCCTCGAAGGATTTTGCCGCCCAGTTGCAGGCGCAGTTGGTGCAGTATTTTCTGCACAAACGCCAGCGCCGCGCGGTGGTGCTCGGCGCTACCAACGGTGATACCGGGCTGGCGGCCATCGAGGCGTTCAAGCACTGTGACGACAGCGTCGTGGTGGTGTTCTATCCGGCGTCCGGCGTACCACAGAATCAGTTGCAGCATCTGCAGGCGGTGGCTCACCCGAATGTCCACACGTTCGCCGTCAACGGTAGCTTCGATGAGTGCCAGACCATCGTGAACCGGCTGTTCCGGCAGTGGCCATGCACGCAGCACGAGGCAATCAGTTTCAACTCCAGCAACTGGGTCAGTGTGTTGGCGCAACTGGTGTTTTATTTCCACGCCGTGCTGCAACTGGGAGGGGCTCAGCGTCTGATTGGTTTCAGCGTGCCCGCCGCGAGTTTTGCCGAGGTCTATGCCGGTTACATTGCGCAGAAAATGGGCCTGCCGATCACCCAGATGATCGTTGCGACCAATCAGAACGACGCGTTGCATCAGTTGTTTCTGAAGAACCACTACTCCAGGTTGCGAACCAACAAGACGCTGTCGCCGGCCATGGACCTGTCGATTTTTTCCAACCTTGAACGTTTCCTCTGGGAGCTCTACGGGCATGACGATCAGGCGGTGAGCGCGCTGATGGCCGCGTTCGAATCCAGCGGCGAGATGACCATCGCCAACGAGTGCTGGTTGCAGGCGCGGATGATCATCGACTCCTACGCAGTCAGCGATGACGAAACCCTGGAGGAAATGACCTCGCTGTACCGTGACACCGGTTACGTCATTGATCCTCACACCGCCACCGGCGTCCTGGCCGCTCGACTGTACCGCCGCAGCCTGGTCGCGCCGATGGTCACCCTGGGGGAAATCTCACCGGCCAAATCGGCCGTGCTGCTCGGCGAATTGGGGATCGGCGCGCCGGCGCCAAACAGCCCGCTCGTGGAGCAGGGCCCGGCACAGCATTACCGGATTCAACCGGACGACCTCGACACCATCCATCAGTTGCTCGGCGCGCTGTGACGGCGTTGCACCAGGAGGTCACGTGAAGCGCATTCTGGACCCGCTCGATGAACGTATCATCGCTGAGCTGCGGCTCAATGCCCGGGCGGCCCACGCCGAGCTGGCGACCAAGGTCAATCTGTCGCGCAATGCCGTGCGCCAACGGATCGAACGGCTCGAGCGCGACGGTGCGATACAGGGTTATACGCTGCGCACGGGGGAGGGGCGACAAGCCTCTTCGAGCATCAATGCGGTGATTTTTGTCTATCGCTACGACCGCATGCGCGGCGCGGATGTGCTGCAGGCTTTGCAGGCAATACCGGAAGTCATCGGGTGCGATGTCATGAGCGGCGAGTTCGACCTGATGCTGCGCGTCGGCGCTGCGAGCCCGGAGCGGGTGCATAAGGTCTGGAATGAAATCTCCGCGCTGCCGGGAGTGGAAAACACGGTGACTTCATTCGTTTTATCGTCTGTCGTCTAGCCGGTTTTTTGCTGTGAAAAAGTCAACGTCGGTTGGCTTTTTTTATGCCCGGACGCTTTGCCCAGGCACTGGTCAAAACGCCCATGAAATAGAGCAAATTGGCATATTTCACTGCCGAGGGCGTGTGCCTAATCTAGTGCCAACAACCCATCACCCAGATCAAGGGCAATAAGAATATGACTGAATACAAACTGGCGCTGGTCGGCTTCGGTGGTGTCAACCGGGCGTTGGCTCAGCTGATTGCCGAACGTAACGACAGCTGGAAAAACGAACTGGGTTTTACCCTGAAAATCGTCGGCGTCACTGATCTGTTCCTCGGTTCGGTGATCGGTCGCGACGGCTTGGATGCCGCGCTGCTGGCCAATCTTCCGGCGGTCAAGGGGGCCTTCGCGCAACTGCCGGGTGGCGAAGCCGATGCCCTCAACGAAGCGGTGATCAAAGAGTCCGGTGCGGACATCATTGCCGAAGCGACCTTTACCAACCCGGTGGATGGCGAGCCGGCGACTTCGTTCTGCCGCTGGGCGCTGGAGAACGGCAAACATGTGGTCACCACCAACAAGGGGCCGATTGCCCTGCACGGTGGCGAGCTGAAAGACCTGGCCCAGCGCAATAACGTCGCCTTTGAATACGAAGGTTCGGTGATGAGCGGCACACCGGTGATCCGCCTGGCTAGGCAGTTGCTGGCGGGCAGTTCGGTTGTCGGTTTCGAGGGGATTCTCAATGGCACATCCAACTTCGTCCTGACCCGCATGGAAGGCGGCCTGGGTTTTGCCGAGGCGGTCAGCGAGGCACAGGCATTGGGGTATGCCGAAGCCGACCCAACGGCGGATGTCGAGGGGCACGATGTGCGTCTGAAGGTGGTGATTCTGGCCAACGAGCTGCTGGACGCCAAGCTGAACGTCAACGATGTCAGTTGCAGCGGGATTGCCTCACTCGGCCTTGGCGACATCGAAAAAGCCCGGCAGGACGGGGCACGCTGGAAGCTGATCGGCGCGGCTACGCGGCATGCCGATGGTTCGGTCAGTGCCAGTGTCGAGCCGCGCCGGTTGAACCATGATCATCCGCTGGCCGCTATTTGCGGCGCCACCAATGCCGTGTCGTTCGCCACCGATCTGCTCGGCGCGGTGACGGTTTCGGGGCCGGGAGCTGGGCGCACGGAAACAGCGTTTGCGTTGCTGTCGGACATCATCAGCATCCATCAGTCTGTTGCGCACAACTAGGAGAACGCCTGTGAATCTATCGAGTCTTGCGCTGGCTGCCGTGGCGCCGCACATCGAAGTCTTCAACCCCTTTGACGGGACCGTTGTCGGGACCGTCGCGGATGTTTGTGCATCGCAGGTTCCGCAGTTGCTGGTGCAGGGTCGCAGCGGTGCGCAAGCCTGCGCCGCACTGCCGCGTCATCGTCGGGCACGCATTCTCGAACAGGCCGCCTTGCACATCGAACGCGATGCCCCGGCATTTGCCCGGCTGATTGTCGAAGAAGCCGGCAAGACCCTCAAGCAGGCGGAAAAAGAGGTCAAACGCTGCGTCAACACCCTCAAACTTTCTGCCGAAGAGGCCAGGCGCAATGCCGGGGAAGTGGTGCCGTTCGATGCCTATGAGGGCTCCGAGTCGCGCCAGGGCTGGTTCTCTCGCGAGCCGCTGGGCCTGATCGTCGCGATCACCCCGTACAACGATCCATTGAATCTGGTGGCGCACAAGCTCGGTCCGGCCATTGCCGGCGGCAACGCGCTGATTCTCAAACCGTCTGAGCTGGCGCCGTTGTCGGCGATCAAATTGGTCTCGTATCTGGTTGAGGCCGGGTTGCCCGAGTCGGTGGTCACCGTCGCCACCGGCGGCGCGGAATTGGCCAAGGCCTTGGTCGCCTGCCGTGAGGTGCGGATGATTTCCTTTACTGGCGGCTTCGTCACCGGCGAGCAAATTGCCTGCACGGCCGGCCTGAAGAAGCTCGCCATGGACTTGGGCGGCAATGCGCCGGTGATCGTCATGGCGGACTGCAACCTTGCGGCCGCCGTCGACAGTTGCCTGTCCGGGGCCTTCTGGGCGGCGGGACAGAACTGCATCGGCACTCAGCGCCTGCTGATCCAGGCGTCGATCTACGAGCTGTTCCGCGAGCACTTCGTCAGCCTGGCGCAGAAACTGGTGACCGGCGACCCATTGCTTGCCAGCACCGACATCGGCCCGATGATTACCCCCCAAGCGGCGCAGAATGCCGAGCAGGTGGTAAACGAAGCGTTGAAGGAAGGTGCCCGGTTACTTTGCGGCCACCGGCGCCAGGGCCCGTGCTACGCCGCCACCGTGCTGGAAAACGTCGATCATGCCAGTCGCCTGTGGCGCAACGAAGTGTTTGCCCCAGTGGTCGTGTTGCAGCCTTTCGAAACCTTCGAGGAGGCCATCGCGTTGGCCAATGAACCCGAATACAGCCTGCACGCGGGGATCTTCACCAATGACCTGGCGACGGCGATGAGTGCGGCGCGGCGGATCGAGGCGGGTGGCGTGATGATCAACGACTCGTCCGACTATCGTTTTGATGCGATGCCGTTTGGCGGCTCCAAGTACGGCAGCCTCGGCCGGGAAGGCGTGCGCTTTGCCTATGAGGAAATGACCCAGCCCAAAGTGGTGTGTCTGAACACCTTGGGTTAAGCGATTCACGGCAAATAAAATCAGGTCGTTTGGCATTGGGAAGGTCTGGTCACCCGCCCAATGCATTTTTCTAGCATTAGCCATGCATTATCTGCCGCGTCGCACGGGCACCTCCCGGTGGTTCTTGTTATCCTGGCTGCCCTCTTTCATGGACGAATACCGAGACAAGCCATGGCTAACCTCACCCCGTCACGCCTCGGGAAGATGCTTCAGGGGCTGCTCTTTGCCCTGATTGGTATCAGCTTGTTGGGCATTGCTGTCAATCTCACGCTTGAACGACGCGAATTCCTCGCCCACGCACAGACCGCCGATGGCATCGTCAGTCGCTTGAATGCCGGTGGTTCGCATCCCGAGATCGCCTTCACCACCCGCAGTGGTGAAAAGATTTCCTACCCCCAGGGCGGCTTTATTTTTGGCTATCAGCAGGGTCAGCCGGTGCGGGTGTATTACCTGCCCGAGCAGCCGGCCAGTAGCGCCATGGTCGATACCCCTGCCGCACTGTGGGCCACTCCCGGGTTACTTGGTTGTATAGGGCTGCTGTTCACCCTTGCCGGCCTGTTAAGGGGCATCCGTCCGCGCGGTCGCGGCGCAGTTCATTCACATAAAGGACTTTGAACGATGAGCTACAACATCCCGATCCCACTCAATGCCAGTCGCTGGCAGTATCAGACCGCAAGCGGTGGCGGTCTGACCGTAGCCCTGGTGGCCGGCAGTGGCGGTTCGATCATCCTGCGTTCGCCCCAGGGCGAGAACGTCAGCTACCGCTACGGCGGCGTCGGAGTGGGGATCGGATTTGGCGCGCGCCTGCCGCGTTTCGGCAAGATCAATATCCAGGTCAAGGGTAAGAGCGTAGCGGCAGCCGGTGCGGCGGAGGCTTTTCCCAGCACTGGCATGGTGTTTGTCAGCGACGCCCTGGTCGGCCGTGACCTGACCAGTGACGACATCACCGGGCCTTGCCTGTATACCGAAGTGGGGGCGGGGCTGGTGGTCGGCGGTTCGGCCATGGCGCTTTTGTTCGGGCTTGATCCCAAGCTGCTCGCGTTGGCGGCGGTTCTAAGCTCCAACCCGGCGACCTCGCTCATTGCCTCCGCCACGGTCAACCGGCAGTTGCTGCAGTCGGCCAAGGGCGCGGTAGTCATGGCCGGCATGAACGCTGGCGTGCAGGCCGGTGGTGGCGCCGTGATCAGCATGGGCTATCTGTTCTAGTCGCGCAGAGCGGGTCGATATAGCGCCCACAAAAAAGCCGCGAATAAACGCGGCTTCTTTGATTCCGACAACGCTTAGACGTTGAAGCGGAAGTGCATCACATCGCCATCTTTGACGATATATTCCTTACCTTCCAGGCGCCATTTCCCGGCTTCCTTTGCACCGGCTTCACCCTTGTACTGGATGAAGTCGTTGTAGGCGATCACTTCGGCGCGGATAAAGCCTTTTTCAAAGTCGGTGTGGATCACGCCGGCAGCCTGTGGCGCGGTGGCGCCGACCTTGACGGTCCAGGCGCGGACTTCTTCGACACCGGCGGTGAAGTAGGTTTGCAGGCTGAGCATTTCGTAACCGGCGCGGATCACGCGGTTCAGGCCAGGCTCTTCCAGGCCCAGGGCCTCGAGGAACATGTCCTTTTCTTCGCCGTCATCGAGCTCGGCGATTTCTGCTTCGATCTTGTTGCACACCGGCACCACGATCGCGCCTTCTTCGTCGGCGATGGCCTTGACCACGTCGAGCAGCGGGTTGTTCTCGAAGCCGTCTTCCGCGACGTTGGCGATGTACATCACCGGCTTGGTGGTCAGCAGGTGGAAGCCCTTGACCACGGCCTTCTCGTCAGCGCTCATGGTCTTCATCAGGCTGCGTGCCGGCTTGCCCACAGTGAAGTGAGCGATCAGTTGCTCCAGCAGGCCTTTCTGGACCACGGCGTCCTTGTCGCCACCCTTGGCGTTACGCGCAACTTTCTGCAGTTGCTTCTCGCAGCTGTCGAGGTCGGCGAAGATCAGTTCCAGGTCGATGATCTCGATGTCGCGTTTCGGGTCGACGCTGTTGGAGACGTGAATCACGTTCTCGTCTTCAAAGCAGCGGACCACGTGGGCGATGGCATCGGTTTCGCGGATGTTGGCCAGGAACTTGTTACCCAGGCCTTCGCCTTTCGACGCACCGGCCACCAGGCCGGCGATGTCGACGAATTCCATGGTGGTCGGCAGGACGCGCTTGGGGTTGACGATCAGCGCCAGTGCATCCAGGCGCGTATCCGGCATCGGCACGATACCCGTGTTGGGTTCGATGGTGCAGAAGGGGAAGTTCTCCGCCGCAATACCGGACTTGGTCAGCGCGTTGAACAGGGTGGATTTGCCGACGTTGGGCAGGCCGACGATGCCGCAATTGAATCCCATGGTGTTTCCCCTCGGAAAAGAGTCAGGCCTTCTGGCTGTGCAGGTTTTTCATCGCGCGGTTCCATTCCCCGGCGAGGATATCCGGCAGCACGCCGAGGGCAAAATCGATGCAGGCATCGAGTTTTTCCTGTTCGGCGCGTGGCGCACGACCCAGGACGAAATTTGAAACCATACTGGCAACGCCTGGGTGGCCAATGCCGAGCCGCAGGCGGTAAAAGGTATTCTGATTGCCCAACTGCGCGATGATGTCGCGCAGGCCATTGTGCCCGCCATGCCCGCCGCCTTGCTTGAGCTTGGCAACGCCGGGTGGCAGGTCCAGTTCGTCATGGGCCACCAGGATCTCTTCGGGTTTGATCCGGAAGAACCCCGCAAGCGCCGCGACAGCCTGGCCGCTGCGGTTCATGTAGGTGGTGGGAATCAACAGACGAACATCCTGACCCTGATGCGAAAAGCGTCCGGTCAGGCCGAAATACTTGCGATCGGCCACCAGGTTTACACCTTGGGCGTGGGCGATGCGCTCAACAAAAAGGGCCCCCGCGTTATGCCGGGTCTGTTCGTATTCGGCGCCTGGATTTCCCAGGCCAACGATCAGTTTAATGGCAGTCACGACAGGGGCCCTTCCTTTGGAGTTGTGGATAACATTGCCGACCTGAGTGCGGCGAAAGTGGACGACAAGAGATCATTTACTCAAGAGTAAACGCCGCGTTATCGCCCGCTTTCTCGCTACGTTTCGGTCCGCGATGTTTCCTCAAGCTCCGGCAATACAGAGTGAATTACTCTGCAGCGCCTTCTTCAGCTTCTGGAGCAACGCGTGGAGCGTGAACGTTGGCAACCGCTTTGTCATCACCGTGAACCAGTGCGACAAACTCAACGCCTTTAGGGGCTTTGAGGTCGGACAGGTGGATGATTTCGCCGATTTCCATAGCCGACAGGTCGACTTCGATGAACTCAGGCAGGTCTTTCGGCAGGCAGGTCACTTCGATCTCGGCAACAACGTGCGAAACTTCGCCGCCTTTCTTGATCGGAGCTTCTTCACCAACAAAGTGCACAGGCACGATGGCGGTCAGTTTCTGGCCGGCAACGACGCGAACGAAGTCAGCGTGCAGCACGTGGCCTTTAGCTGGGTGACGTTGCAGCGCCTTGATGATGACGTTCTGCTTGGTGCCGCCGATGTTCAGCGAGATGATGTGGCTGTAGGCCGCATCGTTTTCCAGCAGTTTGGCAACTTCTTTAGCCAGCATGCTGATGGATTCAGGGGCTTTTTCGCCACCGTAAACTACAGCTGGAACCAGGCTTGCGAGACGACGCAGGCGGCGGCTCGCACCTTTCCCCAGGTCGGAACGCACTTCAGCATTCAGAATAAATTCGTTCATGTTGTATCTCCAAAATAACCACATTCGCCCCAGCGTTTGCGACCAGCGCTAAAGGCGATATGGGCAAAAAAGCCCCGCCCCAACAATATGCTGGGGCGGGGCGCTTTTCGTCAGTGAGGTGATCCGTTGGTTTGACCCTTAACGGAACATCGCACTGATCGATTCTTCGTTACTGATGCGGCGAACCGCTTCGGCAACTACCGGTGCGATATCCAGTTGACGGATACGCGAACAGGCTTGAGCAGCAGCGGACAACGGGATGGTGTTGGTCACCACCAGTTCGTCCAGCATTGAGTTCTCGATGTTCTCGATCGCTCGGCCCGACAGCACAGGGTGCGTGCAGTAGGCGAAGACTTTTGCCGCACCGTGCTCTTTCAAGGCTTTAGCCGCGTGGCACAGGGTGCCGGCGGTGTCGACCATGTCATCAACCAGAATACAGGTACGCCCTTCGACATCACCGATGATATGCATCACTTCAGAGTGATTGGCTTTCTCGCGGCGTTTGTCGATGATCCCGAGATCAACGCCCAAGGATTTGGCAACAGCCCGTGCACGCACGACGCCACCAATGTCCGGGGACACGATCATCAGGTTTTCAAAGCGCTGGTCTTCGATGTCATCCACCAATACGGGGGAGCCGTAGATGTTATCTACCGGAATATCGAAGAACCCCTGGATTTGGTCAGCGTGCAGGTCAACCGTGAGAACACGGTCGATGCCTACCACGGTGAGCATGTCAGCCACGACTTTCGCGCTGATAGCCACACGTGCGGAACGCGGACGGCGATCCTGACGGGCATAACCAAAGTAAGGGATTACAGCTGTGATTCGAGTCGCTGAGGAGCGGCGGAAGGCATCAGCCATCACGACGAGTTCCATCAGGTTATCGTTGGTCGGAGCGCAGGTCGGCTGAATAATGAAGACGTCTTTACCGCGAACGTTTTCATTGATCTCGGCGGTAATTTCGCCGTCGGAGAACTTACCGACAGAGATGTCACCGAGAGGGATATGCAGCTGACGAACGACACGTCGAGCCAGATCGGGGTTGGCGTTCCCCGTAAAGACCATCATCTTGGACACGCGCAGTACCTAGAGGCTGAGGGTAACCTGGATGAGTAAAGGAAAATGGCAGGGGCGGCTGGATTCGAACCAACGCATGGCAGGATCAAAACCTGCTGCCTTACCGCTTGGCGACGCCCCTGTATCTGTTGCAACGAGTACCCAGTACTCGGTTCCTTTTAGAGCAGACTTTGCAGCTTGCGATGCAACATCGAAACGTTGCTTCCTTTTGCCACAAACCCTGTAAGGGTCTCTGTAAGAAGGGCCGAGACTTTATCAGCTTCAGCTTTGTTTGGGAAGCCCCCAAACACACAACTTCCAGTGCCGGTTAATTTTGCTTCGGTAAATTTACCTAACAAACTCAAAGCGTTACGTACTTCTGGGTAACGCCTTGCTACAACCGGTAAGCAGTCATTTCGACTGTTTCCCTTGGGAACGGGGCGCACTTTAATGGGAGGAGAGTTACGTGTCAACAGCGGATCTGAAAAAATTTCTGCTGTACTTACAGATACTTGCGGGACAAGCACGACATACCACGGCTCTTCCGGGTATTCAGGGGTGAGTTTTTCCCCCACACCCTCGGCAAAAGCAGCGTGCCCGCGCACGAAAACCGGGACGTCGGCACCCAGGGTCAGGCCCAGCGTGGCCAGGCGATCGAGGTCCCAGCCGAGCTGCCACAAGTGGTTCAGACCCAGCAGTGTGGTCGCGGCATTCGAGCTGCCGCCACCGATGCCGCCGCCCATGGGCAGGACTTTATCGATCCAGATGTCGATGCCGAGCGTGCAGCCGGATTGTGCCTGAAGTTTTTTCGCGGCCTTCACGATCAGGTTGCTGTCGTGGGGCACGCCTTCGAGTTCGGTGTGCAGTCGGATCACGCCATCGTCGCGTAGGGCGAACGTCAGTTCATCGCCGTAGTCGAGAAATTGAAACAGCGTCTGCAACTCGTGGTAGCCGTCTTCGCGGCGACCCAGAATGTGCAGCATCAGATTGAGTTTGGCCGGGGAGGGCAGGGTCAGTTTCTCTACGCTCACGTTATTGCCCCAGCTTGCGCGGTTGCCAGTCCTTGATCACCAGCGTGACGTCAAGGTCGGTGCCGTGCAGTTTGATCCGTTCAGGCAGCCAATAACCGCTCTGCTGCACGTAGCTCAGGTATTCGACCTTCCAGCCGTCCTGTTCCAGGGACGCCAGGCGGCTATCGCCATTGAGGCTCAGGCGGCTTTTGCTGTCAGGTGCGGGCAAGCCGCGTACCCACCATACCAGGTGCGACACCGGCAACTTCCAGCCGATCTGCTCTTCCAGCAGCGCCTCCGGGGAGGCGGCTTCGTAGCGACCCTGGTTGGCCACTTCGAGGCTGACTTGCCCCGGTCGGCCGGTCAGGCGGGCGGCGCCTCGACCCAACGGGCCGGACAAGCGGATATCGAAGTAATCCTGGCGTTGCAGCCAGAACAAGGTGCCGCTGCCGGAATCTTTCGGCGCACGCACCCCGACTTTTCCTTCGATCTGCCAGCCATCAATGCTGCTGAGCTGTGCCTTGTGCTGTTTCCATTGCGCCGGGCTGCCCTGGCCTTCAACGGATTCGCGGGCGCCAAAGCCCGCACAACCGGCGAGCAAGGCGATGAAGCTGAAAACAATAAAGTGGCGCAAGAACATAAACTTAAAGGGTCTCGGAACCGGTCAGGCGCTTGATGGTGCTGCGCAGGATGGGGCTTTCGGGTTGTTCCTTGAGGAACTTTTCCCAGATTTGTCGGGCTTCGCGCTGTTTGCCGTTGGCCCAGAGCACTTCGCCCAGGTGTGCAGCGACTTCCTGGTCGGGGAAGCGCTCCAGCGCCATGCGCAGCAGGCGCTCAGCCTCGTCCAGGTTGCCCAGGCGGTAATTCACCCAGCCCAGGCTGTCGAGTACGGCCGGGTCTTCCGGGTTGAGCTTGTGGGCCTGTTCGATCAGCACCTTGGCTTCGGCGTAACGCGTGGTGCGGTCGGACAAGGTGTAACCCAGGGCATTGAGCGCCATGGCGTTTTCCGGATCGCGCTTGATGATCAGGCGCAGGTCCTTTTCCATCTGTGCCAGGTCATTGCGTTTTTCCGCCTGCATCGCGCGGGTGTAGAGCAGGTTCAGATCGTCGGGGTATTGCAGCAAGGCTTGTTGCAAGACTTTCCAGGCGCGCTCGCCCTGATGGTTGGCCGACAAGGTCTCGGCCTGGATCAGGTACAGCTGGATCGCGTAGTCCGGTTCAGCCTCGCGGGCCGCAGCCAGGCGTTTTTCCGCCTCGTCGGTGCGGCCGTTGCTCATCAGGATGTCGGCCTGGCGCAACTGGGCGGGCAGGTAATCGTTGCCGGGACCGACCTGGGCGTATTCGAGCAGGGCGGCCTGGGGGTCGTTGTTTTCTTCGGCGACGCGGCCGAGGTTCAGGTGCGCCGAGTCCACGTGGCTTTCGCGCTCGATCAACTCTTCCAGGTAGCCCTTGGCCTCGTCCCAGGCCTTGGCTTCCAGGCACACCAGCGCCAGGGAGTAGCGCAATTCGTCATCGTCCGGGTATTGCTGGACCAGGTTGGCGAACTGCACTTTGGCGTCCTCCATGCGGTCCTGCTCCACCAGCGTGCGCGCGTAAGTCAGGCGCAGGCGCTTGTCGTCCGGGTATTTCTTGATGCTTTTTTCCAGCAGCGGAATCGCTTCTTTGCCGCGATTGAGGTTCTGCAGCAGGCGGGCGCGCAGCAAGATCGGCGCAATCTCGCCTTCTTCCGGCGGGTTCTGTTCGAGCAGCTTCAGTGCGGCTTCGGCTTCGTCGTCCTGTTGCAGCAGCAAGGCCTTGCCGAACACGAGCTGGCTGTTCTTCGGGTGTTTTTGCAGCAGGCGGTCGAAACTCTTCATCAGCCCGTTGCGCGTGTCCGGGTCGGTGTCGGCCGCCGACAGCGCAAGAAAGTCGAAATGAGTGTCGCCCTTGCCCTGCAGGACTTTCTCCATATAGGCCATGGAGTCGTCGTAGCGCCCGGAGCGCGCCAATTGAATGGCCGCCGCCCGTTGGGCTTCCAGATCGTCCGGCGCGTTTTTCGCCCAGATCAGCGAAGTGTCCAGTGCGGCCTGATCGGCCCCCAGGTACTCGGCGATGCGAAACGCCCGCTCCGAGATCCCCGGATCTTGCGTATTGATGGCCTGGGTCACGTAATTATCCAGCGCAATATCGAAACGATTGCGCTGGCCAGCCAGTTCTGCGGTCAGCAGGCTGTACACCGTTTCTTCGCTGAACGAGGAGTAAACCTTGGGTTTTTCAGGGGCTGGGGTGCTCTCTTCCACCGGCGGTGTACCGTCCGGCGACACGGGGGCCATGGCCTGGCAGCCGTTGAGGAAGACAAAAGCAAGGAGCAACGCGGAGGATCTATTCATATAGGAAGAGGACGACTAACCTGCGGTCGGATCATCATGACACAAGCCTTCGGCCAAACATAACCGAGTCTCAATGGATGCCTTTATAGGCACAACGCATAGGGACAATAGACGACGGTGGTTGTTCTGAATCTATCGAAGTAGGACAATTGTCGGCTTCCCGACATCATCAGCGATATTGAATGGCCTTCCTTGCACTCGGTATTAACCACAAAACTGCCTCCGTAGACGTGCGCGAGCGCGTGGCGTTTACGCCTGAGCAGTTGGTTGAGGCCTTGCAGCAGCTCTGCCGACTCACCGACAGCCGCGAAGCTGCGATCCTTTCGACCTGCAATCGCAGCGAGCTTTATATAGAGCAGGAGCATCTTTCAGCGGATGTCGTACTGCGCTGGCTGGCCGATTACCACCATTTGGACGTCAACGACCTGCGCGCGAGCGCTTATGTGCATGAGGACGATGCGGCAGTTCGTCACATGATGCGTGTGGCGTCCGGTCTCGATTCGCTGGTATTGGGCGAGCCGCAGATCCTCGGCCAGATGAAGTCCGCCTACGCTGTGGCGCGTGAGGCCGGCACCGTGGGGCCGCTGCTGGGGCGCCTGTTCCAGGCCACGTTCAATTCCGCCAAGCAGGTGCGCACCGACACTGCCATCGGGGAAAACCCGGTGTCCGTGGCATTTGCCGCCGTCAGCCTGGCCAAACAGATTTTCAGCGACTTGCAGCGCAGCCAGGCCTTGCTGATCGGTGCCGGTGAGACCATCACCCTGGTCGCCCGCCACCTGCACGACCTCGGCGTGAAGCGTATCGTCGTCGCCAACCGTACCCTGGAGCGTGCCAGCATCCTGGCCGAACAGTTCGGCGCCCACGCCGTGCTGTTGGCGGACATCCCGGCCGAACTGGTGCGCAGCGACATCGTGATCAGTTCTACCGCCAGCCAGTTGCCGATCCTGGGTAAAGGCGCGGTGGAAAGCGCGCTGAAGCTGCGCAAGCACAAGCCGATCTTCATGGTCGATATTGCCGTTCCCCGCGATATCGAGCCGGAAGTCGGCGAGTTGGACGACGTTTACCTGTATAGCGTCGACGATCTGCACGAAGTGGTCGCCGAAAACCTCAAGAGTCGCCAGGGCGCGGCCCAGGCCGCCGAGGAAATGGTCAGCGTCGGCGCCGAAGATTTCATGGTGCGCCTGCGCGAACTGGCGGCGGTGGACGTGCTCAAGGCGTATCGTCAACAGGGCGAACGCCTGCGCGACGAGGAGTTGAGCAAGGCCCAGCGTTTGTTGGCCAATGGCGGCAACGCCGAAGACGTGCTGATGCAACTGGCCCGTGGCTTGACCAACAAATTGCTGCACGCCCCCAGCGTACAACTGAAAAAACTCACTGCCGAAGGCCGCCTCGATGCGCTGGCCATGGCGCAGGAACTCTTTGCCCTCGGTGAGGGCGCGTCAGATAGCTCTTCGGATAAAAAACCGCAATGAAAGCGTCACTGCTCAACAAACTGGACGTGCTCCAGGACCGTTTCGAAGAACTGACCGCCTTGCTCGGCGACGGCGAGGTCATCTCCGATCAGACCAAGTTCCGTGCTTATTCCAAGGAATACGCCGAAGTTGAGCCCATTGTGGTCACCTACCAGAACCTGTTGAAAGTACAGGCCGACCTTGAAGGCGCCCAGGCGCTGCTCAAGGACAGCGACCCGGACATGCGTGAAATGGCCGTGGAAGAAGTCCGTGAGGCCAAAGACAAATTGGCCGAGCTCGAAGGCGACCTGCAACGCATGCTGCTGCCCAAGGACCCCAACGACGGGCGCAACGTCTTCCTCGAAATCCGCGCCGGCACCGGCGGCGACGAGGCGGCGATTTTCTCCGGCGACCTGTTCCGCATGTATTCGCGTTATGCCGAACGGCGCGGCTGGCGCATCGAGATCCTGTCCGAGAACGAGGGCGAACACGGCGGCTATAAAGAAGTCATCGCCCGCGTCGAAGGCGACAACGTGTACGGCAAGTTGAAATTCGAATCCGGTGCGCACCGCGTGCAGCGGGTGCCGGCCACCGAATCCCAAGGCCGTATCCACACCTCGGCGTGTACCGTGGCGGTGTTGCCCGAGCCGGACGAGCAGGAAGCCATCGAGATCAACCCGGCGGACCTGCGCGTCGACACCTACCGTTCATCCGGTGCCGGTGGTCAGCACATCAACAAGACCGACTCGGCGATCCGCATCACGCACTTGCCGTCGGGCATCGTGGTGGAGTGCCAGGAAGAGCGTTCCCAGCACAAGAACCGGGCGCGGGCCATGTCCTGGCTGTCGGCCAAGCTGAATGACCAGCAAACCAGCGCCGCCGCCAACGCGATTGCCAGTGAACGCAAGCTGCTGGTGGGTTCGGGCGACCGTTCCGAGCGCATCCGCACCTACAACTTTGCCCAGGGCCGGGTCACCGACCACCGGGTCAACCTCACGCTCTACTGCCTGGACGAGATTCTCGCCGGTGGCATCGACGCGGTGATCGAGCCATTGCTCGTCGAATACCAGGCCGACCAATTGGCGGCGATAGGTGAATAAATGACCATCATCGCCAGCCTGCTCCGCGCCGCCGAGCTGCCCGACTCGCCCACCGCACGCCTGGACGTGGAGCTGTTGCTCGCGGCTGCCCTGGGCAAGTCCCGCAGCTACCTGCACACCTGGCCGGAAAAAATCGTCAGCAGCGAAGCCGCGTTGACCTTCGCGGATTACCTGCAACGCCGCCGCGCCGGTGAGCCGGTGGCCTATATCCTCGGCCAGCAAGGCTTCTGGAAGCTGGACCTGGAGGTCGCGCCCCACACGCTGATCCCACGCCCGGACACCGAACTGCTGGTCGAGGCGGCCCTGGAATTGTTACCCGCAACCCCGGCCAAGGTGCTCGACCTCGGCACTGGCAGCGGTGCCATCGCCCTGGCCCTGGCCAGTGACCGCCCGGCCTGGCACGTCACCGCCGTCGACCGCGTACTCGAAGCCGTGGCCCTGGCCGAACGCAATCGCCAACGCCTGAACCTGCACAACGCCACCGTGCTCAACAGTCATTGGTTCAGCGCGTTGCAGGGCCACACCTACGATCTGATCATCAGCAACCCGCCCTACATCGCCGCCAACGACCCGCACCTGGTGGCCGGCGATGTGCGCTTTGAGCCGGCCAGCGCGCTGGTAGCCGGTCATGACGGGTTGGACGACCTGCGCCTGATCATCGCCGACGCGCCAGCGCACCTCGCTGCTGGCGGTTGGCTGTTGCTGGAACACGGTTACGACCAGGCCGCAGCGGTGCGTGACCTGTTGCTGAGCCAAGGCTTTGAAGGCGTACACAGCCGCATCGACCTCGGCGGCCACGAACGCATCAGCCTGGGACACCGGCCGTGCTGACCGATCAGGAGCTGTTGCGCTATAGCCGACAGATTCTGTTGCAGCAGGTCGACATCGACGGCCAATTGCGCCTGAAAAATGCCCGCGCCTTGATCGTCGGCCTCGGCGGCCTGGGCGCGCCCGTGGCGCTGTACCTGGCGGCCGCCGGTGTCGGCGAGTTGCACCTGGCAGATTTCGACACCGTCGACCTGACCAACCTGCAACGCCAGATCATCCATGACACCGACAGCGTCGGCCTGAGCAAGGTCGATTCGGCCATCCGCCGTCTGAGCGCGATTAACCCTGAGGTCAAACTGCTCACTCACCGGACTGCGCTGGATGCCGATTCCCTGGCGGCGGCGGTGGCGGCGGTGGATGTAGTGCTCGATTGCAGCGACAATTTTTCCACCCGCGAAGCGGTCAACGCCGCCTGCGTGGCCGCCGGCACACCGTTGGTCAGCGGCGCGGCGATCCGCCTGGACGGGCAACTGTCGGTGTTCGACCCGCGCCGCGCCGACAGCCCGTGTTACCACTGTTTATACGGGCACGGCAGCGACACCGAACTGACCTGCAGCGAAGCCGGCGTGGTTGGCCCGCTGGTCGGTCTGGTGGGCAGCCTGCAGGCGCTTGAAGCGTTGAAATTGCTCGCCGGTTTCGGCGAGCCCTTGGTCGGACGCTTGTTGCTGATCGATGCCTTGACCACACGTTTCCGTGAGTTGCGCGTCAAGCGCGACCCCGGTTGCAGCGTGTGTGGGACGCACCGTGGTTAAGGATGCACCGATCGGTGTGTTCGACTCCGGCATCGGCGGGTTGACGGTGCTGGAGGAAATCCAGCAACTGTTGCCCCATGAGTCGCTGCTGTACGTCGCCGATTGCGGGCACATCCCCTACGGCGAGAAAACCCCTGCCTTTATTTACGAGCGTTCACACCGGGTCGCCGAGTTTTTCCGCGAGCAGGGCGCGAAGGCCTTTGTGATTGCCTGCAACACGGCGACCGTCGCCGCCGTGGCCGATTTGCGCCAGGACTACCCCGACTGGCCGCTGGTGGGCATGGAGCCCGCCGTCAAACCCGCCGCCGCCGCGACCCGCAGTGGCGTGGTCGGTGTGCTCGCCACCACTGGCACCCTGCAAAGTGCCAAGTTCGCCGCGTTACTCGACCGTTTTGCCACCGATGTGCGGGTGATTACCCAGCCGTGCCCGGGCCTGGTAGAACTGATTGAAACCGGCGACCTGGGCAGCCCGGCCCTGCGCCAGCTATTGCAAGGCTATATCGATCCGCTGCTCAGCGCCGGTTGCGACACCATTATCCTCGGCTGCACCCACTACCCCTTCCTCAAGCCGCTCCTGGCCCAGATGTTGCCCCCCAGCATCAGCCTGATCGACACCGGCGCCGCCGTGGCTCGCCAACTCAAGCGCCTGCTGGGCGAACGCGATCTGCTGGCCACCGGCAAGCCGGAGCCTGCCCAGTTCTGGACCAGCGGCGATGTGTATCACCTAAGAAATATCCTACCGACACTATGGAAACATCCCGGAGTTGTGAGAAGCTTCTGCTTGTGAAAATTTCGTGAATTTTCGCCGTTAGACGCTGAACGTCTGGCACTGCGTTGGCTTCTATAGGTGAGATTGTCTGTGTAAAACCCTATAACTTCGATCGGAAAGGATGTTTCTATATGAAGCGCTTGTTCTGTTTGGCTGCGATTGCAGCCGTTGTGGTGGGACACTCTTTTTCGGCGCAGGCCGCCGGTCTTGAGTTTGGCCTGGGGGCCACCAGTGATTCGACGCTCACCTATCGATTGGGGCTGACGTCGGATTGGGACAAGAGCTGGATGCAGAGCGACGTCGGTCGCCTGACCGGCTATTGGAGTGGCGCTTACACCTATTGGGAAGGTGATCACCGTGCAGGCGCGAGCAGCCTGTCGTTCTCGCCGGTGTTTGTGTACGAGTTCGCCGGGGAGTCGGTAAAGCCTTACATCGAGGCCGGGATCGGGGTGGCGGCGTTTTCCCGCACGCGGCTGGAAGACAACAACCTTGGCCAGGCTTTCCAGTTCGAAGACCGCCTGGGCTTCGGTTTGCGCTTTAACGGCGGGCATGAAGTGGGCATTCGGGCGTTGCATTATTCCAACGCCGGAATCAGCGACCATAACGACGGCGTAGAAAGCTACTCGTTGCACTACACGATGCCGCTGTAACTTCAGAACCCTGCAAAACCCTGTGGGAGGGAGCTTGCCCCCGATAGCGCAGTGTCAGTCGCAGAATTTGCCAACTGACCCACGGCTATCGGGAGCAAGCCCCCTCCCACATTGAGATCAGCGGTAAGCCGTCGCTATCCCTTCGCGCTCGGTCAGGCATTCCGGTGCGCCCATCTCGAACTCCCGGCAAATCAGCGGCCGACGCTCATAAATCGTACACATCATCGTGTTGCGATCCAGCGCCGCGCACCAGCCGTCGTCCAGGCGCAGCATGACTTCGCCGCCCCAATCATCGGTGTCGATATAGCGCTCGGGCACGCCCGTGTCGGTGATCAGCATGACTTCCAGCTGGCAGCAGCAGGCCGCGCACGTCGAGCAGGTGACGACGGGGTCGGTGATTTGGGTATGGGGGATGTTGGTCATAGGCGCGCAGTGTAAGGCAAGCGGGTGCCGCAGGTGTGAAAGGGCTGACAGACGTTAACGGGCCAGCCGCTGCAATCCGACGAATAGCAGCGCCCACAGCGGCGCCAGGCCGGCCAGGGTTGGCGTCACGCCGTAACCGAACTGCACCCCCGCCAGTTGACTGCCCGCGTAATAAGACAGCGGCCCGCCGAGTGCCCCGAGCAGCGCCGCGCGCCACCAGGGGCGAGCCGTCCAGGCCAGGCAATGGCGCAACGTGGTAGCCAGCAATGCCCACAGCAACATCAGCCAAAAGGGAATCAGCGGGCCCGGCTCACCGAACTGGAATACCCCTGCCGCACGTAGCGCGCTATCCAGCAGCGTGCCCGCGAGCATCACGCCGACGATCAGCGCGCCGTCCTCGGCCCACGAACTGATCCACAGCAGGTGGACCGCCAGGACGGCCAGTCCGACCAATAACCATGCGCTGTCGCCGCCCAACACGCACGCAAACCAGCCGCACTGGAACAGCACGGCATTCGCCAGCGGTTTAAGCACTGAAACGCCCGAGCAACGGCGGGTTGATGGCTGCCGGCTTGGCCAGCAGCAACTGCGCGGTGCCGATGGTGCGCTCCATAAAGCCGCCTTCGCAGTAGCACAGGTAAAACTCCCACAACCGCAGGAAGTATTCGTCGTAGCCCAATTCCATGAGGCGGCCGTGGGCTCGGCGAAAGTTCTCATGCCACAAGCGCAGGGTTCGCGCGTAATGCAGGCCGAAATCTTCCATGTGCAGCAGGTTCATGTCGGTGTCGCGGCTGACAATCTGCAGCATGTTCTGCACAGAGGGCAGGGCGCCGCCGGGGAAAATATAGCGCTGGATAAAGTCGACGCTGTTCTTGGCCTGTTCAAAGCGTTGCTCGCGGATGGTGATGGCTTGCAGCAGCATCAGGCCATCGCTCTTGAGCAGGTGGGCGCACTGTTTGAAGTAGGTCGGCAGGAAGCGATGGCCCACCGCTTCGATCATTTCGATGGACACCAGCTTGTCATATTGGCCGCTCAGGTCTCGGTAGTCCTGCAGCAACAGCGTTACCTGGTCTTGCAGCCCCATGTCGCTGATGCGTTGCTGGGTGTAGATAAACTGCTCCCGGGACAAGGTCGTGGTGGTGACCTTGCAGCCATAGTGGCGCGCTGCATACAGCGCCATGCTGCCCCAGCCGGTGCCGATCTCCAGCAGATGGTCGGTGGGTTTAAGCGAGAGTTTCTGGCAGATGCGCTCCAGTTTGTTCAGTTGCGCCTGTTCCAGGGTGTCTTCGGGGCTCAGGAACTGCGCCGCCGAATACATCATGGTCGGGTCGAGGAATTCTTCGAACAGATCGTTGCCCAGGTCATAGTGAGCGGCGATGTTTTTCTGTGAACCCTTGCGCGTATTGCGGTTGAGCCAATGCAAGCCTTGGGTGAACGGCCGCGCCAGTTTGGCCAGGCCACCCTCCAGTGCGTCGAGTACTTCCAGGTTGCTGACCATCACACGCACCACCGCAGTCAGGTCCGGGCTGCTCCAATACCCGTGGATAAACGCTTCGCCGGCACCGATTGAACCGTTGGCCGCCACCAGCCCCCACACCGCCGAATCGAGGATCTGGATTTCCCCCAGCAGGTGCGCTTCGCGGGCGCCGAACACTTGGCGTTCGCCGTCCTCGATCAGCACCAACTGACCGTGGCGCAATTGGCTGAGTTGACGCAACACGGCCTTGCGCAGCAGTGCGGTGGTCACGCCGTTGACGTTCAGGCGGTTGGCCTTGACCGATAAGTTAGGGGATTTCATGGCGGCGATCCTTGGTGTACCCGACTGCGGTGCGAGAGGCGCCATCGGCGGCCTGATGGGGGAAAATCGGTGTGCGTTTGAGCAACAGGCGCAGGGCCTGCCAATAAATCGCCAGGCAGGTCTTGGCGGTCATCCAGGGGAAGCGCCACAGGTAGCGGTGCAGGCTGGCGCGGTTGAGCGTTTCCTGGTGCAGGCTCAAGGTGGCGTCGAAGACTTTTTGATCGCCCTGCCAATCGGCCATGTGTACGCCAAGCCTGGCAGCGGGCGGGCTGAAGCTCATGCGGTATTCCAAGTCGCGCGGCAGGAACGGCGACACATGAAACGCCTTGGCCACGGCGAAATGCTGATGTTCACCCGCGTCCAGCGCCAGGGCCGGCAGCACGTAGTGATAGCGTTCGCGCCATGGGGTGTTGGTCACTTCACACAGGATCGCGGCCAATTGTCCGTCGGCCTCGAAGCAGTAGAAGAAACTCACCGGGTTAAAAGCCAGGCCCCAACTGCGGGCCTGGGTCAGTAGGCAGATAACGCCCTGGGGGGTGCGCCCCAGCGCCTTGCCGACTTCCTGGCGCACGGCATCGGTCAAGCTCATACCGTGGCGCGTGAATTCACGCAGGTAATCCTGCTGGCGAAAGCCGAAGGCGGCCAGGCGACCGGCGCCGGCCAGGGGCGAGAGCCCGAGCACTTCGTCCTGTTCGCTTAAGTCCAGGTACAGCAAGCCGATGCGGTAACGAAAGGCATGGGCCTTGGGCGCAAACCGTCGATGGGCGATCCAGCCGCTGTACAGGGCGCTGTTCACAGGGCTTCTCCAAGCGCGCGGGCCACGCGCAAGGCGCTGACCACGCCGTCTTCATGGAAACCGTTGGCCCAATAGGCGCCGCAATAGTAGGTGTGCTGCGCGCCGCACAACTCTTCCCAGCGCGCTTGCGCGGCCACGGCCGCCAGGCTGTATTGCGGATGGGCGTAGGTGTAGCGGGCGAGGATCTTCAGCGGGTTGATCATTGACGTTTGGTTGAGGCTGACGCAAAAGGTCGTGGCGCTGTCGATGCCTTGCAGGATGTTCATGTCATAGGTCACCGCCGCCTGGGTCTGCGCGTTGCCGCTGAGCCGGTAGTTCCAACTGGCCCAGGCCAGTTTGCGGTCGGGCAGTAGGCGCGTGTCGGTGTGCAGCACCACGTCGTTGTCGGCGTAGGGCAGGGCGCCGAGGATCTGCTGCTCGGCGCTGCTCGGGTCGCCCAGCAGGGCCAGCGCCTGGTCGCTGTGGCAGGCGAACACGACTTTGTCGAAGGCTTCGGTGCCGGCGGCGCTGTGGATAATCACGCCGTCTGCGGCGCGCTCGACCCGATGCACGGGGCAGTCGAGGCGGATTTGTTCACGAAAGCTGCGGGTCAGGGGTTCGATGTAACTGCTTGAGCCGCCCTCGATCACGCACCATTGCGGGCGGTTGCTCACCGACAGCAAACCGTGGTTCTTGAAGAAGCGCACAAAAAACTGCAAGGGGAAACCGAGCATGTCCGCCAGCGACATCGACCAGATCGCCGCGCCCATTGGCACGATGTAATGCCGGATGAATCGCGGGCCGTAGCCGCCGGCGTCGAGGTAGTCGCCCAGGGTCATGTCGGCGCTGATGCGTTGCGCTTGCAGGTCCAGCGGCGCCTCGCGGTTGAAGCGCAAAATATCGCGCAACATGCCCCAGAACCCTGGCGACAGGAGATTGCGCCGCTGGGCAAACAGGCTGTTGAGGGTGTTGCCGTTATACTCGAACCCGGCGCTTTGGTCGCACACCGAAAAACTCATCTCGGTGGGTTTGAACGTCACGCCGATCTGCCCCAGCAGGCGGATGAAGTTGGGGTAGGTCCAGTCGTTGAATACGATAAAGCCGGTGTCCACCGCATAGCGTTTACCCTCGACGGTCACGTTGACCGTGTGGGTGTGCCCACCAATGCGGTCGCCCGCTTCGAACAGGGTGATGTCGTGGCTACGGCTGAGCAGGTAGGCGCTGGTCAGTCCGGCAATACCGCTGCCGATAATGGCGATCTTCACAGGTCGTCCTTTTTCGGCGGCGGGCTACGCAGCATGCGTTTGCCGATGATCAGTTGCGCGCGATTCGGCAGTTTCGACAGCGGCCACAGGGTGGCGATGAGCATCGCCGGGAAGGCGATCTCCAGCGGACGCTTGTTCAGCTTGGCGAAGATATACCGTGCCGCCTTGTCGGCAGACCAGCTCATGGGCATCGGGAAGTCATTGCGCTCGGTCAGCGGCGTGTCGACAAAACCCGGGCTGATCACGGTGACGTCGATGTTTTCCGGCGACAGGCTGATGCGCAGGGATTCGAACAGGTAGCGCAACCCGGCCTTAGACGCGCCATAGGCTTCGGCGCGCGGCATCGGCAGGTAGGTCACGGCGCTGGCCACGCCCACCAGGTGCGGCGTGCGCCCGGCGCGCAACAGTGGCAGCGCGGCTTCGATGCAATAACTGCTGGCGAGCAGGTTGGTGCGTACCACGTGCTCGATGATCGACGCGTCGAATTGCTTGGCATCGACATATTCACAGGTGCCAGCGTTGAGGATCACTGTGTCCAGCGCCCCCCAGACCTGGGCGATGTGTTCGCCGATTTCGCGCACGGTCTGGCTGTTGGTCAAGTCGCCGGCCACGATCAGCACTTGGCCGGGAAAGCGTTGGGCGAGCGCTTGCAGCGGGCCTTTGGTGCGCGCACTCAGGGCCACGTGGGCGCCGCTGTTGAGCAGCTCCACGGCGAGGGAGGCGCCGATGCCACTGCTGGCGCCGGTCAGCCAATAACGACGGGCTGGTGTGAGGCTCATCCGATTCTCCTTTTCAGCCAACTGACCACACGGCCGACGACCGGCAAGTGTTCGTAAAGCATCGCGCCGGCATCGAAATAATCCCGATGGCGGTACACCTTGTCGCGCCACATCAGGTGCGAGCAGCCTTCCACCCGGATGACCTTGCCCTTGGCCAGGCGCGGGTGGCAAAAGCTCATTTTCCAGCGCAGGTAACCTTCGCCTTCGGCGACCTGGTCGAAGCCGTGGAAGTCAAAGCGCAACTGGCTGACGTTACCGTACAGCTGCGCGAAATACTGGTGCAGCGCCGTGAGCCCATGCACGTCGTGCAGCGGGTCGGTGAAGGCGATGTCCTTGCTGTACAGGCTGTCGAGCAGGTGCAGGTTGTGCTTGTCCAGAGAGGCAAAGGCCTGGGCGAAGCGGCGCAGGAAGTCACTCATATTCGGCTCCCACTGCTTGGCGCGACGGCAGGCTGCGGAACGCCGCCAATGCCCGTTCGCGCGAGTGTTTCAGGTCGACAATCGAACGCGGGTAATCGGCTACGCCGAACAGGCCGCCGGCAGCCTGCGGGTCGTGTACGTCCTTTTTATTCAGCGCCGCCAGTTGCGGCAGCCAGTGCTTGATGAACACGCCGTCGCCGTCGAATTTTTGCGACTGGCTCAGCGGGCTGAAAATCCGGAAATACGGCGCCGAATCGGTGCCGGTGGAGGAGCTCCACTGCCAGCCGCCATTGTTGGCCGCCAGGTCGCCGTCGATCAGGTGGCGCATGAAGAAGCGCTCGCCTTCGCGCCAGTCGATCAGCAGGTTTTTGGTCAGGAACATCGCCACCACCATGCGCAGGCGGTTGTGCATCCAGCCGGTGTCCAGCAGTTGGCGCATGGCGGCGTCGATGATCGGCAAACCGGTGCGTGCCTGCTGCCAGGCGGCGAGGTCCTTGGGCGCGTCGCGCCAGGCCACCGCCTCGGTTTCGGGGCGGAAGGCGCGGTGACGGGACACCCGCGGGTAGCCCACCAGGATGTGCTTGTAGAACTCACGCCAGAGCAGTTCGTTGATCCAGGTGATTGTGCCGATGTCGCCGCTTTCGAACTCGCCCTGGTTGCTCTGTAACGCGGCATGCAGGCACTGGCGCGGCGAAACCACGCCCGCCGCGAGGTACGCGGAAAGCTGGCTGGTGCCGGGCTTGGCCGGGAAGTCGCGCTCGTCCTTGTAGTAGCTGATCTGCTGCTCGGCGAACGCGTCGAGGCGGCGGCGCGCTTCGTCTTCACCGGCGGGCCAGAGGGCGCGCAGCGTCTCGCTCGGGGCTTCGAAACCGTCGACCTGTTGCGGCACCGGGTCGCTGTTCAGCGCGAGGGCCGCTTGAGCCTTGGGCGTTGCCACCAAGCGCGGCACGGCGCTGTGCAGGCGCGCGTAGCAGACCTTGCGGAACTGGCTGAATACCTGGAAGTAGGTGCCGGTCTTGGTCAGCACGCTGCCGGGCTGGAAAAGCAATTGGTCCAGGTAACGGTGGAAGCTCACGCCTTCGGCTTCCAGGGCCTTGGCCACCGCCGCATCGCGACGGCTTTCGTGGATGCCGTATTCCTCGTTGACGTGTACCGACTCGACCGACAGCTCCCGGCACAGTTGGCCGAGCACGGCGGGCGCCTGGTCCCAGGTCGGGGCAGAGCGGATCAGCAAGGGAATATTCAGTGCGCCAAGGGCCTGGCTCAAGTGCTGCAGGTTGCGCAGCCAGAAGTCGACCTTGCACGGTGCGTCGTCGTGGGCCAGCCATTGCTGCGGGGTAACCAGGTACACCGCCGCCACCGGGCCGCGCTGGCTCGCGGCGGCCAGGGCGGTGTTGTCATGCAGGCGCAGGTCGGTGCGCAGCCAGATCAAATGCATTTAAAGAAGTCCACGCTGGATCAGTATCTGGTGAGCCGACAATGGGTCTTCGGCGACGAACAATTCAGGGATATCGCCGGTCAATACCGTCAACTCGGCCTGGTGGATGCATACCGTTGGGCCGACGATCAATTTTGGGCAGCGGATGCCGCCCAGAAGTTTTGCGAGTGCCGACAGATGGAGTGCCTGGCTCGAATACAGCAGCACCGCCCGTGGTTGCAGGTGCTCCACCGCCAGCGCCAGTTCGCCGGCTGGCAGCGGCCAGTCGAAGACTTCCACCGGGCAATCGGCGCTGCTGGCCAGCCACGCGCTGAGCCACAGGTGCGGCTCCAGCGGCAGGTCGGAATGATTCACCAGCAGCAGCGGCGCACCCTGCAGTTGGCGATTGTTGTGATAGATCCGCGCGCCGAACTTGCTGCGCAACCAGGACAGGAAGAACACCCGTTCCATCTGCGCGCCGAATTGGCCCTGCCAGCGTTGCTCCAGTTCGCTGAGCAGCGGCAGCAGCAGTTGTTCGCACAGGGTGCGCGGCGGGTAGAGCGCCATGGCCTGGTTGAAGGCGTCGTCGACCCGGCGTTCGGCCAGTTCGCTGATCGCCTGCACCAGGGTCTGGCGCAGGGTGTGCCATTCGTTTTCGACGGCGTCGGGGGCGACGTGCGCGGAGTCGATCAGGTTTTTCACCTGACTGACCGGCACGCCGCGATTGAGCCAGGTGAGGATGGTGTTGATGCGTTGCACATGGTCGTGGCTGAACAGCCGGTGGCCCTTGGGCGTGCGCTGCGGCACGATCAGGCCATAGCGGCGTTCCCAGGCGCGCAGGGTCACGGCGTTGACGCCGGTCTGGCGCGCCACTTCACGAATCGGCAGCCAGCCGTCTTCGAGGGCTTGGACGAGATCTTCGCCGGGGTCGTCTTGCATGGCTGCTGTCATGAGGCTTTTCATGGTTTAGATCGCATTACGCAGGCTGAGATTTTCCGGGTGCGGCTGCAAGTAGGCCTGCTGCGCGATGTAGCGGTCCGGGTGGAGGCGAAAGTGGTGCTTGAGCAAGGTCAGCGGCACCACCAGCGGCACGATGCCTTGGCGGTATTGGCCGATCACGGTTTGCATTTCCTGCTTATCGTCGGCGCTGATGGCCTGCTTGAGGTAACCGCTGATGTGTTGCAGCACATTGGTGTGGGTGCCGCGGGTGGCGCACTTTTTCAGCCCGCTCATCAGCGCGCTGAAATAATCGGCGCCCAGCGCGTCGAGGTCCTCGCCCCTGGCCATGCTGCCGAGCAGGTTGCCGAGGCTTTTGTAATGCGCCGGGCTGTGGGCCATCAGCAGGTACTTGTAGCGCGCGTGAAAAGCCAGCAGGCGATGGCGGGTCAGGCCTTCGCCGAGCAATTGTTGCCAACTGGCGTAGACGAAGACGCGGGTCAGGAAGTTTTCCCGCAGCACCGGGTCATTCAGACGACCGTCTTCTTCCACGGGCAGGTTGGGGTGGCGTGCGCAAAAGGCCTGGGCGTAGATGCCGCGCCCGCCGCCGTCCACCGGTGCGCCGTTTTCACGGTAGACCTTGACCCGTTCCAGGCCGCAGGACGGCGACTTTTGCATAAAGATGTAGCCGCTCAGGTCGGTGTGCTCGGCGGCCATCTTTTCGCCGTATTCGCCCAGCGGCGCAGTGACATTCAGTTCGCGATGCACGGTGCCGACGGCTTGAGGGGCTGCGGCATCGCCCACCAGGCGAATGGTTTCCCGAGGAATACCCAGGCCGATCGCCACTTCCGGGCACAACGGCAGAAAGTCGAAGTACTCGGCGAGCACTTCGCTGCAGAGTTGCGATTGCTTATGGCCGCCGTTAAAACGCACGTTCTCGCCCAGCAGGCAGGCGCTGATACCAATCTTCGGCTTGATGGACGTGGTGCTGGACATGGCCAAACCTCTGCAAGATTCCTGTACAAATAAATAACCGTGTACAGCTAAACATCATCATAGGTCTGATGCTGTACAAGTCAAATATTTTGTACAAGTATTTGCGTGAAGGCTATTTCCAGCCGATTCGCCAGTCCTCGGCGTTTTGCAGGGTTTGCCAGGGCAGGCGTTCACCGCGCTTGGTCATGACGGCTTGCAGCTCGATGTCGAGCACGGTGCCTTCTTCATCACAAAACAGTTCGGTGACCAGGAAGTGTTTTTCCTTGTTGCGCGGGTGTGCTGCTGTCCACTTCGACAGCAGCAATTTGGTCGGGTTGATGCGGTTCATTGCAGGTGCTCGATCAAGCGTCGCGCGGCTTCCTGGCCACTGAGCCAGGCACCTTCGACGCGGCCCGACAGGCACCAGTCGCCACAGACGTACAGGCCCAGGTCGGCGTCAGCCAGCACGCCGAATTCATGGGCGCTGGACGGTCGTGCGTAAAGCCAGCGGTGCGCCAGGCTGAACGAGGGCGCAGGCATCGCGCTGTGCAGCAGTTCGGCGAAGGCACCGTGCAGGTGCTCGATCACCGCTTCCTTGGACAGGTCCAGGTGCTCCTTGCTCCAGGCGCTGGTTGCGTGCAGCACCCAGGTGTCGAGGGAGGCGTCGCGCCCCGGTTTGCTGCGGTTGCGCGCCAGCCAATCGAGCGGGCTGTCTTGCACGAAGCAGCCTTCCATCGGAGTTTCCAGCGGCTTGTCGAAGGCCAGGGCGATGGCCCAGGTGGGGTCCATCTTCACGCCGGCGGCGGCACTTGCCAGCTTCGGTGCGTCGGCCAGTAGGGCGGTTGCTTGCGGGGCGGGGGTGGCGATGATGACGTGGCTGAACGGACCGTGGTTGCCGCCGTCGGCGTCCAGCAGGTTCCAGTGGTGTTTGCCTTGGAACACTTCGGTGATACGGCAGCCGAACTGCACCGGCAGGTCGTCGAGCAGGGCGCGGGTGATGGCGCTCATGCGCGGCGTGCCGACCCAGCGAATCTGTTCGTCGGGGGAGGGCGTGAGTTGGCCGGACTTGAAGTTATACAGCTGTGGCTTCCATTGCTCGGCCCAGCCGTTGCTTTGCCAGCGTTGCACTTCGTTGACGAAGCGCCGGTCGCGGGCGGTGAAGTACTGGGCGCCCATGTCCAGTGCGCCGGCGTCGCTGCGCTTGCTGGACATGCGGCCACCACTGCCGCGGCTTTTATCGAAGAGTTGTACAACGTGCCCGGCGTCTCGTAACGCTCGGGCGGCGGAGAGACCGGCGATGCCGGTGCCGATGATCGCGATGGGGACAGTCATGGGAGGCCTCGTTTTACCGTTGGGTACAGACTACGCCGACACCAATAGCTGTACAATATTGTTTTTTGGTATAAGTTTTGGCGTACCTGATCGTTTGGCATGACCTATGGTTAAAGCTGAGGCTTAAATCAATGTCACGCCCGATTACAAATGATCCCTGCATATAAAATAGACCAGTGATCGGTGGCGAACGTTACATGAGGAAGATCCCATGCACATTTTGCTGACCGGCGGTACCGGCCTGATCGGCCGTCAACTTTGCCAACATTGGCTAACGCAAGGGCATCGCCTGACGGTGTGGAGCCGTCACCCTGAACAGGTCGCCAGGTTGTGTGGCGATGCGGTGCGCGGTGTCGCCAGCCTGCAAGAGGTTATCGGCCCGGTGGACGCGGTCATTAATCTGGCCGGCGCGCCGATCGCCGATCGCCTCTGGACGCATAAACGCAAGGCGCTGCTGTGGAGCAGCCGCATCAGCCTGACCGAAACCCTGCTGGCGTGGCTGGAAAGCCTGGCGGAGAAACCGGCGGTGTTGATTTCGGGTTCTGCCGTGGGGTGGTACGGCGACGGCGGCGAGCGCGAGCTGACCGAAGCCAGCGGCCCGGTGCAGGACGACTTCCCCAGCCAGTTGTGTGTCGCCTGGGAAGAAACCGCCCAGCGCGCCGAAGCCCTGGGCATTCGCGTGGTGCTGGTGCGTACCGGGCTGGTGCTGGCGGCCGAGGGCGGCTTTTTGTCGCGGCTGTTGCTGCCGTTCAAGCTGGCACTGGGCGGGCCGATCGGTAGTGGTCGGCAGTGGATGCCGTGGGTGCATATCAACGATCAAATCGCGCTGATAGATTTTCTTCTGCACCAGCGCGACGCCAGCGGTCCCTATAATGCCTGCGCGCCGCACCCCGTGCGTAACCGCGAGTTTGCCAAGACGTTGGGCCAGGTGTTGCACCGCCCGGCGTTCATGCCCATGCCGGCCTTCGTGTTAAAGGTCGGGTTGGGTGAGTTGTCCGGCTTGTTGCTGGGCGGCCAGAAGGCTTTGCCCGAGCGCCTGTTGGCGGCCGGTTTCACTTTCCAGTTCACTGAGTTGAAGGCGGCCTTGGACGACTTGTCCGGCCGCCTCTAAAGATAGGATGTTGCATGACGGATCACGCGTTGTTACTGGTCAACCTGGGGTCACCGGCGTCTACTTCGGTGGCCGATGTGCGCAGCTACCTCAATCAGTTCCTGATGGACCCTTACGTGATCGACCTGCCGTGGCCGGTACGGCGCTTGTTGGTGTCGCTGATTCTGATCAAGCGCCCCGAGCAATCGGCCCATGCCTATGCTTCGATCTGGTGGGAAGAGGGCTCGCCGCTGGTGGTGCTCAGCCAGCGCCTGCAGCAGCAGATGACCGCGCAGTGGACCCAGGGCCCGGTGGAGCTGGCGATGCGTTATGGCGAGCCGTCCCTTGAAACGACCCTGATGCGCCTGGCCGCCCAGGGGATTCAGAAGGTCACCCTGGCGCCTTTGTACCCGCAGTTCGCCGACAGCACCGTGACCACGGTGATTGAAGAAGCCAGGCGGGTGGTGCGCGACAAGAAGCTCAAGGTGCAGTTCTCGATCCTGCAACCGTTCTACGATCAGCCGGAATACCTCGATGCGCTGGTGGCGAGCGTGCGGCCCTATGTGGAGCAGGACTACGATCACTTGCTCCTGAGTTTCCACGGCCTGCCCGAGCGTCATCTGACCAAGCTCGACCCCACCGGCGCGCATTGCTTCAAGGATGCCGATTGCTGCCGCAACGCCTCGCCGCAGGTGCTTGCCACGTGTTACCGCGCGCAGTGCTTCAGCGTCGCCCGCAACTTTGCCGAGCGCATGGGCCTGCCGGACGGCAAATGGTCGGTGGCGTTCCAGTCGCGCCTGGGCCGGGCGAAGTGGATCGAACCTTACACCGAGGCACGCCTGGACGCGTTGGCTCAGCAAGGCGTGAAAAAGCTGCTGGTGATGTGCCCGGCGTTCGTCGCCGACTGCATCGAGACGCTGGAAGAGATTGGCGATCGCGGGCGGGAGCAATTTCGCGCAGCGGGCGGCGAGGAGTTGGTGCTGGTGCCGTGCTTGAACGACAGCGAGCACTGGGCGGTGGCGCTTAACACCCTGTGTGAGCGCGCGCCGGTGGCACTGTAAGGTGGGAGGGGCTTGCTGCCGATAGCGGCCTGTCAGGCACTGGATGAGGTGACTGTTGTACCGCTATCGGGGGCAAGCCCCCTCCCACAGGTGAAGGTTCAGGGCCACGGTGACGTTGTCTGTGCCGTTGTAATGCGCCAGCAGGTTATTCTTCTTCCTTCACCGGCGCAGGCGGTGGGCGCAGGCCGATTTCCGCCGAAAGATTGAGCTCCTTACCGTTGCGCATCACCTGGATCGTGACCTTGTCGGTCGGCTTGATCCGCGCCACTTGGTTCATTGACTTGCGGCCATCACCGGCCGGTTCGCCGTCGATGTTGAGGATCACATCCCCCAATTGCAGGCCGGCCTTCTGTGCCGGGCCATCGCGGAAGATCCCGGCGACCACGATGCCCGGGCGTCCTGTCAGGCCAAACGACTCGGCCAGTTCCTTGGTCAGCGGCTGCACTTCGATCCCCAGCCAGCCGCGGATCACCTGGCCGTGCTCGACGATCGACTTCATCACTTCCATCGCCAGCTTGACCGGGATCGCAAAACCGATGCCCTGGGAGCCGCCGGACTTGGAGAAAATCGCCGTATTGATGCCGGTCAGGTTGCCGTTGGCATCCACCAGTGCACCGCCGGAGTTGCCGGGGTTGATCGCGGCGTCGGTCTGGATGAAGTCTTCGTAGCTGTTGAGGCCCAACTGGTTACGCCCGGTGGCGCTGATGATGCCCATGGTGACTGTCTGGCCGACGCCGAACGGGTTGCCGATGGCCAGCGCGACATCGCCGACCCGCAGTCCTTCGGAGCGGCCGATGGTGATGGCGGGCAGGCTTTTCAGGTCGATCTTCAACACCGCGAGGTCGGTTTCCGGGTCGCTGCCGACGACGCGAGCCAGGGTTTCGCGGCCGTCGCGCAGGGCCACTACAATCTGGTCGGCACCGGTGGTCACGTGGTTGTTGGTGAGGATGTAGCCTTCCGGGCTCATGATCACACCGGACCCCAGGCTCGATTCCATGCGCCGCTGCTTGGGACTGTTGTCGCCGAAATAGCGGCGGAACTGCGGGTCTTCGAACAGAGGATGCGCCGGCTTGTTGATGACCTTGGTGGTGTACAGGTTGACCACCGCAGGGGCCGCGATGACCACGGCGTCGGCATAGGTCACCGGGCCTTGCACCACCGCGTTGGTTTGCGGGGCCTGTTGCAGGTTCACATCAAGGCTCGGTAAGCCCACCCACTGGGGGAAACGCTGAATAATCAGCATCGCGATCAGCACGCCAGCCAACAATGGCCATCCAAAAAAACGCAGTGCCTTGAGCATCAAGTAAGTCCTGACAGGTTGCAGGGGGCGGGAGAGCGCCCATAATGTCGCGCATTATACGAGGCTGCGAGCGCCTCGGAACGGGATATTTAGGAGTCTTTTATGGCCGTTGCTTTGAGCACCCTCGTCGAGGAAGCGGACCGCTACCTTGGCAGCGCAAAAATTGCCGATTACTGCCCCAATGGCCTGCAGGTCGAGGGGCGCCCGCAGGTGATGCGCATCGTCAGCGGCGTCACCGCCAGCCAGGCATTGCTGGACGCCGCCGTTGAAGCCCAGGCCGACCTGGTGCTGGTCCACCACGGTTATTTCTGGAAGGGCGAAAACCCGTGCATCACCGGCATGAAGCAGCGCCGCCTGAAGACCCTGCTCAAGCACGACATCAGCCTGCTGGCCTACCACCTGCCGCTGGACCTGCACGCCGAGGTCGGCAACAACGTCCAGCTGGCTCGGCAGTTGGACATCACCGTCGAAGGCCCGCTGGACCCGGCCGACCTCAAGATCGTCGGCCTGGTCGGCTCCCTCGCCGAACCGCTGTCGCCGCGTGACTTCGCCCACCGCGTGCAGAGCGTCTTGGGGCGCGAGCCGCTGTTGATCGAAGGCAGCCAGATGATCCGCCGCGTCGGCTGGTGTACCGGTGGTGGCCAGGGCTACATCGACCAGGCGATTGCGGCCGGCGTCGACCTTTACCTGAGCGGCGAAGCCTCCGAGCAGACCTTCCACAGCGCCCGCGAAAACGACATCAGCTTTGTCGCCGCCGGCCATCACGCCACCGAGCGTTACGGGGTGCAGGCATTGGGCGATTACCTGGCGCGGCGTTTCGCCCTGGAGCATTTGTTTATCGATTGCCCCAACCCGATCTAACGAACACCTCCAATAACTGTGAGAGGGGGCTTGCTCCCGATAGCGTTGGTTCAGTCAATGAATGCGTTGAATGGCACACTGCAATCGGGAGCAAGTCGAATCGTCGCACCGCCACTCCCACATTTGACCGCGTTTGGCCGGCCATCGCCGCCAAACCTCGGGGCATATCCATATACCGTTTCGATCTAGCTGGCGCCCTGAATAGAAGCAGGTGCTGTGCTAGCATGCCTCGCTCGAACACGGCCCGCTGGCCGTCCATAAGATCGTTTTTCCGTGAGTAGCCATGGTCGACAAACTGACGCATCTGAAACAGCTGGAGGCGGAAAGCATCCACATCATCCGCGAGGTCGCCGCCGAGTTCGACAACCCGGTGATGCTCTACTCGATCGGTAAAGACTCCGCCGTGATGCTGCACCTGGCGCGCAAGGCGTTCTTCCCGGGCAAGCTGCCGTTCCCGGTGATGCATGTCGACACCCAGTGGAAATTCCAGGAGATGTACACGTTCCGCGACCGCATGGTTGAAGAACTCGGCCTGGACCTGATCACCCACGTCAACCCGGACGGTGTGGCGCAGGGCATCAACCCGTTCACCCACGGCAGCGCCAAGCACACCGACATCATGAAGACCGAAGGCCTCAAGCAGGCTTTGGACAAGTATGGTTTCGACGCCGCGTTCGGCGGTGCCCGTCGCGATGAAGAAAAGTCCCGCGCCAAAGAGCGCGTGTACTCGTTCCGCGACAGCAAGCACCGCTGGGACCCGAAAAACCAGCGCCCGGAGCTGTGGAACGTCTACAACGGCAACGTCAACAAGGGCGAGTCGATCCGTGTGTTCCCGCTGTCCAACTGGACCGAGCTGGACATCTGGCAGTACATCTACCTGGAAGGCATCCCGATCGTACCGCTGTACTTCGCCGCCGAGCGCGATGTGATCGAGAAGAACGGCACGTTGATCATGATCGACGACGACCGCATCCTCGAGCACCTGTCCGACGAAGACAAAGCCCGAATCGTCAAAAAGAAAGTACGTTTCCGTACCCTTGGCTGCTACCCGTTGACGGGCGCGGTGGAGTCCGAAGCCGAGACGCTGACGGACATCATTCAGGAAATGCTCCTGACGCGAACTTCCGAGCGCCAGGGCCGGGTCATCGACCACGATGGTGCCGGCTCGATGGAAGATAAAAAACGTCAAGGCTATTTCTAAGGGGCTGTCATGTCGCATCAATCTGATTTGATCAGCGAGGACATCCTCGCCTACCTGGGCCAGCACGAGCGCAAGGAAATGTTGCGCTTCCTGACCTGTGGCAACGTCGACGACGGCAAGAGCACCCTGATCGGGCGCCTGCTGCACGACTCCAAGATGATCTACGAAGATCACCTGGAAGCCATCACCCGCGATTCGAAGAAGGTCGGCACCACCGGTGACGACATCGACCTGGCGTTGCTGGTCGACGGCCTGCAGGCCGAGCGTGAGCAGGGCATCACCATCGATGTCGCCTACCGCTACTTCTCCACCGCCAAGCGTAAATTCATCATCGCCGACACCCCTGGCCATGAGCAGTACACCCGCAACATGGCCACCGGTGCCTCTACCTGTGACCTGGCGATTATCCTGGTCGACGCGCGCTACGGCGTGCAGACCCAGACCCGTCGCCACAGCTTCATTGCCTCGTTGCTGGGCATCAAGCACATCGTGGTCGCCATCAACAAGATGGACCTCAATGGTTTCGACGAGGGTGTGTTCGAGCAGATCAAGGCCGACTACCTGAAGTTCGCCGACGGCATCGCCTTCAAGCCGAGCACCATGGCGTTCGTACCGATGTCGGCGCTCAAGGGCGACAACGTGGTGAACAAGAGCGAGCGTTCGCCGTGGTACACCGGCCAGTCGCTGATGGAGATCCTCGAGACCGTCGAGATCGCCAACGACCGCAACTACACCGACCTGCGTTTCCCGGTGCAGTACGTCAACCGTCCGAACCTGAACTTCCGCGGTTTTGCCGGCACCCTGGCCAGCGGCATCGTCCATAAGGGCGACGAAGTCGTGGTGTTGCCGTCGGGCAAGAGCAGCCGCGTCAAATCCATCGTCACCTTCGACGGTGAACTGGAGCACGCAGGCCCAGGCCAGGCCGTGACCCTGACCATGGAAGACGAGATCGACATCTCCCGTGGCGACCTGTTGGTGCATGCCGATAACATGCCGCAAGTGACCGACGCCTTCGACGCCATGCTGGTATGGATGGCCGAAGAACCGATGCTGCCGGGCAAGAAATACGACATCAAGCGCGCCACCAGCTACGTGCCGGGTTCCATCACCAGCATCGTGCATCGTGTGGACGTGAACACCCTGGCCGAAGGCCCGGCAAGTTCGCTGCAGTTGAACGAGATCGGCCGGGTCAAGGTCAGCCTCGATGCCGCCGTCGCCCTGGACGGTTACGCGAGCAACCGCACCACCGGCGCGTTCATCGTCATCGACCGCTTGACCAATGGCACTGTGGCCGCGGGCATGATCATCGCGCCGCCGGTTGTCCACGGCAGCGCCGCGCAGCACGGCAAGTTGGCCCATGTGGCCACCGAAGAGCGTGCCCAGCGTTTCGGCCAGCAGCCGGCAACCGTGTTGTTCAGCGGCCTGTCGGGCGCCGGTAAAAGCACCTTGGCCTACGCGGTTGAGCGCAAGTTGTTCGACATGGGCCGTGCAGTGTTTGTACTCGATGGCCAGAACCTGCGTCACGACCTGAACAAAGGGTTGCCGCAGGACCGTGTCGGGCGTACCGAGAACTGGCGTCGTGCGGCTCATGTCGCACGCCAGTTCAACGAAGCCGGCCTGCTGACCCTGGCCGCGTTCGTTGCGCCGGATGCCGAAGGGCGTGAACAGGCCAAGGCGCTGATCGGTGCCGATCGCTTGCTGACGGTCTACGTGCAGGCTTCACCGCTGGTGTGCGCCGAGCGTGATCCGCAAGGCTTGTACGCGGCCGGTGGGGATAACATCCCTGGCGAGTCCTTCCCATACGACGTGCCGTTGAATGCCGATCTGGTGATCGACACCCAGGCCCTGTCGCTGGAAGATAGCGTCAAGCAAGTGCTGGAGCTGTTGCGTCAGCGTGGGGCGATCTAAACCTCGCGGCCACAAAAAAAGCCCGCCACCGAGTGATCGGTGGCGGGCTTTTTTACATTCTCAAGATCGGGCTTGGTCAAATGTGAGAGGGGGCTTGCTCCCGATTGCAGAGTGTCAGTCACTGCGTCGGGTGACTGAAGCACCGCTATCGGGGGCAAGCCCCCTCCCACATTTTGATCAGTGGCGGTCTGGATAATCTGTGTGAAGTTGGCTGAGAAGCGCATCCTTCTCTTCCCACAACCGATTGATCCAGCCCTGGAACGCCAATCGATATTCCCCGTCCTGCTCATAATTCTTGCCAATGAACTCAGGCGGGATCGGCACTTCTTCGAACCGCACCACCACGTCCTGCACATTCCCGCACAACAAGTCCCAGTAGCCGGGGCGCCCGGCGGGGTAGTGGATGGTCACATTGACCAATGACTTCAACTGCTCACCCATGGCATCCAGCACAAACGCAATACCGCCGGCCTTGGGCTTGAGCAAGTAGCGAAAGGGCGAGTTCTGCTGTGCATGCTTGCCCGGCGTAAAGCGTGTGCCTTCGGCAAAGTTGAAAATCCCCACCGGGTTGGCGCGAAACTTCGCGCAGGTCTTGCGGGTGGTTTCCAGGTCCTTGCCTTTCTTCTCCGGGTGTTTTTCCAGGTAGGCCTTGGAGTAACGCTTCATGAACGGAAAGCCCAATGCCCACCAGGCCAGGCCGATCACCGGGACCCAGATCAGCTCCTGCTTGAGAAAGAATTTCAGCGGGCGAATCCGTCGATTGAGCACGTATTGCAGCACCATGATGTCGACCCAGCTCTGGTGGTTGCTGGTCACCAGATAAGAGTGCTGGTAGTCCAGCCCTTCCAGGCCTTTAAGGTGCCAGCGGGTGCGCCGCACCAGGTTCATCCACGCGTTGTTGTTGCTGATCCAGGCTTCATGGGTGTGGTTCATTAGCCATTCGCTGAAACGCTTGGCGAACGGCAGTGCCTTGAACAGCGCGACGATGAACAGGAACGAACACAGCAGGATCGTGTTCAGCGCCAACAGCAACGACGCGATCACCCCGCGCACGGCGGCAGGTAGAAAATCCAGCATTTAGATCTCCATAGGTCGGTTGGCGGCTTGGATCGCGGTCAGCGCGATGGTGTACACAATGTCGTCGACCTGGGCGCCGCGCGGCAGGTCGTTCACTGGTTTGCGCAGGCCCTGGAGCATCGGCCCCAGGCTGACGCAATCGGCGCTGCGTTGCACCGCCTTGTGGGTGGTGTTGCCGGTGTTCAGGTCGGGGAATACGAAGACCGTGGCCTTGCCCGCCACCAGGCTGTTGGGTGCCAGTTGCCGGGCGACGGTTTCGTTGGCGGCGGCATCGTATTGCAACGGGCCGTCGATCAGCAGCGAGCTTTGCTGTTCATGGGCGAGCAGGGTGGCTTCGCGGACTTTTTCCACTTCTTCGCCGCTGGCCGATTCACCGCTGGAATAGCTGATCATCGCCACCCGTGGCGTAATGCCGAACGCCGCCGCCGAGTCGGCGCTTTGCAGGGCGATTTCCGCCAGTTCGGCGGCGCTCGGGTGCGGGTTCATCACACAGTCGCCGTACACCAGCACCTGTTCGGGGAACAGCATGAAGAACACCGACGACACCAGGGTGCAGCCCGGCGCGGTCTTGATCAGTTGCAGGGCCGGGCGGATGGTATTCGCGGTGGAGTGGATAACCCCGGAGACCAGGCCGTCGACTTCATCGAGCGCGAGCATCATGGTGGCGATCACCACGGTGTCTTCAAGTTGCTGTTCGGCCATCGGCGCGTTGAGGCTCTTGCTCTTGCGCAACGCGACCATCGGTTCGACATAACGCTCGCGGATCAGGTCCGGGTCGAGAATTTCCAGGCCTTCGGGCAATTCGATGCCGTGGGCGCGGGCGACCGCTTCCACGTCCGTCGGCTTGGCCAGTAACACGCAGCGGGCAATGCCGCGGGCCTGGCAGATCGCGGCGGCTTGCACGGTCAACGGCTCGCTGCCTTCGGGCAAGACGATGCGCTTATTGGCGGCCTGGGCGCGCTGGATCAACTGGTAGCGGAACACCGCCGGTGACAGGCGCATCTCCCGTGGCGTGCCGCAGCGTTGGTGCAGCCAGCGCGCATCGAGGTGGCTGGCGACGAAATCGGTGATGATCTCGGCGCGCTCGCGGTCATCGATGGGGATTTCCTTGTTCAGGCTGTTGAGCAGGTTCGCTGTCTCGTAGGAGCCGGTACTTACCGACAGCACCGGCAGCCCGGCCTGAAAGGCGCCTCGGCAGAGGTCCATGATGCGCGGGTCGGGCAGGGTGTCGCTGGTCAGCAGCAGGCCGGCCAGGGGTACGCCGTTGATCGCGGCCAGGCTGACGGCGAGGATGATGTCGTCGCGGTCCCCCGGTGTCACTACCAGCACGCCCGGCTTGAGCAGTTCCACGGTGTTGCGCATGGTGCGGGCGCAGATGATGATTTTGGTCATGCGCCGGGTTTCATAATCACCGGCGTTGAGGATCTGCGCGCCCATCAGGTCGGCGACGTCGCGGGTACGCGGCGCATTGAGTTCGGGCTGGAAAGGAATGCAGCCGAGCAGGCGGAAATCCCCGCTGCGCAGCAACGGCGAATGCTCCTTGAGGCGCGCCGAAAAGGCTTCCATGCTTTCATCGGTGCGCACCTTGTTGAGGATCACACCGAGCACTTTCGGGTCTTTCGGGCCGCCGAACAGCTGGGCCTGCAGTTCCACGCGGCCGGAGAGTTCGGTGAGCACTTCGTTTTCCGGCGCCGAGACCAGGATCACTTCCGCGTCCAGGCTCTTGGCCAGGTGCAGGTTGACCCGCGCCGCATAGCTGGCGCTGCGGGTCGGCACCATGCCTTCGACGATCAGCACGTCCTTGCCCACGGCGGCCTGCTGATACAGGGTGATGATTTCTTCGAGCAACTCGTCGAGCTGGCCGTCGCCGAGCATCCGCTCGACATGGGCCAGGCCCAGAGGCTGCGGCGGTTTGAGGCCATGGGTGCGAGCGATCAGCTCGGTGGAGCGTTCGGGGCCGGTGTCGCCGGGGTGCGGCTGGGCAATCGGTTTGAAGAAGCCGACTTTCAGCCCGGCACGTTCAAGGGTGCGCACCAGCCCAAGGCTGATGGAGGTCAGACCCACACCAAAATCGGTGGGCGCGATAAAAAAAGTCTGCATGCGAATTCTCTGGAGGTGCATGGCTTCGGTGGCGCTCTATGGTTGAGTGCCTACCGGGAATCAGGCGCCAAGGTTATCGTTATTCGCGCTCCTGCGCACACCAGCCGCAGGCAAAGGGCTGGCCTATTTTTTCCAGGCGGTGTGCGGGGTCGAGTACCCAGGTGCGCGATTGCCAGGGCGGCTGGTGGCGCAGGTGTTGGGTGTGGCCGCAGGACAGCTCGGCAACCCAGTGCCCGTCGTCGTCCTGGTGGAATCCGAGGATGACGGCGACCGTTGATCGACCCCGTCCGTCCGGGTTCTGTTCGCTTTCGGGCAAATCCTTGTTTAGACTTGTCCGTTCTTCATTCTTATGCAAAAGGTCTCGCCCCATGACGATCGCCGCTAACAAGGCAGTCTCCATCGACTATACCCTGACCAACGACGCTGGTGAGGTCATCGACAGCTCAGCCGGCGGCGCGCCGCTGGTCTACCTGCAAGGCGCAGGCAACATTATCCCGGGCCTGGAAAACGCCCTGGTCGGCAAGAGCGTCGGTGATGAACTGACCGTTGTCGTAGAGCCTGAAAATGCTTACGGCGAATACTCCGCCGAACTGGTCAGCACCCTGAGCCGCAGCATGTTCGAAGGTGTCGACGAACTGGAAGTGGGCATGCAGTTCCACGCTTCCGCGCCGGACGGCCAAATGCAGATCGTGACCATCCGTGACCTGGACGGCGACGACGTCACCGTCGACGGTAACCACCCTCTGGCAGGTCAGCGCCTGAACTTCCAAGTGAAGATCGTGGCCATCCGCGAGGCTTCCGAGGAAGAAGTCGCCCACGGCCACGTGCACGGTGAAGGCGGTCATCACCACTGATTGATGTGTTGATCAGGTGGTAGCCAAAACGCCCCGACTGGTTCGGGGCGTTTTTTTTGTGCGCGCAATAAAGAACAGCGATTTATTGCGCCCAAACAAAAATGCCCCGGACCTTTCGGTACGGGGCATTTCTTAACTGTTACGCAGGTAAACCGGCGTGGCAGTTTATCGCTTAGGCTGCAACAGCAAGGTTCAGAGCCTTGATGTGGCCATTCAAACGACCTTTATGGCGAGCAGCTTTGTTCTTGTGGATGATGCCTTTATCGGCCATGCGGTCGATAACTGGCACAGCCAGAACGTAAGCAGCTTGAGCTTTTTCAGCGTCTTTTGCGTCAATGGCCTTAACTACATTCTTGATGTAGGTACGAACCATGGAACGCAGGCTGGCGTTGTGGCTGCGACGCTTCTCAGCCTGTTTTGCACGTTTTTTGGCGGAAGGTGTGTTGGCCACCGTCGAGCTCCTCGAAAGACTTTTTAGGAAATAGCAAACAAAATAGGCCGCGAATCATGCCGATGAGTTGATGGGTTGTCAAGGGCGGCTGATGCGAACTGCTGAGTGGTCGATCTGAAGAGGCGGGTGATTTATTTCCGGCGCTTGACCTGTAAACTCGCGAGCTTTGGCGCTGTGCTGTTGCAGGCGCGCAGTATCGCATAAGTAGGCGCGTAGTTCGCCTGCTCTTTATCTATAGGCGCAAACTCTTTCAATGAATCTGCTCAAATCGTTGGCTGCCGTCAGCTCAATCACGATGATCTCCAGGGTTTTGGGGTTTGTGCGTGACACCCTGCTGGCGCGCATTTTTGGCGCCAGCATGGCCACGGATGCGTTCTTTATTGCCTTTAAACTGCCCAATCTGTTGCGGCGGGTCTTCGCTGAGGGCGCGTTTTCCCAGGCGTTCGTGCCGATCCTGGCGGAATACAAGACGCAGCAGGGCGAGGAGGCGACCCGCACATTTATCGCCTATGTCTCGGGCCTGCTGACCCTTGTGCTGATGCTGGTGACCCTGGTTGGCATGCTCGCCGCGCCCTGGGTGATCTGGGCCACGGCGCCCGGGTTTGCCAATACGCCGGAAAAATTCGCGCTGACCACTGATCTGCTGCGGGTGACTTTCCCCTATATATTGCTGATCTCCCTGTCCTCCCTGGCCGGCGCCATCCTCAATACCTGGAACCGTTTCTCGGTGCCGGCGTTCGTGCCGACCCTGCTTAACGTCAGCATGATTATTTTTGCGCTGTTCCTCACGCCCTACTTCGATCCGCCGGTCATGGCCCTGGGCTGGGCGGTATTGGCCGGTGGCCTGGCGCAATTGCTCTACCAACTGCCGCACCTGAAAAAGATCGGCATGCTCGTGTTGCCGCGCCTGAACCTCAAGGACACCGGCGTCTGGCGCGTGATGCGCAATATGCTGCCGGCGATCCTCGGGGTGTCGGTCAGCCAGATTTCCCTGATCATCAACACCGCGTTTGCGTCGCTGCTGGTGTCCGGTTCGGTGTCGTGGATGTATTACGCCGATCGCTTGATGGAGCTGCCGTCCGGCGTCCTCGGCGTGGCCCTGGGCACGATTTTGCTGCCGACGCTGGCGCGTACCTACGCGAGCAAGGACCGCCAGGAATACTCGCGCATTCTCGATTGGGGTTTGCGCCTGTGCTTCGTGCTGGTGTTGCCGTGTTCCCTGGCGCTGGGAATCCTGGCCGAGCCACTGACGGTGTCGTTATTCCAGTACGGGCAATTCAGCGCGCACGATGCCTTGATGACCCAGCATGCGCTGATCGCCTACTCCGTCGGTCTGCTCGGCATCATCGTGATCAAAGTGCTGGCGCCGGGTTTCTACGCCCAGCAAAACATCCGCACGCCGGTGAAGATCGCGATCTTCACGCTGATCGTCACGCAGTTGCTCAACTTGGTGTTTATCGGCCCGCTGGCCCACGCCGGCCTGGCCTTGGCCATCAGCGCCGGTGCCTGCATCAATGCCGGCCTGCTGTTTTACCAACTGCGCAAACAGCAGATGTTCCAGCCGCAATCGGGCTGGGGGATATTTGCCCTCAAGCTGCTGGTGGCGGTGGCGATGATGTCGGCGGTATTGCTGGGCCTGATGCACTTCATGCCGGCCTGGGATCAAGGCCATATGCTCGAGCGCTTCCTGCGCCTGGGCGTGCTGGTGGTGGCGGGCGTGGTGGTGTACTTCGGCATGTTGCTGCTGCAAGGTTTCCGCCTGCGGGATTTCAATCGCAAGGCGCTGGGTTAGAGGGTTTGCCGCGATAAAACCGGTGTTTTATCGATTCCATCCGTTTTGCCCTGCGCTGTTGCCTGTGATCCGGGGCCGGGTGTGGTTATAATCGACCACTTTATGAGCAAGAAGCGCGTTATGCAGCTGGTTCGAGGTCTCCACAACCTGCGCCCCCAGCATCGGGGCTGCGTCGCCACTATTGGCAACTTTGACGGTGTACACCGTGGCCACCAGGCTATCCTGGCCCGGCTGCGCGAGCGTGCGGTCGAGTTGGGCGTGCCCAGCTGCGTGGTGATTTTTGAGCCACAGCCGCGGGAATTCTTTACCCCGGAAACGGCACCGGCGCGCCTGGCCCGCTTGCGCGACAAGCTGCAACTGTTGGCGGAGGAGGGCGTGGACCGTGTGCTGTGCCTGGCCTTCAACCAGCGTTTGCGCAGCCTCAGCGCCGCCGAGTTCGTCGACCGTATCCTGGTGGATGGCTTGGGCGTGCAGCATCTGGAGGTCGGCGACGACTTCCGCTTTGGGTGTGACCGGGTCGGCGATTTCGATTTCCTGCAACACGCTGGCGTGACCCAGGGTTTTACCGTCGAAGCCGCGCAAACCGTCGAACTGGACGGCCTGCGCGTGAGCAGTACCCAGGTGCGTAATGCCCTGGCTGCCGCCGACTTCGCCTTGGCTGAGCGTTTGCTCGGTCGCCCGTTCCGCATTGTCGGGCGGGTATTGCACGGCCAGAAGCTGGCGCGCCAACTGGGCACGCCAACCGCTAACGTGCAGCTCAAGCGCCGTCGTGTGCCGCTGACCGGGGTTTACCTGGTGAGTGTCGACATCGACGGCCAATCGTGGCCGGGAGTCGCCAATATAGGCGTCAGGCCCACGGTTGCAGGTGATGGCAAGGCCCACCTGGAAGTTCACCTTTTGGATTTTGCCGGGGATTTATATGACCGGCGTTTGACGGTGGTTTTCCACCAGAAGCTGCGTGAAGAGCAGCGTTTCGCCTCCCTTGAGGCGTTGAAAACGGCGATCAATGCGGATGTCGCCGCCGCCCGTGCCCTAGCCGCACCTAGCGCCCATCGCTAACCGAAGAGCCTTAAATGACCGACTATAAAGCCACGCTAAACCTTCCGGACACCGCCTTCCCAATGAAGGCCGGCCTGCCACAGCGCGAACCGCAGATCCTGCAGCGCTGGGACAGTATTGGCCTGTACGGAAAGTTGCGCGAGATTGGCAAGGATCGTCCGAAATTCGTCCTGCACGACGGCCCTCCTTATGCCAACGGCACGATTCACATCGGTCATGCGCTGAACAAAATTCTCAAGGACATGATCATCCGCTCGAAGACCCTTTCGGGTTTCGACGCGCCTTATGTCCCGGGCTGGGACTGCCACGGCCTGCCGATCGAACACAAAGTCGAAGTGACCCACGGCAAGAACCTGGGCGCCGATAAAACCCGCGAACTGTGCCGTGCCTATGCCACCGAGCAGATCGAAGGGCAGAAGTCCGAGTTCATCCGCCTGGGTGTCCTGGGCGACTGGGCCAACCCGTACAAAACCATGGACTTCAAGAACGAAGCCGGTGAAATCCGCGCCTTGGCCGAAATCGTCAAGGGCGGTTTCGTGTTCAAGGGCCTCAAGCCCGTGAACTGGTGCTTCGACTGCGGTTCGGCCCTGGCTGAGGCGGAAGTCGAGTACGAAGACAAGAAGTCCTCGACCATCGACGTGGCCTTCCCGATCGCCGACGACGCCAAGCTGGCCGAGGCCTTTGGCCTGGCAAGCCTGGCCAAGCCGGCCGCCATCGTGATCTGGACCACCACCCCGTGGACCATCCCCGCCAACCAGGCGCTGAACGTACACCCGGAATTCACCTACGCCCTGGTGGATGTCGGTGATCGCCTGCTGGTGCTGGCCGAAGAGATGGTCGAGGCCTGCCTGGCTCGCTACGAACTGCAAGGTTCGGTGATCGCCACCACCACCGGCACCGCGCTGGAGTTGATCAATTTCCGTCACCCGTTCTACGACCGCCTGTCGCCGGTGTACCTGGCTGACTATGTTGAACTGGGCGCCGGCACCGGCATCGTTCACTCCGCTCCTGCTTACGGCGTAGACGACTTCGTGACCTGCAAGGCTTACGGCATGGTCAACGACGACATCTTGAATCCGGTACAGAGCAACGGTGTTTATGCGCCGTCCCTGGAATTCTTCGGCGGCCAGTTCATCTTCAAGGCCAACCAGCCGATCATCGACAAGCTCTCGGAAGTCGGCGCGCTGCTGCACACCGAGACCATCAAGCACAGCTACATGCACTGCTGGCGCCACAAGACCCCGCTGATCTACCGCGCCACCGCGCAGTGGTTTATCGGAATGGATAAAGAACCGACCAGCGGCGACACCCTGCGTAACCGCGCGATCAAAGCCATCGAAGGCACCAAGTTCGTCCCGACCTGGGGCCAGGCGCGCTTGCACTCAATGATCGCCAACCGTCCGGACTGGTGCATCTCCCGCCAGCGCAACTGGGGCGTGCCGATCCCGTTTTTCCTCAATAAGGAAAGCGGCGAGTTGCACCCGCGTACCGTCGAACTGATGGAAGTCGTGGCCCAGCGCGTTGAGCAGGAAGGCATCGAAGCCTGGTTCAAGCTGGACGCCGCCGAGCTGCTGGGCGACGAAGCGCCGCTGTACGACAAGATCAGCGACACCCTCGATGTGTGGTTCGACTCCGGCACCACCCATTGGCACGTGCTGCGCGGTTCGCACCCGATGGGTCACGAAACCGGCCCGCGCGCCGACCTGTACCTGGAAGGTTCGGACCAGCACCGTGGCTGGTTCCACTCCTCGCTGCTGACCGGTTGTGCCATCGACGACCACGCACCGTACCGCGAACTGCTGACCCACGGTTTCACCGTCGACGAAAACGGCCGCAAGATGTCCAAGTCCCTGGGCAACGTGATCGCGCCGCAAAAGGTCAACGACACCCTGGGCGCCGACATCATGCGCCTGTGGGTCGCCTCGACCGATTATTCGGGCGAGATGGCCGTGTCGGAGCAGATCCTGCAGCGCAGCGCCGATGCCTACCGTCGTATCCGTAATACCGCACGCTTCATGCTGTCGAACCTGACCGGTTTCAACCCGGCCACCGACATCCTGCCGGCCGAGGAAATGCTCGCCCTGGACCGTTGGGCCGTGGACCGTACCCTGTTGCTGCAACGCGAGTTGCAGGAGCACTACGGTGAATACCGCTTCTGGAACGTCTATTCGAAGATTCACAACTTCTGCGTGCAGGAGCTGGGCGGTTTCTACCTCGACATTATCAAGGACCGCCAGTACACCACCGGCGCTAACAGCAAGGCGCGCCGCTCGGCGCAGACCGCGCTGTATCACATCTCCGAAGCGTTGGTGCGCTGGATCGCGCCGATCCTGGCCTTCACCGCCGACGAACTGTGGGAATACCTGCCGGGCGAGCGTAACGAGTCCGTGATGCTCAACACCTGGTACGAAGGCCTGACCGAACTGCCGGCCGACTTCGAATTGGGCCGCGCATACTGGGAAGGCGTGATGGCGGTGAAGGTTGCCGTGAACAAGGAGCTGGAAGTCCAGCGTGCGGCCAAGGCCGTCGGTGGCAACCTGCAAGCCGAAGTCACCCTTTTTGCCGAGGAAGGCCTGAGCGCCGACCTGGCCAAGCTGAGCAACGAACTGCGCTTCGTGCTGATCACCTCCACTGCGAGCCTGGCGCCATTCGCCCAGGCCCCGGCGGACGCCGTGGCCACCGAAGTACCTGGCCTGAAGCTCAAAGTCGTCAAATCGGCCTTCCCCAAGTGCGCCCGTTGCTGGCACTGCCGTGAAGATGTCGGCGTGAACCCTGAGCATCCGGAAATCTGCGGTCGTTGCGTCGACAACATCTCTGGTGCTGGCGAGGTTCGCCACTATGCCTAACGCCAGTCGTTTCGGACGTCTTGGCTGGCTCGTATTGAGCGTGCTGGTCCTGGTCATCGACCAGGTCAGCAAGGCTCACTTCGAGGGCACCCTGGAGATGTTCCAGCAAATCGTGGTGATCCCGGATTACTTCAGCTGGACCCTGGCCTATAACACCGGCGCGGCGTTCAGCTTCCTTGCCGATGGCGGCGGCTGGCAGCGCTGGTTGTTCGCCCTGATCGCCGTGGTGGTCAGTGCGGTGCTGGTGGTCTGGCTCAAGCGCCTGGGTCGCGATGACACCTGGCTGGCCATCGCCTTGGCACTGGTGCTGGGTGGTGCACTGGGCAACCTGTACGACCGCATCGCCTTGGGCCATGTGATCGATTTCATTCTGGTGCATTGGCAGAATCGCCATTACTTCCCGGCGTTCAATTTTGCTGACAGCGCCATCACCGTCGGTGCAATCATGCTGGCACTCGATATGTTCAAAAGTAAGAAAACCGGAGAGACCGTTCATGACTGATCAGGTATTGGCTGAACAACGCATCGGCCAGAACACGGAAGTCACCTTGCATTTCGCATTGCGCCTGGAGAATGGCGACACGGTCGACAGCACGTTCGACAAATCCCCGGCTACCTTCAAGGTGGGCGATGGCAACCTGCTGCCGGGTTTTGAAGCGGCCCTGTTCGGCTTCAAGGCTGGCGACAAGCGCACCCTGCAGATCCTGCCGGAAAACGCCTTTGGCCAGCCCAACCCGCAGAACGTACAGATCATCCCGCGTTCGCAGTTCCAGGACATGGACCTGTCGGAAGGCCTGTTGGTGATTTTTAACGATGCGGCGAATACCGAGCTGCCGGGTGTGGTCAAAGCCTTCGATGATGCGCAAGTGACCATCGACTTCAACCACCCGTTGTCCGGTAAAACCTTGACGTTTGACGTAGAAATCTTCGACGTTAAAGCGCTCTAACTGACAACGCGGTTCAAAATGTGGGAGCGGGCTTGCTCGCGATTGCTGACTGACATTCAGTAAATCTGTTGGCTGATACACCGCTATCGCGAGCAAGCCCGCTCCCACATTTGCCCGCGTCGTTATATAGAGATCAGCCGCGCCCGCGGTTGCAATGATCCAATTTCTTGCGCTGCAAGACACGAGGCACAGCATGCAAATCAAACTCGCCAACCCCCGTGGCTTCTGCGCCGGCGTGGACCGGGCGATCGAAATCGTCAACCGCGCCCTGGAAGTCTTCGGGCCGCCAATCTACGTGCGCCATGAAGTCGTCCACAACAAATTCGTGGTCGAAGACTTGCGCGCTCGCGGCGCCATCTTTGTCGAAGAACTCGATCAGGTGCCGGACGACGTCATCGTAATCTTCAGTGCCCATGGCGTATCCCAGGCGGTACGTACCGAAGCGGCAGGCCGCGGCCTGAAAGTATTCGATGCCACCTGCCCGTTGGTCACCAAGGTGCATATCGAAGTCGCGCGCTACAGCCGCGATGGCCGTGAATGCATCCTGATCGGCCACGCCGGCCACCCGGAAGTCGAAGGCACCATGGGCCAGTACGACGGTAGCAACGGTGGCGCGATCTACCTGGTGGAAGACGAAAAAGACGTCGCCAGCTTGCAGGTACACAACCCTGAGCGTTTGGCCTTCGTCACCCAGACCACCTTGTCCATGGATGACACCAGCCGGGTGATCGATGCCCTGCGCACACGCTTCCCTGCGATTGGCGGCCCGCGCAAGGACGACATCTGCTACGCCACGCAAAACCGCCAGGATGCGGTCAAGCAACTGGCCGATGAATGTGATGTGGTGTTGGTTGTCGGCAGCCCTAACAGCTCCAACTCCAACCGCCTGCGTGAACTGGCTGAACGCATGGCCACGCCGGCGTACCTGATCGACGGCGCCGAGGACATGCAGCGCAACTGGTTCGATGGCGTCGAGCGTATCGGCATCACGGCGGGCGCCTCGGCGCCGGAAGTCCTGGTGCGCGGCGTGATCCAACAGTTGCAGGCCTGGGGCGCCACAGGTGCCGATGAGTTGGCCGGTCGTGAGGAGAACATCACTTTCTCCATGCCCAAGGAGCTGCGGGTTCGTTCGCTGCTCTGAGTCCCAGGGTGTCGAGCGAGCCCTGGCATAATGCCTGCTCGGTTTTATCTCGGCGCAGGCTGATGCGCCCGCTGGGGGCCAGCACTACTTGAAACAGGCTTTGTGCCTGGTCCGTGGCGCATACATGCACGGTGCCGGCACGAAAGCCCCCGCCAGCAAAGACCGGCTCGCCTAGCCCGCTGAAGCGTACCTGGCTCCTGACCGGTCCATTGCCCACGATCTGCACGCGCCCATTGTCCTGGTGCTCCAGCAGCACGGGATTATCGTCGTCCAGATGGCCGCGCCCGCTCAGATCCACGATCACCCGCCAGCCTCGGCTCCAATCATCGTCCACGGCATGCATGACTACCGTCCGGTTGCGTGCGATGGCTTCGGTGCGCGCATAGCGCAGGCCGCCAACCAACGACTGGGCAGCGCTTTGTCGCTGCTGGGATTCCAGCAAGCCCCTGAAACTGGGTACCGCCAACTGCGCAAGGATGCCGCTCAGGATAAGCCCGAGCAGTAGCTCGATCAGTGTGAAACCTCGCTGTGTCATGTGCCGTCCCTCCGTGGACGTGATGGATTCTCAGATGGCATGCCTAGGTATAGCGTCCAGCTCGTGGTGTTGAATGCTGGCCTTTATGTCCAAAGTATTTCCCTTTGTTCCGGGAGCAGCGCAGGCCAAAAACCGGCGCTAGTCTTGGGCCGCACAGCAGGGTTTTCCTGCTTTTTTTCCGGCCTTCGATAGGGATGACGACGGTAATGCTTGCTTGCCCGACTGCCTTTTTTCGACCTTTAACTGCCCACCACCAAACCGGCATGACCCTGATCGAGGTGGTGGTGGCGGTGCTGATTCTCGTGATCGGCCTGTTGGGGGTCGCGGTGGTCCAGCTCAACGCGCTCAAGTACACCGACAGCTCGCGGATGGCCAGCCAGGCGAGCTTTATCGTCTACGACATGCTGGACCGTATTCGCGCCAACTCCGGCGCCGACTACTCGTGGGCGCGAAGCGAGCGTGCGCCACCGTTCACGTCGACGGCCAGTGTGCGTGACCTCGACCTGCACGATTTCGAGGCCAATATCATCGGTTTCGCCGGCGATAGCGGCAGTGGCTCGGTGGTCGTGCGTGCCAATGAAGTGATCGTCAGCATCAGTTGGGATGACGCCAGGGGGGCAAAAAATGCAGGGGCGAGGGAAACGTTCACGCTCACCAGTCGCGTCGCCGACGAATCGCAGGTGATGCAATGAAGCGGCGGGTGCTGGGTTTCAGCTTGCTGGAGTTGTTGCTGGCATTGACGCTTGGGCTGGTGCTGAGCCTCGGGGTCAGCCAAGTCGCCATCAGCGCTCGAACGACCCATGCCAGCCAGCAGGCCGCCATGCTGCTGCAGGATGATGCGCGGTTTGCGCTCGGCAAACTGATTCAGGACATTCGCCTGGCGGGCATGTTTGGTTGCCTGGATACGGCGTTGATCGAAGGTGCGCCGTTGGCCTTCGAACGGCCCATCAGTTGGAGTGCCACGGGCGCTTCAAGGTCGCTGACCCTGGTTAGCGCCGAGGTCGGTGAGGACGGCGGCAAGCCGGATTGGACTGTGTTGTCCGACTGCTCAGGTTCCGCCCACGCTTATGCCGGCACCCCACCCCCTGCTGCGCCGGGGCAGATACGCTTTGCGATACGTCAGCTTACCTACACCTACGAGGCTGGCCAGTTGAAAGTCAGCACCCCGGCAGCTCCGGCCAAGACAGTACTGGTGGACAACGTGCAGGCGTTCGAGATCAGTTTCGGCGTGGCGGCCAAGCCTGACTCGACGCATGTGGTGCGATATGACCCCGGCCCGGCCGACGAATCGCTGATACGCAGTGTGCGCATCCTGTTGACGCTGCAAGACCCGGCAGGGTTGGTGAAGGCGCAAACCTGGAGCGTGGTTGCGGCGCTGCGTAACCGGCTGGGGTAGGGCGACCATGGCGCTGTTTCGCATTGTTGAACGACGGCAGGCGGGCATGGTGCTGCTGATCAGTCTGGTGTTCCTGTTGTTGCTATCGCTGATCGGATTGTCTTCGATGCAAGGTGCGGTGTCCCAGCAGAAGGTCGCCAGCAGTGTCTGGCACCGCAACCAGTCGCTGCAAAGTGCCGAAAGTGGCCTGAGGCTGGGGGAGGCGAGTGTGCGTCAGGCCGGTGGTGCGGGGCCTGTGTGCTCGTCGATCATCACCTGCGCGCCGCCGCGCGAGTCGTCTTCGGTGATAAGCCCTGGAACCCATCCCGTTTCGGCGGTGAACTGGGTTGCCATGAGCGGCGGTCTCTACGCTGTTCAAGCGCTCGGGCCGGCGGTGGGGCTGGTTCACTTGCCCCCGCAGATGCCGGCAATGGTGTATCGAATCACGGCGGTGGGGCTCAGTGGCCAGTCGCGCACGGTGCTGGAGGCCATGTATGCAAGGGTGGATGAAGGCGGGCGCTCGCGGTTTCGGCGAGTGATGTGGCGGCAACTTTATTAAGGAGCAGTGCAATGGGCATGGATAGCCAGGGTTTTACGTTGATTGAATTGCTGATCGCCGTAGCGATCATCGCTGTGCTGGCCGGTATCGCTTATCCGGGGTATGTCGGCCATGTAAACAGGGCCTACCGCGCGGAAGTTGTCGTGCTGTTGACCGAGCACGCTCAGCATCTGGAGCGGTATTACACGAAGAACGCCAGTTTTATTGATGCAAGCGGCGTCAGCGTTGGCAATGATCGCTATAGAATCACTGCAGTATTGAACCCTCAGGATTTCAGCCTGCTGGCCACACCTGGCGTCGACTCTGTCATGGCGGGCGACGCGTGCGGGGCATTCAGCCTGACCAGTTCCGGTGTGCGAACCAATCCGGGAGCGGCGCCGGGAATGTCACGCAAGGCGTGCTGGGGGCAGTGATGGGTGTGCTGAATGAGTGGGCGCCGAGTGCGCTTTTCCCTTTTTATCGGCTGGATCAAATGATGGCTAAGCAACAGCGAGTGGTGGTTGTCGGTGGCGGAGTAATCGGCTTGTTGACGGCGTTCAATCTGGCGACCCAGGGGCAGGCGGTCGTACTGCTGGAGCGCTCGGAGCTCGGGCAGGAGTCCTCGTGGGCAGGTGGCGGCATTGTCTCGCCACTGTATCCATGGCGCTACAGCCCGGCGGTCACGGCTTTGGCCCATTGGTCCCAGGACTTCTATCCACAACTGGCCGAGCGCTTGTTTGCTGATACCGGCGTTGACCCTCAGGTTCACACCACCGGCCTCTACTGGCTGGACCTGGAAGATGAAGCCGACGCATTGGCCTGGGCCGCGCGCGAAGGGCGACCATTGAGCAAGGTGGCTGTGTCGGCCGTCCATAATGCGGTTCCGGTGCTCGGCGGTGGCTACTCCCAGGCGATCTACATGGCGAATGTGGCGAATGTGCGCAACCCGCGCCTGATCAAATCCCTCAAGGCGGCGCTGCTGGCGCTCCCTGGCGTGACGGTTCACGAGCAGTGCGAAGTTGACGGGTTTGTGTTGGACGGCGACAACGTCGTCGGGGTGAATACGCCCACTGGGCCGGTTCTTGGTGATCAGGTCGTGCTTGCTGCGGGTGCCTGGAGTGGGGAATTGCTGGGCAAACTGGGATTGTCACTGCCGGTTGAGCCGGTCAAAGGCCAGATGATTCTGTACAAATGCGCCTCGGACTTTCTGTCGAGCATGGTCCTTGCCAAGGGACGTTATGCGATCCCCCGTCGTGACGGGCACATTCTGATTGGCAGTACCCTGGAACATCAAGGGTTCGACAAGACGCCGACCGAATCGGCGCTGGAGAGCCTGAAGGCTTCGGCCGTGGAGTTGATTCCCGCCTTGGCGGATGCCGAGGTGGTGGGCCATTGGGCGGGCCTGCGGCCAGGCTCGCCGGAAGGTATTCCCTACATCGGCCCGGTCCCTGGTTTCAACGGGCTGTGGCTCAATTGCGGGCATTACCGCAACGGCCTCGTGCTGGCGCCTGCGTCCTGCCAGTTATTCGCCGATTTGCTGCTGGAGCGCACGCCGATCATCGACCCCGCACCCTATGCGCCGGCAGGTCGGATCAACGTTGGATAGCTTTCGGCCCTTGTTCCAGGTGCGCCTGGGTGCAATACCATTCTTGCCGTGAGCTCAGTGCTCGGTCCTGCGGCAGATGCACGCCGCAGTGGGCGCAGCGCACCATCGGCGTGGCGTCGGGTTCGCCGGAGCGCTGCTGTTTGATGGCCGGGTTTTTGAATTTGCGCCAGAACCATACCGCAGCAGCAATGACGGCAATCCAGAACAGTAGACGAACCATGATGGGTAGTTTCTCGACAAGGAATGCGCCAGTTTAGCCAAGGACGCGGCAGGCGCACAGCGCAATAATGCTTGCGCATAAAAAAGGGAGCCCCGAGGGGCTCCCTTTTTACATTGCGTCGAATGATCAGTCGAACACGCCGAAGGTCATGTAGCTGAACCACGAGCGATCCTGGTTGTTGCCCAGGGCTTGGGGGGCTTCTTCTTCGATCACATTGCCATTTTCATCATGGGGCTTGAGGTCCGCAGGGATGGCTTCCTTGGCGTCCTGGTACTGCTTGATCACGTCCTGGTTGGCGCGGGTTTCGCCCGGCGGCAGCGGTGGGCGGGACTCGATGAGGCCCAGGGTGTACTTGCTCAGCCACGAATGGTTGTCGGCTTCGGCAACCTGAGGTACGAACTGGCCGTCTTGCAGGCTTGGGTGGTCCGGGTAGTTGAGTTTCAGGGTTTCCAGGCTGGTGGTCGCCAGGGCGTCCAGGTGCAGGCGCTGGTAAGCCTCGGTCATCACCGCCAGGCCGTCACCCACGGAAGGGGTTTCCTGGAAGTTTTCCACTACATAGCGACCACGGTTGGCAGCGGCCACGTAGGCCTGACGGGTCAGGTAGTAGTGAGCCACGTGGATTTCGTAGGCGGCCAGCAGGTTGCGCAAGTAGATCATGCGCTGCTTGGCGTCCGGCGCGTAGCGGCTGTTGGGGTAGCGGCTGGTTAGCTGGGCGAACTCGTTGTAGGAGTCGCGGGCAGCGCCCGGGTCACGCTTGGTCATGTCCAGCGGCAGGAAGCGCGCCAGCAGGCCCACGTCCTGGTCGAACGAGGTCAGGCCCTTGAGGTAGTAGGCGTAGTCCACGTTCGGGTGCTGCGGGTGCAGGCGGATAAAACGCTCGGCGGCGGACTTGGCAGCTTCCGGCTCGGCGTTCTTGTAGTTGGCGTAGATCAGCTCGAGCTGTGCCTGGTCGGCGTAGCGTCCGAACGGATAGCGCGACTCCAGGGCCTTCAGCTTGGCTGTGGCACTGGTGTAGCTATTATTGTCCAAGTCTTTTTGAGCTTGTTGATAAAGCTCGACTTCGCTCAGGTTTTCGTCGACGACTTCCTTTGTTGACGAGCAAGCAGCAGTCATGGCGAGGATGGCGATCAGCAGCAGGTGTTTCACTTGCATGGCGGCTTGCGTCCCTATGACGGCCGCTGTCTTGGGCGGGGCCGTCCTGTTATGATGAGCGCCCCGTTGAAAGCATCGGGGCAAAAGACGCCGTATTTAACCACAAGCGCGCAGCCGAAACCAAAGGCTGTGCCACGCCTAGTCTGAGCATGTCCGATAAAATTGAACTTCGCGCAGAGGTGCCGTCCGAATTGGGCGGCCAACGCCTCGATCAAGTCGCCGCACAATTATTCGCTGAGCACTCGCGCTCGCGCCTTTCCGCCTGGATCAAAGACGGCCGCCTGACTGTGGATGGAGCGGTTATCCGCCCGCGAGACATAGTCCATGGCGGTGCGATTCTTGAGCTGACTGCCGAGCAGGAAGCCCAGGGAGAATGGGTCGCCCAGGACATCGAGCTGGACATCGTCTATGAAGACGACGACATCCTGGTCATCAACAAACCCGCAGGCCTGGTGGTTCACCCGGCGGCCGGGCACGCTGATGGCACCTTGCTCAATGCCCTGTTGCACCACGTGCCGGACATCATCAATGTCCCGCGCTGCGGCATCGTACACCGCCTGGACAAGGACACTACCGGCTTGATGGTGGTGGCCAAGACCATTCAGGCCCAGACGCAGTTGGTTACACAGTTGCAGAGTCGCAGCGTCAGCCGGATTTACGAGTGCATCGTAATCGGCGTCGTGGTGGCGGGTGGCAAGATCAACGCGCCTATCGGCCGTCACGGCCAGCAGCGCCAGCGTATGGCGGTGATGGAAGGCGGCAAACAGGCCGTTAGCCACTACCGTGTGCTGGAGCGTTTCCGCTCCCACACCCATGTGCGGGTCAAGCTTGAAACCGGCCGTACCCACCAGATTCGCGTACACATGGCGCACATCAACTTCCCGTTGGTCGGAGATCCTGCCTACGGTGGTCGCTTCCGTATTCCGCCAGCGGCCAGTGTCACCATGGTTGAATCGCTGAAATCCTTTCCGCGCCAGGCGCTGCATGCGCGTTTCCTGGAGCTGGATCATCCGACGAGCGGTAAGCGGATGAGCTGGGAATCGCCTCTGCCGGACGATTTGGTCTGGTTGCTGTCGCTACTCAAGCAGGATCGCGAGGCATTTGTCGGGTGAGTAACTGGCTGATTCCTGACTGGCCCGCGCCGGTTCAGGTCAAGGCCTGCGTCACCACCCGTGCGGGCGGCGTCAGCCTGGCGCCGTTCGACAGCCTCAACCTGGGCGATCACGTCGAGGACAGCCCTGAGGCTGTGCTTGAGAACCGCCGTCGCCTCACCGAAGCCTTTCATATCCAGCCGGCGTGGCTGCGCCAAGTCCACGGAGTGAGCGTGGTCGAGGCCGACCCCGGGCGCATTGCCGAAGCCGATGGCAGTTGGGCCAGTACGCCGGGCATCGCCTGCACCTCCATGACTGCTGATTGCTTGCCTGCGCTGTTCTGCAACCGCGCCGGCACGCGCGTCGCCGCCGCTCATGCGGGTTGGCGTGGCTTGGCCGCAGGCGTGCTGGAAGCCGCAGTCGAAAGTCTGGAAGCCGAGCCTGCCGACATACTAGTCTGGCTGGGCCCGGCCATTGGCCCGCAAGCCTTCGAAGTCGGCCCGGAAGTGCTGGAAGCGTTCGTGCAGCAACTGCCGGGCACCGCCCAGGCCTTTGTGCCCAGCCGCAATCCCGGCAAGTTCATGGCCGACATCTACCAACTGGCTCGTCTGCGCCTGGCCGCACGCGGTATCACTGCTGTTTATGGTGGCGGGCTCTGCACTGTGAGCGATCCGCGCTTCTTTTCTTATCGTCGCAGTCCACTTACGGGTCGGTTCGCCTCCCTTATTTGGCTGGAGCGCTAGACTCTTCTGATCTACGTCAATAGTTGGAAGCTTGAATCTCCCAGAATCGACCACATCTATAGTGCTATCTGGCAGGTTTCTTCATTCAGGATGTGTTTGTAGCTCCGGCCTGCTCAAAAGGAAGGTGACTAATGCGTATTGATCGTTTAACCAGTAAATTGCAATTGGCCTTATCCGACTCCCAATCCCTGGCGGTTGGCCTCGACCACCCGGCCATTGAGCCCGCGCACTTGATGCAGGCGCTCCTGGAACAGCAAGGTGGTTCTATCAAGCCCTTGCTGATGCAGGTGGGCTTCGACGTCAACAGCCTGCGCAAGGAGTTGAGCAAAGAGCTCGACCAACTGCCGAAAATCCAGAATCCTACCGGCGACGTGAATATGTCCCAGGATTTGGCGCGCCTGCTCAATCAAGCGGACCGTCTGGCCCAGCAGAAGGGCGACCAGTTCATCTCCAGCGAGCTGGTGCTGCTCGCCGCCATGGACGAAAATAGCAAGCTCGGCAAATTGTTGCTGGGCCAGGGCGTGAGCAAAAAAGCCCTGGAAAACGCCATCAACAACCTGCGTGGCGGCGAAGCGGTGAACGACCCCAACCACGAGGAGTCGCGCCAGGCCCTGGATAAATACACTGTCGACCTGACCAAGCGCGCCGAAGAAGGCAAGCTTGACCCGGTGATCGGCCGTGACGACGAAATTCGTCGCACCATCCAGGTTCTGCAGCGTCGCACCAAGAACAACCCAGTGCTGATCGGGGAGCCTGGCGTGGGTAAAACCGCGATCGCAGAGGGCTTGGCCCAGCGCATCATCAACGGTGAAGTGCCAGACGGCCTGAAAGGCAAGCGTTTGCTGTCCCTGGACATGGGATCGCTGATCGCCGGCGCGAAATTCCGTGGCGAGTTCGAAGAGCGCCTCAAATCCCTGCTTAACGAGCTGTCGAAGCAGGAAGGGCAGATCATTCTGTTTATCGACGAACTGCACACCATGGTCGGCGCCGGTAAAGGCGAAGGCTCGATGGACGCTGGCAACATGCTCAAGCCTGCCTTGGCGCGGGGCGAGTTGCACTGTGTCGGTGCCACTACGCTCAACGAATACCGCCAGTACATCGAGAAGGATGCGGCCCTTGAGCGGCGCTTCCAGAAAGTGTTGGTGGAAGAGCCGAGCGAAGAAGACACCATCGCGATCCTGCGGGGCCTGAAAGAACGCTATGAGCTCCACCATAAGGTGGCGATCACTGACGGCGCGATCATTGCGGCGGCTAAATTGAGCCATCGCTATATCACCGACCGGCAACTGCCCGACAAAGCCATCGACCTGATCGACGAAGCGGCCAGCCGTATCCGTATGGAGATCGACTCCAAGCCGGAAGTGCTCGACCGTCTGGATCGGCGCCTGATTCAGCTGAAAGTCGAATCCCAGGCACTGAAAAAAGAAGAGGACGAAGCGGCGAAAAAACGCCTGGAAAAACTCCAGGAAGAAATCCTCCGTCTGGAACGCGAGTATTCGGACCTCGAGGAAATCTGGAACGCGGAAAAAGCCGAAGTACAGGGTTCGGCGCAGATCCAGCAAAAGATCGAGCAGTCGCGCCAGGAGCTGGAAGCCGCACGCCGTAAGGGTGACCTGAACCGCATGGCCGAGTTGCAGTACGGGGTGATCCCGGACCTGGAGCGCAGCCTGCAGATGGTCGACCAGCATGGACACAGCGAGAACCAATTGCTGCGCAGCAAGGTGACCGAGGAAGAAATTGCCGAAGTCGTCTCGAAGTGGACCGGTATCCCCGTGTCGAAAATGCTCGAAGGCGAGCGCGACAAGCTGATGAAGATGGAAAGCCTGTTGCACCAGCGCGTGATCGGCCAGGAAGAGGCGGTGGTCGCGGTGTCCAACGCGGTGCGGCGTTCCCGTGCCGGGTTGTCCGACCCTAATCGTCCGAGTGGCTCGTTCATGTTCCTCGGCCCGACCGGTGTGGGTAAGACCGAGCTGTGCAAGGCCTTGGCCGAGTTCCTCTTCGATACCGAAGAGGCCATGGTACGGATCGATATGTCCGAGTTCATGGAGAAACATTCCGTGGCTCGCCTGATCGGCGCCCCACCGGGCTACGTAGGCTACGAGGAAGGCGGTTACCTGACCGAAGCGGTACGGCGTAAGCCTTACTCGGTGATCCTGCTGGATGAGGTCGAGAAGGCCCACCCGGATGTGTTCAACATCTTGCTGCAGGTGCTGGAAGATGGCCGGCTGACGGACAGCCACGGGCGTACTGTGGATTTCCGCAACACGGTGATCGTGATGACCTCCAACCTGGGCTCGACACAGATCCAGGAACTGGTGGGTGATCGTGAAGGCCAGCGCGCCGCTGTGATGGATGCGCTGACCTCGCACTTCCGCCCGGAATTCATCAACCGGGTCGATGAAGTGGTGATCTTCGAGCCGTTGGCACGGGATCAGATCGCGGGTATCACCGAGATCCAGTTGGGTCGTCTGCGCGGCCGTCTGGCCGAGCGCGAGCTGTCGCTGGAGCTGAGCCGCGAGGCGTTGGACAAGCTGATCGCGGTCGGTTACGACCCGGTGTATGGCGCACGGCCATTGAAGCGTGCGATCCAGCGCTGGATCGAAAACCCGCTGGCGCAGTTGATTCTGTCGGGCAGCTTTATGCCAGGCACCAGCGTCAAGGCCACGGTGGAAAACGACGAAATCGTCTTCCACTGAGTCCAGTCCATAGGGCTATAAAGGGAAGGCCTCGCATTGCGAGGCCTTTTTTTTCGATAGGGCGTTGAACTGTAAGGCAAAGACTTGTAAAGTGCGCCCCGCAGCAACGTCAGCCCACGGGTTTCTTCTCCCCAAGAAGAAATCAGAAAGAAGCGCAAATCATTGTCTTAAAAGCAATTTAAAGGGTTGACAGGGGTTTTTAAGATTGTAGAATAGCGCGCCTCAGAGACGCTAACGTAGCGATACGGAAGGGTCGAAGAGAAGGTTACATCGCAGTAAAAGTTGTACATTTGAAATGTGTAGTTCCGTGATAGCTCAGTCGGTAGAGCAAATGACTGTTAATCATTGGGTCCCAGGTTCGAGTCCTGGTCACGGAGCCAATTTCAAAACCGGGGTATAGCGCAGTCCGGTAGCGCGCCTGCTTTGGGAGCAGGATGTCAGGAGTTCGAATCCCCTTACCCCGACCATTTTTGGGTCGTTAGCTCAGTTGGTAGAGCAGTTGGCTTTTAACCAATTGGTCGTAGGTTCGAATCCCACACGACCCACCATTTTTGAGACCAGTTAGCGCTGGAATCAGATCTTAAGATCAGCGGCCAAAAGCCTTGATCGCAGAAGGCGGCTGAGAGGTCGCCTTTTTTACCGGGGTATAGCGCAGTCCGGTAGCGCGCCTGCTTTGGGAGCAGGATGTCAGGAGTTCGAATCCCCTTACCCCGACCATATTAAAAATCCTCGTATCGAAAGATACGGGGATTTTTTTTGCCTGAAATTATCTCAAATCCAACACAAAACTAATGTGGGAGGGGGCTTGCTCCCGATAGCAGTGTGTCAGCCACTCATTATTTAGCTGACTCACTATCATCGGGGGCAAGCCCCCTCCCACATTGACCGCGTGTTTAGTGAAGTTTGAGACGTGGCTCGGTTCCGCGCCCAATCCGGCTGCCCAGCATCAGCATTGCCGTGCGGAAGACGCCATACAGCGCCATTTGGTGCATGCGGTACAGCGACACATAGAACATCCGCGCCAGCCAGCCCTCCAGCATCACGCTGCCTGTCAGGTTGCCCATCAAGTTACCCACCGCCGAGAAGCGCGACAGCGAGATCAGCGAGCCATAGTCGGTGTACTTGTACGACGGCAGGTCCTTGCCTTCGATCCGCAGTTTCAACGATTTGGCCAGCAATGAAGCCTGCTGGTGCGCAGCTTGGGCCCGTGGCGGTACGTTGCGGTCGGTGCCGGGTTGTGGGCAGGCGGCGCAGTCACCGAAGGCGAAGATGTTTTCATCGCGGGTGGTTTGCAGCGTCGGCAGCACCTGTAGTTGATTGATGCGGTTGGTTTCCAGGCCGTCGATGTCCTTGAGGAAGCCCGGCGCGCGGATGCCGGCGGCCCACACTTTCAGGCTGGCCGGAATCACTTGGCCGCTGCTGGTGATCAGTGCGTCGGCCGTCACTTCGCTGACCGCCGAATTGGTCAGCACCGTCACGCCGAGCTTCTCCAGGGTTTTATGCACAGGCCCGCCGATCCGCTCCGGCAGGGCAGGCAAGACCCGTGGGCCGGCTTCGATCAGGGTGATGTGCATGTTTTCCGGTTTGATCCGGTCCAGTCCATAGGCCGCGAGTTCATGGGCGGCGTTATGCAGCTCGGCCGCCAGTTCAACCCCGGTGGCGCCGGCGCCGACGATGGCGACGCTGATTTTTTCGACCACGTCGGTTTGCCCAGCATGGGCGCGCAGATAGTGATTGAGCAGTTGCTGATGGAAGCGCTCCGCCTGTTTGCGCGTGTCGAGGAACAGGCAGTGTTGCGCCGCGCCTTCGGTGCCGAAGTCGTTGGTGGTACTGCCGACCGCGATCACCAGGCTGTCGTAGTCGAGCACGCGTGCAGGCACTAGCTCGCGGCCTTCTTCGTCGAGGGTCGCGGCCAGTTGGATTTTCTTCTGTTCACGGTCGAGCCCGCTCATGCGCCCCAGCTGGAACTCGAAGTGGTTCCATTTCGCCTGGGCGACATAATTGAGTTCGTCTTCCGAAGAGTTCAGGGAGCCGGCGGCCACTTCGTGCAGCAGCGGTTTCCAGATATGGGTCAGGTTGGTGTCCACCAGCGTGATGCTGGCGCTGCCGCGCTTGCCCAGAGTGTTACCCAGGCGGGTAGCCAACTCCAGGCCGCCGGCACCGCCGCCGACGACAATAATACGATGGGTCATGGGGATATCTCGCAAGGCTAAAAAAAATCGGAGCAGTTACCCCCGCGAGCGCCAGGCAGCTCATAGCGTCAGGTAACTCAAAAGGCGGCTCAGCAGGCCGAGCCCGATCACCACCACCAGCACCACGCCAAGGAGCAGCCACGGCCGGAAAGGCTTGCGCTCGACTCGGTTCTGGGAGAGTTGCAGGTACTCTTCGACATGCTGTTGGTCGTCGGGGTTCAGGCGGCTGGTCATATAAGGCCTCGTCAGGTAGACGTTGCAAAAGGGCGCCACGTTACAGTCAGGCGGTTGGCGATATCGCCATAAGCGTAGCCTGTGCCCGAGTCATAGGCTGATGCCTACGTCGAACACGATGCTGCGGCCCAGATTGTTGCGCAAGAAGTCCGGCGCGTCCGGGTGGGCGAACAGCACCCGGGCAAACGTCGGTCCCACCAGCGACAGCGAGCGCCAGCCCTGGCGCAGGTATTCGGTGGGCGGCGGGAAATGACTGTTGAGGTCCAGCACCTCGCGCTTGAGGCTGGCGAAGGCGACGAGATCCAACTCGCCCAGGTCCATCCCACGTTCCTTGTAGTTGTGCGCTTTTTTGCGCAGGGTCGGCGCCAGGCGCAGCAGGAATTCATGGGCCGGAATCCGCCGTGGCTTGGCTTCGCGCCTGACCAGTTGGCTGAGGGAGAATGCACTGCGTCGGCGCAGCAATTCGTCGCGCCATTCGTCGTTCAGGCGGCGTCCCTCGTCCAGCACGAAAAACACCTCGAAACTGGCGTCACGAAACAGCACGTCCGGCGGTTCTTGCCCGGCGGCATGAAACTCTTCGGCGCGGTACGGCACGTTCAGGCCTTGCAGCAGGCGCTGGCAGACCCAACGCTCACGCTCCCATTTGCGGGCATTGGACAGGAACGCATTGGCTTGTTCGGCTGCTACGGTGAGCAGGCGCAAATAATCTGAGTCATCCATGCGTGCAGCTTAGCGCCCAAATGTGATCTTAAAAACAAACTCTATCGCGAAAGGATAAAGTCTACCGGCCACTATTTTGTATCTTGTTATCATGAGAAACAATAATGCTAAGCTGATGTACAAATTTCAGAGTGCGCGCTGTTCTATCAACGTCAGCGGTGTTCTCTAGATCCCATCATTTTTTGGCAGGATGCCCTGATGAGTTTTGAGTCGGCCCACTTCGTCCAGGTGCCTCCAGAGAAATTGCGCGGCTTCTTCGCGGCGGCCGGACTCGATGAGGTCGAGCAACTGGATGTGTTCCTGACATTGCGTCACAAGGCGACTGCGATCGATATTCGCTTTGTAGCCCATGAAACGCCGGAGCTGGTTCTGCTGGCGCAGGGCATCAATGAAAAAGACATTCCCCGAGCACTGCACGATCAGTTCGTGAAATTGGGCGCCGATCTGGAACAGTTGGGCGCGGGACAGCGTGTTGATCCCCCCATCAATCAGGGCCTGTTGCTGCTGCCTGGCGCTGGCAAATGCGGCTTGGTTTACCTGATAGCCGGGTTCGAGCAGGGCGGCTGGCTCGATAGCCATGCGGAAGCGGTAGCTCTGGATGTGAGCCTTCGTGTTATGCACGAAGTCTTTGAGCTCCCATCCTTGCCCCGGTTTGCGCTCCACCATGGCTTCGCCAGCCTGTCTGTTCAACACCTTGAGCAATTGCCCTCGGGGCACTTCGTAACGCCGCAACAGCTGAGCTTCGAAAAAGTGGCCAGGTATTTCGCCAGCCAAAACGTCGTCGACTACGCGAAGATAAAAGTCTTCGAAAGGGTCGCTGGCGAGAGGGAATGCGGATGCCTGGATCTCCCCGGCGTCTTGTTTCAGAAAGTAGCTGCGATTGGGCTCTTGGGTCGCAAGATTCCACTCGGCAAGCAAGGCAAACACTCGTCGGATAGGCGAGCGCGAAACACCCAGCGCTTGCGCGAACGTCTGCTCGCGCAAGGGCTCACCGGCCCGCATCGACCTGGCGCGAAGCATGTCGATGACGTGCGGCGCCAACTGCAAGGCAAGGTCTTTCTTGATCACAGGCTCTCTCTCGAATGGTCGGCGTCAGTCTGTTCCTATCGGGGCCGGGCCCCCTATCGAACTGGGGTGGGAAAATACCATACCAAGCCGCGCCGAGTGTCTGCGCCAAAGGCACAGGCACGTGTTGAACAACCTTTGTGAAGCTCCTTTCCAGGACGGATACCTGCCCTCTGCTTAAATTCAACGCTCACCTTGGCTTTCAATTCAATGAATTGCCATTCCTGCAACGCATCGAAGCCGCCGCCGCCGCTGGTTTTCGCGCGGTTGAATTCCCGTCGCCTTATGAGTTCGACGCGAGCCTGCTGGCTGATCACTTGGGTCAACACAACCTGCCGTTGATTCAATTTGCTGCGCCGACCGGCGTGACCAAGGGCATCGCGGCGTTGCATGGCAAGGAAGATGATTTTCGTAGCGGCTTGCTCCAGGCCGCCAGCTATGCAAAGGCGCTGGCGTGTTCGGACGTCCACATCATGTCGGGCATTACCACTCAGGATGACGCGGCGCTCGTGTACGGCGGAAACCTGGAGTACGCGGTGAAATACCTTGAAGACCAGGGTTTGCGTCCACTGATCGAAGTCATCTGCGTGCAGGAAATGCCGGGCTATTACATGTCCGACTTCAGCAAGGCGCAGCAAGTTCTGGAGACTTTCCCGAGTGTCGGGCTGATTCTTGATCTGTACCACGCCCAGCGCCTGACGGGAGACGCGGCTGATGTCCTGGCTCGTTTTTATGAGCGAACCGTTCATGTGCAAATCGCCGACTGTCCGGGTCGTCACCAGCCGGGGACGGGGAACATGGACGTCTGCGCCTTGTTCACAGCACTAGAGCAACGCGGTTATCAGGGATGGATCGGCTGTGAATACCGTCCTACCGGCCTCACGGTTGAAAGCCTGGATTGGATCAAGCGGTTCAGTGGTTAGTTAGCGATGCGTAGAAGGCGCGACTAAAGGCGGCGAGTGTGTCCTCGGAGACAGCGTCCTCTTGCCGCTCCCATCCATTCAGACCTTAGAAAGTCCCTGCGCTAAAGCCCGGTGTAGACTGTCGACTCGACGTTCTCCCAAGCATGAGGTGTGCAGTGAAGTTTTTCGCAGTGCTGGTGTTGAGCCTGTTGCCCGTGTGGGCCCAGGCGGTTGAAGTGGGTGAGCGCGTGGCACCCTGGACGCTGCTGGATCAGTTCGACCAGGCTTACACCCTGGATGACCAGGCACAGATCTTGTTAGTGGCCCGTGGCATGGATGCCGCCAAGCTGGTAGACGCGGCCCTGCAGGGCCAGCCCAAAGGCTATCTTGAAGCGCGGCATGGGGTGTTTGTCGCGGATATCCAGCGTATGCCTCGGCTGGTCGCCAAGCTGTTCGCGGTGCCGGCCATGCAGTCCTACAACTACCGAGTCATGCTGGACCGGGACGCACGCATCGCTCCGCGTTATCCCGCGCCTGTGGATAAAGTGCTATGGCTGCAATTGGATAACGGCAAGCTGACCGCGCGCCACGAGTATGGCTCTGCTGCTGAGCTGCGTGAGGCACTGGAGCAGGTGAAACTGTGATCAGTGCGGCGGTGCTGGCGCCGCAAACCCTCAGCATCGGCTGGCTGTTGTACGCGCCAGTGCTGCTATGGGCGATCCTGCGTTCGCCATGGGTCGAGCTGTTTGCTGACCGGCGGCGTCAGCACTTGCTGTTCGGTACGGTGTTCGCGTTATTCATGCTGTGGTTGGTGAGGCGCGACTTCGATACGGGGGTCTCCTACCACTTTATCGGCATGACGGCCGTGACCCTGCTGCTCGACTGGCCGCTGGCAATCGTCGGCGGTTTTGCCGCGCAGATGGGCTTGCTGTTACTGGGCCGCCAGGACCTGGCCGCAGTGGGTATCAACGGTCTGCTGTTGATCGTGCTGCCGGTGTTGGTCACTGAAATCTGCGCGGTGTTTGTCGAGCGGGCACAACCGCGCAACCCCTTCGTCTATATCTTCTGTTCCGGTTTTTTTGCCGCCGCATTGTCGGCCTTGCTCTGCCTGTTGGCAGGGCTGGGGTTGCTGTGGTTCGACGGGCGTTTCGCGATGCCGGAATGGCTCGAGGATTTTGTCGGTTACCTGTGGCTGATTATCTTTCCCGAGGCCTTCATCAACGGCATGGTGATCAGCGCCCTGGTGGTGTTTTGCCCGGAATGGCTGGAGACATTCAACCGCACCCGTTACCTCTCGGCGCCCTGGAAAGATGACGATTCGCAGACTTGACCCAGATCAAATCGCGCCCAGCTTGGCTGGCCCATGCTTTGTGAAACTTTTCCTGAGCAAGGTGGGAGCGCGGATCATGAGTGTGTATGAATGGGCACGTCAGGAGTTGCACAGAAGCCAGGACGCGGCACAAGAAATCGGTTTTGACCCAGGCTTGACCTTGCGCGCGATGCTCAGCGCGGTGGTGCAGCAGAGCAAGGGTGTGCGCAGTTTCGAAGACCTGGCCGACGAGCTGCAATACCTTGCAGAGAACCTCGACGACCAGCAGGAATATGCCTTTATGCGGCCTTAATGGCGCGGTGGCAGATCTTCGGAAAACAGCTCGTCTTCGGCGTCCTGATCTGCGGGGATCTTATGTTCCTCAGCGGCCCAGGCACCCAGGTCGATGAGTTTGCAACGGTCCGAGCAGAACGGCCGGTTGGGGCTGGTCGCGTTCCATTCCACGGGGGCGCCGCAGGTTGGGCATTCGACGGTCAAGGGTTGGCTCATGATCGGCCTCCACGCAAAGTAAGGTAAAAGTGGTGCAGTCGTTCGACCTCGCTGTGCAACCAGGCGAGGTCGCGGTCGTTGACCAGCACGTCATCGGCATGGTTCAGGCGCTCTTCGCGGCTGGACTGGGCCTTGAGTATCGCCTGCACCTGTTGTTCGCTGATGCCGTCGCGCTGCAGGGTACGCTGAATCTGCACGGATTGCGGCACGTCGATCACCAGGATGCGTTGGGTCATGCTGTGCTGGCCGGATTCGATCAGCAGCGGCGATACCAGGATCGCGTAAGGCGAGCGCGCACGCGCCAGGTGGTTGCGAATCTCCTCGCCAATCAACGGGTGCAGCAAGGCTTCCAGCCAGCGGCGCTCTTGCGGCACTTCAAAGATCAACTTGCGCAATGCGGCGCGGTCCAACTGGCCGTCGGGCTGCAGCACGCTGGCACCGAAGTGTTCGACAATACTGGCGAGTGCCGGCCGGCCAGGCTCGACCACCCAGCGGGCGGCGTGATCTGCATCTACCAAGTCTACGCCGAGGTCGCTGAAGTGCTGGGCCGCAGCGCTCTTGCCGCTGCCGATGCCGCCCGTAAGGCCAAGAATCCAGGGTGTTGCAACAGGAGTGGTCATCTGAAACCGACAGACTGCAAATAGAAGTCGGTTATTTGACCACCCCAGAGCACGGCAATCCAGCCGGCAATTGCCAGATAGGGACCAAACGGCATCGGCGCAGAGGCCTGGGTCTTGCTCCGGCGCAGCAGGATCAGCCCGCCGCACACGCCCGCCAGCGATGAGATCAGCAACGTCATCGGCAGGATTTGCCAGCCGCCCCAGGCGCCGAGCAGCGCCAATAACTTGAAGTCGCCGTAGCCCATGCCGTCCTTGCCGGTGGCCAGCTTGAACAGCCAGAACACCGTCCACAGGCTCATGTACCCGATCACCGCGCCCCACAGTGCGTCGGGCAGGGGCACCAGCAACTCAACACTGTTAAGCATCAGCCCCAGCCACAACAGCGGCAGGACCAGTACGTCGGGCAGCAGTTGGTGGTCCACGTCGATCAGGCTCATTGCCAGTAAGCCCCAGCTCAATAGCATCACCGCGCCGGCTTGCCAGCCAAAGCCGAAATGCCAGGCCACCACGGCCGAGATCACTCCGCACGCCAGTTCAGTAAAGGGATAACGTGCACTGATCGCTTCGCGGCAATGTGTACAACGGCCCCGGAGCATCAGGTAGCTGAGCAGCGGGATGTTTTCCCAGGGCCGAATCGGCTGATTGCAGTGCGGGCAGCAGGAATTGGGCTGCATCAGGTTGTATCTCGGCCCGACGGGGTCGCCGGGCAAACCGAGCACCTCATGGGCCTGTGCGCGCCATTCGCGTTCGAGCATTTTCGGCAGGCGCCACACCAGCACGTTGAGGAAACTGCCCACGATCAGGCCCAGCACCAGAGCCATGACGACAAAGGCCCACGGCTGCTGGCTCAGCAACAGGTTCAAAATGCCGTACCGAGTTGGAAGACCGGCAAGTACAGGGCGATTACCAGGGCGCCGACAATCCCTCCGAGCACCACCATGATCAGCGGTTCCATCAGGCTGGTGAGGTGGTCGACCAGGTTGTCGACGTCAGACTCGTAGTGGCTCGCGACCTTTTCCAGCATGTGCTCCAGGTTGCCGGATTCTTCACCAATCGCCGTCATCTGGATCGCCATGCCGGGAAACAGGCCGCTGGAGGCCATGGATCGGTTCAACGGCATGCCTGTGGATACATCGTGACGCATATGCTCGATAGCCTGTTTGAATAGCTGGTTGCCGGCAGCGGCGGCCACTGAATCCAGGGCCTGTACCAACGGCACTCCGGCCGCGAAAGTAGTCGAAAGCGTGCGGGCGTAACGGGCGACTGCCGACTTTTTCAGCAGTGTGCCTGCCAGGGGCGCTTTCAACAAACCGGCATCCAGCCAATGGCGAAAACCAGGCGATGCGCGATAGGCCTGGCGCAACCCGAAACCTCCCGCGCCCAGGCTGAGCGCCAGCATCCACCACGCTTGTTGCAGGAACTCGGACAAGGCAATCACTTGCAGGGTAAAGCCGGGCAGCTTGCTGTCGACGCCGGCGAACAGGTTCTGGAACTGCGGCACCACATGGATCAGCAAGAGACTGCTGACAAGGCTGGCGACGGCGATGACGGCAATGGGGTAGGTCATGGCTTTCTTGATCCTGGCCTTGAGCCGCTCGCTCTTTTCCAGGTGAACCGCCACTCGCTCCAACAGGGTTTCCAGGGCGCCGGCCTGCTCACCTGCTGCCACCAGGTTGCAGTACAAATCATTGAAGTAACGCGGCTGTTTGCGCAATGCCGACGCCAGGTTATTGCCGGCGCCGATCTCCTGTTTCAAGCCATTTACCAGCCTGTACAGGTGGCGGTTGTCGAAGCCTTCGCTGATGACGTCGAAGGCTTGCAGTAACGGAATGCCGGCCTTCAGCAGCGTCGCCAACTGGCGGGTGAACAGGGCAATATCCGCCGGTTTGATCGGCGGAGTGAGGCTTGGCAGGCCGCGAGATTGCTTGCGCACGCGGGCAGGGAAAATCCCTTGCTGGCGCAGTTGTGCCTTGATCAGCGCGAGGTCGTGGCCGATGGCTTGCCCGGTCACCCTGCGTCCCTGGCGGTTGATGCCTTCCCAGGCGTATGTCGTGGAAGCGTTGTTCATGTCTCTGTTCCGCACACAGGTTGTCGAATCTTTATAGCGTAGTCAGGTGACGGATTCGGACTGCTCGGCGTTCAACGATAAAATGTCAGATTGTGCGTCTTCTACGCGATTGGCCGCTCGTGGGTGAGTACACTGGCGCGGCTGCACAATACGGGGCGCAGGACGCGCCTTGTCATGGGTTTTATTCTGGAGAGCAATGTGATGCGTCAGAAAGGTTTTACTTTGATCGAGTTGTTGATCGTCGTGGCAATCATCGGCATTTTGGCCACCATTGGCTTGCCCATGTACACCACGCACCAGGCCAAGGCCAAGTTCACGGCGGGGTTGGCTGAAATCACAGCGTTGAAAGCCGGCTATGAGGATGTATTCAACCAAGGCACGGCGCCTACCGTGCCATTGATCGGTGGCACCAGCCCGACGGCCAACTGCAAAATCGATGTGACTGGGGATGTCGCCACCGGCGCCGGTTCCATCGGTTGCGAAATACTCGACGCCCCGGCACCGATACTGGGCAAGACCATCACCCTGACGCGCAGCGCCACCGCCGGCTGGAAATGCACCACGACGGCAGAGGCCAAGTACGCCACCAAAGGGTGTGGCGCCGACGGGGCATGACTGCTAAACCCTCCACACGGACGTAAAGGTGGCTGATGTCGTTATCCCCGCAGCAGCGCGATACTACTTTCCTGGTGATTGCGGCGTGCTTGCTCGCGCTGGGTATCTGCGCACCGTTCAGCGGGCATGACTGGCAGCGCGCGATGCAGGTGGCCATGGGCCTGTGCGCGGTGGTGTATGGGCTGACGGTCGTCCCCGTCGAGCGTCTGGTGGACCGGCCGACGGCGCTGGGCCTGGCGCTGATCGTTGTGCTGGGCCTGGTGTCATCGGCACTGGCCCATCAGCCGCTCTGGGCCTTCACCGAGGTTGCGCTGTTCATCAGTTGTGGGGCGATTGCCGTCGCGGTTGCCCTGCTGCGCCGGCACGCGGGTGAGCCTTTGGACCGCGTGCTGATCCTGATTGTGGTGCTGCTGTGCCTGATCAAGTCGATCCAATACCTGTACGCAGGCGCGCTCGCCTTCACCAGTGGCGCGCGGGTTGTTGATCCGGACTCTTTGCTGTCCGGGTTTTCCAACAAGCGCTTCTACGGTCAATTCCAGACCTTCACCCTGCCATTGCTGGCGCTGCCTTTGCTGATGCCCAAGGTCTCCCGTTCGGTGCGCGGCGCGGTGTTTGCGTTGCTGTGTGTCTGGTGGTTGATTGCGATCAGCGGCGGTACTCGTGGCACTTGTCTAGGCATGGCGGTGGCGGGTGTGGCGTTGGCACTGCTCGGGCCCTGGGGGCGACGCTGGTTGGCGTGGCAATTGGCCGCGGTGTGCGGCGGCTTGATGCTGTATGCGGCGTTTTTCACGCTGTTGGCGGGCGTTCTGGGCGTTGAGGTCGGGAGTGGCGTCAGCGATCGCCTCACCACTTCGCTGTCGGGGCGTGGCCCGATCTGGTTGCAGGCCTGGCACATGATCGTCGAGCGTCCGTGGCTGGGGTTTGGGCCGATGCACTTCGCGGATATCGCCAACCCGATCGCCGCGCATCCGCACCAGGCGATCCTGCAATGGGCCAGCGAGTGGGGTGTCCCATCGGCCCTGTGCGTGGTTGTTTTGGCGTGGCGCGGCGGCTGGGCCACCCTCGGCGTACTACGGGCGCGTGCCTGTTCCACTGAACGTGTGGACGTGCTGCGCGGGTGCCTGTTCGCGGCGTTGCTGGGTGCGCTCACGCAAGCGATGGTCGACGGCGTCATCGTGATGCCCAACTCGCAGGTCTGGTTGGCGCTGGTGGTGGGCTGGCTGATGGCGCTGCATGTGTGGCGCGCCCCTCCTGGCGCGCCGCTGCCATGGGCCTGGCGAGGGTGGCGAGTGGCGGGTGTACTGTCCGTTGGGTTGCTGGTGTGGGTCGTGATGCGTGATGCGCCGCACATCAAGCAAGCCCAGCAAGATTACCTTGAGGACGGCAACCAGCACCTGCAGCCGCGCTTCTGGGCCCAAGGGGTGATTGCCCTGCGACGCCAGTGAGTTGCCGGACGCCCGATGCGGTGCTAGCTTTAGCCCACCGCCCGTGTAGCTCAGCCGGTAGAGCAGCGCACTCGTAACGCGAAGGTCGCAGGTTCGATTCCTGTCTCGGGCACCAAGGCAACACCGTTTTCAGATGATCCCAGAATGGTTCTGAAGGCCAGGCGAGTCGGCATTCATGCCCGCTCTTTTGTATCTGCGCAACCTTGATGACCCAGATGCATCCCCATTCCTAGATCTAAGAGAACAACATGACCACGACTGAAATGACCCAGGAAGTTCGGCACCAAGTAGCCCTCGACAAATACCTCGAGGAATCGCCGCAGCTTAAAGAAGAGATCAAGGACCTGAGCGCTGACGATCAGCGCGACCAGCTCCAGTGGGCATTCGAGGACGAGGCCGAGAGCCAGGGTCTTCAGCCATGGGAACTGACCCTCAAGTACACCTCGACCGCGGACGAGTTCGAAGCCGCACGGCTGGTCTTGCACAAGGAGGCGGCTGAAGTGCTCGGCGTCGAATGGGACGAGTATTGCGAGATGAATAACCTGGTGGTTTGAACGGCTGTTGCAGGAGCCGGCAATCCGGCTCCTGCAACGAGTTTCAGAGGCTGAGGCGCATCGACAAGTCCACCGCCTTCACATCCTTGGTCATCGCGCCGATGGAGATGTAGTCCACCCCGGTTTCAGCGATGGGCAGCAGGGTGCTTTCGTTGATCCCGCCGCTGGCTTCCAGCTTGGCCTTGCCGCCGTTCAGGCGCACGGCTTCACGCATGTCGTCCAGGCTCAGTTCGTCGAGCATGATGATATCGGCGCCCGCCGCCAACGCTTCGCGTAATTCTTCCAGACTTTCCACTTCGACTTCCACCGGCTTGCCCGGGGCGATCTTGTGCGCGGCCGAAATCGCCTGGGCAATGCCACCACAGGCGGCGATATGGTTTTCTTTGATCAGGAACGCGTCATACAAACCGATGCGATGGTTGTGGCAACCGCCGCAGGTCACGGCGTATTTCTGCGCCAGGCGCAGGCCCGGTAGCGTCTTGCGCGTGTCCAGCAGCTTGACCTGAGTGCTCGCGACGAAATCCGCCAGGTACTGGGCGCGCGTGGCCACGCCGGAGAGCATCTGCAGAAAGTTCAGTGCGCTGCGTTCGCCGCTGAGCAGCGAACGTGCCGGGCCTTCGAGGTGAAACAGTGCCTGGTTGGGGCTGACGCGTTCACCGTCGGCCACCTGCCAATGCACCGCGACCTGTGGGTCCAGTTGGCGGAACACCGCGTCCACCCAGGCTGTGCCGGCGATCACAGCCGCATCGCGGGTAATGATCGAGGCCTTGGCCAGCCGTTCGGCCGGGATCAATTGCGCGGTGATGTCGCCGCTGCCGATGTCTTCCAGCAGTGCGCGGCGCACGTTGGCTTCGATTTCGGCGGTGAGGTCGGCAAGACGGAGATTCGGCATAACAGGCTCCACAAACAAAGTGCGGCGATTATAGGGGCAGTGTGCGTTTGAACCCAGTGGCCTGCTCATTTACAGCGTTATGACAGAGTTCACTGGCGCAACTCCCCTCATTTGCAAGATAATCTCGCGCCTTGCAATTGGCGTCATAGCTTTGACGTGCGGGTAAGCACCGGGTATACGCAGTGCCCAAAGGGGCCTGTCGCCGATCTTTGCCCAACCCACACCGCGGTTTCAGGAGGCCAGGATGCACAATGATGGAAAGGTGGTGCCGATCAATAAGGCACAGACCGCGCCATCGCCGCTCGCGCGGCTGCCGGTGGTGTTGCTGCAGGTTCGCGACAAAGCTGCGCAGCAACTGCAACAAGGTCTGCAGGAGCTGTTCGACAACGCTGACGACAGCCTGTTCGAAATGGCCGACAAGGCTCGTAACAACGTCGACCACCCTATTTTCTTTGAAGCCATGCGCGACCTGCGGCTCAAGCGCAAGAATTTCGAACGTGTGTTCATGGAGCAACTCTTCAAGGCCTTCGCCAGCCTGGGCGGGGCGGGGCGAGGTGAGCTGCAGATGGTGCCGGTGATGTCCTACGAGGCGCTCTCGGACACTTCACGTGGTGATGTGGAAAGAACCCTGGCGCTGGATGCCATGCTCGGGCGGGTGCGGCGACTTGACGGTCTGGCCCTGGAGCAACTGACTGCCCGTCTGAGTGCCTTGCTGGGCCGGTACATGGATGACCGTGAGAACCCCCTGGGCCCGGCGCGGTTGTGTGAATTCTTTCTGCGCGCGGGACGCAGTCTGGGCGTGGAGATTCGCGTCAAACTGATCATGCTCAAACTCTTTGAGAAATACGTGCTCAGCGACGCCGACCACCTGTACGCAGACGCCAATCAGTTGCTGGTCGCTACGGGCGTACTGCCTGAGCTCACGGTGGTGCCGGCCCGCCGCCCTGGTGGGCGCGTGGCGCGCGAGCATCAGCGTTCAGAGCGCTTGCCGGCGGCGGATCAACCGGTCGATGAAAACGGCCAGCCCGCCTTTGCCGAACTGCGTGAACTGCTGGCGGCTGTGCGGGGCAGCGTAGCGCCCACCCTGGAGGCCAGCGCCGAGCCCCAGCCCATCGCCACCCGCGATCTGCTGCGCCTGCTGTCCCATTTGCAGCAATACGTGCCGGAGCCGGACGTCGAGGATGACTTCGATCTGCGCAACCAACTGAAGCAACTGCTGACGCGTGTCAGCGTCAAGAGCGGCAAATCCAGAATCGTGGAAGCGTGCGACGAAGACGTGATCAATCTGGTCGCGCTGTTGTTCGAATTTATCCTCCATGACCACGCCGTCCCGCACGCCTTCAAGGCCTTGATCGCCCGCCTGCAGATCCCGGTGCTGAAACTGGCCGTGCTGGACAAGAGCCTTTTCAGCCGTGCCGGCCATCCGGCGCGGCGGCTGCTCAACGAAATCGGCAGCGCCGTCGTCGGTTGGAGCCCGGGTGAAGATTACCTGCGTGACGGCTTGTACCTGCGTATCGAGCAGGTGGTGCAGCGTCTGCTGAATGACTTTGCCGAAGACCCGGCGATTTTTTCCGAACTGCTGTCGGAATTCTCCGCGTTTACCGCTGACGAGCGCCGGCGCAGTGCGTTGCTCGAACAGCACACCCGCGACGCTGAGGCGGCACGCCTGCGTACCGACGCTGCCCGTCAGCGCGTGGCCGACGTGCTGAACCGGCGCTTGCTGGGCAAGGTCCTGCCACGGGCGGTGGTGCAGTTTGTGCAGCAGGCCTGGAGCCAGGTGTTGTTGCTGGCCAGTCTCAAGCACGGCGAGCAATCGGTGCAGTGGCAGACGGAGCTGCGCACCCTCGACGAGTTGATCTGGAGCGTGAGCCTGAGGGACGACACCGAGGCCGGGCGGCATTTGCTGGCGCAGTTGCCGGGTTTGCTCAAGGCGTTGCGCAACGGTTTGACCGGCGCGGCGTTCGATCCCTTCAGCACCCGTGAGTTCTTTGTTCGGCTGCAGGCCTTGCATGTTCAGGCGTTCGACGGTACGCAGACGTTGATCGAGGTGCGTGAGCCCTTCGTATTTGACCCTGGTTTGCCCGATGCTGCGCAAGACCTGGCGGCGGCTGATCCGGACTTGCTCAAAGCGCGCCAATTGCGCATCGGCGTTTGGCTGGAGTTAGAGGAACCCCCGGAAACCCTCCTGCGCTGCAAACTGAACACGATCATGGCGCCGGCCGATCGCTATATTTTTGTCAACCGCAGCGGGCTCAAGGTGCTTGAGCACAGCGCCGGCCAACTGGCCCAGGCGTTCAAGCGTGGCGTGCTGCGTATCCTGGACGATGCCCCGCTGTTCGAGCGTGCGCTGGCGACGGTGACGGGTAACCTGAGTCAATTCAATCGCGGCAAGTGATCGCAACCACAGGGCTGAACGCGGCATACTGGTCACAATTGGTCACACTCAAGGAACCTGTATGCAGTTGGACCCCGTCAGCGGTTGGTGCCAGGGTGTTCGTCATTGCCCTTCGCCCAACTTCAACGAGCGACCCGCAGGCGAAGTTTCGCTGTTGGTGGTGCATAACATCAGCCTGCCGCCGGCGCAGTTCGCCACCGGTAAGGTGCAGGAATTTTTCCAGAATCGCCTGGATGTCACGGAACATCCTTACTATGAAGGGATTGTTGACCTACGCGTGTCAGCGCATTTTCTGATTGAGCGCGACGGAGTGGTGACGCAGTTTGTGTCCTGCCTCGACCGCGCCTGGCACGCCGGGGTTTCCAGCTTCGAGGGGCGCGAAACGTGCAATGACTTTTCCCTGGGGATCGAACTGGAAGGCACGGATGACCTGCCATTTACCGATGTCCAATATGCGTCACTGATCGACCTGACACGTCAGTTGCTGGCGACTTACCCGGGTATCACCCGTCAGCGCATTTGTGGTCACAGCGATATCGCCCCGGGGCGCAAGACCGATCCCGGGCCCGCTTTTGATTGGGTGCGCTTTCGCAGCGCCCTGCAGGATGGAGAACACGCACAATGAGTTTCCTTGTATTGGTGCTGGCGGTCTGGATCGAGAAGTTCTCGGCCTTGCGCCAAAAATTGCAGCGCGACGGCGGATGGCTGCGCGAACTGGCCAAATTGGAATCGAGCCCGCGCCTCGGCAAACAGCCCTGGTTGATTCTGGCGCTGCTGGTGGTGCTGCCGGTGGCCGTGCTGGCTCTGTTGCTGCTGGTGCTGGAACCCGTGGCATACGGCCTGTTGGCGCTGCCGGTACACCTGCTGGTGCTGATCTACAGCCTGGGGCGCGGTGATCTGCTGGCGGGGCTCGGCCCATTCCGCGATGCCTGGCGGCGCGGCGACCTGCAAGCCGCCGAGCATGTGGCCGAGCGTGACCTGAAGGTCGGTGCCGACAGTGGCGAGCAATTGCTGGAGCGTGTTCAGGGGCATCTCTTGTGGCAGGCCTACCAGAGCTTTTTTGCGGTGATTTTCTGGTATTTCCTGTTGGGCCCGGTCGCGGCCCTGGCCTATCGCCTGCTGGCGTTGGCCAGTGAACACAGCCAGAACCCCCTGGTGGCCGAGCGTGCCGGGCAACTGCGGCATGCTTTTGACTGGTTGCCGGTGCGCTTGCTGGCGGCCAGCTTTGCTTTGGTGGGCAACTTTGTCGCGGTCAGCCGTGTGATGCTCCACGAGCTGTTGAACTGGGACATCAGTGCCGCGCAACTGGTGGACAAAGTCGGCCTGGTGGCCGCTGAAATCCCGCCACCGGTGGTGGGTGCCGACGGCATCAACAGCCTGGATCGCCTATGGGAACTGCTGCTGCGCGCGGCGGTGCTGTGGTATGCCGGTTTCGCCATCTGGACCGTGTTGCCCTAGCGGTCACGGTCAATCCCTGTGGGAGCAAGCCTGCTCCCACAGCTCGTTAACTTTACGTTACAAAACTCCCTTTCGATTTGAGCTATACAAGCAGAGCGCCAAATAGTGGCTATCTGCCGCCGCCCTGCGCCTCAAATAAAAATAATAGGAAGGGAGTTCACCTGTGAAGAGCTTGCTCTATCCCGCCGTCGCGCTGATGAACCGCCTGAGCTTCGGCATGAAGTTCAGTTTGATCAGCGTGTTGTTCCTGCTGCCGATGCTGGCCACCAACTATTTCCTGGTGCGCGACTCCTGGCGTGAGTTCCAGGGCACTCGCATCGAACTGCAAAGCCTGGATTTGCTCGGCAGCAGCCTGGCCTTGCGCCGTGACCTGGAAACCCTCAACAACCAGGTGCAGATCAACGCGACCCTCGGCCAATCCGGTAAGGCGGGCGATCTGGAAGGCAGCATCAATACCCTGGAACACAGCGTGCTGGCGCGCCTGCAAGGCCTGCGCGCGATGGCGACCGACCCCGAACAAGTCGCCGCGTTCGACGCCAAGCGCGACGAGCTGGTCGCCGCCTTCAAGGCCCAGCAGCAGGAGTCGTCGCTGCTGAGCAAAAGTGCGCTGATCGGCAAGTTGCTGAACAAGGCGCAGATGCTCAGCCAGATCATCGCCAGCCAATCCGGCTTGAGCCGCGACCCGCAGAGCGATCTACGCCAGCTCAGCGAGCTGATCACCAGCGTCACCCCGCAGGTCACCCAGACGTTGGGCGAAGGGCGCGCAATGGGCGCGTACTCCCTGGGCCAGGGTTTTCTCAACTCGTCCTCCAGCACGCGTTTCGACGAGCTGTTGCAGCAGTTGGAAAAGCTCCAGGCCGAATACGGCTTGAAGCTGCAGGACGCCCTGGGCTCCAGTAAACCTGCCCACGCGGCGCTCGACAGCCTGGCCAAGGCCAGCAGCGCGAGCCTCAAGCAAGGCAGTGAACTGTTTGAAGAGCAGGTGGTGATGGCCGAGACCCTCGACGCGCCGTGGCAGGGCTTCTACGAAGACGTGAGTCAATTGATGGCCCAGACCTACCAGCTCAATGAGGCCACCCTGGGCTTTCTCGGACGGCAGTTGGAACAACGGCTGACGCAAAACCGCACGCACATGCTGGTGCTGGTGTCGGCCCTGGCGGCGGTGTTTTTGCTGATCTTTTATCTGTACGCCGGTTTCTATGCCTCGACGCGCACGACGTTGCGGCGCCTGGGGGCGATGATGGACAAGGTGGCGGCGGGCGATATGACGGTCACGTTTGTCGCCCAAAGCCGCGACGAGTTGGGCGACCTCGGCCAAGTGTTCAATGGCACCGTGGCCAAGATCCACGACCTGATCGAGCGCGTCGGGCACACCGTCAGCCAGGTTGAATGGCAGGCCGGCCAGGTTGAGGTGGTCTCGGCCCGCAGTAACCAGGCGGTATCCGGGCAGCGCAGCCAGATCGAACAGGTGGCGACGGCCATGAACCAGATGTCCTCCACCGCCCAGGAAGTGGCGCGCAGCGCGGCGGCGGCGGTCAGCAGCGCGCATAGCGTCAACGATGAAACCGTCAGCGGCCGTGGCCTGGTGCAGTCCCAGCAAGGCAGCATTGCGCGGTTGGCGTCGGAGATCGACGAGTCGGTACGGGTGATCAATCAACTGGCCACCGACAGCCAATCCATCAGCAGCGTGCTGGAAGTGATCAAGAGCATCGCCGAGCAAACCAACCTGCTGGCGCTCAACGCTGCGATCGAAGCGGCCCGTGCCGGGGAGCAGGGCCGTGGTTTTGCGGTGGTAGCCGATGAAGTGCGCACGTTGGCCCGGCGCACCCAGCACTCTACCGAAGAGATCGAGCAGATGATCAGCCGACTGCACAGCGGTGTTGGCGCGGCGGTCAAGGCCATGGGCACCAGCCATGCGATGGCTGAAGGCACGGTGGGCCAGTCGGAAAAGGTCCAGCAGGCCCTGGAGAATATTCTTGGCGCCGTTGGCATGATCGTGGATCAGAACCAGCAGATTGCCGCCGCCGTGGAGCAGCAAACCGCTGTCGCCCACGATATCGACCGCAACATCGTCGAAATCAACCGCGCCGGCGAACACGCGGCCGACGGCGCGCATCAGACCGAAGCGGCCAGTCGGCAGTTGTCGCAGCAGGTGATCGAGTTGAAGCAACTGATCGGCGCGTTTCGGGTGTAGGCCGTAATCGTAGGATTAGTCTTTTACTGCTGTGGCGTTTGTCTTGATTTTGCGGCGCATCTTTTCTATCGGCGTGAATGGGTGAAAATTTTTTTCATCTGGTCACAGTCCCAAGGAGGCACGGCGATGATCGCTGTATTCGGCATCAGAGGGCACTGCGCCCGATGTGACATGACGTTTGAACTCAAGCCTTGGCAATTGAACGCGATTGCCATCGACGAGCCTTTTGAGTGCACGTATTGCCAGTCGGGCCTGCAGTTGCGTTGTCGCAAACAGTTGCGTCAATTTCGCGCCCTGGACCAGTGGGCGCTGGTTCGCCCGAGCATGATCATCCTGACCTGTGCGACCTTGCTGATGGCACTGGTGGCAGAGTGGGTGGGTTTGCTCAGTATGATCGAGCAGCTCAACCTTTCGCTGGTGGCGGTGCTGATCCATTTCCTGGTGTTGCGCTATGCCCGTCATCGGCAACGCATGACCCTGGACCTGCAGGTCGTCAGCCCGCTACCAATTGAACAGCTCGCACGCATTGCGTGTGCTCGCCTGCGCCAGCGATAACGGGCTGAGGCCCATGCGCTCGGCCAGCGCGGCGCAGATCTCGGGCAGGTGCTCCGGGCTGTTGCGCTGGCCGGGGTGCATGGCGGGCGCCATGTCCGGCGCATCGGTTTCCAGCACCACGGCCTCCAGAGGCAATTGCGCGAGTACTTTGTGCATGCGCAGCGCTTGCGGCCAGGTAGCGGCGCCGCCCAGGCCCAACTTGAAACCCAGCTTGATGTACTCACGCGCTTCTTCGCGGCTGCCGGCGAAGGCATGGATGATGCCGCCCCGTGGCAGGCGGATGCGCTTGAGGGTGGCGATCACGGCGGCATGGCTGCGGCGCACGTGCAGCAGGGCCGGCAGTTGGAAATCCACGGCCAGCTTGAGTTGGGCTTCGAACAGTTGCTGCTGGCGTTCGCGGTCGAGGTGTTCGAGGAAGTAGTCCAGGCCGATCTCGCCCACCGCGCACAATTGCCGGTGGCCCCGCAGGCGGGTCAGCCAGTCGCCCAGGGCTGTCAGGTCGGCGGGGCGATGCTCGTCGAGGTACACCGGGTGCAGGCCGAAGGCTGCGAACAAACCTTCATCGTCTTGCACCAGATCCCACAGCCGTTGCCAATTTTGCTGATACACCCCCAGCACCACCATGCGCTGCACGCCGAGTTGGCGGCTGTGCGCGAGGACTTGCCGGCGATCGCTGTCGAAGTCCGGGAAGTCCAGGTGGGTGTGGGTGTCGATCAGCTCCACGCTCACACCTCGTGAATACGCTGCTTGAAGGTTCGGCCAATGGCGTTTACGCCGGGTTGATACTGCTGTTCTTCAATCGCCGCCAGGGCCAGGCGCAGCGCGGTGTCGGCGATCAGTTGATGTTGCTGGGCCATGGCATTGACCGGCAGCGGCAGGAAATCCAGCAACTGGGTATCACCGAACGTGCCCAGGCGCAGCGGTCGCGACTTGAGCGGGAAGTCATGCAGTGCGTCGAACACGCCTTGCAGCAGCACGTAGGACGTGGTCACCAGCGCGTCAGGCAAATGCCCCAGACGCTGCAGCAATTGCTCCATCAATTGTCGGCCACAGTCACGACTGAACGCCTCGCCGTGTTCGACGATCACTTCACCGCCGAATCCGTGCAGCGCTTCACGGAAACCGGCGGCGCGCGCCTGGCTGATGCTCAGCTCGGGTCGCGCACCGATCAGCGCGATCTGCTTGGGCAGCGGTTGCAGCAGGCTGCTGGTCAGTTGCTGGCAGGCTTGGCGATCGTCGCTGACCACCGAGCAGAACTGCGCGGGGTCCATCTCGCGGTCGATGGCGATGACCGGCAAACCCTTGGCTTGCAGCTCGCGATAACTGTCATCGCTGGCCGGCAGGCAACTGGCAACGAACAGCGCGTCGCAGCGTCGGGCACGGAACAATTGCAACAACTGGCGCTCGCTATCGGCGTCATCGTCGGAGCTGGCAATCAGCAATTGATAGCCACGCGCACGCGCGCCCTGTTCCAACAACTTGGCAATCCGTGCGTAACTGGGGTTTTCCAGGTCTGGCAGGATGAAACCCAAGGTGCGCGTATGCCGACTGCGCAGCCCGGCAGCCTGAGGGTTGGGGGTGAAGCCATGGGCTTGGACCACCGCACGCACGCGCTCGACGGTTGCACTGCTGATGCGTTGCTGTTCGGCTTTGCCATTGATGACATAGCTGGCGGTGGTCACGGACACACCGGCGAGACGGGCGATATCACTGAGTTTCAAACCGGGATTTCCTTGTTTTCTGGAGCTTGCCCCGACAGTTTGTCCAATCGTAACCGATTACTGCAGACGACCAATGTCTCAGCTCAGGTGCCGAGAGGGTCTTCAAGGATGCGCAATTAACGCGTAATCTGCCATGCATTCTAGATTAAACGTTTCAGCAAGCGTATTTTTGCGATGTTCGCCACTGAGTGATTGCTGCCAACCGACTGCTCAGTCAGTTTATGCGTGAACGACTTTAGACTGATTTATTCAAAACAATACCTAGTGCGCCCGCCGCACTAACTAGGAGAACGGCATGCTTGAGCTCACCATAGAGCAGATATCCATGGGCCAGACGGCTGTGGATAAATCTGCTGCCTTGCACCTGCTCGCTGACAAACTGGTGGCCGACGGCCTGGTCGCCGAGGGTTATCTCAGCGGCTTGCAAGGGCGTGAAGCCCAAGGCTCGACCTTTCTCGGCCAAGGTATTGCGATCCCCCACGGCACGCCCGAAACTCGCGACCAGGTGTTTTCCACCGGCGTGCGCCTGCTGCAGTTCCCCGAAGGGGTGGACTGGGGCGATGGCCAGATCGTCTACCTGGCGATCGGTATTGCCGCCAAATCCGATGAGCACCTGCGCCTGCTGCAACTGCTGACCCGCGCCCTCGGTGAAACCGACCTGGGCCAGGCGCTGCGCCGCGCAGCTTCCGCCGAAGCGTTGCTGAAACTGCTGCAGGGCGCGCCGCAGGAATTGGCGCTGGACGCGCAAATGATTGGGCTCGGTGTGTCCGCCGATGACTTTGAAGAACTGGTGTGGCGCGGCGCACGCCTGCTGCGCCAGGCCGATTGTGTGAACAATGGCTTTGCCGCCGTGTTGCAGCAGGTCGACGCGCTGCCCCTGGGCGATGGCCTGTGGTGGCTGCACAGCGAGCAGACCGTCAAGCGCCCGGGCCTGGCGTTTGTCACCCCGGACAAACCCATGCGTTACCTCGGCCAGCCGCTCAACGGCCTGTTCTGCCTGGCCAGCCTCGGCGAAGCGCACCAGACCTTGCTGGAACGCCTGTGTGCGCTGTTGATTGAAGGGCGAGGCCAGGAACTCGGCCGCGCCACCAGCAGCCGCGCGGTGCTTGAAGTGTTGGGCGGCGAGTTGCCGCCCGACTGGCCCAGCGCGCGCATCGCCCTGGCTAACGCTCACGGCCTGCACGCACGGCCAGCGAAGATCCTTGCGCAACTGGCGAAAAGTTTTGACGGCGATATTCGCGTGCGCATCGTCGATGGCGCGGTGGGCGCCGTGTCGGTGAAAAGCCTGAGCAAGCTGCTTAGCCTCGGCGCCCGGCGTGGCCAGGTGTTGGAGTTTGTCGCGGAGCCGGCGATTGCTGGCGATGCGCTGCCCGCGTTATTGGCGGCGGTGCAAGAGGGGCTCGGCGAAGAGGTCGAGCCGCTGCCTGCCGCGAGTGCGCAAGCCGCCGTTGTGGATCTCGAACCGGCGCTCAGCGCGCCGCTGGCCGGTAGCCAGATCCAGGCCATCGCCGCCGCCCCCGGCATCGCCATCGGCCCGGCGCATATCCAGGTGCTGCAACCGTTCGACTATCCGCTGCGTGGCGAGTCCTCGAGCATCGAACGCCAGCGCCTGCACGCCTCACTGGCGGACGTGCGCCGCGATATCCAGGGCCTGATCGAACGCAGCCAGGCCAAGGCGATCCGCGAGATTTTCATCACCCACCAGGAGATGCTCGACGACCCGGAACTGACCGACGACGTCGACACCCGCCTCAAACAGGGTGAAAGCGCCGAAGCAGCCTGGATGAGCGTGATCGAAGCCGCCGCCAAACAACAGGAGTCGTTGCAGGACGCCCTGCTCGCCGAGCGCGCCGCCGACCTGCGCGACATCGGTCGCCGCGTGCTGGCGCAGTTGTGCGGTGTCGAAACCGTCCAGGAACCGAGCGAACCCTACATTTTGGTGATGGACGAAGTCGGCCCGTCGGATGTCGCACGCCTCGACCCGGCCCGCGTCGCCGGTATTCTCACCGCCCGTGGCGGGGCCACCGCCCACAGCGCCATCGTCGCCCGCGCCCTGGGCATTCCCGCGTTGGTGGGCGCCGGCCCGGCCGTGTTGCTGCTGGCCGCCGGTACGCCGTTGTTGCTCGACGGCCAGCGTGGCCGCCTGCATGTCGACGCCGACGCCGCGACCCTGCAACGCGCCACCGTCGAACGCGACACCCGTGAACAACGCCTGCAAGCCGCCTCGGCGCAGCGCCATCAACCGGCCCTGACCCGCGATGGTCACGCCGTGGAAGTGTTCGCCAATATCGGCGAAAGCGCCGGCGTGGCGAGCGCGGTGGAGCAGGGCGCCGAAGGCATTGGCCTGCTGCGCACCGAACTGATTTTCATGGCCCACCCCCAGGCGCCGGACGAAGCCACCCAGGAAGCCGAATACCGCCGCGTACTCGACGGCCTCGGCGGTCGCCCGTTGGTGGTCCGCACCCTCGATGTGGGCGGCGACAAACCGCTGCCGTATTGGCCGATCGCCGAGGAAGAAAACCCCTTCCTCGGCGTGCGCGGCATTCGCCTCACGCTGCAACGCCCGCAGATCATGGAAGCGCAGTTGCGCGCGCTGCTGCGCTCGGCGGATAACCGGGCGCTGCGCATCATGTTTCCGATGGTCGGCAGCGTCGATGAGTGGCGCGCGGCCCGGGACATGACCGAGCGCCTGCGCCTGGAAATCCCGGTGGCCGACCTGCAACTGGGGATTATGATCGAAGTGCCGTCCGCCGCATTGCTCGCGCCGGTGCTGGCCAAGGAAGTCGATTTCTTCAGCGTCGGCACCAACGACCTGACCCAGTACACCCTGGCCATCGACCGTGGCCACCCGACGCTGTCGGCTCAGGCCGATGGCCTGCACCCGGCCGTGTTGCAATTGATCGACATCACCGTGCGCGCCGCCCATGCCCATGGCAAATGGGTCGGCGTGTGCGGTGAGCTGGCCGCCGACCCGCTGGCGGTGCCGGTGCTGATCGGCCTCGGCGTGGATGAGTTGAGCGTGTCGGCCCGCAGCATTCCTGAAGTGAAGGCGCGGGTGCGTGAATTCAGTCTGAGCCAGGCCCAGAGCCTGGCCCAACAAGCACTCGCGGTGGGTTCGCCCGCCGAAGTGCGAGCCCTTGTGGAGGCCGTGTAGATGGCAAGGATTTTGACCCTGACGCTCAACCCGGCGTTGGACCTCACGGTACGCCTGGCGCGCCTGGAACCCGGTGAAGTCAATCGCAGCGAGACGATGTTGACCCACGCCGCCGGCAAGGGCGTGAATGTCGCCCAGGTGCTGGCTGACCTCGGCCATCACGTCACCGTCGGCGGTTTTCTCGGCGAGGACAACCCCCAGGCGTTTGAGGCGCTGATCGCTCGCCGTGGGTTTGTCGATGCGTTCATCCGCGTGCCCGGCGAGACCCGTAGCAATATCAAGATCGCCGAACACGGTGGCCGCGTCACCGACATCAATGCGCCGGGGCCGCAGGTCAGTGAGCAGGCACAGCAAGCGTTGCTCAATCAACTCACGTTGATTGCCCCAGGGCACGATGCGGTGGTGGTCGCCGGCAGTTTGCCGCGCGGTGTCAGCCCGCTGTGGTTCCAAGGCTTATTGGAGCAACTGAAAAACCTCGGCTTGAAAGTTGCCCTGGACACCAGCGGCGAAGCCCTGCGCGCCGGGTTGAAGGCCAGCCCGTGGTTGATCAAGCCCAATACCGAAGAACTCGCCGAGGCCCTGGATTGCCCGACGGACTCCGTCGACCAACAGGCCCAGGCCGCCGAGCGTTTGCATGCCGAGGGCATCGAGCATGTGGTGATTTCCCATGGCGCCGACGGCGTGAACTGGTTCAGCCCCGGCACGGCGTTGCATGCCACGCCGCCGAAGGTCAGCGTCGCCAGCACCGTCGGCGCAGGTGATTCGCTGCTGGCCGGGATGCTCCACGGTTTGCTCGGTTTCGATGTGCCCGAAACGACCTTGCGCCGTGCCACGGCAATTGCCGCGATGGCCGTCACGCAGATAGGGTTTGGCATCAGCGATGACGCGCAGTTGGCGCGTCTCGAAAGCGGCGTCCATGTGCGCCCGCTGACAGAACAATAAGAGGGTTTGTGATGAATTTAGCCATTGTTACCGCCTGCCCGAACGGCATGGTCACCAGTGTGCTGTGCGCCCGTTTGCTTGACGCCGCCGCGCAGCGCCAGGGTTGGAGCACCAGCGTCGAAGTGGTGGACGTGCAGCACCCGGAACGCCAGCTGTCCCAGGCCACGCTCGATGCCGCCGAGTGGGTGTTGCTGGTCAGCAGCACGCCGGTGGAGATGCAGCGGTTTGTTGGCAAGCGCGTGTTCCAAAGCACCCCAGCCCAGGCCTTGCAGGACGTCGAGGCCGTGTTGCGCCGTGGCGCCGAAGAGGCCCAGGTGTATGTCGCCAGCCAAGCCCCGGTGGCGACGAAACAGGCTCCGCGGATTGTCGCGATTACCGCCTGCCCGACTGGCGTAGCCCACACCTTCATGGCCGCCGAAGCGTTGCAGCAGACGGCCAAGCGCCTGGGCTATGAGTTGCAGGTGGAAACCCAGGGTTCGGTCGGCGCACGCACACCGTTGAGCCCGCAAGCGATTGCCGAGGCCGACGTGGTGTTGCTGGCGGCGGATATCGAAGTCGCCACCGAGCGCTTTGCCGGCAAGAAGATCTACCGCTGCGGCACCGGCATTGCCCTCAAGCAAGCCGAAGCGACCCTCAACAAGGCCCTGGCCGAAGGCGTCGTGGAAAGCGCGGCGAGCGGCACGGTGGCCAAATCGGAAAAAACCGGGGTCTACAAACACCTGCTGACCGGCGTGTCGTTCATGTTGCCGATGGTGGTGGCGGGCGGTTTGTTGATCGCCTTGTCGTTCGTGTTCGGCATCCATGCCTTTGAAGAAAAAGGCACCCTGGCGGCGGCTCTGAAAACCGTCGGTGACCAGGCCTTCATGCTGATGGTGCCGCTGCTCGCGGGCTATATCGCCTACTCGATTGCCGACCGGCCTGGGCTGGCCCCCGGCATGATCGGCGGGTTGTTGGCCGGTACGTTGGGCGCGGGCTTTATCGGCGGGATTGTTGCCGGTTTCCTTGCCGGTTACTGCGTCAAGCTGATCACTCGCGCGGTGCGCCTGCCGCAAAGCCTGGAGCCGCTCAAGCCGATCCTGATCATCCCGTTGCTGGCGAGCCTGTTCACGGGCCTGGCGATGATCTATCTGGTGGGTCCGCCAGTGGCGCGGCTGCTCACCGGCCTGACCGACTTCCTCAGCACGATGGGCACCACCAATGCTGTGCTGCTCGGCATCCTGCTCGGCGGCATGATGTGCGTTGACCTGGGCGGGCCGATCAACAAGGCCGCGTATGCGTTCTCCGTCGGCTTGCTGGCGGCGTCCAGCGGTGCGCCGATGGCCGCGACCATGGCGGCCGGTATGGTGCCTCCGATTGGGATGGGTATCGCGACCTTCCTGGCCCGGCGCAAGTTTGCCCAGACCGAACGCGAGGCCGGCAAGGCCGCGATGATTCTGGGCCTGTGCTTTATCTCCGAAGGCGCGATTCCGTTTGCCGCCAAGGACCCGCTGCGGGTGATCCCGGCCAGCATCGCCGGCGGCGCGTTGGCCGGTGCGCTATCGATGTACTTCGGCTGCAAACTGACGGCGCCCCACGGCGGCTTGTTTGTGCTGATTATTCCGAATGCGATGAACCATGCGCTGCTGTACTTGCTGGCGATTGTCGCCGGTAGCGTGTTGACGGGGCTGGTGTACGCGTTGATCAAACGCCCGGAAGCGGTGGACCTGGCGGTCACCGCAGCCAAGGCCTGACACCGTTAAAAATGTGGGAGGGGGCTTGCCCCCGATGGCGGTGGGTCAGTCCATTCATGGGTGACTGACACATCGCCATCGGGGGCAAGCCCCCTCCCACATTGCGATCTGCAGTGCCTTGAAGGCGGTGTCACATCCGCTTCATCCCTGCGTGTTCAAATTTCCCTTTTGATACTCAAGAGGGCACTTGCATGAGCCACTTCGATCTCAGCCGTCGCCGCGTGATGCAAACGGTCGGCGCCGGTCTGTTGCTGCCGGGGCTGGCGCCGGCGGTGATCGCGTCGGTCAAGGACCGGCCGCAACTCACCGATGGCGTGCAGTCCGGCGACGTGCTCGGCGACCGCGCGATGATCTGGAGCCGCAGCGACCGCCCGGCGCGGATGGTGGTGGAGTGGGACACCCGCAGTGTGTTCAGCAACCCCCGCCGATTCGTCTCGCCGCTGGCCGACACCCTCAGCGACTTTACCGCCCGCGTCGAACTCACCGGGCTGCCCGCCGACCAGGCGATTTTCTACCGCGTGCAGTTCGAAGATGCCCAGACCGGCGTCGCCAGCGAGCCCTGGTTCGGCCACCTGCGCAGCGTGCCGCGACAGCGTCGTGATATTCGTTTTGTGTGGAGCGGCGACACCGTCGGCCAAGGCTTCGGCATCAACCCGGACATCGGCGGCATGCGCATCTACGAAGCCATGCGCCTGCGCCTGCCGGACTTCTTTATTCACAGCGGCGACACCATCTACGCCGACGGCCCGGTGCCGGCGCAACTGACCACCGAGGGCGGGCGCATCTGGCGCAACATCACCACCGAGGCCAAGAGCAAAGTCGCTGAAACCCTCGATGAGTATCGCGGCAATTACCGCTACAACCTGCTGGATGAAAACGTGCGCCGCTTCAACGCCGAAGTGCCGCAGATCTGGCAGTGGGACGACCATGAGGTGGTGAACAACTGGTCGCCGAGCAAGCAGCTCGATGAGCGTTACCAGACCCGGGACATCAACACCCTGGTCGGCCATGCGCGTCAGGCCTGGCTGGAATATTCGCCCATGCGTCGACAAAGCGCCGACGGCGGCGGGCGGATTTATCGCAAGCTCAGTTACGGGCCGCTGCTGGATGTGTTCGTGCTCGACATGCGCAGCTATCGCGGGCCCAACGATGACAACCTGGGCGGCGCAAAACCCTTCCTCGGCCGAGAGCAACTGGACTGGCTCAAGCGCGAACTCAAAGCCTCCCAGGCCCAATGGAAAGTGATCGCCGCCGACATGCCCATCGGCCTCGGCGTGCCTGACGGCGAAGTCAGCCCGGGCGTGCCGCGCTGGGAAGCGATCGCCAACAACGACCCCGGCCCGGCCCAGGGCCGCGAATTGGAAATCGCCGAGCTGCTTGGGTTTCTGCGCGCGCAGCAGGTGCGCAACCATGTGTGGTTGACGGCGGATGTGCATTACTGCGCGGCGCATCACTACCACCCCGATCGCGCAGCGTTTCAGGACTTCGAGCCGTTCTGGGAGTTTGTCGCAGGGCCGCTGAATGCGGGGAGCTTCGGGCCCAATCCGCTGGATAAAACCTTTGGCCCGCAGGTGGTGTTCGAAAAAGCACCGCCTGCGCAGAACACGTCGCCGTTTGCCGGGTTCCAGTTTTTTGGCGAAGTGCAGATCGATGGGCAGACGGCGGAGTTGACGGTGATGCTGCGCGATCTGGATGGGGTTTCAGTGTTCGAGCAAAAGCTGCAACCGGTCTGATTTGGCATGCAGTCAACACTAATTTGGAAAGCAGTCAAAAACTGATTTGAAATACAGTAAAAACTGACTTGGAATGCAGTCAAAAACTGATTTGGAATGCAGTCAAAACTGTGGGAGGGGGCTTGCCCCCGATGGCGGTGGGTCAGTAACCCATGAATTGACTGATACACCGCCATCGGGGGCAAGCCCCCTCCCACATGGGTTCTTCAGTGTTTGCAGGATTTCAGTAGACATCCCGGCGATAGCGGCCCTGTTCGATCAAACGCTCCACCGTCTCACTGCCCAGCACCTCATGCAGCACCTGATCCACCCCCGCAGCCATCCCCTGCAAACTGCCACACACGTAGATCGCCGCGCCGTCCGCCAGCCATCGCCGCAACACGTCCGCCGATTCGCGCAGGCGATCCTGTACGTAGATCTTTTCCTCCTGGTCGCGGGAAAACGCCAGGTCCAGCAGCGCCAGGTCACCGCTGGCCAACCAGCCTTGCAGTTCGTCCTGGCACAGGTAGTCGTGGGCGATAGTGCGTTCGCCGAACAACAGCCAATTGCGCTGCTGGCCGTCGGCAATGCGCGCCTTGAGCAAGCTGCGCAAACCGGCCAGGCCCGTGCCGTTGCCCAGCAGGATCAACGGCGCAGGCGCGTCCGGCAGGTGGAAAGCACTGTTGCGGCGCAAGCGCAGGGTGATGCTCGAGCCGAGGGCCGCGTGTTCGGTCAGCCAGCCCGAGCCCAGGCCGAGTGTGCCGTCTGGATGACGTTCCTGGCGCACGATCAACTCCAGCACGCCGTCGCTGGGAATCGAGGCGATCGAGTATTCGCGCATGCCCAAGGGCGCCAGCGCGTTCACCAGCGCCTGGGCATGCAGGCCCACCAGATGGGCGCGGTTGTCCGGCAGTTGGCGGGTGGCCAGGGCCTGGTCGAGGGTGTGGGCCAGACCGTCGATCAGCACGCTTTCGCGGCTGGCCAAGCCCAGGCCCTCGAGGAACTGCGTAATGGCCCCGGTGCCGTTGCGCGGCAGGATTTCCACCAGGTCGCCAGCGACCCAGCTTTGTGCCGATGGCACGGCCAGTTCCAGCAAGTAGACAGCCGAACCGACACTGCCAGGATTGAGCAAGGTGCGCTGGTTCAAGCTGCAGTTTTCATACTGTGCGCTCGGCCACGCTGCTGTCGGCGCATGCCCGGTGAGTTGGCCCAGTTGTTGTTGCCAGTGCTGCAGGGCGCGGGTGTCGCCGCTGTCGACTTCCACGGGGGCGAACAACGGGTTGCCGCCCTGGTTGGTCAGCCAGAAATGCAGGCGCCGGGCAAAGCCGCAGAAGTGCGTGTACTGGCGATCGCCGAGGGCCAGCACCGAGTAGTTCAAGCCCTTGAGGGACAGGTCCTGGCCGAGCACGCTGCGCTCGAAGCCACGGGCGCTGTCGGGCGCTTCGCCGTCGCCGAAGGTGCTGACCACGAACAGCGCGTTTTCTGACTGGCGCAGTTGGTCCTGGCTGACGCTGCCCAGCGGCTGCACGTTCACCGGCAAGCCGGCCGCCTGCAATTGCCCGGCGGTCTGCCAGGCCAGTTGTTCGGCAAAACCGCTCTGGCTGGCAAAGCCGATCAGCCACGCCGGCGCATGGCTATGGTTGGCGCCGAGGCTCTCGCGGGCATCGCGCACCTGGCGCTTTTTACGGCGGCGGTCGAGGTACAGCAGCCAGCCGGTGATGAAAAACAGCGGCATGAGCAGCGAGCTGACGGTGAGGATGATCCGCCCCACCAGGCCGAAGTAACTGCCGGTGTGCAGTGCATAAATGCTGGTCAGCAATTGAGCCTTGAGGCTTTTGCTGGCGTAGCGGTCGTGGGATTTCACCGCGCCGGTCGCAGGGTCCAGGTTGATCTGGTTCAGCGCGCGGTCGTGGGGCGAGTTTTCCAGCAGGTAAAACACCGTGGCCGGCTGCCCGGCGACCGCCGGCATGCGGATGTTGTAAGCGCTCAAGCCTGGGCCGGCGTTGCTGTAGATGCTGCTCCAGATCGCGTCGTAGTTGGCCTCCGGCGCCGGTCCTTGCGGCGGCGGGCCGCGTTTGCGCATCCGTTCATTCTGCGGGGCGTCGGACAGCAGCTTGTTCAGACCCCGGTTGTACCATTCGTAGGACCAGGACAGGCCGGTCAGCGCCGCCAACAGATAGAACAACAGGCACCAGGTGCCGAACACCGAGTGCAGGTCCCAATTGAAACTGCGGCCCTTTTTGCGCCAGTCCAGGGTCAGCCACGCGCGCCAGCTCGCCACCTGGCGCGGCCAGCGCAGGTACAAGCCGGAGAGACAGAAGAACAGCAGGATCAGCGTGCAGGCCCCGGTGATTTGCCGGCCGGTGTCGCCCATCGCGAGGAAGCGGTGCAGTTGCAGGATAAACCCGAACACGTCCTGGCCGACGGCGTCGCCCATGTAGTCGCCGGTGTAGGGATCGAAGTAACGCATCTGGCCGCGCCGTTCGCCCGGCGGTGGGGTGAAGAACACGCGCGCGGCGCTGCCGCTGTCGGTTTCCACCCACAGCATCGACACGGTTTTGCCTTCGCTGGCTTCGAGCTTGCGCACCAGCTCGGCGGGCGGCAGTACCCCGGCCTCGCGTTTTTCCACGCTCAGTACGCTGGGGTTGAGCGCACGCAATAGTTCATCCTGGAACGACACCGCCGCCCCGGTAATCCCCATCAAGGCCAGCACCAGCCCGGCAGTGATGCCGAAGAACCAGTGCAACTGGAACAGGGTTTTCTTCAACACGTCGGACCGCCTCGCTCATCTGGGTATCTGTAGCACGGCGCGCATTATGCCGTGGGTTGTCGAGAAACTTTGTTGTTTAGCACGCAAAAGCCCCACGCATCCGATGCGTGGGGCTTTGGTTTCTGGTTGACCGCTTAGAAGTGGAAGCTGGTGGTCAACAGTGCGGTGCGCCCGGCCGCCTGGTTGGCGAAGTGGGTCGAGAAGGCCTTGTCGTAGTAGGTCTTGTCGGTCAGGTTCTGCACGTTCAGTTGCAGATCGACGTTCTTGGTCAGCTTGTAGCTGGCCATGGCGTCGTAGCGGGTGTAGGACGGTACATACACGGTGTTGCCGACATCGCCGTAGACCTCGTCGACATAGAACGCACCGCCGCCGATGGTCAGTTTCGAAGTGATGTCATAGGTGGTCCACAGGCTGAAGGAATTCTTCGGCGTATTGGGCATTTGGTTGCCCTCGTTGGAACCGGCGCTGACGACCCCGTTGCGCCCGTTGCGACCGGCTTTGACCAGTTCGCTGTCGAGGTAGCTGTAGCCGGCGAACACTTGCCATTGATCCGTGAGTTTGCCGCTGGCCGAGAGCTCGATGCCGTCGACTTGGGATTCGCCGGCGTTCTGGTAGGTCAGGGCATCGACCAAAATGCGCGTGTTCTTCTTCTCGGTGCGGAACACCGCAGCCGTCAGCGAAAGGCGGTCGTGGAACAGATCCCACTTGGTGCCCAGCTCATAGTTGACGGTTTCTTCCGGTTGCAGGTCGCTGGTGGCGGCGCCGGCAGACAGTGGGTTGCCGTCGGAGCCTTCACCCACCAGGCCACCGGCCGGGGTTGCCGAGGTGGCGTAGGACGCATAGATACTGGCGTTCTCCACAGGCTTCCAGACCAGGCCGCCCTGCCAGTTGAAGAATTGGCTGTCTTCCTTGATCTTGGTGCGCCCGGCAGCGGCGTTGGTGTTGGCCACGGTGTCGAAGGTGTCGTAGCGCAGGCCGACGTTCAGCAGCCATTTCGGGTCCAGTTCGATGGTGTCGAACACGTAGGCGCCGCGGCTGGTGGCTTTGGTGTTGGTGCCGTTGTAGTTGCGCGCGATGCTGCCGGTCCAGGCGTCGTCCGGGTTCGGATTGCTCAGCGAGGTGCATTGGCCGCCCAGGCTGCCTTTGGCCACGGTGCAGACCGGGTTGGCGTTGGGGCTGATGGTGTAGCTGCTGACACGGGTTTCTTCGCCGGTGAATTCGAGGCCGGTGGAGTAGGTGTTCTTGAAGCCCAGCGCCTGGAAGCTGCCGAACAGGTCGGTCTGGTTGGTGGTGGTCTCGGTGGTCGACACGCGGCTGTTGGCGCGGCGCCAGACGGTGCCGAACTTGTTGACGTTGAGTTTGCTGTCGTCCGGCTGCGTGAGGATATAGTCCTGGCCGGTGTTGCCATGGCGCAGGGTGTTTTTCAGCGTCATGTTGTCGTTCAGGTCATGTTCGACGGAGACCGTGCTGATATCGGCGCGGGTCTTGCGGAAGTCGCGGCTCTTGAGGCCGTAGAAGTTATTGCTGTCGCCGCCGTCGTTGGGTTTGTCGTGTACGTGGGCGGTGGCGGTCGCGGAGCCGTAACCGTAGGGAATCCCCGAATCCGGCAGGTCGTCGCTTTCCATGTGGTAGTAGCTGACGTTGACGCGGGTCGGCGTGCCCAGGCCGAAGGTCAGCGACGGCGCCACGCCCCAGCGGTCGTAGTTCACTGCGTCGCGGCCGGCCACGTTCTGCTCGTGGCTCATCAGGTTCAGGCGGAACGCGGCGCTGTCGTCGAGGAATTGGCGGTTAACGTCGAGCACGTAGCGGCGGGTCTGGTCGGAACCGTAGGTGAAGCCGCCGTTGGTGAAGTCCCGCGCCTGGGGCGTCTTGCTCACCAGGTTGAGGCTGCCACCGGCCGAGCCACGCCCGCCGAACGAGGAGTTCGGGCCTTTGCTGACTTCGATCGATTCAATGTCGAAGATCTCACGGGTCTGGCCGCCGGTATCGCGCACGCCGTCCAGGTAGGTGTCGCCCTGGGCGTCAAACCCGCGGATGAACGGGCGGTCGCCCTGGGGGTTGCCGCCTTCGCCGGCGCCAAAGGTAATGCCGGGCACGGTGCGCAAAGCATCCTGCAGCGAGGTGGCAGCGGTGTCCTTGAGTACTTGCTGCGGCACCACGGTGACGGAGCGCGGCGTGTCCACCAGCGGCGCGGTGTATTTTTGCGAAGAGGCTTTCTCGACCTGATAGGAGGTGGCGTCCTGTTCTTCCCCGGTGATGCTGGTGGCGCCCAGGGAGATGCTGTTGCGCTGGCCTTTCTGTTCGGTGTCTTCGGCCGCTTGCGCCAGATGGGCGACGGAGCTGGCGCCGAGAGCAACGCCGATGGCCGAAGCCAGCAAGCGTGGTGAACTGGTAGGTGTTTTTAAGCAAGTGCGCGACATGACGTGTCCTTTCCCCAAGGATGTGAGGCCGCGGAATATAGATTGAACAAGACTTTGTATCAATTGCGATTCATTGCTATTCGTAGCGAATTTACATTCTTTACACTTTTCCCTTACGGTTTTTACGATCTCGTTCGTCTATGCGTTTTACAGATTGGATAAGAATCAATACCATTAACGTCTTTCCGCTCTCAGGTAGTGCCCATGTTGCTGCATATTCCCGGCCTGTTCTCTCGTGAGGAAGTGCAGCGCATCCGCCAAGCGCTGGAAGCCGCCGACTGGGCCGACGGTAAAATCACCGCCGGGTACCAGTCCGCCAAGGCCAAGCACAACCTGCAATTGCCCGAAGGCCACCCGCTGGCCAAGGAAATCGGTGCGGCGATGCTTGAGCGGTTGTGGCAAACCCCGCTGTTCATGTCGGCGGCGTTACCGCACAAAGTCTTCCCGCCGCTGCTTAACTGCTACACCGCCGGGGGCAGTTTCGATTTCCATATCGACAATGCCGTGCGCCAGCCCAAGGGCAGCCATGAGCGGGTGCGCACCGACCTGTCGTCGACCCTGTTCTTCAGCGACCCGGAGGAGTACGACGGCGGCGAACTGGAGATCCAGGACACCTTCGGCCTGCAACGGGTCAAACTGCCCGCCGGCGACATGGTGCTCTACCCCGGTTCCAGCCTGCACAAAGTCAACGCCGTGACCCGTGGCGCACGCTACGCCTCGTTTTTCTGGACCCAAAGCCTGGTGCGCGAAGACAGCCAGCGCACCTTGCTGTTCGAGATGGACGGTGCGATCCAGCAACTGAGCGCGGATGTCCCCGACCACCCGGCGTTGATCCAGCTCACCGGCACTTACCACAACCTGTTGCGTCGCTGGGTCGAGGTCTGAGCATGGGTTTTTTATTGCGCCGTGAAGAAGTGCTCAACGTCGAACAGTTGCAGCGCATGCTCGACGACTCACCGGTGCGCGCGGCCCAGGCGATCCTGATCGCGGCCAAGGAGCGCGTGGTCGATGCCCAGGCCTTGCTCGGGCAGATCCTCTTGGAAGGGCGCGGCATCGAGCGCGATGAAGCGCTGGCTCTGCGCTGGTTCCAGATCGCGGCGCAGGGCGGGCACTTGATGGCGCGCAATATGTTGGGGCGCTGCCGGGAGCATGGCTGGGGTTGCACCGCCGACGAAGCGGCGGCGGCGTGGGAATATCAGCTTGCGGCCGAAGCCGGGTTGGACTGGGCGCAGTACAACTACGCCAACCTGCTGGCCACCGGTCGCGGCGTCGCCGAGGATCAAGCACACGCGCTGAGGTGTTATCGCCAGGCGGCGGAGCAGGGCCATGCGAAGTCGATGAACCTGTTGGGACGCTATCTGGAAGAGGGGCAATTTTGCCCGAGGGATCTGGACGCTGCCGTAGCGTGGTATCGACGCTCAGCCGAAGCTGGTGATTTTCGTGGGCAGTTCAGTTATGCGGCGGTGCTGGCCGACAGCGGCCAGATCGAGGCGGCGCTGGCGTGGCTGCGCACGGCGCTGGCAGGCGGCAATTTGAAGTTTTTGCGGGTGGCACACAAGGCGTTGGCGGCGGCGAATGACCCGCGGATTCGGGCGATGGCCGATGCCTATGAGCAACGTGCTCTGACCTGTTTCTGAGCTATAAAAAACCCATGACGAGTCATGGGTTTTTTGTTTTAGGGCCGTCTTACACGTAGTACGACTTCAACGGCGGAAAGCCATTGAATTCAACCGCGCTGTAGCTGGTGGTGTACGCACCGGTCGACAACCAGTACATCCGATCACCGATTGCCAGGTTCAGCGGCAGGCCGTACTTGTAGTTTTCGTACATGATGTCGGCGCTGTCGCAAGTAGGACCGGCGATCACCACTTCTTCCATCTCGCCTTTCTTCTCGGTCCAGATCGGGAACTTGATCGCTTCGTCCATGGTTTCGATCAGGCCGGAGAACTTGCCCACGTCCGTGTACACCCAACGCTCGACGGCGGTACGCGATTTACGTGCAACCAGTACCACTTCACTGACCAGGATGCCGGCGTTGGCGATCAGCGAACGGCCCGGTTCCAGGATGATTTCCGGCAGGTCGTCGCCGAAATCCTCCTTGAGGAAACGGATGATTTCTTCAGCGTAGGTTTCCAGGCTGTTGGTGCGGGTGATGTAGTTGGCCGGGAAGCCGCCGCCCATGTTGATCAGCTTGAGGTGGATGCCGTCTTCTTCCTTCAGGCGCTCGAAGATCACTTTGACCTTGGCAATCGCCGCGTCCCACACGCTGATGTCGCGCTGTTGCGAGCCGACGTGGAACGAGAGGCCATACGGCACCAGGCCCAGGTCACGCGCCAGGATCAGCAGGTCCATGGCCATGTCGGTCTGGCAGCCGAATTTACGCGACAAAGGCCAGTCAGCCGTGGTCGAGCCTTCGGTGAGGATACGCACATAGATTTTCGAGCCCGGAGCGGCCTTGGCAATGTTGCGCAGGTCGGCTTCGGAGTCGGTGGAGAACAGGCGCACCCCCTTATCATAGAAGTAGCGGATGTCCTTGGACTTCTTGATGGTGTTGCCGTAGCTGATACGGTCGGCGCTGACGCCGCGGTCCATCACTTTGTCGAGCTCGTAGATCGAGGCGATGTCGAAGCTCGAACCCTTGTCTTTCAACAGGTCGATGATCTCGACGGCCGGGTTGGCCTTGACCGCGTAATAGATGTTGGCAAATTCGAAACCGGCGCGCAGGTCATCGTAGGCCTGGCTGATCATCGCGGTGTCGATCACCACGAACGGGGTTTCTTGCTTGTCGGCGAACGCCTTCATTTTGTCAAAAGTGGCGCGCGCGAAATAGTCTTCGACGTTGATCGACATGCTGGGAACTCCTAAGGGCAAACTAAATTGATCAATGGGTGCAAATGAACGTCCTCCGTATCCCCACTTTGGTTCGCCTACTTCCCAAGGCATGTCGCCGAAAGCAAAAAGGCCATGGGAATAACCGCTTCCCTTGGCCTTGCTGTCTCGTCGTCAGTACTTGAGCCGGATGGATCGTTTCCAGCATGGACGTTCGGCGCGAACTTTAGGACTTGAGGGGCCATAGATCAACTAAAAATGTCGCGTTTTTGCACGCGTTCGTCGCGGGACCGCGTGCAGCTACTTATGTAACCGACAGGTGTGACGGATTGATGTTCCCCGCAGGCGGATAATTGAGGGTATTTCCCTGACACACCACAGGCCAAATGTGGGAGGGGGCTTGCCCCCGATGGCAGTGTGTCAGCCATGAATATATTGACTGATACACCGCCATCGGGGGCAAGCCCCCTCCCACAGTTTTACGCGTGTTGTGTCAGATCAGGCCAGCGCAGTCTCGGCAGGCGAAACGATACTGGTCTTGCCCCCACGCGACTTACCGGAGCTCAAGTACTCGGCAATCGACTCCTGCGTCACTTCACCCAAAAACACCCGCTCGGCATCCAGCACCGGCAACCACGAGCGGTTGAACTCGTACATGCGTGACAACAGGATGCGCAAGTGCTCGTCATACGCCGCCGTGGCGTTGAACTCGAGCAGGTATTGACCGCAAGTGCCGGTCTGACGGTGCAGGTCGCGACGTCGCACATAACCCAGCGCCTTGTTCTCGGCGCAGGTGACCACCACATAGCGGCGGTCGAGTTCGTCCATCAGCTCCAGGGCGTCGGCCACCGGGGTTTGCGGGCTGACCGACGGCGCGTTGTCCGCTGCATCTTCGGCTTTTACCAGCAGCAGACGCTTGAGGGTGCTGTCCTGGCCGACGAAGTTGCTGACGAACTCGTCCACCGGGTGCGCCAGCAGGGTGTCCGGGTGGTCGATCTGCAGCAGCTTGCCGGCGCGGAAGATGGCGATCTTGTCACCCAGCTTGATGGCTTCATCGATGTCATGGCTGACCATGATCACGGTCTTGTTCAGCGCGCGCTGCATCTCGAAAAATTCGTTCTGGATCATTTCGCGGTTGATCGGGTCGACTGCGCCGAACGGCTCATCCATCAGCAGCAACGGCGCATCCGCCGCCAGCGCACGGATCACGCCGATGCGCTGTTGCTGGCCACCGGACAGTTCGCGCGGATAGCGGTGCAGGTACTGCTTGGGTTCCAGCTTGATCATGCTCATCAACTCGCGGGCGCGGTCGTGGCATTTCTGCTTGTCCCAGCCCAGCAACTTGGGCACCACCACGATGTTTTCCTCGATGGTCATGTTCGGGAACAGGCCGATCTGCTGGATCACATAGCCGATATTGCGACGCAGGGTCACTTCGTCGAGGTCGGTGGTGTCTTCGCCGTTGATCAGGATCTTGCCCGAGGTGGGCTTGATCAGGCGGTTGATCATTTTCAGCGTGGTGCTCTTGCCGCAGCCCGAGGGCCCCAGGAATACGCAAATCTCGCCTTCATTGACGGTCAGGCTTACGTCGTTCACGGCGGAGACAGTTTTGCCGTTGCTTTGAAAAGTCTTGGTCAGGTGTTGAAGTTCGATCATTTGAGCAGTCCTTTTGGAGTCAGCGAGCGTTGCAGCCATTGCAGAAGCAGGTCGGCGAAGATGGCCAGGAGACTGACCAGTACGGCGCCGACGATCAGCATCGACATGTCGCTGCGGCTGATGGAAGCCAGAATAAGTACACCCAGGCCGCCGGCACCGATGGTGGCGGCGATGGTCATCACGCCGATGTTCATCACCACGGCGGTGCGCACCCCGGCGAGGATCACCGGCACGGCGATGGGCAGTTCGACCATGCGCAGGCGCTGGCCGAAGGTCATGCCGATGCCTTTGGCGGCTTCGCGAATACCCGGGTCCACGCCGGTCAGGGCCAGGTAGGTGTTACGCATGATCGGCAGCAGGGAGTAGAGGAACACGGCGGTGATCGCCGGCATTGGCCCCAGGCCCTGGCCGAATGTGGAGTAGAACGGCAGCAGCAGACCGAACAGGGCGATGGACGGCACGGTCAGCAGCACGGTGGCGCTGGCTTGCAGCGGGCCGGCCAAGCTCGGGAAACGGGTCATCAGCACGCCGAGGGGCACGCCGACGACAATCGCGAGGATCACGGCGATGCCGACCAGGGTGATGTGCTGCCAGGTCAGGTGCAGGACGAGTGCCCAATCAAGATGGGAAAAGGCGTTCAGAAATTCCATGTCTTCTCCTCTTAATTAGTTGATCGGATGTTGGCGCAGGAAATCTGCGGCCACGGCGGACGGGCTTTCATGGTCGACGTCGACCCGCGCGTTCAACTGGCGCATGGTTTCATCGTCGAACAGTGCGGCCAGCGGCTTGAGGTCTGCCGCCAGTTGTGGGTGTGCATCGAGGTACGCCTGGCGCACCACCGGCGCGGCGGTGTAGTCCGGGAAGTAATGTTTGTCGTCTTCGAGCAGCTTCAATTTGAAGGCGCTCAGGCGACCGTCGGTGGTGTAGACCAAACCGGCAAACACCTGGCCATTACGCAGCGCGGTATAGACCAGGCCGGCGTCCATCTGCCGGGTGTTTTTGCGGGTCAGGTTCATGTCGTACAGCTTGACCATGCCGTCCATCCCGTCGGAACGGTTGGCGAATTCGGTGTCCAGGGCCACCAGGCGCGTGCCTTTGTTTGTTTGCGCCAGGGCTTGGGTCAGGTCGCTGATACTGTTGATCTGCGGAAATTCCTTGGCCACGTTCTCTGGCAGCGCCAACGCGTAGGTGTTGCTGAATTTAGACGGCGACAGCCAGGCAAGACCTCTTTTTGCATCGAGTTCTTTCACCCGTGCGTAGGACTGTTCGCTGCTGAGTTTCTCGTCCACATGGTTGTAATTCACCAGCGACACCCCGGTGTATTCCCAGAGCATATCCAGTTGCCCGCTTTCCTGGGCACTGCGCGCCAGATTGCTGCCCAGGCCGCCGGTTACGCGGGTGTCATAGCCCTTGGTGCGCAGGTACTGGGCAGTGATTTCGGCCAGCAAGGTCTGTTCGGTGAACACCCGGGCGCCGATGCGGATGACTGGTTTTTCTGCGGCTTGCGCAATACCTGCGAACAGCAGGACGCAGCTCAATATCAATGTCAGTTTTTTCATGTTGGTTCCTATGCCAAGCCTTAAGACGGACGCAACCCGCGTTCCAGCCAGAGGCGGCTGGCCATGGTCACCAGGCCGTCGAGCAGCAATGCCAGCAACGCGGTACATGCGGCACCGAGCAGCAGTTGCGGATGGTTGTTCAGGGCGATGCCGGGGAAGATCAGGCTGCCCAGGCTGTTGGCACCGATCAGGAACGCCAGCGGCGCGGTGCCGACGTTGATCGCCAGTGCCACGCGCACGCCGCCGATGATGATCGGCACGGCGTTCGGCAACTCGACGCGAAACAGCACCTGGCGCGGGGTCATGCCGATGCCGGTGGCGGCTTCTTTCAGCGAACCTTGGACGTTTTTCAGGCCTTCGTAGGTGTTGCGCACGATGGGCAGCAAGGAGGCGAGGAACAGCGCGAAGATCGCCGGGCCGCTGCCGATGCCGAGGACGCCGAGGGCGATGGCCAGTACGGCCAGGGGAGGGACGGTGTTGCCGATGTTGAAGATTTGCATGAAGCGTTCTGCGCGCCCGACCATGTTCGGTCGGCTGAGCAGGATACCGGCGGGGATGCCCACAATCAGGGCGGCCAGCATGGAGACTAGGACGAGAATCAGGTGAGCTTGCAGGTAAAACAACAAATCGTCGCGGTACAGTTCGATCGTGTTGATGCCGATCCAGTGGATCAGCAGGGCCAGGAGAGCGACGACAACCGCTCCTCCTATCAGCCCTTTGCCATAGCGAATAGCCACAGGCGGACTCCTTTTGTTCAGTCGGCGAACACATTTCTTCGTGGCATGCCATTTCTGGCTGTCAACGGATGTGGACGCGAAAAGCAGCTCGCCAATGCCGGTAAGACGGCGTGAGGTCGAGCTATGAGCGCAGCCTCGTCAGGCTAACTTGCTGATTTTTCAGCCCCTGTTCCGAGTGCGGTAGCAGGGGAGTGGACGTCTCTACCTTTTAAAAGGTTCCATACTTGGCAGTATTTAGCCACCCCCAACCGGGTGAACGGTGGTCCGGCACCCTGGGTTTGCGCTATACTCGCCGCCCTTTTTTGACTCACCTGCCAGGCGATTTCCCATGACCCACCAGGCCGCCGAAGTCGCGAAACGCCGCACTTTCGCCATTATTTCCCACCCCGATGCCGGTAAAACCACCATCACCGAGAAGCTCCTGCTGATGGGCAAGGCAATCGCAGTGGCCGGCACGGTGAAATCCCGCAAATCCGACCGCCATGCCACCTCCGACTGGATGGAAATGGAAAAACAACGGGGTATTTCCATTACCACGTCGGTCATGCAGTTCCCATATCGCGATCACATGATCAACCTGCTCGACACCCCGGGCCACGAAGACTTCTCCGAAGACACCTACCGCACCCTGACCGCGGTGGACTCGGCCTTGATGGTCCTCGACGGCGGTAAGGGCGTCGAGCCACGTACCATTGCGCTGATGGACGTTTGCCGTCTGCGCGACACGCCGATCGTCAGCTTTATCAACAAACTCGACCGCGACATCCGCGACCCGATCGAGTTGTTGGATGAAATCGAAGCCGTCCTGAAGATCAAGGCCGCGCCGATCACTTGGCCGATCGGTTGCTACCGCGACTTCAAGGGGGTGTACCACCTGGCCGACGACTACATCATTGTCTACACCGCCGGCCACGGTCACGAACGCACCGATGTGAAAATCATCGAAAAGCTCGACTCCGACGAAGCCCGCGCCCACCTGGGCGATGAGTACGACCGTTTTGTCGACCAGTTGGAACTGGTGCAGGGCGCCTGCCACGAATTCAACCAGCAGGAATTCCTCGACGGCCAACTGACCCCGGTGTTCTTCGGTACCGCGTTGGGCAACTTCGGTGTCGACCACGTGCTCGACGCCGTGGTGGACTGGGCCCCGCGCCCGCTGGCCCGGGTCGCCAACGAGCGTACCGTGGAGCCGGTGGAAGAGAAATTCGCCGGCTTCGTGTTCAAGATCCAGGCGAACATGGACCCCAAACACCGCGACCGTATCGCCTTTATGCGCATCTGCTCCGGCAGATACGAAAAAGGCATGAAGATGCGCCACGTGCGCATCGGCAAGGACGTGCGCATCGGCGACGCCCTGACGTTCTTCTCCTCGGAGCGTGAACAGCTCGAAGAAGCCTACGCCGGCGACATCATCGGCCTGCACAACCACGGCACCATCCAGATTGGCGACACCTTCACCGAAGGCGAAACGCTGGGCTTCACCGGTATCCCGCACTTCGCCCCGGAACTGTTCCGCCGCGTGCGCCTGCGCGACCCGCTGAAATCCAAGCAACTGCGCCAAGGTTTGCAGCAACTGGCGGAGGAGGGCGCGACCCAGGTGTTCTTCCCCGAGCGCAGCAACGACATCATCCTCGGCGCCGTCGGTGTGCTGCAGTTCGATGTGGTCGCCAGCCGCTTGAAAGAGGAATACAAGGTCGAATGCTCCTACGAGCCAATCACCGTGTATTCGGCGCGTTGGATCGATTGCAGCGATAAGAAGAAGTTGGAAGAGTTCTCCAACAAAGCCGTGGAAAACCTTGCGATCGACGGCGGCGGTCACCTGACCTACCTGGCCCCGACCCGGGTCAATTTGGCGCTGATGGAAGAGCGCTGGCCGGATGTGAAATTCCGCGCGACCCGCGAGCACCATTAAGGTCTGAGCGGTGGACAAGAGGGCGAAGCTGTCATGGCTTCGCCCTTTTTCATGGGCGCGACAAAACAACCTGTGGGAGGGGCGGTGCGACGATTCGACTTGCTCCCGATAGCGGTGGATCAGCCACTCTCTGTGCTGGCTGATCCACCGCTATCGGGAGCAAGCTCCCTCCCACATTTTTTGATCTCCCCCGGTATGGGATTGGCGAGAACCCGGCATTGGGACTAGCGTCAACGCTGGCGGTACTAAACAGCCGTCGTGCGGGACTCACCTACTGACTGGAGGGGATCGACCATGAGTATTGTTCAACGCGTCGTGCTGTTGCTAAAGGTGCTGGTGCTGTTGTCATTGGGAATGTCGACGGCCTGGGCACATAACCCCGTACAGAGCGGGGCGGCGGTGTTTGCGGTTCAGAGTGGGGAGGGCAAGGTCCTGCAGTTGGCCAAGTCCGAATCGGAGGCTGGCGATGAGGATCAGGGTGGCAGCAAGGGCGATGACGACTCCACCACCGACGAGCCGGGCGATGACAGCTCGGATGATGAAGGCGATAGCCAAACGTAGATCCGGCGAAAAAAAGCCCCTCCCACCAGGCTGATGCGCAATCTGACGGGAAGGGCTGTAGAACGCTGTGTCACCGCGCTCCCCACACGGGAGCGCGGTGCTCATTTCAGGCGACGAACTGCTCCGCATAGTGGCAAGCCACCTGGCGGTTATCCAACGGCCGCAACTGCGGCTCCTCGCTGCTGCAACGCTCGGTCGCATACGGGCAGCGTTTGTGAAAGGCGCAACCCGACGGTGGGTTCAGCGGGTTGGGCAACTCGCCGACGATCTTGATCTTCGGCTTGTTCGGGTCCGGGTGAATGGTCGGGGTCGCCGACAGCAGTGCCTGGGTGTACGGGTGCAAGGGGCGGGCGTAGATATCGTCCTTGGGGCCGACTTCCACTGGGCGGCCGAGGTACATCACCATCACGTCGTCGGCAACGTGTTGCACCACCGCGAGGTTGTGGGAAATGAACACGTAGGCGGTGTTGAATTCCTGCTGCAAATCCATGAACAGGTTAAGCACCTGGGCCTGGATCGACACGTCCAGCGCCGAGGTCGGTTCATCCGCCACCAGCACTTTGGGTTGCAGCATCATGGCGCGGGCCAATGCGATCCGCTGGCGCTGGCCACCGGAGAACATGTGCGGGTAGCGCTGATAATGCTCAGGGCGCAGGCCCACCTGCTTCATCATCGCCTGGACCTTTTCGCGGCGCTCGGCGGCGGACAGGTTGGTGTTGATCAGCAACGGTTCGCCGAGTTGATCGCCGACTTTCTGCCGTGGGTTCAGCGAGGCATACGGGCTCTGGAATACCATCTGCACGTCTTTGCGCAATTGCTTGCGCTGCGCTTTGTTGGCGCCGGTGACTTCCTGGCCGGCGATTTTCAACGAGCCTGAAGACGGTTCTTCAATCAGCGTCAGCGCACGGGCCAGGGTGGATTTGCCGCAACCCGACTCGCCTACCACCGCGAGCGTCTTGCCGGCTTCCAGCTCAAAGGACACGCCGTTGAGGGCGCGCACGGTGGCGTGGCCCTTGAACAGGCCACGGGACACTTCGTAGTGACGGGTCAGGTCGCGGGCGGTAAGAACGACGGCCATTACGCCACCTCCTGGTTCAAGGGGTAGAAGCAGCGTGCAAGGCTGTTCGATTTAGGGTCCAGGCCCGGACGGGTCTGGCGGCAGCTGTCCTGCACGTAGGGGCAACGCGGCGACAACAGGCAACCTTGCGGGCGGTCATAACGGCCGGGCACGATGCCGGGCAGCGTGGCCAGGCGCGCGGCACCGAGGCTGTGCTCCGGGATCGCCTTGAGCAGCGCTTCGCTGTAGGGATGCGCCGGAATATCGAACAGTTGCGGCACCTGGCCGACTTCCACCGCTTGGCCGGCGTACATCACGCACACGCGCTGGGCGGTTTCTGCCACGACCGCGAGGTCGTGGGTGATCAGCACCAGGCCCATGTTCTGCTCTTTTTGCAGGGCCAGCAGCAGGTCCATGATCTGCGCCTGGATGGTCACGTCTAGCGCGGTGGTCGGTTCGTCGGCGATCAGCAACTTCGGTTCGCCGGCAATCGCCATCGCGATGGCCACACGCTGGCTCATACCGCCGGACAATTGGTGCGGGTAGGCGTCCATCCGGCTGGCAGCGCCAGGGATCTCGACTTTTTCCAGCAGTTCGATGGCGCGCTTGCGCGCTTGCTTGCTGGACATCTTCAGGTGCAGGCGCAGCACTTCTTCGATTTGGAAGCCCACGGTGTAGCTGGGGTTCAGTGCGGTCATCGGGTCCTGGAACACCATCGCCAGGTCTTTGCCGACGATTTGCCGACGCTGGCGGTTGCTCAGCTTGAGCATGTCTTTGCCGTCGAAGTTCAGGGCGTCGGCGGTGACGATGCCGGGGTGCTCGATCAGGCCCATCAGCGCCATCATGGTCACGGATTTACCCGAGCCCGACTCGCCCACGATCGCCAGCACTTCGCCTTTGTCGACGCTAATGTCGAGGCCATCGACCACCGGTACGGCGGTCTTGTCGCCGAAGCGCACGTTGAGATTCTTGATTTCTAACAGTGACATGGGAAGCTCCTCAGGCGGCGTTCTTGAGTTTCGGGTCCAGCGCATCGCGCAGGCCGTCGCCCATCAAGTTGATTGCCAGCACGCTGAGCAAAATGGTCAGACCCGGCAGGCTCACGACCCACCAGGCGCGTTCGATGTAGTCACGGGCCGAAGCCAGCATGGTGCCCCACTCCGGCGTTGGCGGTTGCACGCCCAAGCCGAGGAAGCCGAGGGCTGCGGCATCGAGAATCGCCGAAGAGAAACTCAGGGTCGCCTGCACGATCAGCGGTGCCATGCAGTTGGGCAGCACGGTGATGAACATCAGGCGTGGCAGGCCGGCACCGGCCAGGCGGGCGGCGGTCACGTAGTCGCGGTTCAGTTCGCCCATCACCGCAGCGCGGGTCAAACGCACGTAGGACGGCAGCGACACGATGGCGATGGCGATCACGGTGTTGATCAGGCCAGGGCCGAGGATCGCGACAATGGCAACGGCCAGCAGCAGCGACGGCAGGGCCAGCATGATGTCCATCAGGCGCATGATGGTCGGGCCGAGCAGGCGCGGGAAGAACCCGGCGAACAGCCCGAGCAGGATGCCCGGAATCAGCGACATCACCACCGACGACAAGCCGATCAGCAGCGACAGGCGCGAGCCCTGGATCAGGCGCGAGAGCAAGTCACGGCCGAGTTCGTCGGTGCCGAGCAGGAACTGGATCTGCCCACCTTCCAGCCACGACGGCGGGGTCAGCAGGAAGTCACGGTATTGCTCGCTGGGGTTGTGCGGCGCCACCCAGGGGGCGAAGAGCGCGCAGAACACGATCAGCAGCATAAACAGCAGGCCGGCGACTGCGCCTTTGTTTTGGGAGAAGGCTTGCCAGAATTCTTTGTACGGGGACGGGTACAGCAGGCTTTGATCGACTGCTGACACTGGAGTGGGTGTGGTCATGGTCATGATCTCAGCGCTGGTGACGGATGCGTGGGTTGGCGAAGCCGTAGAGGATATCCACCACGAAGTTCACCACGATCACCAGGCAGGCGATCAGCAGAATGCCGTTTTGCACCACCGGGTAGTCCCGCGCGCCAATGGCTTCGATCAGCCATTTGCCGATGCCGGGCCACGAGAAGATGGTTTCGGTCAATACCGCACCGGCCAGCAAGGTGCCGACTTGCAGGCCGACCACGGTGAGGACCGGGATCAGCGCGTTACGCAGGCCGTGGACGAAGACGACGCGCGCCGGCGACAGGCCTTTGGCCTTGGCGGTGCGGATGTAGTCTTCGCGCAGTACTTCGAGCATCGACGAGCGGGTCATCCGCGCAATCACCGCCAGCGGGATGGTGCCGAGCACGATAGCCGGCAGGATCAGGTGGTGCAGGGCGTCCCAGAACGCATCCGGCTCGTTGGCCAGCAGGGTGTCGATCAGCATGAAACCGGTGCGTGGCTCGATGTCGTAGAGCAGGTCGATACGCCCGGAAACCGGGGTCCAGCCCAGGCTCACCGAGAAGAACATGATCAGGATCAGGCCCCACCAGAAGATCGGCATCGAATAGCCCGCGAGGGAGATGCCCATCACCCCGTGGTCGAACAGCGATCCTCGCTTCAAGGCCGCGATCACCCCCGCCAACAGGCCCAGGATACCGGCGAACAACAGGGCGGCCATGGACAGTTCCAGGGTCGCCGGGAAGAGTGCGGTGAACTCGGTCCACACGCTGGTGCGCGTGCGCAGGGACTCGCCAAGGTCGCCTTGGGCGAGCTTGCCGACATAGTCCAGGTATTGCGCATACAGCGGCTTGTTAAGGCCAAGGCGTTCCATTGCCTGTGCGTGCATCTCGGGGTCGACGCGGCGCTCGCCCATCATGACTTCGACGGGGTCGCCGGGAATCATGCGAATCAACGCAAAAGTCAGCAACGTGATGCCGAAGAATGTGGGGATCAATAACCCCAATCGGCGGGCAATAAAACTAAACATCTTGTGGTGTACCTCAATCAGCCGGTTAGGCAGGTTCGGCACCGTCAACGTCGACGGTGTCGAGCGTTTTTCTTATTTACTTCACCTGGGTGGTGGCGAAGTTATTGTTACCTAGAGGGCTTTGGGTAAAGCCTTCTACGTTTTTGCGCATGGCGGTGAACAGTTTCGGGTAAGCCATGGGAAGCCATGGTTGATCCTTGCCGAAAACGTCCTGTGCCTGTTCATAGAGCGCAGCCCGTGCTGCCGGTTCCTCGATTGCGCGGGCCTTGTCGATCAAGGCTTGAAACGCCTCGTTACACCAGCGCGCGTAGTTTTCGCCGTTTTTGGCGGCATCGCAACTCAGGTTAGGCGTGAGGAAGTTATCTGGGTCGCCGTTATCACCTACCCAGCCTGCGGAAACCATGTCGTGCTCACCGGCTTTGGCGCGCTTGAGCATCTCGCCCCATTCCATGACCTTGATGTTGACCTTCAGGCCAACCTGGGCCAGATCCGCCTGCATACGCTGGGCGCCCATCATTGGGTTGGGGTTGGTCGGGCCGCCGTTGGCGCGAGTGAACAGGGTGAATTCGGTGCCTTCCGGTACGCCGGCTTCCTTGAGCAGGGCGCGGGCCTTGTCCAGGTCGCGTGGCGGGTTTTTCAGTGTGTCGCTGAAGCCTAGCAGCGTTGGTGGATACGGGCCGGTGCCCACGACGGCGTTGCCTTCGCCAAACAGTGCTTTGGTATAGCCGGCCTTGTCGAACGCGATGTTGATCGCGTGACGTACCCGCGGGTCGCTCATGTACTTGTGGGTGGTGTTCAGGGCGGTGTAGCTGGTGGTCATCGCCGCCAGTTCATCGATCTTCAGGTTCGGGTCTTTCTTGATGCTTGGGATGTCATCCGGCTTTGGATACAGCGCGACCTGACACTCGTTGGCCTTGAGCTTCTGCAGGCGCACGTTGTTGTCGGTGGTGATCGCCAGGATCAGCGGGTCGGCCGGTGGCTTGCCGCGGAAGTAGTCCGGGTTGGCCTTGAAGCGCACCTGGGCGTCCTTGGCGTAGCGGGTGAAGATGAACGGGCCGGTGCCGATCGGCTTGGCGTTGAGGTCATCGGTCTTGCCGGACTTGAGCAACTGGTCGGCGTATTCGGCGGAGTGAATCGAGGAAAACGCCATGGCCAGGTCGGCCAGGAACGGTGCTTCACGGCGCGTCAGGGTAAAGACGACAGTGTGATCGTCGGTCTTCTCGACGCTCTTGAGCAGTTCCTTGAAGCCCATGCTTTCAAAGTACGGGTAGCCCACGTTGGACTTGGTGTGCCACGGGTGTTTCGGGTCCAGCTGGCGCTGGAAGCTCCAAAGCACGTCGTCGGCGTTCAGGTTGCGCGTGGGTTTGAAGTAGTCGGTGGTGTGGAACTTGATGTCGTCGCGCAGGTGGAAGGTGTAGGTCAGGCCGTCGGCGCTGATTTGCGGGAGATCTTTGGCCAGCGCGGGGACCACTTCGGTGGTGCCGGGCTTGAAGTCCACCAGGCGGTTGAACATAGTTTCGGCGGCGGCGTCGGCGGTGACGGCCGTGGTGTACAGGACCGGATCGAAACCTTCCGGACTGGCTTCGGTGCAGACCACCAGCGGTTTGGCCGAAATGCCAACCGCCACGCTCAACAGCGCAGCGGCAATGGCGGCTTGTAACGGGAGCATGTTCATTCGGAGCCCTCTGCAATCGATGGGACCAGACAAGCGTAGAGGGCGGGCTCGTCCTGAGCCCGCCGCCTACCTGGCGCTGATTAAAGAATGTTGAACGGGATGGTGGTGACCAGGCGGAACTCTCGGATGTTGCCGTCAGCCTGGTTGGCGCTGGCGCGGTGAGTCACATAGGTGCCACGAATGGTGGTGGCCTTCAGGGCACCGCTTTGGATGGCATAGGAAGTACCCACGCCGTATTCCTGGTGATGCTCGCCGTCTTGGGCCTGAATGCCGTTGTAAGCGAACTTGCTCACGCCGCCGTCGCCGGTGTAGTGAGTGCCGTCGATGCCCCAGCCGCGAGCCGAGTAGATGTTGAACTTCAAGCCAGGCACGCCGTATTCGGCCATGTTGAGGCCGTAGGCAACCTGGAAGGACTTCTCGTTCGGACCGTTGAAGTCAGAGGTCAGGGAGTTGGCCAGGTAGATACCGTTGGTTTCGTGCAGGTAGTCGAAGTACTCGTTGCCGTTCACTTCCTGGTACGAGAAGGTCAGGCTGTGCGCCTGGTGGGTCAGGCCGAGCGACAGCGAGTAGGTATCGTTGTCGATCTTGCCCATCAACTTTTTGCCTTCGTCGACGGTCTTGTAGTAGTTGAGACCTGTGGTCAGGGCCAGGGTTTGGCTGTCACCCAGTTCATGGGTAGCGCCGAAGTAGTACTGGTTCCAGAAGTCCTTGACGTTGGCGCCGAAGAAGCTGGTTTTCAGGCTTTTGAGTGGCTGCCAGTTCACACCGGCGGTGTAGACGTGGTCGGCTTCCTGCCTGCCATTGCCGTATTCGCTGCGGAATTTCGACAGGCTCTGTTCGGTACGTGGCGATACGCGATCGAAGTAGGCGCCCTGGAACGACAGGTTGCTGAACTCTTCGCTGTTGATTGCCACACCTTCGAAGCTCGAAGGCAGCGCACGGTTGCCAATGGTGTCGATGATGCCGCTGCTGAAGTTCTGGCGACCGGCGGTCAAGGTGGTGTTCGACACGCGGAACTTGGCGTTGGCCAGGCCCAGTTTGCTCCACTGGCCTACGGCGTCGCCGTCGGAGTCAGCCAGGGTGCGGTTGGAGCCGCCCTTGATGTCACGCTTGCTGCGGTCCAGGGCCACTACGTTGTAGGCCGCGACTTCGGTTGCCACGCCCACGGTGCCTTGGGTGAAGCCCGACGAGTAGTTGAGGATGGTGCCTTGCAGCCAGTTCGTGCGGTTCGCGTCGGTACGCTCCTGGCCGTGCTTCTCGTAGGTAAAGCGCTCGCCGCGGAATTTTTTCTCGCTGGAGAACCAGTTACGCGTGGTACCGCCCAGGCTCGATCCTTCGATAAAGCCCTTGGCCTCGCTTTGGGCGCTGGCGCCGGCCAGTGTGGTAGGAACGAAGTCCTGGCTCTGGGTTTCCGCATAGGCGGTCGCCGTGATGCTGCTGATGGCCAGGGCCAGAAGCGCTTTGCTGCTCAGTTTCATGGATGAAGCTCCTTTGGTTCTCTTTTTTTTATGCCGGTCTTTTAGGTGAACCGACTATTGGTGTGTAACTCGTTCAAGCATTTGCAAACGTTTGCCGTAGGAAATTTCCCAATAGAAGGCTGCACGTTTGCCGAAGAGTGTTATCCACTCTCCGCAATCCGGTTATTTTCTTATGGGGTGATACTGACGCCCGAGAACACGTTGCGGCCGAAGGGGCTCACTTTGAAACCTTCGACTTTGGCGCTTAACGGCTGGTTGACCGTCGAGTGGGCGACGGGTGTGATCGGCACCTGCGCTTTGAGCAGTTGCTGTGCCTGTTTGTACAGAACAGTCCGTTGTTCGCGGTCGGTGACGACCTTGGCTTGCTTGATCAGCTTGTCGTATGCCGGGTCACACCACATGGAGTAGTTGTTCCCGCCGATGGCGTCGCAGCTGTAAAGGGTGCCCAACCAGTTGTCCGGGTCGCCGTTGTCGCCGGTCCAGCCGATCAGGCTGATGTCGTGCTCACCGTTCTTGGTGCGCTTGATGTACTCGCCCCACTCGTAGCTGACGATCTTGACCTTGAGACCGATCTTGGCCCAGTCGTTCTGCAGCATCTCGGCCATCAGCTTGGCATTGGGGTTGTACGGCCGTTGCACCGGCATCGCCCACAGGGTGATCTCGGTACCTTCCTTCACGCCGGCGGCCTTGAGCAGCTCCTTGGCTTTCTCCGGGTTGTAGGCGGCGTCTTTGATGCTGTCGTCATAAGACCACTGGGTCGGTGGCATGGCGTTGACCGCCAGTTGCCCCGCGCCCTGGTACACGGCGTTCAGGATGCTCTGCTTGTTCACCGCCATGTCCAGCGCCTGGCGCACTTCGAGCTGGTCGAATGGTTTATGGCGCACGTTGTAGGCGATGTAGCCAAGGTTGAAGCCTGGCTTGGTCAACAGTTGCAGGTTCGGGTCGGCCTTGAGGGCGTCGACGTCCGCCGGGCGCGGATGCAGGGTGATCTGGCATTCGCCGGCCTTGAGCTTTTGCACCCGCACCGAAGCGTCGGTGTTGATGGCAAAGATCAGTTGGTCGAGCTTGACCCGGCTCGGGTCCCAGTACTGCTTGTTGCCTGTGTAGCGGATCTGCGAGTCTTTCTGGTAGCGCTGGAAGACGAACGGGCCGGTGCCGATCGGCTTCCGGTTGATATCGCTGGGCTTGCCTTGCTTGAGCAACTGCTCGGCGTACTCGGCCGACAGAATCGAGGCAAAGCTCATGGCGATGTTTTGCACGAACGCCGCGTCGACCGTGTTCAGGGTCATCACCACGGTGTACGGGCCGGTTTTCTCGACCTTGGCGATGTTCTTGTTCAGGCTCATCCCGTTGAAGTATGGAAACTCGGTGGGGTAGGCCTTGCGAAACGGATGTTCGGGGTCAAGCATGCGGTTGAAGGTGAACAACACGTCGTCGGCGTTGAAGTCACGCGTGGGCTTGAACTCTTTATTGCTGTGGAATTTCACCCCTTCACGCAGGTGGAAGGTGTAGGTCAGGCCATCTGGCGAAATATCCCACTTGGTGGCTAGCCCCGGTACGACGTTGGTCGCGCCCCTTTCAAACTCAACCAAGCGGTTATACAGCGGCTCGGCGGCATCGTTGTCGGTGGCGGTGGTGTACTGCGCGGTGTCAAAGCCTGCCGGGCTGCCTTCCGAACAGAACACCAGGCTCTTTTTCTCGGCGGCGTGGCCCATCGTGGCTACAGCCAGCAGGCTGGTGCCAAAAATTGCGGATAGAACGGTGGTATGGCGCATGACGATCCCGATCCTTGTTTGTAGTTGTCATCAGCGAGCAATCACCCCGGCATACGGCCAGGGGGACATCACTGATCCCACACACAGCAAGTGCCCATCAGATTGGAGCCTCTGCTGTCCTACGACGTTAGGGGTCGAGGACTTCGCAGTAAATGCGCAAAATCTGACTGACCTTGTAGGCAACGGAGCCGCGAATCGAAGTTCATTGCCGTAGGACGGCAGCGAGCGCGAATGTGGTCTGTTTCCTACTGGTCTGGCGGATGCAATAGCGGCGACGTTATCAAGCGTCGCCGCTATCGGTCCTTACTTGCCGCTTACGCCCACGCCGTAGAAGGAGTTCAGACCAAACGGGCTGATCTTGAAGTCCTGTACGGTGTTGCGCATGGGTTGATACACCGTCGAGTGCGCGATAGGTGTCATCGGGACTGCATCTTTGAGGATATGTTGCGCCTGCTTATACAGCTCGGTGCGTTTGGCGACATCCGATGTGGCCTTGGCTTCTTTCACGATGCCGTCGAATTTCTTGTCGCACCACTTGGAGAAGTTGTTACCCGACAGCGAGTCGCAGCCGAACAGCACGTTCAGCCAGTTGTCCGGGTCCCCATTGTCGCCGCTCCAGCCAATGATCATGGCCTGGTTCTCGCCGCCTTTGGAACGCTTGATGTACTCGCCCCATTCGTAACTGACGATGTTGACCTTCAGGCCGATCTGTTTCCAGTCGTTCTGCAGCATCTCGGCCATCAGCTTGGCGTTTGGGTTGTACGGACGTTGTACCGGCATGGCCCACAGGGTGATCTCGGTGCCGTCCTTGATCCCGGCTTCCTTGAGCAGTTCCTTGGCTTTGGCCACGTCGTGCGGGGCATCTTTGATGGTGGTGTCGTAGGACCACTGGGTCGGCGGCATGGCGTTGACCGCCAATTGGCCAGCGCCCTGGTACACGGAGTCGATGATCTGCTGCTTGTTCACCGCCATGTCCAACGCCTGGCGTACGCGCAGGTCGGACAGCGGGTTAGGCGCGGTCTGGCCCTTGAGCACCGGCATGACGTTGTAGGCGATGTAGCCCAGGTTGAAACCGGCCTGGTGCGGCAGTTTCAAATCCTTGTCGTCGCCCAGTGCCTTGAGGTCGGCCGGACGCGGAAACAGGGTGATCTGGCATTCGTTTTTCTTGAGTTTCTGGATGCGTACCGACGGGTCGGTGGTGATGGCGAAGATCAGGTTGTCGATCTTCACGTCCTCAGGTTTCCAGTAGTCCTTGTTGCCGGTGTAGCGAATGTTCGAGTCTTTCTGGTAGCTCTTGAACACGAACGGGCCGGTGCCGACTGGCTTCTGGTTGATGTCCTGTGGCGTACCGTTTTTCAGCAGTTGGGCGGCGTATTCGGCCGACTGGATCGACGCGAAGCTCATCGCCAGGTTCTGGATGAAGGCGGCGTCCACGGTGCCAAGGGTGAACTTGACCGTGTGGGCATCGACTTTCTCGATGTTCTTGATGTTGGTGTCCATCCCCATGTCCGTGAAGTACGGGAACTCGGTGGGGTATGCCTTACGGAATGGATCGTCTTTGTTGATCATCCGGTTGAAGGTGAACAGTACGTCGTCAGCCGAGAATTCACGAGTGGGCTTGAAGTACGGGGTGGTGTGGAACTTGACGCCTTCACGCAGGTGGAAGGTGTACGTCAGGCCATCCGGGGACACGTCCCAGCGGGTGGCCAGGCCAGGAACAACGGCGGTGCCGCCACGTTCGAACTGGCTTAGGCGGTTGAACATGGTTTCGGCCGAAGCATCGAAGTCTGTTCCGGTGGTGTACTGGCCTGGATCAAAACCGGCCGGGCTCCCTTCGGAGCAGAACACCAGGTTAGTCGCCGCTTGGGCGAAAGGCGCTGCGGCCATAAGGCCAGCGCTAACAAGTAACGGAATGACTGCGTGTTTAAGCATGTTGGCCTCATGATTTGTTGTCATTTTTGGTAGTGAGGGCGACCTCGTGAGTCGACCTGCGGATACTTATGCAGGGGCCATACCCATTGCAAGATGCTGAACGGTTGCAAGGGTGAAAGAGTGGTACGAACGTACAAGAATGTCGCAAATATGAAACTTACGACACAAATGCGTACATTTTGAGGGTTTTTTCGGGGCGGAAGAGGCACCAAAAAGGCCCAACTGAGACGTCTGGCGCACTCAGTTGGGGCGTTGCTGTTACTTATCTAGACTCACGCCGTAGAACGGGGTCAGGCCAAAGGGGCTGATCTTGAAGTCCTGCACTTCCTTTCGAAGCGGCTGGAAAACCGTCGAGTTCGCAATAGGCGTTATAGGTACCTGTTCTTTAAGTATTTTCTGCGCCTGCTGATACCACTTGATACGCTGCTCGCGGTCGCTGCTGACCTTGGCCTGCTGCACCAGTTTGTCGTAGGCGGGGTTACACCATTTGGCGTAGTTGCTGCCCTTCACTGCGGCACAACTGTAGAGCACGCCGAGCCAGTTATCCGGGTCGCCGTTATCGCCGGTCCAGCCGTAGATCATCGCATCGTGCTCGCCATTCTTGGCGCGCTTGATGTACTCGCCCCACTCATAGCTGACGATGTTGGCGTTGATGCCGATCTTTGCCCAATCCTGCTGGATCATTTGTGCCGACATTCGCGCATTCGGATTGGAGGCGCGCTGTACGGTCATCGCCCACAGGTTGATGGTAGTACCGGGTGCAACTCCTGCTTCTTTTAGTAGCGCCCGCGCCTTGGTCGGGTCAAAGGGGGCATCCTTGATCGTCGGGTCATAAGACCACTGCGCGGGAGGTAATGCGTTCTGCGCCAATTGGCCGGCGCTCTGGTACACGGCCTTGATGATCGCGGGTTTATCGATGGCCATGTCCAAGGCCTGGCGCACCTTGAGTTGATCCAGCGGCGGATGCGTCACGTTGTAGGCCAGAAAGTGCTCTTTATCCAGCTTTGAAAGTCGGGGTTGCTTAGCGCGATGGCCAATTGGGTTCGCCACTGTCCCAGTGTGGAGTTTGGCGGGATTTGAATCGGGGCGGCGTATTCGCCTCTTGTGCTGTTGAGCGCACTGAGGAAGTTTTGCACCAATTGGCTATCGCCCGGCGCGCGCGGGGTAGAGGGCGTGGCGGAGTCGGATGAAGTATCCGAGGCGGCTGACGGGCTGGGGGTGAAGGTTTGGGTCGACGCTGGGTTTACGACGGAAAGTGTCATCGTTGGAGTTCTCGGTAGTGATGTGGATACACGCCCGCAGATCACTCCTTGTTTATCTGAGGGTACTGATGTGTGCCGAAAATCGAGAAAACGATTCCACGCTAGATGTCAGCGGGGGTTACTGCTGATTGCCATTCACAAAAAAACGGCGCGAGCCTGAGGTCGCGCCGTTTTTTGGGTTCGTGGGAGGGTTATTGAAGCACTTCGATGACCCCCTCCGCCGACATACTGACCTGGCTGGTGCCGGCTTCCACTTCCGGCGTCGGCGCCGAGTCCATCTCTGCGGCTTTCATCATCATGGCGCCGCGCGCGTAAGGCTGTGGATAACCATTGGTGTTGAAGTTCAGGTTGACGATCTTGTAACCCTTGCCGCCCAACGCATCGGTGGCCAGTTGCGCACGCGCCTTGAACGCGTTGACGGCGTCTTTGAGCAGTGCATCCTCGCTGGCCTTGCGGGTCGGGTTGGCGATGGCGAAGTCCATGCTGTTCATCTTCAGGTGGGTCAGCATTTCGCCAGTGAGCTTGGACAAGGCGGCAAAGTCCGAGCTTTCCATGCGCAGTTCGGCACGTTCGCGCCAGCCGGTGATTTTCTGGTTCTTGTTGTCGTAGATCGGGTAGCTGTTGCGGCTACCCTGGCGCAGGGTCACGCCTTTGACTTCGCGAGCCTGGGCCAGGGCCTTGTTCATGGTGGTGGTGATTTCCGCGGCGAGCTTGCCCGGGTCGGTGTTTTGGGATTCGGTGTAGAGGGTGACGATCATCTGGTCGCGGGCTACTTCCTGGCTGACCTCGGCCCGCAGGGAAATCTGGTTGTAATGCAGTTCATCGGCGGCGACGGCCGGAAGGCTGGCCAGGACCCCGGCGCTGAGGGTGAGAACGGCAGCATTGCGAATGAAACGGGACATGGAAACTCCTTGGGATGTTCGTGTCGATATGACTGTAGACGGTGGTGTCGGGTTCTTCGGGTTTACACATCCGCTACACATTGTCGTGGCGCCGACGAACGGTAATTTACCGCGCCTGCGTCAAAGAGCCACACACGCCGTGCCAGCGTGTCTGCTTCGTTTATACTCCTGCCGATCCGCCTGCAGCGCTCACCGGGAGAGCTCATGCTCGCCGTCGTAAAACTGACTTCCGCCACCCGCCAGAACCTCTGGCGCCTGACGTTCATTCGCACCCTGGTGCTGGCCGCGCAGGCCGGTTCGGTCGGGCTTGCCTATTGGTTCGACCTGCTGGCGCTGCCATGGCTGCAACTGAGCGTGACCCTGGGCTTTTCCACCGTGCTGTGTGTGTTTACCGCCATCCGGTTGCGCACCACCTGGCCGGTGACCGAGCTGGAGTACGCCCTGCAGTTGGCCTGCGACCTGTTTATCCACAGTGTGTTGCTGTATTTCTCCGGCGGTTCCACCAATCCGTTTGTTTCGTATTACCTGGTGCCCCTGACCATCGCGGCCGTGACCTTGCCGTGGCGCTACTCGGTGGTGCTTTCCGGCATCGCCCTGACCCTGTACACCTTGCTGTTGGCGCAGTTCTACCCGTTGCAGACGTTCCCCATCGCCCGGGAAAACCTGCAGATCTACGGGATGTGGTTGAGCTTCGCGCTGTCCGCTGCCGTCATCACCTTTTTTGCCGCCCGCATGGCCGAAGAACTGCGCCGTCAGGAAGAGTTGCGTGCCATTCGCCGCGAAGAGGGCCTGCGCGACCAGCAACTGCTGGCCGTCGCCACCCAGGCTGCCGGTGCAGCTCATGAGTTGGGCACGCCCCTGGCGACCATGAGCGTACTGCTCAACGAAATGACCCAGGACCATCACGACCCGGCGCTGCAAGAAGATCTCGGCGTGCTGCGCGAACAGGTCAAGCAGTGCAAGCAAACCTTGCAGCAACTGGTACGCGCCGCCGAAGCCAATCGCCGCCTGGCGGTGGAGATGCAGGACGTGACCCAGTGGCTCGACGAAGCCTTGAACCGCTGGCACTTGATGCGCCCCGAAGCCAGTTACCGTTTCCACCTGCTGGGGCAGGGCAGCGTGCCGCGCTTGGCGCCGCCGCCGGACTTGACCCAGGCCCTGCTCAACCTGCTGAACAATGCCGCCGATGCCTGCCCCGAAGGCCTCGAAGTGCAGTTGGACTGGAATACCGAAGACCTGACCATCAGCATTCGTGACCACGGCGCCGGCGTGCCGCTGGCCATCGCCGAGCAGATCGGCAAACCGTTCTTTACCACCAAGGGCAAAGGTTTCGGCCTCGGCCTGTTTTTGAGCAAGGCCAGCGTGACCCGCGCGGGCGGCTCAGTGAAGCTCTATAGTCATGAGGAAGGCGGCACGCTCACCGAGCTGCGCCTACCCCGTGTCGCACGAGGAGATATCGATGAGTGACGAGATCCAAGTCGAAGGCGAAGAACTGCCGCATCTGTTGCTGGTAGATGATGACGCTACCTTTACCCGCGTCATGGCGCGTGCCATGAGCCGTCGCGGTTTCCGCGTCAGCACGGCAGGTTCCGCAGAAGAAGGCCTGAGCATCGCCCAGGCCGACTTGCCGGACTACGCCGCGCTCGACTTGAAAATGGACGGCGACTCCGGCCTGGTGCTGCTGCCCAAGCTGCTCGAACTCGATCCGGAAATGCGCGTGGTAATCCTCACCGGTTATTCCAGCATCGCCACCGCCGTCGAAGCCATCAAGCGCGGCGCCTGCAACTACCTGTGCAAACCGGCGGACGCCGACGACGTGCTGGCGGCCTTGCTCTCCGAGCACGCCGACCTCGACACCCTGGTGCCGGAAAACCCAATGTCGGTGGACCGCCTGCAGTGGGAACACATCCAGCGTGTGCTGACCGAGCACGAAGGCAATATCTCGGCCACCGCCCGTGCCCTGGGCATGCACCGTCGTACCCTGCAGCGTAAGTTGCAGAAGCGCCCGGTACGGCGCTGAACGCCGGCTGAACAATCTGCTTCAGGCCGCACGGCGCCTTGAACCGATCGTCTATGATCGGTTCAAACGCCTGTTACATTTTCTTACAGAGCCTGAACGATGAATCAGAACGCTGAGTACTCCGCGGTCAATGACGCGGTGCGTGGGCACTTTTTTCGCCGAACCTGGGCGATGATCACGCCCTATTGGCGCAGTGAAGAGAAGGGCAAGGCCTGGTTGTTGTTGGTGGCGGTGATTGGTTTGTCACTGTTCAGCGTCGCGATCTCCGTGTGGATCAACCACTGGTACAAGGATTTCTACAACGCCCTGGAACATAAGGACACGGCGGCTTTCTGGCAACTGATTGGCTATTTTGGCGGTATCGCTGCGGTGGCCATCCTCGGTGCGGTTTACCGTTTGTACCTAACCCAGATGCTGACCATCCGCTGGCGTGCCTGGCTGACCGAAAAACACTTTGCGCGTTGGCTCAGCGACAAAAACTACTACCAGCTGGAGCAGGGCGATTACACCGATAACCCGGACCAGCGGATTTCCGAAGACCTCAATAGCTTCACCTCCAGCACCTTGAACTTGGGGGTGGGGCTGCTGCGCAACGTAGTCAGCCTGGTGTCGTTTTCCATCATCCTGTGGGGCGTGTCGGGCAGTATCGAAGTGTTTGGCTTCACCATCCCCGGCTACATGTTCTGGTGTGCTTTGCTTTATGCCGCCGTGGGCAGTTGGCTGACGCACTTGATCGGCCGTCGCTTGATTGGGCTGAACAACCAGCAGCAACGCTTTGAAGCGGACTTGCGTTTTTCCATGGTGCGGGTGCGCGAGAACGCCGAGAGCATCGCCTTGTACAACGGCGAGCCGAATGAAAATCGACGTTTGAGCCAACGCTTCGGCCGGGTCTGGCATAACTTCTGGGACATCATGAAAGTGTCCAAGCGCCTGACCTTCTTCACTGCCGGCTACGGCCAGATCGCAATCATCTTTCCGTTTATCGTCGCCGCGCCGCGCTACTTCGCCGGCAAGATCGAGTTGGGCGAGCTGATGCAAATCAACTCGGCGTTCGGCAACGTCCAGGACAACTTCAGCTGGTTTATCAGCGCGTACACGGAGCTGGCCAGTTGGCGCGCCACCAGTGATCGTCTGCTGAGTTTCCAGCAGGCCATGAGCGATAACGAGCAGCGCCCTGCGGCCATCGACGTGCGCCCGGAAGGCGAGCGCCTGGTGGTAGAGAAGCTCGGCATGGATCTGGCCGATGGTCGCCACTTGCTCGCCGACGCCGACATGATCGTCGAGCCAGGCCAGCGCCTGATGCTCAGCGGGCGTTCCGGCAGCGGTAAAAGTACGTTGCTGCGTGCCATGGGCCAACTGTGGCCGGCGGGCCACGGCAGCATTCGCCTGCCGGCGGCGCGCTACCTGTTCCTGCCGCAGAAGCCGTATCTGCCGATTGGCACGTTGAAGGCCGCGCTGAGTTATCCACAGGACGACGGCGTGTACGTGGACGAACGTTATGCACAGGTCCTGCAAACCTGCCGCTTGCCGCACCTGGTCGCGCGGCTGGAGGAAGCCAATCACTGGCAGCGCATGCTCTCGCCGGGCGAGCAGCAGCGCCTGGCCTTTGCCCGTGCATTGTTGTTCGCACCGCAGTGGCTGTACATGGACGAAGCGACCTCGGCCATGGATGAAGAGGATGAGGCGACGTTGTACCAGGCGTTGATCGATGAACTGCCGGGGCTGAGCATCGTCAGCGTTGGCCATCGCAGCAGCCTCAAGCGCTTCCATGGGCGGCATGTGCGGATCGACAGTGGGTTGTTGCAGGAACAGCCCGTCTCCTGAGGCCCAACTCGGTCAGTGTGGGAGGGAGCTTGCTCGCGATAGCAGTGTGTCAGTCAGCCCATGTATCAACTGATCCGCCGCTATCGGGAGCAAGCTCCCTCCCACAATGGCATCCCCGCTGGTCTGGAGATTGAGGCCCAACAAAAAGCCCGGCTGATCATCGATCAGCCGGGCTTTTTTTACAGCGCCTGAAAAGACTTACTTCTTCAAGCCGTAATGCTCATCCAGCATGCCTGGGGCGTTCGGCGTTTTTGGCGCGTAGTCCCGTGGCGGCTCCTGGTTTTCCCGTGGCGGGGTCAGGCGATCCCGTGGGGTCTGCGGTGCATCGGAATGCAGCGCGGCCAGCAGGCGCTGACGGGTGATGTCGTCGAGCGCCAGGCGGTTGGCGCCATCGGCGAGGTGATCCTGTACTTCCTGGTAGCTCTGTGTGAGCTTCTTGACCAGGGTCGCGGTGCTGTTGAAGTGGGTAACAACTTCGTTCTGATAACTGTCAAAACGTTCCTGAATGTCATCCAACTGACGCTGCGTGCGGTTAGGCGCGGCATTCGGCAGCAAGCGAGCAACCAGGAATCCAATGGCGACACCGGCAACCAGGGCAAGAGTCGGCAACAACCAAACTAAGAGCGAGTGTTCCACGAGTCCTTCCTCTATAAACGGCTTTGCTTTACGTTAACGGCTCGGACCTGCGCTGTATACCGCGATTAAGCTCGCAATGATGCCATGCACAGACTTTTAGCTAGACGAGTCGACCCTTTGAGAGGTCACGGAGTTCATTCCTTGCTCATGCGTGAAACCCCTGTTTTGATCGATGGCCCGGTAGGTCAATTGGAAGCCCTGTACCTCGACAACCCCGAACCACGTGGCCTGGCGCTGATCTGCCATCCGAATCCGGTGCAGGGTGGGACGATGCTCAATAAAGTCGTTTCGACCCTGCAACGCACCGCGCGCGATGCCGGTTTGATCACGTTGCGTTTCAATTACCGTGGCGTCGGTGCCAGCGCCGGCACCCATGACATGGCCAGCGGTGAAGTAGACGATGCCGAAGCGGCCGCCACCTGGCTGCGCAAAAAACACCCCGACCTGCCCATCACCTTGCTCGGTTTTTCCTTTGGTGGCTATGTCGCCGCCAGCCTCGGTGGCCGTCTGGAAGCCAAGGGCGAAAAGCTCGCGCACCTGTTCATGGTCGCCGCTGCGGTGATGCGTCTGGGCGATACCGACGTGCTGCCCCAGAACTGCCCGTTGACCCTGATCCAGCCGGAAACCGACGAAGTCGTCGACCCGCAACGCGTCTATGACTGGTCCGCCGCCCTGAAACGCCCCCATGAGCTGCTGAAAGTGGCAGAATGCGGACACTTTTTTCATGGCAAGCTGACCGATCTGAAGGATCTGGTGCTGCCGCGCCTCTCGAATTGATAGCAGTCTGATAAGCGATTACCCATGACGACTCGTACCCGTATCCTCACCGGCATCACCACCACCGGCACGCCGCACCTGGGCAACTACGCCGGGGCGATCCGCCCGGCGATCCTTGCCAGTCAGGACGCCAATGCCGACTCCTTCTACTTCCTGGCCGACTACCACGCCCTGATCAAATGCGATGACCCGCAGCGCATCCAGCGCTCGCGTATGGAAATCGCCGCGACCTGGCTGGCCGGTGGCCTGGATGTGAACCGGGTGACGTTCTATCGCCAGTCCGACATCCCCGAGATCCCCGAGCTGACCTGGCTGCTGACCTGCGTCGCCGCCAAGGGCCTGCTCAACCGCGCCCACGCCTACAAAGCGTCGGTGGACAAGAACGTGGAAAACGGCGAAGACCCGGATGCGGGCATCACCATGGGCCTGTACAGCTACCCGGTGCTGATGGCGGCGGACATTTTGATGTTCAACGCGCACAAGGTGCCGGTGGGCCGCGACCAGATCCAGCACGTGGAAATGGCCCGCGACATCGGCCAGCGCTTCAACCACCTGTTCGGCAACGGTAAAGAGTTCTTCACCATGCCCGAGGCGTTGATCGAAGAAAGCGTCGCCACCTTGCCGGGCCTGGACGGTCGCAAGATGTCGAAGAGCTACGACAACACCATCCCGTTGTTCAGCAGCGCCAAGGACATGAAAGACGCGATCTCGCGGATCGTCACCGACTCCCGCGCGCCCGGTGAAGCCAAGGACCCGGACAATTCGCACCTGTTCACCCTGTACCAGGCGTTTGCCAGCAAGGCCCAGGAGCAGGAATTTCGCGCCGAGTTGTTGCAAGGCCTGGGCTGGGGCGAGGCGAAGAACCGTCTGTTCCAACTGCTGGACGGTCAACTGGGTGAATCCCGCGAGCGCTATCACCAATTGATGTCGCGCCCGGCGGACATGGAAGACCTGCTGCTGATCGGTGCCCAAAAAGCCCGCGCCGTGGCCGCGCCGTTCCTCGCCGAACTGCGTGAGGCAGTGGGCCTGCGTTCGTTCGTCAACCAGGCCGCAGCGCCGGTCAGCACCAAGAAAAAGGCCGCCAAAGCTGCACGCTTCGTGAGCTTTCGTGAAGACGACGGCAGCTTCCGCTTCCGCCTGCTGGCGGCCGATGGCGAGCAACTGCTGTTGTCGCGCAATTTTGCCGACGGCAAAGCGGCTGGCGCAGTGACCAAGCAATTGCAAAGTGGCGCTGCGCTGGACGTGCGCACTGAAGCCCTGAGCTTCAGTGTATGGCTGGACGCCGCCGCAGTGGCCGACAGCGCTACGTTCGCCGATGCCGCGTCGCGCGATGCCGCCATCGAAGCCCTGCGCGTCGCGTTGACCCCCCTCGAGGATTAACCCGACCAAGGGTTGATTGCCATTATCCGGGGCCGTCGTTACAGTGACGGCCCGTTTTTGTTGCCTTGCTAACGAAATTATGACGCCCCTAGAACGATATCAAGCTGATCTGAAACGCCCTGAATTCTTCCACGATGCGGCCCAGGAAACGGCGGTGCGTCATTTGCAACGCCTGTACGAAGACCTGGTCGCGGCCTCGCAGAGCAAACCCGGGGTGTTCAGCAAGTTGTTTGGCAAGAAAGGCTACACGCCGGTCAAGGGCCTGTACTTCTGGGGCGGCGTCGGTCGCGGCAAGACCTACCTGGTGGACACCTTCTTCGAAGCGTTGCCGTTCAGGGAAAAGGTCCGCACGCACTTCCACCGCTTCATGAAGCGCGTCCACGAAGAGATGAAAACCCTGCCGGGCGAGAAAAACCCGCTGACCATCATCGCCAAGCGGTTCTCCGCAGAAGCGCGGGTGATCTGTTTCGATGAGTTCTTCGTCTCCGACATCACCGACGCCATGATCCTCGGCACCTTGATGGAAGAGTTGTTCAAGAACGGCGTGACCCTGGTCGCTACCTCGAACATCGTGCCCGATGGCCTGTACAAGGATGGCCTGCAACGCGCGCGCTTCCTGCCGGCCATTGCGCTGATCAAGCAGAACACCGAGATCGTCAACGTCGACAGTGGCGTCGATTACCGCCTGCGGCACCTGGAGCAAGCGGAGTTGTTCCACTTCCCGCTCAACGATGCGGCGCAAGAAAGCCTGCGCAAAAGCTTCCGCGCCCTCACGCCGGAATGCACCCAGGCGGTGGAAAACGACAAGTTGATCATCGAAAACCGCGAAATCATCGCCTTGCGCACCTGCGATGACGTGGCGTGGTTCGACTTCCGTGAACTGTGCGACGGCCCGCGCAGCCAGAACGACTACATCGAACTGGGCAAGATCTTCCACGCCGTGATCCTCAGTGGCGTGGAGCAGATGAGCGTCAGCACCGACGACATCGCGCGCCGCTTTATCAACATGGTCGACGAGTTCTATGACCGCAACGTCAAGTTGATCATCTCGGCGGAAGTCGAGCTCAAGGACCTCTACACCGGCGGTCGCTTGAACTTTGAATTCCAGCGCACCCTGAGCCGCTTGCTGGAAATGCAATCCCACGAGTTCCTGTCGCGGGCGCACAAGCCCTAAGCACGACGCAGCTCCAATGTGGGAGGGAGCTTGCTCCCGATAGCGGAATGTCAGTCAATGATGTAGTGACTGATCCACCGCCATCGGGAGCAAGCTCCCTCCCACATTCGGCCTCTGTACGGCCCTGATTACGCGGCTTGCTGGAACTGCTGGCGATACTGGTTCGGTGACAGCTCGGTGTGCTGCCTGAACAACCGCGCAAAGAAGCTCGCATCGTCGTAACCCACCTCATAACTGATGGTCTTGATGCTCTTGCGGCTGCCCGAAAGCAGTCCTTTTGCCGTCTCGATCCGCAGCCGTTGCAGGTAATGCAGCGGTTTGTCGCCGGTGGCGGTCTGGAAGCGGCGCATGAAGTTGCGGATGCTCATGCCGTGTTCCCGGGCGACGTCCTCGAAGCGGAACTTGTCGGCGAAATGTTCTTCGAGCCAGTGCTGGATTTGCAGGATGATCACGTCCTGGTGCAGCTTCTGCCCGCCGAAACCGATCCGTCCCGGCGAGTAGCTACGCTGCACTTCGTAAAGAATGTCGCGGGCCACGGCCTGGGCGATATTGGCGCCGCAGAAGCGTTCGATCAAATAAATGTAGAGGTCGCAGGCGGAGGTGGTACCGCCGGCGCAGTACAGGTTGTCGGCGTCGGTGAGGTGCTTGTCCTGGTTAAGTTGGACCTTGGGGAAGCGCTCGCTGAAGGCATTGAAGAAACGCCAGTAGGTCGTCGCCTCCTTCCCATCGAGCAGCCCGGCTTCGGCCAGCCAGAACACCCCGTTGGCTACGCCGCAGACTACGGCGCCGCGGGCGTGCTGTTCACGCAGCCACGGCAGCACTTGCGGGTAACGCGTACACAGGGCGTCGAAGTCATCCCAGAAGGCCGGTAGCACGATGATGTCGGCGTCTTCCAGCCCGCCGTCCATCGGCATGATCACATCACTGAAGCTGCGCGCCGATAGCCCGTCGGGGCTGACCAGGCGGGTTTCGAATGCGGGGGTCAGGCCCAGGCCTTGTTGTTTGCCGTAACGCAGGCTGGCGAGGTGGAAGAAATCCTTGGCTTGCATGAGGGTGGAAGCGAATACCCGATCAATGGCCAAAATGCTGACGCGCCGCAGGGGCGTGGAGATTTGGTTAGACATAATTTCATTTATTCTTATAGGGGAAAGTGGTCACCAGACGGCTGGATCGTCTTATTTTTTGTCGCATGTGTCCAGTGTCCCGTGACGTCGTCGGGGCATAGGCTCTGTGGTTCGTCTTTGTCCGACAATCCACGCAGGTGACCCATGATCCCCAGAACCTTGTTCAGTTCGGAACACGAGCTCTTCCGCCAGAGCGTGCGCACCTTCCTTGAAAAAGACGCCGCGCCGTTCCACGCGCAATGGGAGAAGCAGGGCTATATCGACCGCACGCTGTGGAACAAGGCCGGCGAGGCGGGGATGTTGTGCTCCCATCTGCCGGAGGAGTACGGCGGCCTGGGTGCGGACTTTCTTTACAGCGCAGTGGTGATCGAAGAAATCAGCCGTCTGGGGCTGACCGGCATCGGTTTCTCCCTGCATTCGGATATTGTCGCGCCGTACATCCTGCATTACGGCAGTGAGGCGTTGAAGCACAAATACCTGCCCAGATTGATCTCCGGCGAGATGGTCACGGCCATCGCAATGACCGAGCCGGGTGCCGGGTCCGATCTGCAAGGGGTCAAGACCAGCGCAGTGCTGGACGGCGATGAGTATGTGATCAACGGCTCCAAGACCTTCATCACCAACGGCTTTCTCGCCGATCTGGTGATCGTGGTCGCCAAGACCGACCCCAAGGCCGGCGCCAAGGGCACCAGCCTGTTCCTGGTGGAGGCCGCCACGCCGGGCTTCGATAAGGGCAAGCGCCTGGAGAAAGTCGGCATGAAGGCCCAGGACACCTCTGAGCTGTTCTTCCAGGATGTCCGTGTACCCAAGGAAAACTTGCTGGGCCAGGCGGGCATGGGCTTTGCCTATTTGATGCAGGAGTTGCCCCAGGAGCGCTTGACCGTGGCGATTGGCGCGCTGTCGTCAGCCGAAGCAGCGCTGCAATGGACGCTCGACTACACCCGTGAGCGCAGGGCGTTCGGCAAGGCGATTGCCGATTTCCAGAACACCCGCTTCAAATTGGCGGAGATGGCCACCGAGATCCAGATCGGCCGCGTGTTCGTCGATAAGTGCCTGGCATTGCACCTTGAGGGCAAGCTCGACGTGCCCACCGCCGCGATGGCCAAGTACTGGGCCACGGACCTGCAATGCAAGGTGCTCGACGAGTGCGTGCAATTGCATGGCGGCTACGGCTTCATGTGGGAATACCCGATCGCCCGCGCCTGGGCGGATGCGCGGGTGCAGCGGATTTATGCGGGGACCAACGAGATCATGAAGGAGATTATTGCGCGGGCGCTTTGATTTCGGTGGTGTGGCTGAGGGCCTCATCGGGGGCTTGCCCCCGATGGCGGCCTAAAGGTCAATCAAGGCGCCGGATTCGGATGATCCTTCTGAATCGCCTCAATCCCCTCCAGCACCTCTTTCGACAGTTTCAGGTCTGCGCTGGCAAGGTTGCTGTCCAGTTGCTCAAGCGTCGTCGCACCAATGATGTTGCTGGTCACGAACGGCTGCTGCGTAACGAACGCCAACGCCATCTGCGCCGGGTCCAGGCCGTGTGCGCGGGCCAGTGCCACATAGCGGCTGCACGCCGCTTCCGACTGCGGGTTGAAGTAGCGGCTGAAGCGGCTGTATTCCGTCAGGCGGGCTTTTGCCGGGCGTGCGCCGCCTTCGTATTTGCCGCTGAGCATGCCGAACGCCAAGGGCGAATAAGCCAGCAAGCCGCACTGTTCGCGAATCGCGATTTCCGCCAGGCCCACTTCAAAGCTGCGGTTGAGCAGGTTGTAGGGGTTCTGGATCGACACTGCGCGGGTCCAGCCACGGGCTTCGGCCAGGGCGAGGAATTTCATGGTGCCCCAGGGTGTTTCATTGGACAGGCCGATGTGGCGGATCTTGCCGGCCTTCACTTGCGCGTCCAGCGCTTCGAGGGTTTCCTCCAGCGGCGTCAGGTCGTCTTCGTCCTTGTGCGTGTAGCCCAACTGGCCGAAGAAATTGGTGCTGCGCTCCGGCCAATGCAACTGGTAGAGGTCGATCCAGTCGGTCTGCAGGCGCTTGAGGCTGGCATCCAGGGCGTCGACGATGTGCTTGCGGTTGTGGCGCGGGTGGCCGCCGCGGATGTAGTCGATGGTGTTGCCGGGGCCGGCGATCTTGCTGGCGAGAATCCAGTCGGCCCGGTCGCCGTGGCTTTTGAAGTAATTACCGATGTAACGCTCGGTGGTGGCGTAGGTATCGGCCTTGGGCGGCACCGGGTACATTTCCGCCGTGTCGAGGAAGTTGATCCCTGCGGCCTTGGCCCGTTCGATCTGTGCGAAGGCCTCTGCCTCGCTGTTCTGCTCGCCCCAGGTCATGGTGCCCAAGGCTATCGCGCTTACGTTCAGATCGGTACGGCCCAGCTGTCGATAATCCATCGGGTGCTCCTTTGGGGAAAACAATCATAAAAGCAGGTTGAAATTTTTTTCGCAATCTGCATAATTGCCCACCTCTTTCTGCAGTGGAAGTGATGCGCCGCCTGCCGAAGAATCTTGCCGTTGAACGGACGCGCCGACCCGAGCCCCCGATAGCGTCTGTATCCGGCTGCCTTTGACTTGTCAAAGTACGCACTATTCAGTAAGATCCGCCGTCTAATTTACAGGGCGGCCCCTGAGGCTATTAAAGAATGACAACTTTTACTGCAAAACCGGAAACAGTTCAGCGCGACTGGTTTGTCGTCGACGCCGCTGGTCAGACTCTGGGTCGTCTGGCCACTGAAGTCGCCAGCCGTCTGCGTGGCAAGCACAAGCCTGAATACACTCCTCACGTTGACACCGGTGACTACATCGTGATCATCAACGCTGAGCAGGTACGTGTTACCGGCAACAAAGCGCAAGACAAAATGTACTACCGTCACTCCGGTTTCCCAGGCGGCATCAAGTCTTCTAATTTCGAAGGTCTGATCGCCAAGAAGCCTGAGGCCCCGATTGAAATCGCGGTTAAAGGCATGCTGCCGAAGGGCCCACTGGGTCGCGATATGTTTCGCAAGCTGAAAGTCTATGCGGGCGCTGCTCACCCTCATGCTGCTCAGCAGCCCCAAGAACTGAAGTTTTAACGGAATAGTTCATTATGTCGGCGACTCAAAATTACGGCACTGGCCGTCGCAAAACCGCAACCGCACGCGTTTTCCTGCGTCCGGGCACTGGTAACATCTCGATCAACAACCGCACTCTGGAAAATTTCTTCGGCCGCGAAACTGCCCGCATGGTAGTTCGTCAGCCGCTGGAACTGACCGAGACCGGTGAAAAGTTCGACATCTACGTCACCGTTATCGGTGGCGGTGTAAGTGGTCAAGCTGGCGCAATCCGCCACGGTATCACTCGCGCTCTGATGCAGTACGACGAAACCCTGCGTGGCGCTCTGCGCAAAGCTGGCTTCGTGACTCGTGATGCCCGTGAAGTTGAACGTAAGAAAGTCGGTCTGCGTAAAGCGCGTAAGCGTCCGCAGTACTCGAAGCGTTAATTCGCTTTACGTTCCACAAAAACGCCCAGCCTCCTCACGGAGCTGGGCGTTTTTTATTGCCTGCGATTTATGTATAAATTTCGGCGTGACAACTTGCCACAGCCGTAGACCCCCTATACTACAAGGCTTGGAGCTGGAGCTCCGGGTAATTCCCTTGTCAGAGGTGGGGCTTTTCATTACCATTCGGCAAAATTTTTATAAGTTCAGATTTAATACTTAGTAGACGCCTGATTTAACAGGCCAAAAAGCTGATGGGAGAGGACTGAATGAGCAATGACGGCGTGAATGCAGGCCGGCGTCGCTTCTTGGTAGCAGCCACATCCGTGGTGGGTGCTGCAGGAGCGGTGGGGGCTGCGGTCCCGTTCGTGGGGTCATGGTTTCCCAGTGCCAAGGCGAAAGCCGCAGGTGCACCGGTGAAAGTGAATATTGGCAAGATCGAGCCAGGCCAGCAGATGATTGCTGAGTGGCGCGGTCAGCCGGTCTTCATTGTTCGTCGAACGGAGGAAATCCTGGGAAATCTGAAAAAGATCGAAGGCCAGTTGTCTGACCCAAAATCTGAGTTTTCCGACCAACCCGCCTACGCCAAAAACGAAGCACGTTCGATCAAGCCAGAGATTCTGCTGCTGGTCGGTCTGTGTACCCACCTGGGATGCTCACCTACTTTCCGCCCTGAAGTGGCGCCAGTCGACCTGGGCAAGGATTGGGTCGGCGGTTATTTCTGCCCCTGCCACGGTTCGCACTACGACCTGGCCGGCCGCGTCTACAAATCGCAACCTGCTCCACTGAACCTGCCCGTGCCTCCGCATAACTACGAATCTGACGACATCATTGTCATTGGCCTCGACAAGGAGAACGCGTGATGAGTAAGTTCATGGATTGGGTCGATGCGCGCTTCCCCGCCACCAAAATGTGGGAAGACCATCTCAGCAAGTATTACGCGCCAAAAAACTTCAACTTCTTCTACTTCTTCGGCTCCCTGGCACTGCTGGTGCTGGTCAATCAGATCGTCACCGGCGTCTGGCTGACCATGAGCTACACCCCGTCGGCGGAGGAGGCGTTTGCTTCCGTCGAATACATCATGCGTGACGTCGAGTACGGCTCGATCCTGCGCCTGCTGCACTCCACCGGCGCCTCGGCGTTCTTCATCGTGGTCTACCTGCATATGTTCCGTGGTTTGCTCTACGGTTCGTACCAGAAGCCGCGTGAGCTGGTGTGGGTGTTCGGCATGCTGATCTACCTGGCGCTGATGGCTGAAGCCTTCATGGGCTACCTGCTGCCGTGGGGCCAGATGTCGTACTGGGGCGCCCAGGTGATCATCTCGCTGTTCGGCGCGATCCCGGTGATCGGCAACGACCTGACCCAATGGATTCGTGGTGACTACCTGATCTCGGGCATCACCCTGAACCGCTTCTTCGCCTTGCACGTGGTGGCCTTGCCGATCGTGATTCTCGGTTTGGTGGTGCTGCACATCCTGGCGCTGCACGAAGTGGGTTCGAACAACCCTGATGGTGTGGACATCAAGAAGCACAAGGACGAGAACGGCATCCCGCTGGATGGCATTCCGTTCCACCCGTACTACACCGTAAAAGATATTGTCGGTGTCGTCGTGTTCTTGTTCGTGTTCTGCTCGATCGTGTTCTTTTTCCCGGAGATGGGTGGTTATTTCCTGGAGAAACCTAACTTCGAACAGGCCAACGCCTTCAAGACGCCTGTGCATATTGCCCCGGTCTGGTACTTCACACCGTTCTACGCGATCTTGCGGGCGATCCCCGACAAGCTCATGGGCGTGATCGCCATGGGCGCCGCCATCGCAGTGCTGTTCGTGCTGCCGTGGCTCGACCGAAGCCCGGTCAAGTCCATGCGCTACAAGGGCTGGTTGAGCAAGATCTGGCTGTGGGTGTTCTGCATTGCGTTCGTTATCCTGGGTGTACTGGGTGTACTGGCGCCGACTCCTGAGCGCACGTTGCTGTCGCAGGTCTGCACCTTCCTGTACTTCGCCTACTTCATTCTGATGCCGTTCTACACCCGGCTTGAGAAGACCAAACCGGTTCCGGAAAGGGTGACTGGCTGATGAAAAAATTATTCGTTGCATTGATGCTTGCGGCGCTGCCGCTACTGTCCTTCGCTGCCGAGCAAGGCCCCGAGTTGGAAAAAGTCGCTATCGACGTGTCTGACAAAGCGGCCATGCAGGACGGCGCTCGCACGTTCGCCAACTATTGCATGGGGTGCCACAGCGCCAAGTTCCAGCGATACGAGCGCGTGGCCGATGACTTGGGCATTCCGCACGAGGTGATGCTCAATAAGCTGGTGTTCACCGGCGCCAAGATTGGCGACCACATGAACATCGGCATGCAGCCGGCGGACGCCAAGGCCTGGTTCGGCGCTCCGCCGCCCGACCTGACCCTGGTGGCGCGGGTTCGCGGCACCGATTGGCTCTACGGCTACCTGAAATCCTTCTATGAAGACCCTGCACGTCCATGGGGCGTGAACAACGTGGTGTTCCCGAACGTCGCTATGCCTAACGTTCTGGTCGGCCTGCAGGGTCGCCAAGTGATAGGATGCAAGCAGGTTCAGGTAGTAGATGGCGGCAAGAAGCAATTTGACCCGTTGACCGGCACGCCGCTGACACATGAAGCGTGCGATCAACTGACCATCGTGCCCAAGTCCGGCGCGCTGAACGAAGAGCAGTTCGACGAGAAGGTCAAGAATCTCGTGACCTTCCTGGCCTACTCGGCCAACCCGGTCAAACTGCAGCACCAGCGCATTGGTACGTATGTCTTGCTGTACCTGGCTTTCTTCTTCGTATTCGCTTATCTGCTCAAGCGCGAATACTGGAAGGATGTGCATTGATCCAACCGTAAGCAATTGCTGTTAATCTTGCGCGCCCAGCGGCATCTCTAAACCGTAGCGACCTGGTCATCAGGTACTACCGAGATGCTCTCTGGGCGCGCTCGTTTTTGAGCTTCCGATAATTTCAACAAGCGAGGAGGACCGCCATGGGCGTGACCAATCGGTTGGCCTGTTACTCCGACCCCGCCGACCACTATTCCCACCGAGTACGCATCGTGCTCGCAGAGAAGGGTGTCAGCGCCGAGATCATCAGTGTGGAGGTGGGTCGTCACCCGCCGAAACTGATCGAAGTGAACCCTTACGGCAGCTTGCCCACCCTGGTCGATCGTGACCTGGCGTTGTGGGAGTCAACCGTGGTGATGGAATATCTGGATGAGCGTTACCCGCATCCGCCTTTGCTGCCGGTATACCCGGTGGCGCGTGCCAACAGCCGCCTGCTGATCCATCGGATTCAGCGCGACTGGTGCGGGCTGGTGGATTTGATTCTGGATTCGCGCAGCAAAGAGGCGGCCCGTGTCGTGGCGCGCAAGGAATTGCGCGAGAGCCTGACGGGTGTTTCGCCACTGTTCGCCGACAAGCCTTTTTTCCTCAGCGAGGAACAAAGCCTGGTGGATTGCTGCCTATTGCCCATACTCTGGCGCTTGCCGATTATGGGCATTGAACTGCCGCGGCCGGCCAAGCCGCTGCTTGATTACATGGAGCGCCAGTTTGCGCGTGAGGCTTTCCAGACGAGTCTGTCTGGTGTCGAACGCGATATGCGCTAAGGCTTAAGGAGCCGTTGATGAACTCCAGTCGACCCTACCTGGTTCGCGCGCTCTATGAGTGGATTGTGGACAACGATTGCACCCCGCACATGCTGGTCAATTCCGAGTTTCCTGCGGTTCAGGTTCCGCAGGGTTTTGCCAGTGACGGGCAGATTGTGCTGAACGTATCGCCGAGTGCGGTGCGCCACCTGCACATGGACAACGAAGCCGTCAGCTTCGAAGGGCGTTTCGGCGGTGTGCCGCATACGCTGTACGTGCCGATTGGCGCCATCCTCGGGATTTACGCCCGGGAAAATGGTCAAGGCATGGTGTTCGATCTGGAGTCGCCTTTCGAGGATGACGACGCGATCGAAGGGGAAGACGACGATGAAGTGCCGCCACCGGATACCGAGCCACCGCGTCCAAGCGGCCGGCCCAGTCTGAAAGTGGTGAAGTAAGCGGTTGTTGCCTTCGGGCGAGCCTGAAAAATGCCTCGGCGGTTGCCGGGGCATTTTTTTGCCTGGTCGTTGTAGATGAAAGACATGCCGGGGACGGTGATCGTACAACCGCCATGGGCTATGATGCGTCTTCAGTTCACCAAGAAAGATGACCCAACATGGAAAGCACCAACACCGCCCCGCGTTTTCCCCGCAAGCGCCGCAGCCTTGCCCAGGAATTGGTCACGGTGTTGTCCGAGCAGATCCGCGACGGCCAACTCAAGCGTGGCGACAAATTGCCCACCGAATCGGCGATCATGGAGGCCCATGGCGTCAGCCGCACGGTGGTGCGTGAAGCCATCTCGCGCTTGCAGGCGGCGGGACAGGTGGAAACCCGCCACGGTATCGGCACCTTTGTGTTGGACACGCCAAGCCCCAGCGGCTTCCGCATTGACCCGGCCACCGTCGTGACCCTGCGTGATGTGTTGGCGATCCTGGAACTGCGTATCAGCCTGGAAGTGGAGTCTGCGGGCCTGGCCGCGTTGCGCCGCAGCGACGAACAATTGGCCGGCATGCGTGCCGCCCTCGACGCCTTGAATGAAAGCGCCGCCCATGCCGGCGATGCGGTAGCGTCGGACTTCCAGTTCCACCTGCAGATTGCCCTGTCCACCGGCAACCGCTACTTCACCGACATCATGACTCACCTGGGCACTAGCATCATTCCGCGTACCCGCCTGAACTCGGCGCGCCTGGCCCAGGATGACCAGCAGCACTACATGAAGCGCTTGAGCCGCGAACACGAAGAAATCTATGAAGCAATCGCGCGTCAGGATTCGGACGCGGCGCGGGCGGCGATGCGCTTGCATTTGACGAACAGTCGGGAGCGGCTGCGCCATGCCCATGAAGCGGCAGAACGGGCCGAGTGATCAAACCGCCGGTGGGCGAATGTCGGTAGGCGGCGCTGTGGTCAAGGCATCAAGCACGATCACGTTCTGCTCGATTTGTGCCGCCATGAAGATGTACTTAGCCGTTACCAGAACCCACGGGTCTGCCTGGCTCTGCGTCTGCGGATGACGGGAATGAAAAGCCTCAAGAGCCAAGGACTTGGCCCTTGAGGACAGTCATGCAGTCACGACAAACGGTACGCCTCAAGCAGGTGTATTGGGCGTGTAGTCCTTGAGCAGCAAGTACGTACTCCACCCCCACCAATCAGCGGTCCAATGCTTGTCGTTCAAGTCATTCACGTCCTTGCGCCGCAGCACCTTGTCTCCCTGCATCTTGAACAACGGCGAAAAGTTATTCGCCGGGTTCTGCGCCGCATTCAGATCCGGCACATACAGCGGCGCCTTGAAGTGGGCCGGGGAGGGCGCGACGCCGCTGATAAACGCGTCGAAAATCTCATCGGCCGACGCCTGCACGGCGCGTTGGACCTGGGCCCGGTTGGCCGCGTCGTCGGCATCGAAGTAGCGTTTATCCCCGTAGGCATGCCACTCGTCACCGACGGCATTGCGTACCTTGAGCCCGAACTTGCTGTCTTCATCGTGCATGAAGCGGCTGACCAGTGAGCCCAAATCCCCGGGCGTCACCACGGCGGCCAGTTGTTTGCGCGGCACTCGCAGGTGGCCGGCGGAAAACAGGTCGGTCAGGAAGTGATCGGCAAAACTGTTCATTGCATAGGCCAGTTCCAGCGCCTGGTCGGTGCCGCTCTGATGGGCGATGACCGCTTGTTGCAGCGCTGCCGTATGCCCGGCCAGGTAGGCCGACAGCGCCCATTCGCCGAAGTGGTCGGCGTTGTCCGCCGCCAGCTTCAAGTAACGCCCCAGGGGAAACAGCGCCGAAACCACACTGCCACCGCCGGTGATGCGGTTCCACTCCTCGGACAACGTATCACCGAGCGCAGCGTAGGCGTCGTGGGGTGATTTGCCGTCCTTGATCGCCTGGTTGACCGCGTTGATCTCCTTTTGCATCACCGCCAGGATCTTCGGTGCTTCCTCCCGTGACGCCGGCAGCACCGCCAGCGAGTTGAATGCGGCGCTAAAGCGTTGCACGCGCTCGGCAGGGGAGGTGCCATCACTGATGGGTTGGCCGGGAATGCCATAGAAGTCACCGCCCAGGGCGATCACTTGACCATAGGTCAGCGCCAGGCCGTTGGGCAGGTGCAGTTCGACGTGTCGGGCGGCAATCGCCGGGGCGTCCTTGGCGAAGCGCAACAGCGTGTCGTCACCGATGGCGGTGTGTTCAGCGCCTTCGAAACGCAGGGTGGGTAGGTTTTTTTCGGGTGCTGCGAGTTCAAGACCGGACATGTTAGCTCCTTGCTATGTCGTGGGGATCTTCCTTTTTACTGTATGCATATACAGTTATTTGAGCATAGAGGAAAAAAATCCTACGTCAACACGCGCTGTCTCAACAGGCGGTTCGATGAACGTCGATGAATTGCAGTTGACGAAATATTTTATAGTTGTACGATGACGTATGACATAACCAGAACCAACAATAACCTTTCGATAGAAAGTCTTTGCCAGGGTGTTCGAATAATGAATCCACAAGAACTGAAGTCCATCCTCTCCCACGGTCTGCTGTCTTTCCCCGTGACCGATTTCAACGCACAAGGTGATTTCCATCAGGCCGGCTATATCAAGCGTCTGGAGTGGCTAGCCCCCTACGGCGCCACTGCACTGTTCGCTGCCGGCGGCACCGGTGAGTTTTTCTCCCTGGCCGCCAGCGAATATTCCCAGGTTGTGAAGACGGCAGTGGATACCTGCGCCACCAGCGTGCCGATCCTCGCCGGTGTGGGTGGTTCGACCCGTCAGGCCATCGAATACGCTCAGGAAGCCGAGCGCCTCGGAGCCAAAGGCTTGCTGCTGCTGCCGCATTACCTGACCGAAGCCAGCCAGGACGGGGTTGCCGCCCACGTGGAAGCGGTGTGCAAGTCGGTCAAGATCGGCGTGGTGGTCTACAACCGCAACGTCTGCCGCCTGACTGCGCCACTGCTGGAGCGCCTAGCCGAACGTTGCCCGAACCTGATCGGCTACAAGGACGGCCTGGGTGACATCGAATTGATGGTGTCGATCCGCCGTCGTCTGGGCGACCGTTTCAGCTACCTGGGTGGCTTGCCGACTGCAGAGATTTACGCCGCTGCCTACAAGGCGCTGGGCGTGCCGGTGTACTCCTCGGCGGTGTTCAACTTCATCCCGAAAACCGCGATGGACTTCTATCACGCCATCGCCCGCGACGATCACGCCACTGTCGGCAAGATCATCGATGACTTCTTCCTGCCGTACCTGGACATCCGTAACCGCAAGGCCGGCTATGCGGTGAGCATCGTCAAGGCAGGCGCCAAAATCGTCGGCTACGACGCAGGCCCGGTACGCACGCCACTGACCGAGCTGCTGCCGGAAGAATACGAAGCCCTGGCCGCGCTGATCGACAAGCAAGGTCCGCAATAACTTATCTATAAGGCCGCTGAGCAATCAGCGGCCTTTTGCGTCAGGAGAAGATTCGTGTCCCAAGCCAAACGTTTTGAGAACTACATCAACGGCCAATGGGTGGCCGGCGCTGATTATTGCGTCAACCTCAACCCGTCGGAGTTGTCCGATGTCGTCGGCGAATATGCCAAGGCGGATGTCGCCCAGGTCAACGCCGCCATCGATGCTGCCCGTGCTGCGTTCCCGGCCTGGTCCACTTCCGGAATCCAGGCCCGCCATGACGCGTTGGATAAAGTCGGCAGCGAAATCCTCGCCCGCCGCGAAGAACTTGGCACGCTGCTGGCTCGGGAAGAGGGCAAGACCCTGCCTGAAGCCATTGGCGAAGTGACCCGCGCCGGGAATATTTTCAAGTTCTTCGCCGGCGAGTGCCTGCGCCTGTCCGGCGACTACGTGCCGTCGGTGCGGCCGGGCGTCAATGTTGAAGTCACCCGCGAAGCCCTTGGCGTGGTCGGCTTGATCACCCCGTGGAACTTCCCGATCGCCATCCCCGCGTGGAAAATCGCTCCGGCCCTGGCCTACGGCAACTGCGTGGTGATCAAGCCGGCGGAGCTGGTGCCGGGCTGCGCCTGGGCCCTGGCGGAAATCATCTCCCGCGCCGGTTTCCCCGCTGGTGTGTTCAACCTGGTGATGGGCAGCGGGCGTGTGGTCGGCGAGGTGTTGGTCAACAGCCCGAAAGTCGACGGCATCAGCTTCACCGGCTCGGTCGGTGTGGGGCGTCAGATCGCGGTCAGTTGTGTGTCGCGCCAAGCCAAGGTGCAGTTGGAAATGGGCGGCAAAAACCCGCAGATCATTCTCGATGACGCCGACCTCAAGCAGGCCGTCGAGTTATCGGTACAGAGCGCGTTCTATTCCACCGGCCAACGTTGCACCGCCTCCAGCCGCTTGATCGTGACGGCCGGCATTCATGACCAGTTCGTCGCGGCCATGGCCGAGCGCATGAAGTCGATCAAGGTCGGCCATGCCTTGAAAAGCGGCACCGACATCGGCCCGGTCGTCTCCCAGGCCCAGTTGGACCAGGACTTGAAATACATCGACATCGGCCAGAGCGAAGGTGCGCGGTTGGTGAGCGGTGGCGGCCTGGTGACCTGCGACACCGAGGGCTATTACCTGGCGCCGACGCTGTTTGCCGACAGCGAAGCCGCCATGCGCATCAGCCGTGAAGAGATCTTCGGCCCAGTGGCCAACGTAGTGCGCGTGGCGGACTACGAGGCGGCGCTGGCCATGGCCAACGACACCGAGTTCGGTTTGTCGGCGGGGATTGCCACCACCTCGCTCAAATACGCCAACCACTTCAAGCGCCACTCCCAGGCCGGGATGGTGATGGTCAACCTGCCGACGGCTGGCGTGGACTATCACGTTCCGTTCGGCGGCCGTAAGGGCTCATCCTATGGTTCGCGTGAGCAAGGTCGCTATGCGCAAGAGTTCTACACCGTGGTGAAAACCAGCTACATCGGCTCGTAACACGCAGCACCCAGTGGTCACCGGCTTGTGTAGGCGCCGGTGACCACTGGACAAAACACGCATTACCCGCAAAAAAAATAATTAGTGGGAGTACTTCTATATGCAAGCGACCAAGCCGACCCATGTCCGCTATTTGATCCTGCTCATGCTGTTCCTGGTGACTACGATCAATTACGCCGACCGGGCCACCATCGCGATAGCGGGTTCCAGCCTGCAAAAAGACCTCGGCATCGACGCGGTCACCCTCGGTTACATCTTCTCTGCATTCGGTTGGGCCTACGTGGCCGGGCAAATTCCCGGCGGCTGGCTGCTCGATCGGTTCGGCTCGAAAAAAGTCTATGCCCTGAGCATCTTCACCTGGTCACTGTTCACCGTGCTGCAAGGCTACGTCGGTGAGTTCGGTATCTCCACGGCGGTCGTGGCGCTGTTTATGCTGCGCTTTATGGTCGGCCTGGCCGAAGCGCCGTCCTTCCCGGGCAATGCACGGATTGTGGCCGCCTGGTTCCCCACCGCCGAACGTGGTACGGCCTCGGCGATTTTCAACTCGGCGCAGTACTTCGCCACGGTGCTGTTCGCGCCGCTGATGGGCTGGATCGTCTACAGCTTCGGCTGGCAGCACGTGTTTATCGTGATGGGCGTGATCGGCGTTGTTTTCTCACTGGTCTGGCTGAAAGTTATCCACAGCCCGCGCCAGCACCCGATGATCAACGAAGCCGAGTTCAATCACATCGCGGCCAATGGTGCGTTGGTCGATATGGATCAGGACAAGGGCAAGGGTAAGAAAACCGACGGTCCGAAGTGGGATTACATCCGTCAGTTGCTGACTAACCGCATGATGCTCGGCGTGTACCTGGGCCAGTACTGCATCAACGGCATCACGTACTTCTTCCTGACCTGGTTCCCGGTGTATCTGGTGCAGGACCGTGGCATGACCATTCTCAAGGCCGGTTTCGTTGCCTCATTGCCGGCGATCTGCGGGTTTATCGGCGGTGTATTGGGCGGGGTGATCTCCGACTACCTGCTGCGCAAAGGCCATTCCCTGACCTTCGCCCGCAAGGCGCCGATTATTGGCGGCCTGCTGATCTCCAGCAGCATCGTGGCCTGCAACTACGTGGATATCGAGTGGATGGTGGTGGGCTTCATGGCCTTGGCCTTCTTCGGCAAGGGTGTTGGCGCACTGGGCTGGGCGGTGGTGTCTGACACGTCGCCGAAACAAATCGCTGGCCTCAGTGGCGGCCTGTTCAACACCTTCGGTAACCTGGCGTCGATCACCACGCCGATTGTCATCGGCTACATCATCAGTACCACTGGTTCGTTCAAATGGGCCCTGGTGTTTGTCGGCGCGAATGCGCTGGTGGCGGTGTTCAGTTACCTGGTGATTGTCGGCCCGATCAAACGCGTGGTGCTCAAAGAGCCGCCAAGCCAAGGGCCCGAGTTGACCCACCTTACCCAAGCGCATTCCTGAAGGGGCCGAGTGATGCAGTTGATTGAACATGCCGACTCGCCGCGCTCGATTCGTTTGCACGAGCGCGACAACGTGGTGATCGTGGTCAATGACCAGGGTGTACCGGCCGGGACCGAATTCCCGGACGGCCTGGTGACCGTGGATTTCATTCCACAAAGCCACAAAGTGACCCTCGAAGATATCCCCGTAGGCGGCCGGATTATTCGCTACGGCCAAACCATCGGCTACGCCTTGGCGCCGATCCCACGCGGCAGTTGGGTGCAGGAAGATCAACTGCGCATGCCTACCGCGCCGCCGTTGGACAGCTTGCCGCTGTCTACCGAGGTGCCTGAGGCCCAGGCACCGCTGGAAGGGTTTACCTTCGAGGGCTATCGCAATGCCGACGGTACGGTCGGCACGCGCAATATCCTCGGCATCACCACCACGGTGCAGTGCGTCACCGGTGTGCTGGACCATGCGGTCAAGCGCATCAAGGACGAATTGCTGCCCAAGTACCCGCATGTCGATGACGTGGTGGCGCTGACCCACAGCTACGGTTGTGGGGTGGCGATCACTGCGACGGATGCGTATATCCCGATCCGCACCGTGCGCAACCTGGCACGCAACCCGAACCTGGGCGGCGAAGCCCTGGTGATCAGCCTGGGCTGCGAGAAATTGCAGGCCGGGCAGGTGATGCACGATAACGACAGCTCCGTCGACCTGAGCGAGCCGTGGCTGTATCGGCTGCAGGATTCCAGCCACGGGTTTGGCGAGATGATCGAGCAGATCATGGCGCTGGCCGAGGCGCGCCTGAAGAAACTCGACCAGCGCCGCCGGGAAACCGTGCCGGCGTCCGAGCTGATCCTGGGCATGCAGTGCGGCGGCAGTGATGCGTTTTCCGGCATCACCGCCAACCCGGCGCTGGGTTTCGCCTCGGACTTGTTGTTGCGGGCGGGGGCGACGGTGATGTTTTCCGAAGTCACCGAGGTGCGTGATGCGATTTACCTGCTGACTGCTCGCGCACAGACCAGGGACGTGGCCGAAGCGTTGGTTAGGGAGATGGATTGGTACGACCGTTATCTGGCCAAGGGCGAGGCGGATCGCAGTGCCAACACCACGCCGGGGAACAAGAAGGGGGGGTTGTCGAATATTGTCGAGAAGTCCCTGGGCTCCATCGTCAAGTCTGGCAGCAGCGCGATCAACGGGGTGCTCGGCCCGGGTGAGCGCTTCAAGGGCAAAGGCCTGATCTTTTGCGCCACGCCCGCCAGCGACTTCGTGTGCGGCACCTTGCAACTGGCGGCGGGGATGAACCTGCATGTGTTCACCACCGGGCGCGGCACGCCTTACGGGCTGGCGATGGCGCCGGTGGTGAAGGTCTCGACCCGCACGGAGCTGGCGCAGCGCTGGCCGGACCTGATCGATATCGACGCCGGGCGCATAGCCACCGGGCGCGCGACCATCGAGGAGTTGGGGTGGGAGTTGTTCCACTTCTACCTGGATGTGGCCAGCGGCAGGAAGCAGACGTGGGCGGAGCAGCACAAGCTGTATAACGACATTACGTTGTTCAACCCGGCGCCGATTACTTGAGACCGAGTCGCCTTCATCGGGGGCAAGTCGAACCGTCGCACCGCCCCTCCCACACTGAGTCTGCGTCAGACATATAATGGATGAACACCGCAGACCCTATGTGGGAGGGGCGGTGCGACGGTTCGACTTGCCCCCGATAGCGGTCTATCAGGCGCCGCTGGGCCGTATGGCTTATCATTAGCCCCCTAACGACGCTCACCAAGGTTCTCCCCGGCATGCTGGCTATCTTCCTCTCCACCCTCACCATCACCGCGCCGGTGTTTGCCATGTTGTTCCTCGGCGTGTTGCTCAAGCGCATCAACTGGATCAACGACAACTTCATCCACACCGCGTCGTCGCTGGTGTTCAACGTCACCATGCCGGCGCTGCTGTTTCTCGGCATCCTGCATGCCGACCTGCATTCGGCGCTCAAGCCAGGTTTGCTGATCTACTTCGCCGTCGCCACGCTGTTGAGTTTTGCCCTGGCCTGGGGCTGGGCGATTTTCCGCTGCAAGCGTGAAGACCGGGGCATCTACACCCAGGGCGCTTTTCGCGGTAACAACGGGGTGATCGGCCTGGCGCTGGCGGCCAGTATGTACGGTGATTACGGCATCTCCCTCGGCGCGATCCTCGCGGCGTTGGTGATCCTGTTCTACAACACGCTGTCGACCATTGTGCTGGCGGTGTACAGCCCGGTGATCAAATCCGACCCGTGGAGCATCTGCAAAAGTGTCCTGGCCAACCCGCTGATCATCAGCGTGATCGCGGCCGCGCCGTTCGCCTATTTCCAGATCGGCTTGCCGGGCTGGCTGGAAAAATCCGCGCAGTACCTGGCCGACATGACTTTACCGTTGGCGCTGATCTGCATCGGCGGCACCTTGTCGCTGGCGGCGTTGCGCAAGAGCGGCAACATGGCGTTGAGTGCGAGCTTGATGAAGATGATCTGGCTGCCGCTGGTCGCCACTCTGGGGGCGTGGTTGCTGGGGTTTCGTGGGCCGGAACTGGGGATTCTGTTCCTGTACTTCGGCGCACCGACCGCAGCCGCGAGCTTTGTGATGGCCAGGGCGGCCGAGGGCAATCATGAGCTGGCGGCGGCGATTATCGTGATCACCACCTTGATGGCGGCGGTGACCACGAATATCGGGATCTTCGTGTTGCAGGCGGGTGGCTGGATCTGAATCTTGTGATCGCTATCTGAGCGTCACGGCTTGTCTGCCTGATACGCCTCAATCACTTCCTGCGCCGCCCGAAACGCTTCGATCGCCGCCGGCACACCGGCATACACCGCGCAATGCAGCAGCGCCTCGCGGATTTCCTCCACCGTGCAGCCGTTGTTCAGCGCGCCGCGCACATGGCCTTTGAGTTCCTGCGGGCACTTGAGCGCGGTGAGGGCGGCGAGGGTGATCAGGCTGCGTGTCTTCAGCGGCAAGCCGTCGCGGTTCCACACGCTGCCCCAGGCATGTTCGTTGACGAAGTCCTGCAGCGGCTGGGTGAATTCGGTCGCGTTGCCCAAGGCGCGGTCGACGAACGCATCGCCCATCACCTGACGACGCATTTCTACCCCTGGCTTTTTCGGATCGGTCATTGCGATTCCCTCTTGTGTTGGCGGCGCCAGGCTCGCAGCGTGCTGAACAACAGGAAAGCCACCAGCACTGGCAGGACGTAATACAGCATCAGTTGTTCGAGTTTGTTGGCCAACGGCATGCCGGTGGTGAATGCCATCACATGTAGCCCATACGCCAGGTATAGCCCCAGCAGCACCAGGCCTTCGGCACGGGTCACGCGGTAGCCGGAATAAAACACCGGCAGGCACAGCACCACCACGCCGAGCATCACCGGCAGGTCGAAATCCAGGGCATTGGGCGACACCGACAGCGGCGAGGGCGCGAGCAGTGCGGTCAGCCCCAGTACGCCCAGCAGGTTGAACAGGTTGCTGCCGATCACGTTACCCACGGCGATTTCCCGCTGGCCGCGCAGGGCTGCGATCAGCGAGGTGGCCAGGCACGGCAGCGAAGTGCCGACGCCGATCAGCGTCAAGCCGATGATGCGCTCCGACAGGCCCAGATCGCCCGCCACATCCACTGCCGCACCCAGCAACAAATGCCCGGCCAGCACCAGCACCAGCAATCCGCCGAACATCAGCAATACGCTGCTCAGCCAGGGCGCCTTGGCCACGGTGTCCAGCGTGCGCGGGCGACGTGAATGGCGGGTCTGGTAGTGCAGCACGCCGAGGTAGGCCAGCAAGGCCACCAGCAGCAGCGAACCGTCGACCGGCGTCAGTTCTTCATTGGCCGCCAGGGTAAATACCAGCAGGCCGGCGAGGATCATCACCGGGATATCCAGGCGCACCAGTTGCCTCGAGACCCGCAGCGGAACGATCAGCGCCGACAGGCCCAGGGTGACGAGGATGTTGAAAATGCTGCTGCCGATCACGCTGCCCACCGCAATGTCGGTGTTGCCGGCCAGGGTGGCTTGCAGGCTGACCGTCATCTGCGGCGCACTGCTGCCGAAGGCGACGATCGTCAGGCCAATGATCAACGGCCTGACCTTAAGGCTGGCAGCCAGGCGCACCGCGGCGCGCACCAGGATTTCGGCACCGACGATCAGCAACACCAGGCCGCTGATCAATTCGATCAGGCTCCAGGGCGAGAGGGCGGTTAATCCGTAAATGGCCAGGGCTCCGTCTTCAATTGCTCAGGGCTTGCACGCGCACCCGCGCGGTGCCGCTGCCCAGCATGCCCAGTTGCGCGGCGGCCTGGCGTGACAGATCGATCAGCCGCCCACGGGTGTGCGGGCCGCGATCATTGATGCGCACCACCACCGATTTGTCGGTATCGAGATTGGTCACCTTGACCTGCGTGCCAAAAGGCAGGCGCCGATGGGCGGCGGTCAGGGCGTTCTGGTTGAAGGGTTCACCGCTGGCAGTTTTTTTGCCATGGTGCTTGGCGCCGTAATAGGAGGCGGTGCCGGTTTCGTCGTAGCCGTTGGGGTTGATGAGGCCGCTGGCGCAACCGGCCAGTAAAGAGAACAGGGCTAAAAGGCCAAGTAAGCGCTTCATTATCAAGGTGCCCTCATCACAAATGTGGGAGGGGGCTTGCCCCCGATAGCGGAGTGTCAGTCACTACTGTTTTGACTGAATCACCGCTATCGGGAGCAAGCCCCCTCCCACAGGAGGTCCGAGTCGAGCATGAAATCTCACTCGGACCGTTCACCGCTATCAGCTTTCGAGCTTGCTTTTCAGCAGTTCGTTCACCTGTTGCGGGTTGGCCTTGCCTTTGGAGGCTTTCATGGCCTGGCCGACAAAGAAGCCGAACATCTTGCCGCGCTTGGCTTCGTCTGCCGCGCGGTATTGTTCGACCTGTTCCGCGTTGGCCGCGAGCATGTCATCGAGCACGGCGGAGATGGCGCCGCTGTCGGTGACTTGCTTGAGGCCACGCTTGTCGATGATCTCATCGGCATTGCCTTCACCGCTGGCCATGGCTTCGAACACGGTCTTGGCAATTTTGCCGGAGATGGTGTTGTCCTTGATCCGCAGCAACATGCCGCCCAGTTGCTCGGCCGAGACTGGCGCTTCGTCGATTTCCAGGGCCTGTTTGTTCAACAGGCTGCCCAGCTCCACCATCACCCAGTTGGCCGCCAGCTTGGCGTCCCCGGCGATGCTCACGACTTTTTCGAAGTAGTCGGCTTGCTCACGGCTCGAAGCCAAGACGCTGGCGTCGTAGACCGACAGGCCGAACTGCGCCTGGAAGCGCTCGCGTTTCTGCGGCGGCAATTCCGGCAGGGTGGCGCGGACGTCATCGAGGAACGAATCCTCGATGACCACCGGCAACAGGTCCGGGTCGGGGAAGTAACGGTAGTCGTTGGCTTCCTCTTTGCTGCGCATGGCGCGGGTTTCGTCTTTGTTCGGGTCGTACAGGCGGGTTTGCTGGATCACCTTGCCGCCGTCTTCGATCAGTTCGATCTGGCGACGCACTTCGGTGTTGATCGCCTTCTCGATGAAACGGAACGAGTTGACGTTCTTGATCTCGCAGCGGGTGCCGTACTCGACCTGGCCCTTTGGCCGGACCGACACGTTGCAGTCGCAGCGCAGCGAGCCTTCGGCCATGTTGCCGTCGCAAATGCCCAGGTAGCGCACCAGCGCGTGGATCGTCTTGACGTAGGCCACGGCTTCCTTGGCGTTGCGCATGTCGGGCTCGGACACGATCTCCAGCAACGGCGTGCCGGCGCGGTTCAGGTCGATGCCGGTGGCACCGTTGAACTCTTCATGCAGGCTCTTGCCGGCGTCCTCTTCCAAGTGCGCACGGGTCACACCGACACGCTTGATGGTGCCGTCTTCCAGCGGGATGTCCAGGTAGCCCTTGCCGACAATCGGCAATTCCATCTGGCTGATCTGGTAGCCCTTGGGCAGGTCCGGGTAGAAGTAGTTCTTGCGTGCGAACACGTTGTGCTGGCCGATCTCGGCGTCAATCGCCAGGCCGAACATCACCGCCATGCGCACCGCTTCCTGGTTCAGCACCGGCAACACACCGGGCATGCCCAGGTCTACCAGGCTCGCCTGGGTGTTGGGTTCTGCGCCGAACGTGGTGGCACTACCGGAGAAAATCTTCGATTGGGTGGCGAGCTGGGTATGAATCTCCAGCCCGATCACAACTTCCCATTGCATAGTGTTCTCCTCAGAAGCCGGTAGGGGTGCGAGTGTGCCAGTCAGTGTTCAACTGGTACTGGTGCGCCACATTGAGCAGGCGGCCTTCCTGGAAATACGGGGCAAGCAATTGCACGCCGACCGGCAGGCCATCGACGAAACCGGCGGGCATGGACAAGCCCGGCAAGCCCGCGAGGTTGGCGGTGATGGTGTACAGGTCTTCCAGGTACTCGGCGATCGGGTCGCCGGTCTTGGCGCCGATCTTCCAGGCCGGGTTCGGCGTGGTCGGGCCGAGGATCACGTCGACTTCTTCAAAGGCTGCCATGAAGTCGTTTTTGATCAGGCGACGGATTTTTTGCGCCTTGAGGTAGTACGCGTCGTAGTAACCGGCCGACAGGGCGTAGGCACCGACCATGATCCGGCGCTGCACTTCGGCACCGAAGCCTTCGCCACGGGAGCGTTTGTACAGGTCGGTGAGGTCTTTCGGGTTTTCGCAGCGATAACCGAAACGCACGCCGTCGAACCGCGACAGGTTGGAGGACGCTTCGGCCGGGGCGATCACGTAGTACGCCGGAATCGCGTGCTGGTTGTTCGGCAGGCTGATGGGCTTGATCACGGCGCCGAGCTTTTCCAGCTCCTTGACGCTGTTGTGGACCAATTCGGCGATGCGCGGGTCGAGGCCGGCGCTGAAATACTCTTTTGGCACGCCGATGCGCAGGCCTTTGAGCGAGGTGTTGAGGCTGGCGCTGTAGTCCGGTACCGGCTCATCGATGCAGGTGGAGTCCTTTGCGTCGAAGCCTGCCATACCTTGTAACAATATTGCGCAGTCTTCGGCGGTGCGTGCCAGTGTGCCGCCCTGATCGAGGCTGGAGGCATAGGCGATCATGCCCCAGCGAGACACGCGACCGTAGGTCGGCTTCAGCCCGGTGAGGTTGGTGAACGCGGCGGGCTGGCGGATCGAGCCGCCGGTGTCGGTGGCCGTGGCGGCCGGCAGGAAGCGCGCGGCAACCGCCGCCGCCGAACCGCCGGATGAACCGCCTGGCACGCAGTCCAGGTTCCACGGGTTTTTCACCGCGCCGTAGTAGCTCGACTCGTTGGCCGAGCCCATGGCGAATTCGTCCATGTTGGTCTTGCCCAGGGTCACGGCCCCGGCGGCGGCCAGCTTGGACACCACGGTGGCGTCGTAGGGCGCCTTGAAGTTGTCGAGCATCTTCGAGCCGCAACTGGTGCGAATGCCCTGGGTGCAGAACAAGTCCTTGTGGGCGATCGGTGCGCCCAGCAGCGCGCCGTTCTCACCGTTGGCGCGACGTGCGTCGGCGGCCTTGGCCTGGCTCAAGGCCAGCTCCTCGGTGAGGCTGATGAAGCTGTTGACCTTGGGGTCGAGCGCGCCGATACGCGCCAGCAAGGTCTTGGTCAGCTCTTCGGATGAAAACTTTTTGTCGGCGAGACCGCGGGCGATCTCGGCCAGAGTCATGTGATGCATGAAAGGCTCTTTCCCTTTAGTCGATGACTTTCGGAACCAGATACAGGCCGTTTTCGACCGCTGGCGCGATGGACTGGTAGGCCTCGCGATGATTGACTTCGGTCACGACGTCTGCGCGCAGGCGCTGGTTGGCTTCCAGCGGGTGAGCCAGGGGCTCGATGCCGTCGGTATTCACGGCCTGCATTTGGTCAACCAGCCCGAGAATGCTGTTCAGGGCTGCGGTGGTCTGTGGAAGATCGGCATCATTCAGGCCAAGCGAGGCCAGATGTGCGATTTTTTCCACGTCGGAGCGTTCAAGCGCCATGGGATTCTCCAGTGGAAAACAGAACGGAGGGCGTCCGTGTGTTAGATTGTCGGAACACTACCGCATTTCTACGGTCATATGGCCGCGATTGTGGGGGTTGGTGCGTAGAAAGTCGGCCAATTTAGCACATTGGCGCCTTGCCCAAAATCCCTGTCGTTGTTAGAGTTTGCCGCACTTTTTTACCCACGCGTTGCCTAGGGTCCTTTCCCCATGTTCAAGAAACTGCGTGGCATGTTTTCCAGCGATCTTTCCATTGACCTGGGCACTGCCAACACCCTTATTTACGTGCGCGAGCGCGGTATCGTCCTGAATGAGCCATCGGTTGTGGCTATTCGGACCCATGGTAATCAGAAAAGTGTCGTTGCCGTTGGCACCGAGGCCAAGCGTATGCTTGGGCGAACACCAGGCAATATCGCTGCCATTCGTCCGATGAAAGACGGCGTGATCGCCGACTTCAGTGTCTGCGAGAAGATGCTGCAGTACTTCATCAACAAGGTTCACGAAAACAGCTTTCTGCAGCCCAGCCCTCGTGTGCTGATCTGCGTTCCGTGCAAGTCCACCCAGGTGGAGCGTCGTGCCATCCGTGAATCGGCGCTTGGTGCCGGTGCTCGTGAAGTGTTCCTGATCGAAGAGCCAATGGCTGCTGCGATCGGTGCCGGCCTGCCGGTTGAAGAAGCGCGCGGTTCGATGGTGGTGGATATCGGTGGTGGTACCACTGAAATCGCCCTGATTTCCCTGAACGGCGTGGTGTATGCCGAGTCCGTCCGTGTTGGTGGCGACCGCTTTGACGAAGCGATCATCACTTATGTGCGTCGCAACTACGGCAGCCTGATCGGCGAATCCACCGCCGAACGCATCAAGCAGGAAATCGGTACCGCTTATCCGGGCGGCGAAGTGCGCGAAGTCGATGTTCGCGGTCGCAACCTGGCCGAAGGCGTGCCGCGTGCCTTCACCCTGAACTCCAATGAAGTGCTGGAAGCTCTGCAAGAGTCCCTCGCCACCATCGTTCAGGCAGTGAAGAGTGCCCTGGAGCAATCGCCTCCGGAGCTGGCTTCCGATATCGCCGAGCGTGGCCTGGTACTGACCGGTGGTGGCGCCTTGCTGCGCGACCTCGACAAGTTGCTGGCCCAGGAAACCGGTCTGCCGGTGATCGTCGCCGAAGACCCGCTGACCTGCGTCGCCCGTGGCGGTGGCCGTGCACTGGAAATGATGGATAAACACACCATGGACCTGCTCTCCAGCGAATAAGTGGTTGCTGGTAAGCCCATGTTTCGCCCGCAGGCAGCACTTTGCAGTGCTGCCTGTTGGCGTTTATCTTCTTCAATCTGCATCCAGGCCGGTTAGATGCCGTATGAATAGAGAGAACATTTGCCTGGGAGGAGCGGCCTATTAAACCGCTTTTCGCCAAAGGCCCCTCATTGGGCGTGCGCTTATTGGTGCTGGTCGTGCTTTCGGTCGCGCTGATGGTGGTCGATGCCCGCTTTGCACTGCTCAAGCCCGTGCGTAGCCAAATGTCGCTGGTGTTGATGCAGACTTACTGGATCACCGACCTGCCGCAACGTCTCTACCAGGGCGTGGCCAGCCAATTCGGCAGCCGCACCGAGCTGGTCGCCGAGAACGAAAAACTCAAGACTGAAAACCTGCTGCTGCAGGGGCGCATGCAAAAGCTGGCGGCCCTCACCGAGCAGAACGTTCGGCTGCGCGAGTTGCTCAACTCCTCCGCGCTGGTCAACGAGAAGGTCGAAGTCGCCGAGTTGATCGGCATGGACCCCAACCCCTTTACCCATCGCATCATCATCAACAAGGGTGAGCGCGACGGTGTAGTCCTTGGCCAGCCGGTACTCGATGCCCGTGGCTTGATGGGGCAGGTGGTCGAGTTGATGCCCTACACCTCGCGCGTATTGCTGCTGACGGACACCACTCACAGCATTCCGGTGCAGGTCAACCGCAACGGCCTGCGCGCGATTGCCAGCGGTACGGGTAATCCGGAGCGTCTTGAGCTGCGTCATGTGGCCGACACGGCCGATATCAAGGAAGGCGACCTGCTGGTCAGTTCCGGCCTGGGCCAACGCTTCCCGGCGGGTTATCCGGTGGCGACGGTCAAGGAAGTGATCCACGACTCCGGCCAGCCCTTCGCTATTGTCCGCGCCGTGCCGACTGCCGCGCTGAACCGCAGCCGCTACCTGTTGCTGGTGTTCAGCGACAACCGCACCGCGGAAGAGCGCGCCAACGACGCCGCTCAGGCCCAGGAAGCGGAAGACAAGCGTAACGGCACCGCGCCGATCATCCCGGCGACCGTACCAAAACCCGCGCCGGCTACACCGCCTGCAACTGCGCCGGCGCCGGCTGCGCCCGTGGCCACGCCAGCCAAGCCGGTCGCTCACAGCACTCGCCCGGTGAAACCAGCGGCGACTAAACCGCCGGCCGCCCAGCCTGCGACCACGCCGCCCGCTGCGAAGCCGCCGGCCGCCGCCCCGGCAACCACGCGGCAGAGGGAGGAATAATGGCCGGTACTCATTCGCACAATGGCTGGATCGTCTGGCTGACCTTTGCCCTCGGCTTGTTGCTCAGCGTATCGCCGCTGCCGCAGTTCATGGAAATCCTGCGCCCGCTCTGGCTGGCTTTGCTGCTGGCATTCTGGTCGCTGAACCTGCCGGATAAAGTGGGCATGGTCACGGCGATGTTTCTGGGCTTGGCGGAAGATGTGCTCTATGGCACCTTGCTGGGGCAGAACGCGTTGATCCTGACCCTGATCACTTTTCTGGTGCTTTCGTTGCAGCAGCGTCTGCGCATGTTCCCCATGTGGCAACAGTGCCTGGTGATCCTGGTGATCTTCGGCTTGGCGCAGTTGGTGCAGCTATGGCTCAGTGCCTTGACCGGTAACCGGCAGCCGACCTTGGCGCTGGTGTTGCCGGCCCTGGTCAGTGCGTTGCTGTGGCCGTGGGTCAGTTTCGGTCTGCGCGGGTTATGTCGTCGCTATAAAATCAATTGAATGGATTGCGAGGCTCTGCCTGGTTATCGAACCCCACAGGGAGAGTCTGCAATGAATTCGCTTTATCTGGCCTCGGGCTCCCCAAGGCGGCGTGAACTGCTGACCCAGATCGGTGTGCCCTTCACCGTGGTCAGCGCCGCGATTGATGAAACGCCTCTTACGGACGAATCTCCCGTTTCCTACGTCGAGCGCCTGGCGCGTGCCAAGGCGGCGGCGGGTTTTGCTGCCCTAGGGGAAACCTCGGGGGGCTGCGTGCTGGGCGCCGACACGGCGGTGATCGTTGATGGCCAGATCCTTGGCAAACCAGTGGATCTGGCCGACGGCCTGGCCATGTTGCTGGCTCTGGCAGGGCGTGAACATGAAGTGCTGACGGCCATTGCCCTCACGGACGGTCAGCGCTGTGTAACCCGATGTGTAAGCAGTCGGGTACTTTTTCGGGGGATTTCTGTCGAGGAGGCTACAACCTACTGGCACAGTGGAGAACCCCAGGACAAAGCCGGAGGCTATGCTATCCAAGGGCTAGGCTCGGTGTTCGTGGCCGGGCTCACTGGCAGTTATTCCGCCGTGGTAGGCCTGCCGGTGTGCGAAACCGCTCAGTTGCTTGGCCAATTCGGCATACCCTGTTGGCAAAACCTTACCGTGCGCTGAGCCTCGTACACAGCGCCCAGCCTTAAGCGACCGGTCACTATTGTGAAAACGCCTGAACGAGACCCAGCCATGAGTGAAGAGATTCTGATCAATATCACGCCGATGGAATCGCGCGTGGCGGTGGTAGAGAACGGTGTTCTGCAGGAAGTTCACGTCGAACGCACCCAGAAACGCGGGATCGTCGGCAACATCTATAAAGGCAAGGTCGTGCGCGTATTGCCGGGCATGCAGGCCGCCTTCGTCGACATCGGCCTGGACCGTGCCGCGTTTATCCATGCTTCGGAAATTTCCCTGCGTGAAGGCCCGGCGGTGGAAAGCATCAGCGCCCTGGTGCATGAAGGGCAGAGCCTGGTGGTGCAAGTCACCAAGGACCCCATCGGCTCCAAAGGTGCGCGGCTGACCACCCAACTGTCGATTCCTTCGCGCTACCTGGTGTACATGCCGCGCACCGCGCATGTCGGCATTTCGCTGAAGATTGAGGACGAAGCAGAGCGCGAGCGCCTGAAAAAAGTGGTCAGCGACTGCGTTGCCGCCGAGGGCATCAAGGAAGCGGGTGGGTTTATTCTACGCACCGCCGCTGAAGGCGCCGGTGCCGATGAAATCCTCATGGATATCCGCTATCTGCGGCGGTTGTGGGACCAGATCGGCGCACAGATCAAGACCGTCGGCGCCCCCAGTGTCATCTATGAAGACCTGGGCCTGGCCTTGCGTACCTTGCGTGACCTGGTCAGCCCCAAGATCGAGAAGATTCGCATCGACTCGCGGGAAACCTTCCAACGCACCACGCAGTTCGTTGCCGAGCTGATGCCGGAAATTGCTGACCGCCTGGAGCATTACCCAGGCGAGCGGCCGATCTTCGACCTGTACGGCGTCGAAGACGAAATTCAGAAGGCCCTCGAACGCAAGGTGCCGCTCAAGTCCGGTGGCTACCTGGTGGTGGATCCGGCCGAAGCCATGACCACCATCGACGTCAACACCGGTGCGTTCGTGGGGCATCGCAACCTTGAAGAGACCATCTTCAAGACCAACCTCGAAGCGGCCACTGCGATCGCCCGCCAATTGCGCCTGCGCAACCTGGGCGGGATCATCATCATCGACTTCATCGACATGGAAGATGAAGAACACCAGCGTCAGGTGCTGCGCACCCTCGAGAAACAACTGGAGCGTGATCACGCCAAGACCAACATCATCGGCATCACCGAGTTGGGCCTGGTGCAAATGACCCGCAAGCGCACCCGCGAAAGCCTGGAGCAAGTGCTGTGCGAGCCATGCAGCAGTTGCCAGGGACGCGGTAAATTGAAGACGCCTGAAACGGTTTGCTACGAGATTTTCCGGGAAATCCTACGAGAGGCGCGAGCCTACCAGGCTGAAGGTTATAGAGTGCTTGCCAACCAGAAAGTGGTCGACCGTCTGCTGGATGAAGAGTCCGGTAACGTGGCCGAACTGGAGGGGTTTATCGGTCGTACTATTCGGTTCCAGGTCGAAACCATGTATTCCCAGGAACAATACGACGTGGTGCTGCTCTGATCCTCATTCATTTGTTTTCCCTGATTCCGACAGACCTTGATCTGTGGTCCGACTACTGCCTTGAGGGTCGCCTGACATGGAGCGTCTGATACGCTTTTTTGCCGCTTTGACCCGCTGGGGCCTGGGCCTGTGCGCCTTGCTGCTGGTATTGGCGGCGGTGTACGTGAGCCTTGGGCGTGAATTGACCCCGTTGGTCGCCGAATACCGCGCCGAAATCGAAGCCAAGGCCCAGGCCGCGTTGGACATGCCGCTGCAGATCGGTCGTCTTGAAGGCCGCTGGAGCGGTTTCGCGCCTGTGTTGCTGGCCCACGACGTAATGGTGGGCGAGGGCAGCAATGCCTTGCGCCTGGACCAGGTCCAAGTGGTACCGGACATCTGGGCCAGCCTGATGGCGCGCGACGTGCGCATCGCCCACCTGGAAGTCAGCGGCCTGCAACTGAGCGTCAAGGAGGACAAGGATGGCCACTGGGCGCTGCAAGGCCTGCCGGTGCAGGACGACCAGCCGCTGGCCCCGGAGCAGTTGCTCAACCGCATGCAGAGCGTCCAGCGGGTCTCGTTGCTGGATAGCCAGGTCACGTTGCAGCCGTTCGACCAGGCGCCGCTGACCTTCACGTATGTGGGCCTGAGCCTGCAAACCGGCACCACCCGCCAACGCCTGGACGCCCGCCTGACCCTGCCGGATGGCCAGCCCCTGGCCCTGAGCCTGCGCACGCAAATCCGCGCCAGTGCCTGGAAAGACGCTGAGGTTCAGGCCTACCTGAGCTTGCCCCAGAGCGATTGGGCCACATGGATTCCGGCCAGGTTGACCCAGCAATGGAAACTCACGCAGTTCAAGGCTGGCGGCGAATTCTGGCTGACCTGGGCCAAAGGCACCGTGCAAAGCGCGGTGGTGCGCCTCAACTCGCCGCAAGTGAAGGGCAGCTACGCGGATCGCAAGCCGGTACACATTGAAAACCTCGCCCTGACCGCTTACCTGCAACGCAGTGAGAGCGGCCTCAAGGTGCTGTTCGATTCGTTGGCGATGAACCTCGGTGATACCCGCTGGGAATCGCGCCTGCAATTGCAGCAACGCCTGGCCACCGACAAGGAGCAGGAAGTCTGGAAGCTGCAGGCCGACCGCCTCGACCTGACCCCGATCACCCCGCTGCTGAATGCTCTGGCGCCATTGCCGGAAGGATTCGCCAAGACGATCGAACACCTTAAGGCCACCGGCGTGCTGCGCAATGTGTTGGTGGATTTTCGCCCACAGGACACGACCGATCAGAAAGTCAGCTTTGCCGCCAACCTCGACCGGATAGGCTTTGACGCCTACTTCGGTGCCCCTGCCGCACGTAACATTTCCGGCAGCATCAGCGGCGACCTGGGACAGGGCGAGTTGCGCATGGACAGCAAGGACTTTTCTCTGCATCTCGACCCGATCTTTGCCAAGCCCTGGCAGTACATCCAGGCCAATGCGCGCCTGACCTGGAAGCTCGACCAGCAAGGCTTCACCTTGATCGCACCGTATATCAAGGTGCTGGGCGAGGAGGGCAAGGTCGCCGCCGACTTCCTGATTCGCCTGCATTTCGACAATAGCCAGGAAGACTACATGGACCTGCGGGTCGGCATGGTCGACGGCGACGGGCGTTTCACGCCTAAATACCTGCCGGCGGTGCTGAGCCCGGCGCTGGATGAATGGCTGCGCACTGCGATTCTCAAGGGCGCGGTCGATGAAGGCTTCTTCCAGTATCAAGGCTCGTTGAATCACGACGCATTGCCCGCCTCGCGCAATATCAGCCTGTTTTTCAAAGTGCATGATGCTGAATTGGCGTTCCAGCCGGGTTGGCCCCATGTGAGCAAGGTCAACGGCGAAGTGTTTGTCGAGGAAAGCGGTGTCCGCATCCTGGCCAGCAAGGGCCAACTGCTCGACACCGGCGTCAAGGACGTCTACGTCAATATTCCTCACGCGCCTGCGGGCAAGGATAGCCACCTGCTGCTCACCGGTGGTTTTGCCGGCGGCCTGGGTGATGGCCTGAAAATCCTCCAGGAAGCGCCGATAGGCACCGCTGCGACCTTTGCCGGTTGGAAAGGCGAGGGCGATCTGCAGGGCAAGCTGGATCTGGATGTCCCGTTGGCCAAGGGCACCGAGCCGAAGATCGTGGTGGATTTCCAGACCGACAAGGCGCGCCTGCAATTGGCCGAGCCGACCCTGGACCTGAACCAGCTCAAGGGCGATTTCCGCTTCGACAGCGCCAAGGGCCTGAGCGGGCAGAACATCACGGCGCAAGCCTTCGATCGGCCGATCAGCGCGCAGATCTTTGCGGATGGCAAGCCGGGCAAGATCAGTACCCGCGTCACCGCCAGAGGCCAGGTCACGGTCAAGCGCCTGACGGACTGGTTGAAAGTCAGCCAGTCGCTGCCAGTGTCCGGCGATATTCCGTACCAGTTGCAGCTCAATTTGGACGGTGCTGACAGCCAGTTGATGGTCAGCTCCAACCTCAAAGGTGTGGCGGTGGACCTGCCGGCGCCGTTCGGCATGCCGGCCAGCCAGGGCCGTGACAGCGTGTTCCGCATGACCTTGCAGGGCGCCGAACGCCGCTACTGGTTCGATTACGGCGATCTGGCGAACTTCACCTTTGCGGCGCCGCCGGACAAGTTCAGCGAAGGCCGCGGCGAGTTGTTTCTGGGTAATGGCGATGCGCTGCTGCCCGGTGGCAAAGGCCTACGCATTCGCGGTGTGTTGTCGGAGTTGGACATCGAACCGTGGAAGAAACTCGTCGATCGCTACGCGGGCAACGACCCGGGAGGCAGCGCGAAACAGCTATTGAGCGGTGCCGACTTCAAGGTGGGCAAGTTGACCGGCTTTGGGCAGCAGTTCGACCAGGTCAACCTCCAACTGGACCGCAAACCCGCGGCCTGGGGCCTGCAGTTTGACAGCCAGCAGGCCAAGGGCACGGTCAACCTGCTGGACGCCAAAGGCGCGCCGATTGCGGTCAACCTGCAGTACGTGAAATTGCCGGCCTTGGACCCAACGGTACAGGCGGATGAGAATGCGCCCGACCCATTGGCCGACATCGATCCCAAGGTTATTCCAGCGCTGGATATCAGCATCGATCAACTGTTCCAGGGGCCGGACCTGATCGGCGCCTGGTCGTTGAAGATCCGGCCGACCGCCAAGGGCCTGGCCTTCAACAACCTGGACCTGGGCCTCAAGGGCATGCAGCTCAAGGGGGCAGGCGGTTGGGAGGGGGCTGCGGGTGACAGCAGTAGTTGGTACAAAGGGCGCCTGGATGGCAAGAACATTGCCGATGTCCTCAAGGGGTGGGGCTATGCACCTACCGTGACCAGTGAAGACTTTCACCTGGATGTGGACGGCCGTTGGGCGGGCTCGCCCGCTTGGGTCGGACCCAAGCGTTTTTCCGGCAGCCTGGATGCAACGTTCCGCAAAGGTCAGTTCGTTGAAGTGGAAGGCGGCGCCCAGGCGTTGCGGGTGTTCGGCCTGCTTAACTTCAACTCGATCGGCCGCCGGCTGCGCCTGGACTTCTCCGACCTACTCGGCAAAGGCTTGAGCTATGACCGGGTCAAAGGCTTGCTCGCGGCCAGCAACGGGGTGTTTGTGACGCGCGAGCCGATCACCCTGACGGGGCCGTCGAGCAATCTGGAACTCAATGGCACCTTGGACCTGGTGGCTGATCGCGTAGATGCCAAACTGCTGGTGACCCTGCCGGTGACCAATAACCTGCCGATCGCCGCGCTGATTGTCGGTGCACCGGCCATTGGTGGCGCGCTGTTCCTGATCGACAAGCTGATTGGCGACCGTGTTTCGCGTTTTGCCAGCGTGCAGTACAAAGTGGAAGGGCCATGGAAAGACCCGAAAATCACCTTCGACAAGCCATTTGAAAAGCCAAACTGAGAGCCTGTGGAGTAGCATGGCTGCATGCCATTTATGGAGTGTCGGCCGATGTCCTTTGCGGTAATTCAAATGGTCAGCCAGAGCGATGTGCTGGCCAACCTGGCCCAGGCCCGGCGCCTGCTGGAGCAAGCGGCGGCCCAGGGAGCGCGGCTGGTGGTGCTGCCGGAAAACTTCGCCGCCATGGGCCGCCGTGATGTGGCTGACATCGGTCGCGCCGAGGCGCTGGGCGAAGGGCCGATCCTGCCATGGTTGAAACAGACCGCCCGCGACCTCACCTTATGGATAGTCGCCGGCACTTTGCCGCTGCCGCCCAAGGACCAACCGAACGCCAAGGCCAACGCCTGCTCGTTGTTGATCGATGACCATGGCGAGATCGTCGCCCGCTACGACAAGCTGCATTTGTTCGATGTCGACGTGGCGGATGCGCGCGGTCGCTATCGTGAGTCCGATGACTATGCTTTCGGGAGCAACGTCGTCGTGGCGGATACACCGGTCGGCCGCTTGGGCCTGACGGTGTGTTACGACCTGCGCTTTCCGGAGCTGTACAGCGAGTTGCGCGCAGCGGGGGCTGAACTGATTACCGCGCCCTCGGCCTTCACTGCGGTGACCGGCGCCGCACATTGGGATGTGCTGATTCGTGCGCGGGCCATCGAGACCCAGTGCTATCTGCTGGCGGCCGCCCAGGGCGGGGTTCATCCGGGGCCACGGGAAACCTATGGGCATGCGGCGATTGTCGATCCATGGGGCCGCGTGTTGACGCAACAGGATCAAGGCGAAGCGGTGTTGCTGGCCGAACGCGACAGCAGTGAACAGGCGTCGATACGGGCGCGCATGCCGGTGGTCAACCACCGGCGTTTTTTCTCGCGGGGCGCGCAGCGGCCTGCTTCAGAACGATGAATTTAAGGCCAAACCTATGAGCGAGTTGTTGTCCTCAGTCAGTGAACACCTCCTGGCACCCGGTGGCGTGACCATCGAAAGCCTGCAAACCGTGCTGGGCGATCTCGCCGGGCCGGGCATCGACGCGGCCGACCTGTATTTCCAGGGGCAGATTTCCGAGTCGTGGGCCCTAGAAGATGGGATCGTCAAGGAAGGCAGTTTCAACCTCGATCAGGGCGTCGGCGTGCGTGCGCAATCCGGTGAAAAAACCGGTTTCGCCTATAGCAACGCGATCACCCTGGAAGCCCTGGGCCTGGCTGCCCGTGCCGCCCGTTCGATTTCCCGCGCTGGCCAGAACGGCACGGTGCAGGCATTCAGCACCCAGGACGTGGCTCAGTTGTACGCGCCGGATAACCCCCTGGAAGTGATCAGCCGTGCAGAAAAAGTCGATCTGCTCAAGCGTATCGACGCCGCGACCCGCGCCCTCGACCCGCGTATCCAGCAAGTCACCGTGAGCATGGCCGGGGTGTGGGAACGCATCCTGGTGGCGTCCACCGACGGTGGTCTGGCGGCAGATGTGCGGCCGCTGGTGCGTTTTAACGTCAGCGTGATCGTCGAACAGAACGGCCGCCGCGAGCGCGGAGGCCACGGCGGTGGCGGGCGTACCGACTACCGTTATTTCCTCGCCGAGGACCGCGCCATGGGCTATGCCCGCGAAGCGCTGCGCCAGGCGTTGGTCAACCTGGAAGCCATCCCTGCACCTGCCGGCACCTTGCCGGTGGTGTTGGGCTCGGGCTGGTCCGGCGTATTGCTCCATGAAGCCGTGGGGCATGGCCTGGAAGGCGACTTCAACCGCAAGGGCAGTTCGGCCTATAGCGGGCGCATGGGCGAGATGGTCGCCTCCAAGCTATGCACCATTGTCGATGACGGCACCCTGGCCGGTCGCCGTGGCTCGTTGAGCATCGACGACGAAGGCACCCCGACTGAATGCACTACATTGATCGAAAACGGCGTGCTCAAGGGCTACATGCAAGACAAGCTCAACGCCCGCCTGATGGGCGTGGCACGTACCGGTAACGGTCGCCGCGAATCCTACGCGCACCTGCCGATGCCGCGCATGACCAACACCTACATGCTTGCAGGCGAAAGCGACCCGGCGGAAATCATCGCCTCGGTGAAACGCGGGATCTACTGCGCCAACCTCGGCGGCGGTCAGGTCGACATCACCAGCGGCAAGTTCGTGTTCTCCACCAGCGAGGCGTACCTGATCGAAGACGGCAAGATTACCGCGCCGGTCAAAGGGGCGACGTTGATTGGTAACGGGCCGGAAGCCATGAGCAAGGTGTCGATGGTCGGTAACGACCTGTCGCTGGACAGCGGCGTGGGCACGTGCGGCAAGGATGGGCAGTCGGTGCCGGTGGGCGTGGGTCAGCCAACCTTGAAAATTGATGCGATCACCGTGGGTGGCACGGGGTCGTAAGAGCGGGAGCTTCGGGTGGCGAAGACCGCCACCCGGGGAAGAGGATCAACGCAGGCCGCGTTGAGTCTCGTCCAGCTCACGGATGTACTTGAACATTTTACGGCTGGTGGCCGGCGCCTTGTTTTGCGCCAGTTCGTGCTGGGCCTGACGGATCAGGGAGCGCAGTTGCTGGCGATCCGCGTCCGGGTAGTCCAGTACGAATTTCTCCAGCACCGCGTCATCGCCCGAGATCAGGCGGTCACGCCAACGTTCCAGGTTATGGAAGCGTTCGTTGTACTGGCGAGTGGAGGCATCGAGTTGATCGAGCAGGGTCAGAATCGCGTCAGTGTCCTGATCGCGCATCAGCTTGCCGATAAACATGATGTGCCGTTTACGCGCGATATTCGCGGTGTGCTTGGGTGCATCCTGCAGAGCCCGCCGCATTTCGTCGGTCAGCGGCAGTTTTGCAATCAAGTCAGGCTTGAGCGTTGTAAGGCGCTCGCCGAGGTCAACCAGAGCATGCAGCTCGCGTTTGACCTGGGTTTTGCTTTTCTCCCCATCGAGGGAGTCGTCGTAAGAATCAACCATGGTGGCAGTCCGCAAAGAAACGCCGCCATGATAACCAGTCGGGGGCCGCTTGTCCGGCCCGGTCGCTCGATGGCCGTAACCGAAAGCAGAATTTGAGTGGAGAAAACCATGAGTGCAGCCCAAAGCGTCGGTCCGCAAGCGTTACCGGCACTGCAGGAACAAGTCGAGCAGATCCTTGCCGAGGCCAAGCGCCAGGGGGCCAGTGCCTGCGAGGTGGCTGTGTCCCTGGAGCAGGGGCTGTCGACGTCGGTGCGTCAGCGGGAAGTCGAAACCGTCGAATTCAACCGCGACCAGGGGTTTGGCATCACCTTGTATGTAGGCCAGCGCAAAGGCTCGGCCAGCACGTCGGCGAGTGGGCCGGAGGCGATTCGCGAGACGGTGGCCGCCGCATTGGCGATTGCCAAGCACACGTCTGAGGATGAAAGCTCGGGTCTGGCCGACAAGGCGTTGATGGCCAAGGATCTGCAGGATTTCGACCTGTTCCATGCCTGGGACATCACCCCGGAACAAGCCATCGAGCAGGCGCTGACCTGCGAAGCGGCGGCGTTTGATGCCGATCCCCGGATCAAGAACGCCGACGGCACCACCTTGAGCACCCATCAGGGCTGCCGCGTGTATGGCAACAGCCATGGCTTTATCGGCGGTTATGCCTCGACGCGCCACAGCCTGAGCTGCGTGATGATCGCCGAAGCCAACGGCCAGATGCAGCGTGATTACTGGTACGACGTGAACCGCCAGGGTGACTTGCTGGCCGACCCGGTCAGCATCGGCCGGCGTGCTGCGCAACGTGCCGCAAGCCGCCTGGGCGCGCGCCCGGTACCGACCTGTGAAGTGCCAGTGCTGTTCTCGGCCGAACTGGCCGGTGGCCTGTTCGGCAGTTTCCTGGGGGCGATTTCCGGCGGCAACCTGTACCGCAAATCGTCGTTCCTCGAAGGTGCGATTGGCCAGAAGCTGTTTCCGGAGTGGCTGACCATCGATGAGCGTCCGCACCTGATGCGTGCCATGGGCAGCTCGTCGTTCGACGGCGATGGCCTGGCGACCTATGCCAAGCCGTTCGTCGAAAACGGTGAGTTGGTCTCCTACGTGCTGGGCACTTATGCCGGGCGAAAACTCGGCCTGCCGAGCACTGCGAACTCTGGCGGTGTGCACAACCTGTTCGTGACCCACGGCGAAGAGGACCAGGCGGCGCTTTTGCGGCGCATGGGGCGCGGCCTGTTGGTGACCGAATTGATGGGCCAGGGCTTGAACATGGTCACGGGGGATTATTCCCGCGGTGCGGCGGGTTTCTGGGTAGAAAACGGTGAGATCCAGTTTGCCGTCCAGGAAGTGACCATTGCCGGCAATATGCGCGACATGTTCAAGCAGATCGTTGCCGTGGGTAACGACTTGGAGCTGCGCAGCAATATCCGTACAGGTTCGGTCCTGATCGAGCGGATGACGGTCGCCGGTAGCTAATCCTTCCGACGTTTCACCAAAAGGCGCGCCATCTTGCAGATGGCGCGCCTTTTTTGTGGCTGCGTTTCAGGTTGATTGGCTTGGCGCTCTTGTTTTGATTCTCAATATCATTTAATAATAAATATCATTATCAAGTGAGTGCGGATCATGAGTGCTGTCCTGCATGAGGACCCCTACCTGGAAAGCTGGCGTTGGATGAGTCGTCGGATTCGCTGCTGCCTCGATCCCAATGAGCCGCGCCTGATCGAACACTACCTCAATGAAGGTCGATACCTCGCGTGTTGCACCGCGACCCATCCGTGGACGATCGCTGAAACGGCCTTCCGTCTGCTGATCGACACCGCCACCGACATCGCCTTGCCGTGGCATTGGCGATCCCAGTGCCTGGACCAGGCCTGGCGCCCGCTGCGCGACCTGGAAAAACTCTCCCGCTGTGCCTGCCGCCTCAAGCGCTGGCAGAGCTTTGCCTGGCAATTGGCGACGTGCGAATTGCTGCCTTCGATTTCCGTTTCTGACTGGGTGCAAGGATCTTCCGATGAGTAATAGCCGTATCGAACGTGACAGCATGGGCGAACTGCAAGTCCCCGCCGAGGCCTTCTACGGCGCGCAAACCCAGCGCGCGGTGAACAACTTTCCGATCAGCCACCAGCGCATGCCGGCGCCATTCATTCGTGCGCTGATCCTGGCCAAAGTTGCAGCGGCCAAGGTCAACGTCGACCTCAAGCAAATCAGCGAAGGGCAGGGCAAGGCTATCGTCGATGCCGCTCAAGGCTTGCTGGAAGGCGATTTCATGCCGCACTTCCCGGTGGATATTTTCCAGACCGGTTCCGGCACCAGTTCCAATATGAACGCCAATGAAGTGATCGCGACCCTGGCCAGCCGTTTGCTCGGCGAGGCGGTCAACCCCAACGATCACGTGAACTGCGGCCAAAGCAGCAACGACGTCATCCCAACCACTATCCACGTCAGCGCGGCGCTGGTGCTGCATGAGCAAACGTTGCCGGCGTTGCAGCACCTGGTGCAAGTCATCGAACAGAAGGCCGAAGAGGTCCACCCATTCATCAAGACCGGCCGCACGCACCTGATGGACGCCATGCCGGTGCGCATGAGTCAGGTGCTCAATGGCTGGGCGCAGCAGCTCAAGGCCAATATCGCTCATCTACAGGACTTGCTGCCGAGCCTGCAAGCCCTGGCCCAGGGCGGTACGGCTGTCGGCACTGGGATCAACGCGCACCCGGAGTTCGCAGTGCGTTTCAGCCAGCAACTGAGCAGCTTGACCGGCGTGCAATTCACCCCGGGCAAGAACCTGTTCGCGTTGATCGGCTCCCAGGACACCGCCGTCGCCGTCTCCGGCCAGTTGAAAGCTATCGCTGTGTCGTTGATGAAAATCGCCAACGACTTGCGCTGGATGAACTCCGGCCCGCTGGCAGGCCTGGGTGAAATCGAACTGGAGGGGTTGCAGCCTGGCTCTTCGATCATGCCCGGCAAGGTCAACCCGGTGATCCCGGAGGCGACGGCCATGGTCGCCGCGCAAGTCATCGGCAATGACACGGTGATCACCATTGCCGGCCAATCCGGCAACTTCGAGCTGAACGTGATGCTGCCGATCATCGCCCAGAACCTGCTCAGCAGCCTCGAACTGCTGGCCAATTCCAGCCGCCTGCTGGCGGACAAGGCCATCGCCAGCTTCAAGGTCAATGAGGCAAAGCTCAAGGAGGCGCTGTCGCGCAACCCGATCCTGGTCACCGCACTCAACCCGATCATTGGTTACCAAAAGGCCGCTGAAATCGCCAAGCAAGCCTATCAGCAAGGTCGTCCGGTGATTGATGTCGCCCTCGAACACACGGACTTGCCGCGCAGCCAACTGGAGGTCCTGCTGGACCCGGAAAAGCTCACGGCTGGCGGCGTGTAATCATCGACCCTGCTTTGGAGGCTCACCATGGAGCATTGGAAACGCACGATCGAACGGGCCAATCGCTGCTTTATGCAGGGCGAACTGGTCGACGCTCGCGAAGCCTATTTGCAGGCCCTGGCCCTGGCTCAAGTGTTGTTCGAACGCTGGGCGAACGCCGACGAAGCAGTGGCCGCCTGTGTCATTTCCCATCACAACCTGGCGGACCTGCACTTGCGCCTGAACCAGCCGGAAGAAAGCGCAGAATACCTCTGCGCCATCCACCAGCGCCTGTTACAGACCCTGCAGGACCGGCGTCTGAGCCCGCAACTGCGTGATGCGGCGCTGCGCCAGAGCAGCAAAACCTACGTCGAGCTGTTGAACTTCATCAGCGATTACGGCGAATACCCCCGTACCCATCGCTTGCTGGGCGGTACTGCGGCGCAACCGACCCCTCCTCAATACGGAGCACACTGATATGTCCTACACCTTGCCTGCCTTGCCTTACGCCTACGATGCCCTGGAGCCGCATATCGATGCGCAAACCATGGAAATTCACTACACCAAGCACCACCAGGCTTATATCAACAACCTCAATGCCGCCGTGGAGGGCACCGAGTTTGCGGGCTGGCCGGTAGATAAGCTGGTATCGAGCGTCCAGCAACTGCCCGAGAAACTGCGCGCTGCGGTGATCAATCAAGGCGGTGGTCATGCCAACCACTCGTTGTTCTGGGCGGTAATGTCGCCCAAAGGTGGCGGCAAACCCGAGGGCGCGCTGGGCCAGGCGATCGATGAGCAACTGGACGGCTTCGACAGTTTCAAGGACGCCTTCACCAAAGCCGCGTTGACGCGCTTCGGCAGCGGCTGGGCCTGGCTGAGCGTCACCCCGCAAAAGACCTTAGTGGTGGAGAGCAGCGGCAACCAGGACAGCCCGCTCATGAACGGCAACACTCCGATCCTCGGCCTGGATGTGTGGGAACACGCCTACTACCTGCTCTACCAGAACCGTCGGCCTGAATACATCAATGCTTTCTACAGGGTTATCAACTGGCCGGAAGTTGCTGCCCGCTACCAGGCCGCCCTGGCCTGATATCACCCTCTCTACCAAGACTTAAGGCTGACTATGGGCACTGAAACACTGGCGATCAGCGGCGTGCGAATGTTTCGTTATACGTTTGGCTCGCTGCTGCTATTGGCAGGTACTGCATTGCTGGTGGCTCAAGGATTCGCCTGGCTGGACTTGGAGCCGCGCATCCTGCGAGCCCTGCAGGGTGGGGCGATCTGCGCGCTCGGCACCGCGTTGGGCGCCGTGCCTGTGTTGGTTATCCGGCGCATGCCGGCAGCGTTGAGCGATACCTTGCTGGGTTTCGGTGCCGGAGTGATGCTCGCGGCGACAGCGTTTTCACTGATCGTACCGGGCATTGCGGCGGCTGAAGGCCTGGGGCTCACCCCGTGGGGCGCGAGTGGCTTGATCAGCGTTGGCATCCTGCTGGGGGCGTTCGGGTTGTACCTGGTCGACCGCAAGGTCTCCGGTGCCAGCCCGGAAATGCTGGTCGGCACGCCGGAGCACCCGGTGATCCCGCCACGCATCTGGCTGTTCGTATTTGCCATCATTGCGCACAACATCCCGGAGGGTATGGCCGTGGGCGTTTCGGCGGGCGGCGGTATGCCGGATGCCGACAGCCTGGCCATGGGCATTGCCTTGCAGGATGTGCCCGAAGGCCTAGTGATTGCGTTGGTGTTGGCCGGGGCAGGGATGTCGCGGGTCAAGGCGTTCCTGATCGGTGCGGCCTCGGGTCTGGTCGAGCCGATATTTGCCGTGCTTTGCGCCTGGTTGGTGAGCCTGGCAGAAGTGTTGCTACCGCTAGGCTTGGCGTTGGCTTCCGGCGCGATGCTGCTGGTGGTCACTCACGAGGTGATCCCCGAGTCGCGGCGCAATGGCCATGAACAGCTCGCCAGCCTGGGATTGTGCATTGGGTTCTGTTTGATGATGGTGATGGATACCGCGCTGGGCTGAAGCTGTTGCGGCTTCAGCCGCTGTCTCAAAGGGTGGGCTTATTCACCCTCATCAAAGAAGTTATTGATCAGCTTGACCAGGGCGTCCATCGCTTCCTGCTCTTGCTCGCCTTCCGTCTTCAAATGAATCTTGGTGCCCTTGCCGGCGGCCAGCATCATCATCGCCATGATGCTTTTGCCGTCGACCATGGATTCTGGGGTGCGCCCAGCGCGGACCTGGCAGGGGAACTGCCCGGCGATGCCGACGAACTTGGCTGAGGCCCGGGCGTGCAGGCCCAGCTTGTTGATGATTTCAATTTCCAGAGCGGGCATCGCGGGGGTGTTCCTTTCAGCTAAGGTCTCGGTGGCGAACCTGGACGTTCTTGAGGGTTTGTTGCAGCGTCTGGCCCAGGCGTTCGGTCAGATAGACGGAACGGTGGTGGCCGCCGGTGCAGCCGATGGCAATGGTGACATAGGCCCGATTGCTCGCGGCAAAGCGCGGCAACCATTTGAGCAGGTAGCTGGAGATGTCCTGGAACATCTCCTCGACATCCGGTTGCGCGGCCAGATAGTCCGCCACAGGCTGGTCCAGCCCTGATTGATCACGCAACTCAGGCTTCCAGTAAGGATTGGGCAGGCAGCGCACATCGAATACCAGGTCGGCATCCACCGGCATACCGCGCTTGAAGCCAAACGACTCGACCAGAAAGGCCGTGCCGGGTTCAGGCTGGTTCAGCAGGCGTAGCTTGATCGCATCGCGTAGTTGGTACAGGTTGAGGCTGGTGGTGTTGATCTTGAGGTCGGCGAGGTCAATGATCGGCCCCAGCAGCGTGGTCTCGTCCTCGATGGCTTCGGCCAGCGAACGGTGTGGGCTGCTGAGGGGGTGGCGTCGACGAGTCTCGGAGAAGCGTTTGAGCAGGGTTTCTTCGTCGGCATCCAGGTACAGCACATCGCAGTGAATGTGCTTGGCACGGACTTCCTCGAGCAGTTCCGGGAAGCGCGAGAGGTGGCTGGGCAGATTGCGGGCATCAATCGAAACGGCCACCAACGGCTGTGCCAGTTCGGTGTGGATCAGTGCGCGCTCCGCCAACTCCGGCAGCAGGCCTGCGGGCAAGTTGTCGATGCAATAGAAACCGTTGTCCTCAAGAACATTGAGGGCGGTGCTTTTACCTGAGCCGGAGCGGCCGCTGACGATGATCAAACGCATGATTAATGCCCGTTTTGTTCATCCAGGACAACCTGATACAACGCCTCATTGCTGCTGGCGCTGCGCAGTTTGTCGCGTACTTCCTTGCGGTCGAGCATGCTTGCAATCTGCCGGAGCAGTTCCAGGTGTGCATCGGTGGCGGCTTGCGGGACCAGCAACACAAACAGCAGGTCGACCGGCGCACCGTCGATGGCGTCGAAATCGATGGGAGCGTCCAGGTGCAGCAGGGCGCTGACAGGTGTCTCGCAGCCTTTGAGGCGGCAGTGAGGAATGGCGATGCCGTTACCAAAACCGGTCGAGCCGAGTTTTTCACGGGCAATCAGAGCCTCGTAGACATCTTGCATCTCCAATTCAGGCACTTGTTTGCTGATCAGGTTGGCAATCTGTTCGAGGGCTTTCTTCTTGCTGCCCCCCGGCGCGTTCACAACGGAACGGCCGGGAGTCAGGATGGTTTCAAGTCGGATCATGGGTGGGGAGTGTTAGCGGCCGGTGCCCTGAAGGAGGCTCTGCTGCTTTTCCTTATGCTTTTTGATTTGGCGATCCAGCTTGTCGGTCAGGTCGTCAATGGCGGCATACATATCAGAATGCTCAGCATTGGCGACGACTTCCCCGCCGGGTATACGCAAGGTGGCTTCGATTTTCTGCTTCAGCTTTTCGACAGTCATAATGACTTGCACGTTGGTGATCTTGTCGAAATGCCCCTCAATTCGTTTGAGTTTTTCGCCGATATAAGTGCGCAGCGCTTCGGTCACTTCCAGTTGGTGTCCACTGATATTGACTTGCATACAGCTTCTCCTTCGTTGCCAGTGCATAAAGCGACGGGTAGGAATACCCGCCACTGGAACGCTGTGGCCTGCCCGTCACATCAAACGCTTACGCTCGCTGGAAGGCGCAATCCCAAGGGACTCGCGGTACTTGGCGACGGTTCGACGGGCGACCTGAATGCCTTGTGCCTCCAGTAAACCAGCGATCTTGCTGTCACTCAACGGCTTTTTCTGATTTTCCGCGGCAACCAGTTTTTTGATGATCGCGCGGATCGCCGTGGACGAGCATTCGCCGCCTTCGGAGGTGCTGACATGGCTGGAGAAAAAGTACTTCAGCTCATATATACCCCGCGGGGTATGCATGAATTTTTGCGTCGTTACCCGGGAAATCGTCGATTCGTGCATGCCCACCGCTTCTGCGATGTCGTGCAGAACCAGGGGTTTCATCGCTTCGTCGCCGTATTCCAGGAAGCCGCGCTGGTGCTCGACGATCTGGGTGGCCACTTTCATCAGGGTTTCGTTGCGGCTTTGCAGGCTCTTGATGAACCAGCGCGCTTCCTGCAACTGGTTGCGCATGAAGGTGTTGTCGGCACTGGTGTCGGCACGACGCACGAAACCGGCATATTGCGGGTTGACCCGCAGGCGCGGCACCGATTCCTGGTTCAGTTCCACCAGCCAGCGCTCGTTGTCCTTGCGCACGATTACATCGGGGACGACGTATTCGGCTTCGCTGGACTCGATCTGCGAGCCCGGACGCGGGTTGAGGCTTTGCACCAGCTCGATGACGTGGCGCAGGTCGTCTTCCTTGAGCTTCATGCGGCGCATCAGTTGGCTGTAGTCGCGGCTGCCCAGCAGGTCGATGTAGTCGGTGACCAGGCGCTGGGCTTCAGCGAGCCAAGGGGTCTTGGCGGGCAGTTGGCGCAATTGCAGCAACAGGCACTCGCTAAGGTTGCGTGCGCCAATGCCGGCGGGCTCGAACTGCTGGATGCGGTGCAGGACGGCTTCGATTTCGTCCAGCTCGATGTCCAGTTCCGGGTCGAAGGCTTCAAGAATCTCTTCGAGCGTCTCGTCCAGATAACCCTGGTTATTGATGCAGTCGATCAGGGTCACGGCGATCAGGCGATCGGTGTCGGACATCGGCGCCAGGTTCAATTGCCACAGCAAGTGGCTCTGCAGGCTCTCGCCGGCTGAGGTGCGGGTGGTGAAATCCCACTCGTCGTCATCATTGCTCGGCAGGCTGCTGGCGCTGGTCTGGTAGACGTCCTCCCAGGCGGTGTCCACGGGAAGTTCGTTGGGGATGCGTTCGTTCCATTCGCCTTCCTCCAGGTTATCCACCGTAGGGGCGGTTTCCTGGTAAGAGGGTTCCTGCACGTCGGAATTGGGTTTTTGCTCGACGTTGTCGGCCAGTGGGTCTGCATTATCGAAGTCGTCGCCTTCTTCCTGGCGTTCGAGCATCGGATTGGACTCCAAGGCTTCCTGGATTTCCTGTTGTAGGTCCAGTGTCGACAATTGGAGCAGGCGGATGGCCTGTTGCAGCTGCGGTGTCATCGTCAGCTGCTGGCCCATTCTCAGGACTAGCGATGGTTTCATGGCAGGGGCTTAACACCTTATTCGCCGGCGCAATGCGCCATCCACGACAGGGCGCGTGAGCGCCAAACATAAGCAAATTATATGCCTGATATCGGGGGCTTTGCCTAGAGCGCGGTAACAATAAAAATCCGGAGGTTTTCATTGACTCCCGCGCACCTTGGCGAACGGCCTGCCACCGCCATTTTCTACCGGCAGGCTTACAGGCGGAACTCGTGGCCCAGATACACTTCCTTGACCAGTTCGTTGGCCAGAATAGTGGCCGAATCGCCTTCTGCGATCAGTTGCCCATCATTGACGATATATGCAGTTTCGCAGATATCGAGGGTCTCGCGGACATTGTGGTCGGTGATCAGTACACCGATGCCCTTGGCCTTGAGGTGATGGATGATCTGCTTGATGTCGCCAACCGAGATCGGGTCGACACCGGCAAAAGGTTCGTCCAGCAGGATGAACTTCGGCGCAGTGGCCAGTGCGCGGGCAATCTCCACGCGGCGACGTTCACCACCGGACAAGCTCATGCCGAGGTTGTCGCGGATGTGGTTGATGTGGAACTCCTGCAGCAGGCTTTCCAGCTCCTTGCGGCGGCCGTCGCGGTCGAGTTCCTTACGGGTCTCGAGGATCGCCATGATGTTATCGGCGACCGACAGTTTGCGGAAGATCGACGCCTCCTGGGGGAGATAGCCGATACCGGCGCGCGCGCGGCCGTGCATCGGCTGGTGGCTGACGTCCAGGTCGTCGATCAACACGCGACCCTGGTCTGCCTGAACCAGGCCGACGATCATATAGAAGCAAGTGGTTTTGCCGGCACCGTTGGGGCCAAGCAGGCCGACGATCTGGCCGCTGTCGATCGACAGGCTGACGTCGCGCACGACCTGACGGCCTTTATAGGCCTTGGCCAGATGCTGGGCTTTCAGGGTTGCCATTACTCGGCCTTCTTCTTCGGCTGGATAACCATGTCGATACGTGGGCGTGGTGCGGTGACCTTGCTGCCGTTGGCGCGACCGGCGTTGGCGATCTGCTTCACGGTGTCATAGGTGATCTTTTCACCTTCCGTGGAGTTGCCGTCGGGGCTCAGTACCTTGGCCTGGTCGATCAGCACGATGCGGTTTTGCTGGGCGTGATACTGGATGGTTTTGCCGTAGCCCTTCATTGGTGCGGTATCGGCGGGCGCCTGCTTCTGTTCGAAGTAAGCCAGGTTGCCCACGGAAGTCACAACGTCGATGTCGCCAGCAGGGGTGCGAGTTAGCGTCACCGTGTTGCCGGTGATCTTCATCGAGCCCTGGGTAATGATCACGCCACCGGTGTAGGTCGCGACGCCTTGTTTGTCATCGAGCTGTGCATCGTCGGCCGAAATGTGGATCGGTTGCTGGCTATCGTTCGGCAGAGCCCAGGCGCTCACGCTTCCCAGTGCTGCGCCCAGACCGAGCAAAATAGGGAGGGTTTTAACGAGCCTCATACTGTCCTCTTACGTTCGATAGCAGGTGTATCCTGCTTTCTTTCAAATACGCTTTCATTCCCTTGCCAGTCGATACACCGCCAGCGCCGTCGATTCTAACGTCTTGCTCGGTCTGCGCATATTGCTTCTGTGGGAATACGGTCATGCGACTGCTGGTAATGATGGTGTCGCGGTTCTGCGCGTCAGTCCGTGCGACGCGTACCGAGTCGATCAGTTCCACTTCGGTGCCGTCCGGGTTGACTTCGCCACGCTTGCTGGTGACGTGCCAGGGGAATTCGGTGCCGCGGTACAGATTCAGGTCGGGGTTGGTCAGCAGGGTGACTTCGGATGCCTTCAAGTGTTCGACTTTGTCCGATGTCATTTCGTACTGCACTTTGCCGTCAGGTAGGAACTGCACGCTGTAGGCATTGGTGGCGTAATAGTCGATAGCGCCTTGGTCAGCCTGCGCAACAGGCTGGTCGAGAAAGCGCTCCGGGCTGATATTCCAGTAGCCAACCGCCAGGAGCAGCGCGGCGATGACCCCGAATAGCAGGAAGTTGCGAATCTTTTTGCTCAGCATAAAACGCTCTATAGGTAGGCGGCGTGGGCCGCTTCAAGGCTGCCCTGGGCACGCAGGATCAACTCGCAGAACTCGCGGGCGGCGCCTTCGCCGCCACGGGCCGTGGTGATGCCGTGGGCATGCTCGCGAACAAATGCCGCCGCATTGGCGACAGCCATGCCCAAGCCCACCCGGCGGATCACCGGCAGGTCGGGCAGGTCGTCGCCCAGATAGGCAACCTGCTCATAGCTTAGGTTGAGTTGGCCAAGCAGCTCGTCCAAGACGACTAGTTTATCCTCCCGGCCCTGATACAGGTGAGGAATCCCCAGGTTTTGTGCGCGGCGTTCCACAACCGGGGTTTTTCGACCGCTGATAATCGCTGTTTGCACGCCCGCCGCCATGAGCATCTTGATGCCCTGGCCGTCGAGGGTGTTGAACGTCTTGAATTCGCTGCCGTCTTCGAGGAAGTAAAGGCGGCCATCGGTCAGCACGCCGTCAACGTCGAAAATCGCCAACTTGATGTGTTTGCCGCGTTGCAACAGGTCGCTGGTCATTTACATCACTCCCGCACGCAGCAAGTCGTGCATGTTCAGGGCGCCAATCGGGCGGTCGTCGCCATCGACCACCACCAGCGCGCCGATCTTATGGTCTTCCATGATCTTCAGGGCCTCGGCCGCCAGCATTTCCGCGCGTGCAGTCTTGCCGTGGGGGGTCATCACCGCATCGATGGTGGCGGTGTGGATATCGATAGTGCGGTCCAGGGTGCGGCGCAGGTCTCCGTCGGTGAAGACGCCGGCCAGGCGTCCGTCGGCTTCCAGGACCACGGTCATGCCCAGGCCCTTGCGGGTCATCTCCATGAGCGCGTCCTTCAGCAGGGTACCGCGCTGTACCTGGGGCAGTTCATCGCCGGAATGCATGACGTTTTCCACTTTCAACAGCAGGCGTCGGCCCAGCGCACCGCCCGGATGGGAAAACGCGAAGTCTTCCGCCGTAAAACCGCGCGCTTCCAGCAGCGCCACGGCCAAGGCATCGCCCATGACCAGCGCGGCGGTGGTGGAGGAGGTCGGTGCCAGGTTCAGCGGGCAGGCCTCAGCGGTCACGTGAACATTCAGGTTTACTTCGGCGGCCTTGGCCAGTGTCGACTCCGGGTTGCCGGTGATGCTGATCATCTGGATGCCCAGGCGTTTGATCAGCGGCAGCAGGGTCACGATTTCGTTGGTGGTGCCGGAGTTGGACAGTGCGAGGATGATGTCATCCTTGGTGATCATGCCCATGTCGCCATGGCTGGCTTCGGCCGGGTGGACGAAAAACGCTGTGGTCCCGGTGCTTGCCAGGGTGGCGGCGATCTTGTTGCCGACGTGACCGGACTTGCCCATGCCGACCACGACAACGCGGCCTTTGCTGGCCAGAATCATCTCGCAGGCGCGCACGAAATCTGCGTCGATATGGGCCAACAAGCCTTCTACGGCTTCAAGCTCGAGGCGGATGGTGCGTTGTGCGGATTGGATAAGGTCGCTGGATTGGCTCATGTCTGAAATCGTATAGCCTGACGAAAAGTCGGCGATTATAACGGTAATGATCAATTCCCTCACGCAAGTTCGTCAGCCTTTAGTCGTCAGGCGCTTCAGACTCCTTCCTCGGTAACATAGCCAGCAACGTTTTTTCCCTGTCCCCAATCTGAACAAGCGCTGTTCCGGCCTTGGGGGCTCTGCACCAGCAGTGATATAGTTCGCCGCCAGCTCGGTCCACCCAGCCCATGTGGCTAACTATATATTGCGCAACCGTTGCAAACGTTTGTCGCAAACGTGGTGTCTGAGTGAAAGGCTGCATCCCAAGGAGTTTAGATGAGTGCCGATAACGCCTACGCGGTCGAGCTGAAGGGCCTTACCTTCAAGCGCGGGACGCGCAGCATCTTCAATAACGTCGATATTCGCATTCCCCGCGGCAAGGTCACGGGCATCATGGGGCCTTCCGGTTGCGGCAAGACCACCCTGTTGCGCCTGATGGGCATGCAATTGCGCCCCAACGCCGGCGAAGTATGGGTCAATGGCCAGAACCTGCCGACGCTGTCGCGCAGCGATCTGTTCGATGCGCGCAAGCACATGGGGGTCCTGTTCCAAAGCGGTGCGCTGTTCACCGACCTCGATGTGTTCGAAAACGTCGCGTTTCCGCTGCGGGTGCATACTCAGCTGTCCGATGAAATGATTCGTGACATTGTGCTGCTGAAACTGCAAGCCGTGGGCCTTCGCGGAGCCCTCGACCTGATGCCGGACGAACTGTCCGGCGGCATGAAGCGTCGTGTCGCATTGGCGCGTGCTATTGCCCTCGATCCGCAGATTCTCATGTATGACGAACCCTTCGTGGGGCAGGACCCGATCGCCATGGGCGTGCTGGTGCGCCTGATCCGCCTGCTCAACGATGCGCTGGGGATTACCAGTATCGTGGTCTCCCACGACCTGGCCGAGACCGCGAGCATCGCCGACTACCTCTATGTGGTCGGTGATGGCCAGGTGCTGGGGCAGGGAACGCCGGAAGAACTGATGAACGCTGACAACCCGCGCATTCGCCAATTCATGACCGGCGATCCCGATGGCCCGGTGCCTTTTCATTTTCCGGCAGCGGACTACCGCTCAGATCTTCTGGGGAAGCGCTGATGCGCAAGACATCTCTTATCGAGAAGGTGCGCCTTTTCGGTCGTTCCGGCATCGACATCATCGAAGTGCTCGGCCGTTCGACGATTTTCCTGTTCCACGCCTTGCTCGGCCGTGGTGGCATTGGCGGCAGCTTCGGTCTGCTAATCAAGCAACTGCACGCCGTCGGTGTGATGTCCCTGGTGATCATCGTGGTCTCCGGGCTCTTCATCGGCATGGTGCTGGCGTTGCAAGGCTTCAATATCCTGTCCAGCTACGGCTCGGAACAGGCGGTGGGGCAGATGGTCGCCCTGACGCTGTTGCGTGAACTCGGCCCGGTCGTCGCGGCCCTGTTGTTCGCCGGGCGCGCCGGTTCTGCGCTGACCGCCGAAATCGGCAACATGAAGTCCACCGAGCAGTTGTCCAGCCTGGAGATGATCGGTGTGGACCCGCTCAAGTACATTGTTGCACCGCGCCTGTGGGCCGGCTTCATTTCCCTGCCGCTGCTGGCGATGATCTTCAGCGTGGTGGGTATCTGGGGCGGTTCATGGGTTGCGGTGGACTGGCTGGGGGTCTACGACGGCTCCTACTGGGCCAACATGCAAAACAGCGTGACCTTCAACGGCGACGTGCTCAATGGCATTATAAAGAGCATTGTCTTCGCCTTTGTCGTGACCTGGATCGCCGTATTCCAAGGCTATGACTGTGAGCCCACTTCAGAAGGGATCAGTCGCGCCACCACCAAGACCGTTGTGTACGCCTCGCTGGCGGTACTGGGCCTTGACTTCATTATGACCGCCTTGATGTTTGGAGACTTCTGATGCAAAACCGCACTGTGGAAATCGGTGTCGGCCTTTTCTTGCTGGCTGGCATCCTGGCTTTACTGTTGCTGGCCCTGCGAGTCAGTGGCCTTTCGGCCAGCCCCACCGCCGATACTTATAAACTTTACGCGTACTTCGACAATATCGCCGGTTTGACTGTCAGAGCTAAAGTGACCATGGCCGGTGTGACCATCGGCAAGGTCTCGGCAATCGATCTGGATCGCGACAGCTTCACCGGGCGAGTGACGATGCAGTTGGACAAGAAGGTAGATAACCTACCAACCGACTCTACTGCGTCTATCCTCACTGCGGGCTTGCTGGGCGAGAAATACATCGGGATCAGCGTGGGTGGTGAAACTGCTCTGCTCAAGGATGGCTCGACCATCCACGACACACAGTCGTCGCTGGTGCTTGAGGACCTGATCGGTAAATTCCTGCTCAATACGGTCAATAAAGACGCCAAATGAGGACTCTGTTCATGATCTCTACCTTGCGACGTGGTCTGCTGGTACTGCTTGCAGCACTGCCGTTGATGGCCAACGCGGCGGGTTCTGCGCACGAACTGGTGCAGGACACGACCAGCAAAATGTTGGCTGACCTGACCGCCAATAAAGAACAGTACAAGCAAGACCCGACTAAGTTTTACGACTCGCTCAATACCATTGTCGGCCCGGTCGTGGACGCCGAAGGTATTTCGCGCAGCATCATGACGGTCAAGTATTCGCGCAAGGCCACGCCCGCGCAGATGCAGACATTCCAGGAAAACTTCAAGAAGGGCCTGTTCCAGTTCTACGGTAACGCCCTGCTCGAATACAACAACCAGGGGATCACTGTCGATCCCGCCAAGGATGAGTCGGGCGATCGCACCAGTGTCGGCATGACCGTCAAGGGCAGCAACGGCGCGATCTATCCTGTGCAGTACACGTTGGAAAAGGTCAGCGGCGAGTGGAAGCTGCGTAACGTGATCATCAACGGTATCAACATCGGCAAGCTGTTCCGTGACCAGTTCGCTGATGCGATGCAGCGCAATGGCAACGACCTGGACAAGACCATCAATGGTTGGGCTGGTGAAGTGGCCAAGGCCAAGGAAGAGACCGATAAAGCTGCTGGGAAGCCCGCGCAATGACCGAGGCGGCTGTTCGTATCGGCGACGCCGGCGAGTTGTTCCTCAGCGGTGTGCTGGATTACCGCACCGGGCCGGACTTGCGCAAGCAGGGGCAGGCGCTGATCAAAGCGAGCACCGCGCCGTCGCTGGTGCTCGATTGCTCGGCGGTGAGCAAGTCCAGCAGCGTCGGTTTGTCGTTACTGCTGTGCTTTATACGTGATGCCGAGGCAGCCAAAAAACCGGTCAGCATAAGTGCGCTGCCCGATGACATGCGTGAAATTGCCGAGGTTTACGGTCTGACCGAGCTGTTGGCGCATCCTTAATACACATTTTCAAGGAAGCCCCCCGTCAGAGTCCTGCTATGCGGGGTTCGCAGGCGCGGGGCTTTTTTGTATGATGTGCGACCCGTGCGCACTGGGCGCCGATAGAGGTTGAGCATGCAGGCCCTAGAAGTTAAGAGCTTCCTTGAAGGAAAGCTGCCGGAAACGAACGTAGAAGTTGAAGGCGAAGGCTGCAACTTCCAGCTGAATTTGATTAGCGATGAACTGGCGGCGCTGAGCCCGGTCAAGCGTCAACAGCAGGTCTATGCCCATTTGAACCCGTGGATCACCGATGGCAGCATCCATGCGGTCACTATGAAATTTTTCAGCCGCGCGGCCTGGGCCGAGCGCACCTGAGCCCCCAAGGCGTCGAGATTCTTATGGATAAATTGATTATTACCGGCGGTGCCCGCCTTGATGGCGAGATCCGCATTTCCGGTGCGAAAAACTCCGCCTTGCCGATCCTGGCAGCGACCCTGCTGTGCGATGGCCCTGTGACCGTGGCCAACCTGCCGCACCTGCACGACATCACCACCATGATCGAGCTGTTCGGTCGCATGGGCATTGAGCCGGTGATCGACGAAAAACTGTCGGTTGAAATCGACCCGCGCACCATCAAGACCCTGATCGCCCCGTATGAGCTGGTGAAAACCATGCGCGCGTCGATCCTGGTGCTTGGCCCGATGGTCGCCCGTTTCGGCGAAGCCGAAGTGGCCCTGCCTGGCGGTTGCGCGATCGGTTCGCGTCCGGTGGACCTGCACATCCGTGGTCTTGAAGCCATGGGTGCTACCATTGACGTCGAAGGCGGCTACATCAAGGCCAAGGCGCCGGAAGGCGGCCTGCGTGGCGCCAGCTTCTTCTTTGATACCGTGAGCGTGACCGGTACCGAGAACATCATGATGGCCGCGGCCCTGGCTAACGGTCGCAGTGTGTTGCAAAACGCCGCGCGCGAGCCGGAAGTGGTCGACCTGGCCAACTTCCTGATCGCCATGGGCGCCAACATCCGCGGCGCCGGCACCGACACCATCACCATTGAAGGTGTAAAACGCCTGCATTCGGCCACCTACAAGGTGATGCCGGACCGCATCGAGACCGGGACCTACCTGGTCGCCGCCGCCGTCACCGGTGGTCGCGTCAAGGTCAAGGACACTGATCCGACCATCCTTGAGTCCGTACTGGAAAAACTTAAGGAAGCCGGCGCTGAAATCACCACCGGTGAAGATTGGATCGAGCTGAACATGCACGGCAAGCGGCCAAAAGCCGTCAACGTGCGGACCGCCCCGTACCCGGCGTTCCCGACCGACATGCAAGCGCAGTTCATCTCCCTGAACGCGATTGCCGAAGGCACCGGTGCCGTGATCGAGACCATCTTTGAAAACCGCTTCATGCACGTGTATGAACTGCACCGCATGGGCGCGAAGATCCAGGTCGAAGGCAACACGGCCATTGTGACCGGCATCGACAAGCTCAAAGGCGCGCCCGTCATGGCCACCGACCTGCGGGCCTCGGCCAGCCTGGTGATCTCCGCACTGTGCGCAGAGGGCGACACGCTGATCGACCGCATCTACCACATAGACCGTGGCTACGAGTGCATCGAAGAAAAACTGCAGATGCTCGGCGCGAAGATCCGCCGGGTACCGGGCTAGTCCAAGGACTGCAATTGTGGCGAGGGAGCTTGCTCCCGCTGGGTCGCGAAGCGGCCCCAAGAGCGGGACTGCTACGCAGTCCAACGGGAGCAAGCGCCCTCGCCACAGTTTGCGGTTAGCTGATTTGTTTCAAATCGAGGCTGTAATGGCCTCGATCTGTGTCTGGCGCCGTTTGCGACCAGACCGCAATAGCCTGATGAAGGACTGACGTTTCCCATGTTGACCATCGCACTGTCCAAGGGCCGTATCCTTGACGACACTTTGCCGCTTCTGGCTGAAGCGGGCATCGTGCCGACCGAGAATCCGGACAAGAGCCGCAAGTTGATCATCCCTACGACCCAGGACGACGTTCGCCTGCTGATCGTGCGGGCTACCGATGTGCCGACCTACGTTGAACACGGTGCCGCCGACCTGGGTGTCGCCGGTAAAGACGTATTGATGGAATACGGTGGCCAGGGCCTGTACGAACCACTGGACCTGCGTATTGCCCTGTGCAAGCTGATGACCGCTGGCCGGGTCGGTGACGTCGAGCCCAAGGGGCGCCTGCGGGTGGCCACCAAGTTCGTCAATATCGCCAAGCGTTACTACGCGGAGCAAGGCCGCCAGGTCGATATCATCAAGCTGTACGGCTCGATGGAGCTGGCACCGCTGATCGGCCTGGCCGACAAGATCATCGACGTGGTCGACACCGGCAACACCCTGCGCGCCAACGGCCTGGAGCCCCAGGATTTCATTGCTGACATCAGCTCTCGCCTGATCGTCAACAAGGCATCGATGAAGATGCAGCACGCGCGTATCCAGGCGTTGATCGACACCCTGCGCAACGCAGTGGAGTCTCGACACCGCGGTTGACTCACCCGCGTAGCCAAACGGCTGCGCCCGTCTATCCGCCTCATAGCCAGAATTCTCAGGTGCCCAAGCGGAAAACGACTGCTGGGAAGGTGCGCTGACGTTCAATAACGAATCGCGCCTTACCCCAAAAGGCAAGTTATGTTAGTAGAAGATTCTTTTTCAATACCTAGCCACGCGTAGCAGCCTGCCTTTTGAGGCAAGGCCCTACGGGTTGGTACTGTGGCCGCGCCATGCTGCGTTGCGGGACTTGGTAAGGAAACAACCCTTACCGGCGTCCCGCGCCTTGCCTGGCACGACCGCAGCACCAACGCGATTCGTTATTGAATGTCAGCGCACCTTCGGGCGCCTGAGTTTTTGCCAATCCTATGAGGCCCTCGCTATGACCACGTCCACTGCAATTGCCCGACTCAACGCTGCCGACCCGGATTTCGCCCATCATCTGGATCATCTGCTGAGTTGGGAAAGTGTGTCCGACGACTCGGTCAACCAGCGGGTGCTCGACATCATCAAGGCCGTGCGCGAGCGCGGTGACGCCGCGTTGGTGGACTTCACCCGCCAGTTCGACGGTTTGGACGTCAAGTCCATGTCGGACCTGATCCTGCCCCGCGAACGCCTGGAGCTGGCCCTGACGCGCATTACCGTGCCGCAGCGCGAAGCCCTGGAACTCGCGGCGGCGCGGGTGCGCAGTTACCACGAGAAGCAGAAACAGGATTCCTGGAGCTACACCGAGGCCGACGGCACCGTGCTGGGCCAGAAGGTCACGCCGCTGGATCGCGCCGGGCTGTACGTGCCGGGCGGTAAAGCCTCGTACCCGTCGTCGGTATTGATGAACGCGATTCCGGCCAAGGTCGCCGGTGTGACCGAAGTGGTCATGGTGGTGCCGACGCCGCGCGGTGAAATCAACGAGCTGGTCCTCGCGGCAGCCTGCATCGCCGGTGTCGACCGCGTGTTCACCATCGGCGGCGCCCAGGCTGTCGCGGCGTTGGCCTACGGCACTGAAAGCGTGCCGAAGGTCGACAAAGTGGTCGGCCCCGGCAACATCTATGTCGCCACCGCCAAGCGCCACGTGTTTGGCCAGGTCGGTATCGACATGATCGCCGGCCCTTCGGAAATCCTCGTGGTGTGTGACGGCCAGACCGACCCGGACTGGATCGCCATGGACCTGTTCTCCCAGGCCGAACATGACGAAGACGCCCAAGCGATTCTGGTCAGCCCTGACGCCGAGTTCCTCGACCAGGTCGCCGCCAGCATCAACAAGCTGATGCCGAGCATGGACCGCGCCGAGATCATCGAGAAGTCGATCAATGGCCGTGGTGCGCTGATCCTGGTGCGCGACATGGAGCAGGCCATCGAAGTGGCCAATCGCATCGCACCGGAGCACTTGGAGTTGTCCGTGGCCGACCCGCAAGCCTGGCTGCCGTCGATTCGTCACGCCGGGGCGATCTTCATGGGCCGCCACACCAGCGAAGCCCTGGGCGACTACTGCGCAGGTCCCAACCACGTGTTGCCGACCTCCGGCACCGCGCGCTTCTCGTCGCCACTGGGGGTGTATGACTTCCAGAAGCGTTCGTCGATCATCTTCTGCTCGCCACAAGGCGCTTCCGAGCTGGGCAAGACCGCCTCGGTACTGGCCCGTGGCGAATCCTTGAGCGCCCACGCACGTAGCGCCGAATACCGCATCCTTGAAGACAATAAGGGGAACTGAGACATGAGCAAATTCTGGAGCCCCTTCGTCAAGGACCTCGTGCCTTACGTACCCGGTGAGCAGCCCAAGCTGAGCAAGCTGGTCAAGCTCAACACCAATGAAAACCCCTACGGCCCGTCGCCCAAGGCGCTGGCGGCCATGCAGGCCGAGTTGAACGACAACCTGCGCCTGTATCCGGACCCTAACAGCGACCTGCTCAAGCAGGCCGTGGCCCGCTTTTACGCGATCGACGCCGGCAAAGTGTTCCTCGGCAATGGTTCCGATGAAGTCCTGGCACACATCTTCCACGCGCTGTTCCAGCACGACCTGCCGCTGTTGTTTCCGGATATCAGCTACAGCTTCTATCCGGTGTACTGCGGCCTCTACGGCATCAAGTCCGACCCGGTGCCGCTGGATGAGCAGTTCCAGATCCGCGTAGCGGACTACGCCAGGCCGAACGGCGGGATCATCTTCCCTAACCCGAATGCGCCGACCGGCTGCGTACTGACGCTGGACGCGGTGGAGCAGATCCTCAAGGCCAGCCCGGATTCGGTGGTGGTGGTGGATGAAGCCTACGTCGACTTCGGCGGCGAAACCGCCATCGGTCTGGTGGATCGCTACCCGAACCTGCTGGTCACCCAGACCTTGTCCAAATCGCGCTCACTGGCCGGTTTGCGCGTGGGCCTGGCCGTGGGCCACCCGGACCTGATCGAGGCGCTGGAGCGGGTCAAGAACAGCTTCAACTCCTATCCGCTCGATCGCCTGGCGATTGTCGGCGCGGCGGCGGCGTTCGATGACCGTGAGTACGTCGAGAAGACGTGCCGGTGGGTGATCGACAGCCGTGAAAAGGTCGTCGGGCAGTTGGAGGAGAAAGGTTTTGAAGTGCTGCCGTCGGCGGCCAACTTCATCTTTGCTCGTCACCCACGGCACGACGCCGCCGGCCTGGCGGCCAAGTTGCGTGAGCAAGGGGTGATTGTGCGGCACTTCAAGCAGGCGCGGATTGACCAGTTCCTGCGGATCAGCATCGGTACGCCGGAGCAGAACCAGGCGCTGATCGATGGCCTAGGCGAGCTCTAAGTCACACTGAAGATCTAAAAATGTGGGAGGGGGCTTGCCCCCGATAGCGGTAGATCAGTCGTTTAGATGTCGACTGACATTCCGTCATCGGGGGCAAGCCCCCTCCCACATTCAGTTTTGCAGTGCTGGTTAGATCAGCGGGTCATCCGGCTTCTTGTGCTTCCAGCCGTCATTGCCCGGCAGCAGCAGGTTCAAACCAATCGCCACCACCGCACACAGGGCGATGCCCTTCAGGCCGAAATCGTCCGGGCCGTTGCCGGTGCCGACCAGCACACCGCCAATCCCGAACACCAGCGTCACCGACACAATCACCAGATTGCGCGCTTCGCCCAGGTCGATCTTGTGGCGAATCAGCGTGTTCATGCCCACGGCAGCAATCGAGCCGAACAGCAGGCACAGAATCCCGCCCATCACCGGTACCGGAATGCTCTGCAGCAGTGCGCCGAACTTGCCGATAAACGCCAGGCTGATGGCAAACACCGCCGCCCAGGTCATGATTTTCGGGTTGTAGTTCTTGGTCAGCATCACTGCGCCGGTCACTTCGGCGTAGGTGGTGTTCGGCGGGCCGCCAAATAGGCCGGCGGCTGTGGTGGCAATGCCGTCACCCAGCAGGGTGCGGTGCAGGCCGGGCTTCTTCAGGTAGTCGCGACCGGTCACGCTGCCCACCGCGATCACACCGCCGATATGCTCGATCGCCGGCGCCAGGGCCACCGGGACGATAAACAGGATCGCCTGCCAGTTGAATTCCGGCGCGGTGAAGTGGGGCAGGGCGAACCACGGTGCGGCGGCAATTTTGGCCGTATCGACCACGCCAAAGTAGAACGCCATGGCAAAGCCCACCAGCACGCCGGAGATGATCGGCACCAGGCGGAAAATGCCCTTGCCGAACACGGCCACGATCACTGTGGTCAGCAGCGCCGGCATCGAGATCAGCATCGCCGTCTGGTAATGGATCAACTCGGCGCCGTCGCCGGATTTACCCATCGCCATATTGGCGGCAATCGGCGCCATCGCCAGGCCGATGGAAATGATCACCGGGCCGATCACCACCGGCGGCAGCAGCCGGTCGATGAAACCGGTGCCCTTGATCTTCACCGCCAGGCCCATGAAGGTATAAACGAAACCGGCCGCCATCACCCCGCCCATGGTCGCCGCCAGGCCGAACTGGCCCTTGGCGAGAATGATCGGGGTGATAAAGGCAAAGCTCGACGCCAGAAACACCGGCACCTGCCGTCCGGTCACCACCTGGAACAGCAACGTGCCCAGGCCTGCGGTGAACAGTGCGACGTTTGGATCGAGACCTGTGATCAGCGGCATCAACACCAACGCGCCAAATGCTACGAAGAGCATTTGTGCGCCAGACAGGATCTGGCGCCAAAGCGGGTCGTTGAATTCATCCTGCATGCTCACGCGTCCTTCTGCTTGGTACCGAAGATCTTGTCACCGGCGTCGCCCAGGCCTGGGATGATGTAGCCGTGTTCGTTCAAGCGCTCATCGATGGACGCGGTGTAGATCTGCACGTCCGGATGAGCCTTCTCGACGGCGGCGATACCTTCGGGCGCGGCGACCAGCACCATGGCGCGGATGTCCTTGCAACCGGCCTTCTTCAGCAGGTCGATGGTGGCAACCATGGAACTGCCGGTGGCGAGCATCGGGTCGATGATCATCGCCAGGCGCTCGTTGATTTCCGGTACGAGTTTTTCCAGGTAGGTGTGGGCCTGCAGTGTTTGTTCATTGCGGGCGACGCCCACGGCGCTGACTTTTGCGCCCGGGATCAGGCTGAGTACGCCTTCGAGCATGCCAATGCCGGCGCGCAGGATCGGCACTACGGTGATTTTCTTGCCGGCGATTTTCTCGACCTGGACGGGACCGGCCCAACCGCAGATCTCGTAGCTTTCCAGGGGCAGGTCTTTGGTGGCTTCGTAGGTGAGCAACGCTCCGACTTCCTGAGCAAGCTCACGGAAGTTCTTCGTGCTAATGTCGGCGCGGCGCATGAGGCCGAGCTTGTGTCGGATCAGCGGATGGCGGATCTCGCGAGTGGGCATGGGAAAGGCTCCGGCGGCGGGCAAAAAAAACGGCCTAGATTAATCTATCCGAGGGTGTTGTCCTATAGACATCTAGCACGTTAGTCCATTAAGGCTTGAACGTTGCGCTTCACATGCGTACCTTTGCCCGCTTTTCTTGCCACAGCACCCCCTGGAGAGCGCCATGTCCGCTGATCTCGAGCATATCCGTCAAATCATGCGCGAGGCTGACTGCCTGTACACCGAAGCGCAAGTCGAAGAGGCGATCGCCAAGGTCGGCGCACAGATCAACCGCGAAATGGCCGACACCAACCCGGTGGTCTTCTGCGTGATGAATGGTGGTCTGATCTTCGCTGGAAAATTGCTGACCCATCTGCACTTTCCGCTGGAAGCGTCCTACTTGCACGCCACGCGTTATCGCAACGAAACCAGCGGCGGCGACCTGTTCTGGAAAGCCAAGCCGGAAGTCTCGTTCATGGACCGCGACGTGCTGATCATCGACGACATCCTCGATGAAGGGCACACCCTGGGCGCGATCATCGACTTCTGCAAACACTCCGGTGCCCGCAAAGTCCACACCGCCGTGCTGATCGACAAAGACCACGACCGTAAGGCTCGGCCTGAGATGAAAGCCGATTTCGTCGGCCTGCCGTGCATCGACCGCTACATCTTCGGTTATGGCATGGACTACAAAGGTTACTGGCGTAATGCCAATGGGATTTACGCCGTTAAAGGGATGTAATGCATGACTCGCTTTCTTGATCAGACGCTGTTTGCTGAATTGGCCGAGAAAGCGGCCGCCAGCCCTCGTGGCCGACACCACCACAACTTCCACGAAATGGAAGAGCCCTGCCATCGCCTCGCCGTGGGCTTGCAACCCAGCACCTACGTGCCGCCTCATCGGCACCTGAGCGCGGACAAGGCAGAAACCCTGCTGGTGCTCCAGGGGCGCCTGGGTGTGCTGGTGTTCGGCGACAGCGGTGAAGTGATCGCCAAGCGTGTGATGCAGGCGGGCGGCGAGTGTTCGGGCATCGATCTGCCGCCGGGGGTATTCCACGGCTTGGTCGTGCTGGCGCCTGACACGGTGATGTTCGAGTGCAAGGCCGGGCCGTATCGACCGGTGGGCGAGGGCGAATTGGCCGACTGGGCACCTCGCGAAGGCGATGCCGATGTGGCCGAGTATCAACGCTGGATGCTTGCCCAGTTCGATTGAGCTACAGTGCTGGGCTATCTTTCCCGGAGCGGCCTATGAGCCTATTGATTCGCACCTGCGCCGCCCTGGCGCTGAGCCTCAGCCTGCCGCTGGCCGCCGCCCCGGCGCCGATGCACAGCCAATTCCTGCCGCCGGACGACCTGGCCCTGCGCGCCGCAGCGCCCGATCAGCAGCAACTGTTGCAAGTCACCGAGTACGCGGTGGTGGTGGGTAACCAGCGTCAATCCACGCAACAGCCGATCCCCGTGACGTCGCCGTTGATGATTCGCCTCAAGGGTAAGTCCTTGAACAAAGGCGCGACCATCGCTCAGGTGATCCTCAATTTTGACGCCGAAAGTAAAAGCCTGAAAAAGCCGGTGTTCGACGACAAGACCAGAACCCTGACCCTGTCCTACCCTGCGGTCCAATACCGCATGATCGTCGACCTGCTGCGCAATGACACGGTGTATGTGCAGTTCCTCAGTTATGCCAACGGGCATATCTGGGCGGATTTGCACACCGGCGCCGTTCGCTCCAAGTAGCGAGATCACTGAAGAACCACTGTGGGAGGGAGCAAGCCCCCTCCCACAGTGGTTCTCAGTGCTTTCGAAGCCGGCGCCTCGCAGGTAGACTTTAACCCCCCCGTGTAAATGTCTGCAGGCTGGAGTCGGTAATGCGTAAAGATAAGAAACAGGTGATTGGTGACGAGATCGGCGACGATCAAATCAAGTTGTTCCTGAACTTCGAGCCGGTCGACGCGACTTCACCGTCCCTGCACAAGCTGACCAAGGCCTACCGTGGCCTGCGCATCGACGACTTCGAGCGCTTCCTGGGCTTCTTCAAGGAAGCCGGCCTGGACCTCGACGGCAAGGACGAGCATGGCCAGACCTTTGTCGACCTGATCAAGGACCAGCGCAACGCCGCCGAGTACATTGAGCTGATCGATAACGCCCGCGGCTGATCGCAGGCGAAAAAAAGCCCCGCTTCTCAGATCGAGAAGCGGGGCTTTTTTATCTCGAGGCCTTAAGCGTAGCTTTCAGCTTCGTTGTTGTGCTCAACCAGTTCCAGGCTGATGTTGTTCTGCGCGTTGATCTTGCGGTACAGCTCGGCGTCAGTCTCCAGGACCTTTTCACGGGCCGGGAAGATCTCGTGCAGCTTGGCCGCCCACTCGCCCGCAGTTTTGGCCGGGAAGCAACGCTCGATCAGTTCGAGCATGATCGACACCGTCACCGAAGCGCCCGGGGACGCGCCCAGCAGCGCCGCCAGCGAGCCGTCTTTGGCCGCGACCAACTCGGTGCCGAATTGCAGCACACCGCCTTTTTTCGGGTCTTTCTTGATGATCTGCACCCGTTGGCCGGCCACTTCCAGGCGCCAGTCTTCGGCTTTTGCTTGCGGGTAGAAGCGGCGCAGGGATTCCAGGCGCTGTTCCATGGACTGCATCACTTCGCTGACCAGGTACTTGGTCAGGTCCATGTTGTCCCGGGCCACGGCCAGCATCGGGCCGATGTTACCGGCGCGTACCGACATCGGCAGGTCAAGGAACGAGCCGTGCTTGAGGAACTTGGTGGTGAAACCGGCGTAAGGCCCGAACAGCAGGGACGTCTTGCCGTCGACCACGCGGGTGTCCAGGTGCGGCACGGACATCGGCGGCGAACCAACGGCGGCCTGGCTGTAGACCTTGGCCTGGTGGTGCTTGACCACTTCCGGGTTATCGCAACGCAGCCACTGGCCACTGACCGGGAAGCCGCCGAAGCCTTTGCTTTCTTCGATACCCGAGGCTTGTAGCAGCGGCAGGGCTGCACCACCGGCGCCGAGGAACACGAACTTGGCGTCCACGTCGCGGCTGTTGCCGCTGTTGACATCCTTGATGCTCACGGTCCAGCCTGCGCCATTGCGCTTGAGGCCGGTCACGCGTTTGCTGTACTTGACCTGCGCATCAGGCGAGCTGGTCAGGTGGCCCAGCAACTGGTTGGTCAGGGCGCCGAAGTTGACGTCGGTGCCGTTCTGCACGCGGGTTGCGGCGATTTTTTCGTCGAGCGGGCGGCCCGGCATCATCAGTGGCATCCACTCGGCCATATCGTTGCGGTCTTCGGTATAGCGCATATCCGAAAATGCGTGGTGCTGGCTGAGGGTTTCAAAGCGTTTCCTGAGGAATGCCACGCCTTTGTCGCCCTGCACGAAGCTCAGGTGCGGCACTGGGGTGATAAAGGACTTGGACGAGCCAAAGGTGCCTTTTTTGGTCAGGTACGCCCAGAACTGCTTCGACACCTCGAACTGGGTGTTGATGTGGACGGCTTTCTTGATGTCGATGGAACCGTCGGCGGCCTGGGGTGTGTAATTCAGCTCACACAGCCCGGCATGGCCGGTACCGGCGTTGTTCCACGGGTTGGAACTCTCCGCGGCACCCGAGTCCATCAGCTCAACGACTTCCAGCTTGAGGCCGGGGTCGAGCTCTTTGAGCAGTACGGCCAGGGTGGCACTCATGATGCCGGCCCCTACCAGTACTACGTCGACTGCTTCGTTATGCGCCATTTAACGCGTCTCCAAAATCTGCAGCACCAAATTGACGGCATGGCTGCCAGGAGTGACGGGGCGGTTCACGTGTTGCCCCAGGTTACCCATGGCCAGGATCGCCATGTCCGTTTCGCAATTCTTTGCAAGTTCAGCGCACGCTTCCTGCCGGGCTAATCTGCCTATGAACGCATTCATGGGCGACTGTGGCAATTCGACTTATGGTCAACGGCGTGCGATTCATGCAATCAATCCGTAGCGGACAGGCTCAAGCTCCGGTTTTTAAGGAGTACTCGGTCCTGTGTGATTGGGCTGTTCCAGACGCTGATGGTGCTTGTACTAACGCCAAACTATTCATTTGCTCGCCACACTCTTGTGAAGTTGTGAAAACCCGTTTTTTTCACGCTCTTTTGAAGACGTGAACCTCAAAAAAGGGCTGCCCAGCCTGGCACCTGGCCCGGAAAACCTTGCCGGCATGCGGCAAAACGGGCAAACAACTCAAGTGGCCGAGCGCAATGGCAGCTCTGGCAGATTCGGTAAAGGCGGGTGGTTTGCAAAGAAAACAGCAAGCGCGCCAGCTTCACACGATCTGTGTGGGCGGCTCTCTGTGGGCGATCTGGGGGGGCTAATGCCGAGGCATTAACGATGTTGCGAGGCCCGATCAGGAGACGTCCTTATAATCGGGGGGAGATTGTAGCGAAGAACGCTAAGGAAAAGGGCGTGTTTTATGACTTTTATTAGGCGTTTGGTCAGGCGGTCAACGGCTGGTGATGCGCCGACTGCGCCGAGCGCGCGCTGATGCGGGCGCTGGCGGGCAGTGGGTGGTGCATCCAGCTCAAGCGAATTTCTTCGATTTCCACCCAGCCTTCGCCGACCGGAGGCTGGCTGCACTCTTTGAAGGCTTGGCAGCGGCCTTGCGCATCGAGCAGGGCAAATTGGCGAAGGACGGGCTTGCGCGTAAACAGCGACCAGAGAAAAGACATGGGATCGGCCTCCTGAAATTGAGACCAAGCATGCCTGCGGGGGATGACGAGCGCATGTATCGACTGTGACATATTGGTGACATCGAACCCCTGCAATGCCCGTGAGTCATAGGTTGTAACTGACGCTAGTTCCCGGCAAGGGCCGCCCGCTATACTGCTGGCCTGTCGGTACTCGATTTCTGGAGAGAAGAGCATGTTGCAACGCCTGTTGTTCGGTTTGATCACTGTGACCAGTTTGACCCTGGTTGGCTGCGCCAATAGCCCGCAACAACTCAGCCCGCAACCTAAGCTCACCACGCAGTTGGCTCCGGTGGGTCACGGTCAGCCGGTGTCGGTGCGTGTGGTGGATGGTCGTCCTTCGCCTACCCTGGGCTCCCGTGGTGGCCTGTACCCGGAGACCGCCCTGGTGTCGGTAAGCGCCGCCGACGTGCTCCCCAAGCTGCAAGCCCAGGCTGAGGCGGCGGTGCGTCTGCTCGGTTTTACCCCGGCGAACTCGCCGGGCGCTCCGCAGTTGACCATCACACTGGCCGAGCTGAAATACCAGTCGCCCAAAGAAGGCCTGTACGTGACCGAGGCCTCTATCGGCGCGACGTTCAAATCCGACGTCAGCGCCGGTACCCGTCGCTACAGTGGCCGTTACGGTGCGTCCCTCAACCAGCGTTTCGGCATGTCGCCTAACCAGGAGACCAACACCAAGCTGGTCAGTGATGTCCTGAGCGACGCCCTGACCCGTCTGTTCAAGGACCCGAGCATCGGCCAATTGCTCAGCTCGCAATAGCGGTTGACAAAAGACCGGGCTCAGCGCTGAGCCCGGTTTTTTTTGCCTGGCGTTTCATGCTGCGGTGTCGATAGCGAAGTCGAGCATGCTTATCCCGGTCAGCAGATCCGTCTCCGGCAGGTCCGCATGCTGGTGCCCGCCGAGGGCGCAATACACCAGCCAGTGGCGGTCCTGGACGTTGAACGCGAGGCCGCCGATCAGCGCCTCTTGCTCATCGCTTGGGGCAATCAAATACAGCCGATCCTGGTTTTGCGCGTGCAACATGACAAGCTCCCGAGTGTTCGAAGGGCCATAGAGTGAACGGTTAAGGTGACGTTCAGGTGACGCCGGAAATTACTGGATACATTAGCCGTCAATGGGGAAGGGAGCTTTAGGCGCAGGAGGCGACTATCGTTCAGGTTTGTATCTGAATTGATACCAAGGCACTGTTTCAACGAGGTTTGTGATGGCGCTGCCCGGACTGCTGATCAATGTTGTTGCTCTATTAGTGGCTTGCCCTGGGGCTGCGCTGCTATCCATTACCCGTTTGAAGGAACAGCGCGCCATGGCCAGGCTCGCCGCGCAAAGCGAAGAGCGCGCCATCGACCAGCCCATGCTGTTTCTGGATGTGCGCACCGAACGGGCGCATCGCCTGGCTTATCGTATTGGTTTCGCCTGCCTGGGGCTCGCGCTGCTGAGCTCATGGATCAGTACACGTTTTTAGTTGCGCCCTGAAACGACTGCGGGAGCGGGCTTGCTCGCGATAGCGGAGTAACAGTCGGCACATCTGTGACTGAACCACCGAATCGCGGGCAAGCCCGCTCCCACAGGTTTGGATAGGTGTATTACAGCGGGATGCCCGCTTTGACCCGATATTGATTGCGCACTGGCGTTGCATATTGCACCACCAGAAACGGCCGGTGTTCGATCGGGCACTCGTTCAAGCGCCGCTCCCACTCCGCTTTGGCCTTGGCCAGCTCGTCGGCCGGGAAGATATCCACTGCCTTGGGCACCTGCAATTGCGGGTCGGCGTCGCTCCACTGGGCATATGCCAGGTAGTGAACCGGGAATAAGCGATAACCCCCGAGAATCTGCCGGTCCATTTCCACGGCGAGCAGTTTGGTGTCTTCGAAACGCTCGGTGATCGGCGGCGCAAAGTTCACATGCACCCGGCCCTTGTAGCCGGTAATGCCGAGGGCAATGCTCACATCGTCTTCGCCCTGCGCCTTGGTGTAGGTGCCGGTGGTGGCGCGGATGTACAACTCGCGGGCCTTGGCGGCATCGCACGGGTCGTACTCGTAGCTGATGGATACCGGCGTCAGGTTCAGTGACTGGATCACCTCGGCAAACGGCTCGTCCTTGCGGCTGACGTGAAACATCTTGAGGATCGCCGATTCGGTGCGGTCATCTCCATCCTTGGCGCGGCCTTCGGCCTGGGCGATCCAGATCGACTGACAGTCGTGGCGTATCGAATGGTTGATGTAAGCCGACAGCAGTTGGTAGGCCGCCATCTTTTCCTTTCGCCCGGTGATCGAGCGATGCACGATGAAACTCTTGTTCAGGCGCATCAGGTCGCTGACAAACGGTTTTTGCAGCAGGTTGTCGCCAATGGCGATACGGGGCGTCGGCAGGCCGGCGTGATACACGGCATAATTGACGAAGGCCGGGTCCATTACGATATCGCGATGGTTGGCCAAAAAAATGTAGGCGGTGCCCGATTTGAGCTGTTCCACGCCCGTATAGGTCACGCCGTCGGTCGCTCGATCAATGGTGTGGTCGACGTAATACTCGACTTTGTCCTGCAGCGTGGCCACGGTGGTGACATCGGCGAATTCACGGCGTAGCTTGCGGGCGATCATTGGCTTGAGCAGCCAGCCCAAGGCGCCGGCAAAGCGCGGGAAGCGGAAGTGGGTCAGGATGTCCAGAAAGGCCTTGTCACTGAACAGCCGCTCCAGCACTGCCGGGACTTCGCTGTCGTTGTAAGGTCGGATGGTATCGAATTCGCCCATCATGCTCTCTTGTTAGAAACGGCTAGGGTAAGTAGAGAAAATACCAGGGTGCGGCCTGAGTAATGGGCTCGGCCGAAATATAACCCTGTAAATAGACCGGCGATTATACGCACAAGTCACCTGGGAGGCTGCGATGCTGGAAACTGCGCTGTACGATTGTCCTTATTGTGGCGAGGTGGTGGAAACCACGGTGGATTTATCCGGCGGTGACCAGACTTATATAGAAGACTGTCATGTGTGTTGCCGACCGATCATTTTCAGTCTGCAGGTCCATGGTGAAGAGTGGATGCTCGAAACGCGCAGCGAAAACGAATAGCAGGTGCGCCCATGCAGCGAATCTATGAACCGGAAAACCTGATGGAAGGCGAGTTACTGCAGCAGATGCTCGCCAGCGAAGGGATCGAGGCGCACTTGGTGGGGCGCCATTTGCTCGGCGGTACGGGTGAGTTGCCGATTTTCGGGCTGCTGGGGCTGGAGGTGGACAATGACCAGGCTGCCTACGCCCGCGAGCTGATCACCACCTATAACTGTGCGCAACCGTTGCCCAGCGATGAACCCGACAGCTTCCCTGATGTATTGGTCTGTTAGGCTGTCGGTCGGTTTACCCAAGAGTCGTGTTGCCCCATGTGTGGACGTTATGCCCTGTTTCGCTGGAATCCCACGTTTGCTGCTTTGCCGGGCTTTCCGGCGGATCAGCAGGCCCAGTGGAATATTTCTCCCAATGATTCGGTGCTGATCCAGCGCGCCGCCGACGGCCAGCGCACCCTGGCGCGCGCCCGTTGGGGCCTGACGCCGCCATGGCTGACGGATCTTTCCCGTACTCCGGCGCATGCCCGTGCCGAAACCCTGGCTGAGCAACCGATGTTTCGCGAAGCGTTTCGTCAACGCCGTTGCCTGCTACCGGCTAACGGTTTCTACGAATGGCGTGGCACCCAGCGCAAGCGGCCGTACTGGCTGACGCCAGGGGAAGGTTCGACGCTGTTTTTCGCGGCTATCTGGGAAGCCTATCCAGTGCAGGAACAAGTGTGGTTGAGCACAGCGGTGGTGACGCAGGCGGCGCAGAGTCAGCGGCGGCCGTTGATTCTGGACGCGGCGGGGCAGGAGGCGTGGCTGAACCCCGAAACGCCCTTGCACGTATTACAGGGGTTGCTGGCCAGTGAGCCTGTCCCTTTGCGCGAGCGGGTTTTGGCCAACATGGTCAACGATCCCAAGCTCAATGGGCCTGAGTGCCTGACCCCGGCTTGAATTTTGATCGGATTGATCCAGCCTGTTGCTGTGGCGGGAATGTGGGATGTATCCGAAATTTAGCGTCTACACGTCTGATGTATCTAGCGTCGATACAAATCACCGCCTAGGATACTCGCCATGTTTTCAAGGCGTCTTTCAGGGAGAGTGTGTTGATGAAGAAATCATTGGCCGTAAGTGTATTGGCGGCGGCGGTGCTGCTGGCCGGGTGTCAGTCGGTCAACACCACTAGCGGCGGTGCCGTTGGGGTGGAGCGCAAGCAGTACATGTTCAGCATGCTGTCGAGCCAGGAAGTCGACCAGATGTATGCGCAGTCCTACCAGCAGACCCTGGGTGAGGCTGGCGGCAAAGGCCTGGTGGACAAGACCAGCGCCAACGCCAAACGCGTGCAGGCCATCGCCAACCGCCTGATCGCCCAGGCGCCTACCTTCCGTCCGGATGCGGCGCAGTGGAAGTGGGAAGTGAACCTGATCAAGAGCGATGAGATGAACGCCAACTGCGGGCCGGGCGGCAAGATCTTCGTGTACAGCGCGTTGATCGATAACCTCAAGCTCACCGATGACGAACTGGCTGCGGTGATGGGCCATGAAATCGCCCACGCCTTGCGTGAACATGGCCGTGAAGCCATGTCCAAAGCCTACGGCATCGAGATGGCCAAGCAAGGCGCCGGCGCGTTGTTCGGCCTGGGCCAGGACAGCCTGGCGCTGGCCGATACCGTGGCCAACTACGGCATGACCTTGCCCAACAGCCGCAGCAATGAAAACGAAGCGGACCTGATCGGCCTGGAGCTGGCGGCCCGCGCCGGTTACAACCCGAACGCGGCCATCACGTTGTGGAACAAAATGGCCAAGGCTTCGGAAGGCGCGCCACCGGAGTTCATGAGCACTCACCCGGCCTCCGACAGCCGGATCGCCTCGTTGCAGGCGGCGATTCCGAAGGTGATGCCGCTCTACCAACAGGCCAAGAAGTCCTGATAATCCAAGCCTTATGAAGATCCAAATGTGGGAGGGGGCTTGCCCCCGATGGCGTTGGGTCAGTTAGCGCATGCATTGACTGATCACCGCTATCGGGGGGGCCCCCCCCTCCCACATTGGATTGGGTTTGCAGGCTTAGACCCTTAGATCCAGCCGCTGCTTTGCATGGCCTTGTACACCGCCACGATCGCCAGGACGAAAAACGCCGTAGCCGCCAGTCGACGAATCAAGGTCAACGGCAATTTCTCTGCGGCAAAATTCCCCGCCAGAACCACCGGTACGTTGGCAATCAACATGCCCAGGGTGGTGCCGATAATCACCAGCCACAGCTCAGGGTATTGCGCTGCCAGCATCACCGTGGCGATCTGCGTCTTGTCGCCGATTTCGGCGATGAAGAACGCAATCAGGGTGGTCAGGAACGGCCCGAACTTGCGCGAGGTGCTGGCTTCGTCATCGTCGAGTTTGTCCGGTACCAGGGTCCACAGCGCCGTGGCGCAGAAGCTCGCCGCGAGAATCCAGTGCAGCACCGCATCCGAGAAGAAACTACCGAACCAGGCACCCACTGCACCGGCGGCGGCATGGTTTGCCAGGGTCGCGGCGATGATGCCGGCGATGATCGGCCAGGGTTTGCGAAAGCGTGCGGCAAGGATGAGCGCGAGCAGTTGGGTCTTGTCGCCGATTTCGGCCAAGGCAACGATTGCGGTAGGTACGAGCAATGAATCGAGCATCAGGTAGGTTTCCAGGGGCGGGTCGACACGGCTATGACACGTACAGCCTTCCCGCCCCGGGTAAGGTGTGCGTGTCATAGGTCTTGTCAAACCCCGGTCCGTCTGAGCGGACTCCTGGGTCGCATACGCCATGGTCTGTTGACCAAGTATGTTGACGTATGCCGGACGAGCGTGGCGCTCGTGGGAGACTACTCCCCTAGGACGGAGCGGATTCTGCCTAGGCGAAATCCATTCGGCAAGTGTTCTTTTTCAAACGCCTGTCAGCCGCGCTTGGCGCGATAGATGCGAAAACCGTTGCCTTCGGCCTTGATCGCACACACGCCCAAGTGCTCTTCGATCAGTGGCTGGTACTTCAGGAAACTGTTGGCAACCAGCCGAAGTTCGCCGCCTTTTGCCAGGTGTTTCGCAGCTTTTCGCAGCAAGTTCTCCGTGGCGAAGTAGTCGGTGTGGACTCCCACATGGAACGGCGGGTTGCTCAGGATCGCGTTCAAGCCCATCGGCGCGGCGTCGATGCCATCCGCCGTCAGCACCTCGGCTTCCAGACCGTTGGCGGCCAGGGTCAGGCGGCTGCTGGCGGTGGCGAAGGCATCCACATCCAGCATCGTCACTGTATTGTGCGGGTAGCGACGTTTGACCGCCGCGCCCAACACTCCAGCGCCGCAACCGAAGTCCAGCAGGTGGCCACTGGGCAGTTTGTCCAAGTGCTCCAGCAACAATTCGGTACCGCGATCCAGGCGGCCATGGCTGAATACGCCCGGCAAGCTCACCACCTTCAGCGGCCCTTCGGCCAGCGGCACTTCGAAGACCTGCGCCAGGCTCTCCAGCTCCACCGCTTGCGGCGCGTTGGTCACGGTGATTTGCCACAACTGGCAGTGGCGCGCGTTATCGAGTTTGCGCGGCTTGCCGAAGGGGATCATCTGCTTGGCGGCGCTTTCGATACCGCCTTTTTTCTCCCCCACCAGAAACAGCTCGGCGTCGGGCAGGCGTGCGGCCACGGCGTTGAGCAGGTAGTCGGTCAGGTCCTTGGACTTGGGCAGGAAGATCACTGCCGCATCAAATGCGCGCTGCGGCACATTCACGCCGAACTGGCTGCGCTCGGGGAAACGTGCGTCGAGCGCAGCCTGGTCACCGGCATGCCAGCACCAGCCATGCGCATTGGGCAGGCGGCCGAGCAAATCGTCGGCGGGCAACCCCACCAGCAGCAGGTTGCCTTGAAAAAGTTCGGCCTGACGAAGCAGTACTTCACTGCGCGGATCCATGGTCTGCTCCTTGAAAAGGGGCGCAGTTTATCAACTGACGACGCGCAGCGGGGCGCCGCTGAAAAAGCCGCGGGCGTTTTCTGCCAGTTGACCGACGATCCGCTGCCGCGCTTCGCGACTGCCCCAGGCATTGTGGGGCGTGACGATGAAGCGCGGGATGTCGCCGGCCAGCAGCGGGTTGCCATGCACCGGGGGTTCGACGCTCAGCACATCGGTCGCCGCGCCGCCCAGGTGCCCATTGCGCAAGGCATCGGCCAGGGCCTGTTCGTTGATCAAGCCACCGCGCGCGGTGTTGACGATAAACGCGCCGGGCTTGAGTAGCGCCAGCTCGCGGGCGCCGATCAAGTCGCGGGTGTGTTCGTTGAGCGGGCAGTGCAACGTCAATGCGTCGACCTGCGCCAGCAGTTCATCCAGCGGCACGCGATCGGCGCGGGCAGGGCGCCCGGGAATAGCGCCGAGTATGACGCGCATCCCGAAGGCTTCGGCCAGCCGCGCGACGGCGCTGCCCAGTTCGCCATGCCCGAGCAAGCCGAGGGTTTTGCCTTCGAGTTCGACGATCGGGTGATCCAGCAGGCAAAACTGCTTGGCCTGTTGCCATTTGCCGGCCTTCACGTCCCGCTGATAGTCGTTCAAACGCGTCGCCAGGTTCAGCAGCAGCATGATCGTATGCTGCGCCACCGACGGCGTGCCGTAGCCCTGGCAGTTACTCACGGTGACGCCATGGGTACGGGCGGCTTCAAGGTCGACGTTATTGGTGCCGGTGGCCGACACCAGGATCAGCTTGAGCTCGGGGCAGGCCGCCAGGGTTTCGCTGTTGAGCGCAATCTTGTTGCTGATGGCAACTTGGGCGCCTTGCAGGCGTTCGAGCACATTCTGCGGCGTAGTCTGCTCAAACAACTGCAGGTCGCTGAAGCAGTTTCGCAACTCCCTGAGGTCGAGGTCCCCCAGGTCCAGGGACGTGTGATCAAGGAAGACGGCGCGGCGATTGTTCGTCATCAACTGTACCTTTTGCGACAGGGTTCGAAGGCGTAATCTACCGAGCCTATCAGATGAAATAATCTGTTACTTAATGGAGTGAGTATGTACGTCGCCGAGTTTTTGACCGTGGCCCTGATTCACCTGTTGGCGGTAGCCAGCCCCGGCCCGGATTTCGCGGTGGTGGTCCGTGAAAGTGTGACCCACGGCCGTCGCGCCGGGACCTGGACTGCATTGGGCGTGGGCTCGGCGATTTTCCTGCACGTGGGGTACTCGTTGCTCGGCATCGGCTTGATCGTGTCCCAGTCCATCGTGCTATTCAACGCACTGAAATGGGCGGCGGCGGCGTACCTGCTGTACATCGGCTTCAAGGCCCTGCGCGCACAACCGGCCAAACCTGCCGCCGCAGGCGAGTTGCACCGCGAAGTTGGCGAGCGCACTCCGCGCGGGGCGTTTACCGCAGGCTTTGTTACTAACGGTTTGAACCCCAAGGCGACGTTGTTCTTTCTGTCGCTGTTTACCGTGGTGATCAACCCGCACACACCGCTGGCGGTGCAGGCGGGTTATGGCGTGTACCTGGCGGTGGCCACGGCGCTGTGGTTCTGCCTGGTGGCGATGTTGTTCAGCCAGCAGCGGGTGCGTGCAGGGTTTGCGCGGATGGGGCATTGGTTCGATCGGACGATGGGAGCGGTGTTGATTGCGATTGGGGTGAAGTTGGCGTTTACCAGTATGAAATGAGTCGAACTCTCTTACGACCGGCACCAAGATGGAATATGGTTTTGTCCTTGGCGGAACCAGCGGGTTCGAAAGCCAATTTTTGTATAGGCGGCATCACCATCTCTTGTTGGGGAAATCAACTTCACGTACTGGATGGGCGCTCTCCGGTAAGGGGTCGGTAAGCCCCTCGACATCCGTCTTCTCCTCGAATATTTGACCGTTGTTACCGACCAGCCTATAGCTATACGAAGGCAGTCTTTTCCCCCATTCGTCCACAATGAGGTAGCGCCCAAACCCTGGCTTATCCGGTTCTGGGAGCCAGTCGGGTAACAGCTGCGGGCGGGGGTCCCGACAATCGGCATAACGCCAGCGTGAAAAGCACTCGGGGGCACGTCCTGTGCGCAGGCTTTGTAGTTTCCAGAAGTCTGGCGTCGATTGACCATCTGCCACGACATTGCCGTCGGGATAGGTGAAAACGGTGTGGTTTCCCTCTTTTTTTTCCTTTGGCCCCGCCGAATAAACTATGAAATCGGAATGTATGACTGGTTCGAAATATACCTGCCGCGCCTGTAATGCTTGGTAACTGAGGTAAATGCTGCCCTCGCCGGCCAAGCCCACAGTTTTTTTATAAGGCCCCAAAAACTCTTCATCCACCCAAGGGTAGTAATCCTTCTTGATCGTCAGATCGCCTTCAACCTTGATATCAGCTCCTCCCCGTGGCGAGTCGTTGTAGTCAAATATCACAACCACGCCCCCGCCTCCCCCAGAGGTCACATTCTCGCCAAAACGCGTTGGATCAGCATAAACCACACCAAATGTCACATTCGCCAGATGCCAGCGGCACGCGCCACCGCCATCTTTCGGAAGTTCCACTTGGTAGAGATCACTCTGCCCCTGGCGCTCCAGTTCCTTGTAAACCGAGTGATGACCATCCCGTTCAGTGCGCTGGCCGCTGGCGCCGTAGTCGACACGCTTACAAATGGGCGAGCGATACATCACCCACATGGTTTCGGTTTTCAGCTCCTTGGGCAGTTTTACGGTGACGGTTATTTTTTCGCTGTTAGCAGGCGGGGCCAGGCTGTGGTCCTGACGGCATCCACTGAGACTAAAAAACATCGCGCACACAACAGTGAGCAGGCGCAGAAACCGGATTTTGTTCTTTCGCGTGTTGATCGGCTTAACCATAGGTTTTCTCGTAATAAGCTTTTGGGTCGGCAATGGCGTTAAAGCGCCGCAGCGCCTCGGCGCCACCTGCTACTTGCTGGGTGATATGCAGGGCGTGGTCTACCAGGCGCTGTAAGTCGAGGAACACGCGATTGCGGGCCAGTTCTTCCTCGTGAATGCTCCCGTAGTAATCCTTTAGCTGTTGTTCGAACTTGCGCCGTTGGACCTGTCGCTCCAGCAACGGATCGCGCTCGGCGTCAATCGATTCCAGTAATTGGTTATGGATATAGGGTTGGTATTGCGACATGAAGTGATCGCCAATACGCAGCATTCGACCCGTCGCCGGGTTGCTGTAACGAGGGAAGAACCGGGCCCGGCTTTCGGCGTTCAACGACGTGTTCAGGCACTGCGTGGCCTGCTCGACCTGCAGGTCACCGTCCTCGCTCAGGCTGGGGACCAAATACAGCTTGGCTTTTTCCGGCAGTTCGTAGGCGATAGTGCTGCGATAGGGCGTGCCATCGGGTTTTCGGTAAGCAGGGTATGGAGTGATCTCCTGTTGCTGGTGTTGCTCGGCACGGAAAAACATGGCGATCTCACCGTGATGGCTGAACGGGTCTTCATGTTTGAATACTGCGCTGGAGACGGCTTGACGTAGCGACCAACTAAACCCAGCGAGCAGGCCGACAGGGCCATAGGCGTCATATAGGTAATTGTCCAACGCGGCCTCGGGGGGCACGCGAGGAATGGCGTCCATGTCGTTGACATGGCGAAAGTGCCATAGGTCGCCCAAAAACTGTACGGCGTGGAGGGTAAAGGTGCGGGGCATGCCGTAGGTGTAGAGCAGGGGGTTATGGTTTTTCAGCGAGGCCGCGTGGATGAGGCCGAGGGCGCCGCCCAGGCTATGGCCGCAGATGAACAATTTTTTATCGCGAGCACCACCAAGAATCGTCTTGCCAAAATCAGTATCAAAAACTCTTCTCGCCACCTCAAAGGCATCGCGAAAGCCAAGATGCACATTGCCCACAGCAGTAAGGTCAGGGCAAGGAACCTTGGGCTCGCAAATCGCAGCGATCTCCGGTTTCACAGGACGAAAGGTCGCATCGGTGATGAGGTCAGCAAGCCCTTCCATCTCAGTACCGCGCCACGCCACCAACACCTTGGATGCATTGATAGCGTAAAACAGCTGGGTGTGACCTTCCGGCACGTCTGCCTTAGCGGTATCCAAGACTTTGATCGTCAAATAACGATCACTAAAAGGCACATCAACCACCACACAGGGCCATGCCTGGCCGTTATCCCAAACCCGAGGTGTACGTGACAAATCCAGGCATTGCTGCTCGAAAAACTCGTTGACGGAACCCAGTTCGCGTTCATCCCGCGTGCTATACGCCAGAATACTCATCAAACCCAGGTTGTAGGCATTGACCAGGCTGTACCCAGGCTGGTGATGCAACATCAGAGACCAGGCGCGAAATGGGCAGACTTCCAGCACATGACGACGGTCCAGTTCATCGCCACTGACGGTGAAGCCGTTGAACTTTCGTTCCGGGAAATGAAACGTCGGTAGCTGATTCGAATCATTCAAGGGGGGCTGGAAGGTTGGTTGTCGGTCACATAATTGACCGATTCGCAGATAGTGGTAACAGCGCCCCGCAGCCAACGCCTGCTTCTCAATCGGCGAAAAGCCTGAGCGTTGCGGGCCATACAGCGGTGTACGATCCCCGATAACCGGCCGAGGGGGCTCTGCGCGTTCAGCACGCAAACGACGCGTTTGCAGTTGATCGGCCAAAGGGTTGGCCTCCATCAACAACGTGATAGACAGCGGATGCAAGCCCTCGATGCGAATCACCCCCTCGGCATCGCTGCGGCCAAGAAACTCCGGCACAACACGCTCACGAGTGGCCTCATTCATCGCACGGTAAGGCAGGTTCGCCAGGGGCTCGCCCTGTTCATCCAGCAATTGGAACTCTATCCAATGCCGTTTCTGTTTGCCGCCGATGAAGTCCTTGTTCGGGTTGAGTGTGTCCGTGCGGTGCATGGGATCGTTGTGCATAGCGGTCCTTTAGCGATGGGTGCGACGAAAGTCCAAAGCGTAAAGAGTTGCTATCCGTGACGAATGTCGGAAGGTTCGCCTTTCAGCGAAGGGTGCTTCCTGATCTTATTTGCTTATGTCCCGAAGCGGATGCTGGCTCAAAGCTAGCATTCACAGGAGGCTGCAAATCATTCCTTTGGCTGATTTGGCCAGCACATAACGTCTCTACAGTGCAGGTCTTCAAGCCAAGACCGTGCAGTCATAAAAAGGGATTCGTATGTTGCAGACCCGTGTTATCCCGCCCGCCGAAGGTGCGTACCAATATCCGCTGTTGATCAAACGCCTGCTGATGTCCGGGGCCCGTTACGAGAAGACCCGGGAAATCATCTACCGCGACAAACTGCGCTACACCTACCCGACCCTGATCGAGCGGGTTGCTCGCCTGGCCAATGTGCTCACTGACGCCGGGGTCAAGGCCGGTGATACCGTCGCTGTGATGGACTGGGACAGCCACCGTTACCTGGAATGCATGTTCGCCATCCCGATGATCGGCGCGGTGATCCACACCATCAACGTGCGCCTGTCGCCCGAACAGATTCTCTACACCATGAACCACGCCGAGGACCGCTTTGTGCTGGTCAACAGCGAGTTCGTGGGGCTCTACCAGGTCATTGCCGGGCAGCTCACCACCGTCGACAAAACGTTATTGCTGACCGATGCGGCGGAGAAAACCGCCGAGCTGCCCAATCTGGTGGGGGAGTACGAAACCTTGCTGGCCGCCGCCAGCCCGAAGTACGATTTCGAGGATTTTGACGAAAATTCTGTCGCCACCACCTTCTATACCACCGGTACCACCGGCAACCCCAAGGGCGTGTACTTCACCCATCGCCAATTGGTGCTGCACACCATCGGCGTGGCGACCATCATGGGCAGTGTCGACAGCGTGCGCCTGCTGGGCACCAACGACGTGTACATGCCGATCACGCCGATGTTCCATGTGCATGCCTGGGGCCTGCCGTATGTGGCTACCATGCTGGGCCTGAAACAGGTCTACCCCGGCCGTTATGATCCGGAATACCTGGTGGAGCTGTGGCGCAAGGAGAAGGTCACCTTCTCCCACTGTGTGCCGACCATCCTGCAGATGGTGCTCAATGCCAAGGCCGCCCAGGGCGTGGACTTTGGCGGCTGGAAGATCGTCATCGGCGGCAGCGCCCTCAACCGCACGCTGTATGAAGCGGCCAAGGCCCGTGGGATTCAACTGACGGCTGCGTATGGCATGTCCGAGACCGGGCCGCTGGTGTCCTGCGCCCATCTTAACGATGAGCTGATGGCCGGCACCGAAGACGAGCGCACCACTTACCGCATCAAGGCCGGTGTGCCCGGGCCCTTGGTGGAAGCGGCGATCATCGACAGCGACGGCCATTTCCTGCCCGCTGATGGCGAGTCCCAGGGCGAGTTGGTGTTGCGTGCGCCGTGGTTGACCGAGGGCTACTACAACGAGCCGCAAAAGGGCGCGGAGCTGTGGGAAGGTGGCTGGATGCACACCGGCGACGTGGCGACTCTCGACGCGTTTGGGGTGATCGATATCCGCGACCGCATCAAGGACGTGATCAAGACCGGTGGCGAGTGGGTCTCGTCCCTGGCCCTCGAAGACCTGGTCAGCCGCCACCCGGCGGTACGCGAAGTAGCGGTGGTCGGCATCGCCGACCCGCAGTGGGGCGAGCGCCCGTTTGCCTTGCTGGTGGTGCGTGATGGCCATGTGATAGGGGCTCGCGAGCTCAAGGAACACCTCAAGCCGTTCGTGGAATTGGGCCACTTGAGCAAGTGGGCAATTCCAAGCCAGATCGCCATTGTTACTGAAATTCCCAAGACCAGTGTCGGCAAGCTCGACAAAAAACGTATCCGCATCGACATCATCGAATGGCAGGCCAACAACAGCACGTTCCTGTCCACCCTTTGATACCCTTCGCCGTGCTCGTTCGGGCACGGCAATGCTCTATCTCGCGGCTTCACTTGTGATTTGCCGATTTTCAGCCATCCTTGCCGCGTCGGCCTTCGTCGACGTGGCGAAAGGGCTGTGGCAGACGGGTCGGTGATGCAAATCACACTTTAGAGGGATCAAGCGGTACCCCCTGCTGGCTATAGTCCCTCTCAGAGTTTTTCAAGGATGTTGCACTTCGAGCCACGGGGGCTCGGTTGCCGGAGCGGCATTGGAATCGTTGTATTTCGGCCGTTACATGCATCACAGAAAGAACTCACTGCCATAACAATAATGCACATGGAGTAGCGTCGATGACCTCAGTAAACCAGTTCTGGCGCCGGGCAAGATTGCCCCTGGCTGTCAGTCTCGCCTCTACGCTCGCCGGGCCGGCATTCGGCGTCAGTTTCAACATTGGTGAAATCGAAGGTAGCTTCGATTCGTCCCTTTCCGTGGGAGCCAGTTGGTCGACAGCCAACGCCAACCGCGACCTGATCGGCGTCAACAATGGTGGCAAGGGCTTGTCCCAGACCTCCGATGACGGCCACTTGAACTTCAAGCGCGGCGAAACGTTCTCGAAAATCTTCAAGGGTATCCACGACCTGGAGTTGAAATACGGCGACACCGGTGTGTTTGTGCGGGGCAAGTACTGGTATGACTTTGAGCTCAAGGACGAAAATCGTGAGTTCAAGGACATCAGTGACAACGGCCGTCCTATGGGCGCCCGGTCTTCTGGCGGGGAAATTCTCGACGCATTCATTTATCACAACTACTCGATTGCCGATGAGCCCGGTTCCGTGCGTTTCGGTAAGCAGGTTGTGAGCTGGGGCGAAAGTACCTTCATTGGCGGCGGTATTAACTCCGTCAACCCGATTGACGTGGCGGCGTTCCGTCGCCCTGGCGCCGAAATCAAGGAAGGCCTGATTCCGGTCAACATGTTCTATGTGTCACAGACTCTGACCGAAAACTTGTCGGCGGAAGGCTTCTATCAGTTGGATTGGGAGAAGACAGTCACCGATAACTGCGGAACATTTTTCTCCCAGGCGGACGTCATTACGGGCGGGTGCAATGACAACCTGCGGTTGCTCAGCAAGCGCTCTGTCATAACCGCGGGCGGTGGTTTGCCGCTGATGAATCGGTTTGGCGTCGACATTAACGAAGAAGGTGTACTGGTCAAGCGCGGCGCTGATCGTGACGCACGCGATAGCGGGCAGTTCGGCGTAGCCATGCACTACAACTTCGAGCCGCTGGACACTGAGTTCGGCGCTTATTTCATGAACTACCATAGCCGTGCGCCGATTTTCAGCGCCAAGGGCGCATCGGCGGCGACTTACGCCGCAGCTAACGCATTGACGTCCACGCCAGCCAGTAGTCTGCGTCCACTCATCGTGGCCGGTAACTCCAGCTACTTCGTCGAATATCCAGAAGACATTCGCCTGTACGGTTTGAGCTTCTCGACGACCTTGCCTACCGGCACAGCGTGGAGCGGCGAGATCAGCTACCGGCCGAACGCACCGGTTCAGCTCAACACCACCGACATCTTGTACGCGGGCGTTACACCGCTGATTGGCTTGAATGGCGCCTCCCCGCTCAAGGGCGCCGCAGGTCAGGATCTGAATGGCTACCGCCGCAAGGAAATTACCCAGATCCAGACAACCTTTACGCACTTCTTTGATCAGGTCATGGGCGCCAGCCGGCTGACGCTGGTGGGCGAAGTGGGGATGACCCACGTCGGTGGCCTGGAAAGCAGCTCGAAAGCCCGCTACGGGCGTGATCCGGTATTTGGCCCTGGGGAAGGCCCACTGTGTGCGACGCTTAACGCGGGAACCATTGCGGGAGCAGGCGCAGGTACTGACCGCAGTAATCTGACGGCCAACTGCAACAATGACGGCTTTACCACCGCCAACTCCTGGGGCTATCGCGGCCGGGCAATCTGGGAATACCCGGATGTGTTTGCTGGCGTGAACCTCAAGCCCAACGTGGCCTGGTCCCACGACGTCAGCGGTTATTCGCCAGGCCCAGGCGGCAACTTCGAAGAAGGTCGCAAGGCTGTCAGTCTCGGCCTGGATGCTGAATACCAGAATACCTACACCGCGAGCCTGGCCTACACCAACTTCTTCGGCGGTAAGTATTCCACTGTAGACGACCGTGATTTCATCGCCCTGAGCGTCGGCGCCAACTTCTAAGCACACTGCATTTCAGGAAGAACCAGAACATGAAAATAACTAAAAGTCTGTTGCACGTTGGTGTGCTTGGGCTGTCGATCCTGGCGAGCAACGTCATGGCGGCGGTATCGGCGGATGAGGCCGCCAAGTTGGGCACGACCCTGACCCCGATGGGCGCCGAAATGGCCGGTAACGCGGCAGGCACCATTCCTAAATGGTCGCCACTGGCAACGAATGCTGGCGCCGTCGACGCCCGTGGTTTCCTGGCCAACCCTTACGCCAGTGAGCAACCGCAATTCACCATCACCGCGCAAAACGTCGAGCAATACAAAGACAAGCTGGCGCCGGGGCAGTACGCGATGTTCAAGCGCTACCCGGAAACCTTCAAGATGCCGGTCTACCCGACCCATCGCGGCGCCACCGTACCGGCCGAGGTGTTCGCCTCGATCAAGAAGAACGCCACCACCACCAACCTGGTGTCCGGCGGCAACGGCCTGGAAAACTTCGAAACCGCCGTGCCGTTCCCGATTCCGAAAAGCGGCGTTGAAGTCATCTGGAACCACATCACCCGCTACCGTGGCGGCAGCGTGACCCGTCTGGTGACCCAAGCCACGCCGCAAACCAACGGTTCGTTCAGCCTGGTGTATTTCAAAGACCAGTTCGTGTTTCGCGACAAGATGAAGGACTTCGACCCGAAAAACCCCGGCAACGTGCTGTTCTACTTCAAGCAGCAAGTGACCGCGCCGGCGCGCCTGGCCGGTGGTGTGCTGCTGGTCCACGAAACCCTCGACCAGGTCAAGGAACCGCGCTCGGCGTGGGTCTACAACGCCGGCCAGCGCCGTGTGCGCCGGGCGCCGCAAGTGTCTTATGACGGGCCGGGCACCGCCGCCGACGGCCTGCGTACCTCCGACAACCTCGACATGTACAACGGTGCGCCGGACCGCTACGACTGGAAACTGGAAGGCAAGAAAGAAATCTACATCGCCTCCAACAGCTACAAGATCGACGATCCGAAACTCAAGTACGCCGACATCATCAAGGCCGGCCACATCAACCAGGACCTCGCACGCTACGAGCTGCGCCGCGTGTGGCACGTGGTCGCGACCCTGAAGGAAGGCCAGCGCCACATCTACGCCAAGCGTGATTTCTTCATCGACGAAGACACCTGGCAAGCGGCGGTGATCGATCACTACGACGGTCGCGGCCAACTGTGGCGCGTCGCCGAAGCCCATGCCGAGAACTACTACGACAAGCAAGTGCCGTGGTACGCCCTGGAAACCCTTTACGACCTGCAGTCTGGCCGTTACCTGGCCCTGGGCATGAAGAACGAAGAGAAGCAGGCGTATGACTTTGGCTTCACCGCCACCACCAGCGACTTCACCCCAGCGGCCCTGCGCCAGGACGGTGTTCGCTAAGCTGTACGCGTAGCCAAATGTGGGAGGGGGCTTGCCCCCGATAGCGGTCTGACTGCCAATAAATTTATTGGCTGACCCAGCGCAATCGGGAGCAAGCCCCCTCCCACATTTTTTGTAGCAGTTCTTTTTCAGGCAAATGTTGCAAAGATCTACAAAGCCGCCGCTTTTACCGCTAGTCTGCGGACATCTGCAATGCCGACAACAGCCTTCTACAAGAGCCCGGCGATGACTGATTTGTCCCGAATCCAGGGGTCTGCCAGCGCGGTAATCCCGACCCTGGAAGGTCGCTTCTACAGGCCTCCGTTGCCTGACGGCTACGTGCTGCGACCGCGCCTGTGCGAACGGCTGAGCGCCGGCCTGGAAGGGCGATTGCTACTGGTCTGCGCACCCGCGGGGTTCGGCAAGAGTTCGCTGGCTGTCGAGTTCTGTCAGAGCCTGCCGGCCCATTGGCAAAGTCTTTGGTTGGGCCTGAGCCCACGGGATAACGACCCCGGCCGTTTCCTCGAGCGTCTGCTTGACGGCTTGCAGCAATATTTCCCGCAGTTGGGTGCCCAATCCTTGGGCCTGCTGAAAATGCGTCAGCGTCACCAGCCGTTTGCCTTTGAAGAATGGCTCGATGGCTTGCTCGATGAGCTGGCGCTGCATTTGTCCACGCGTGCGCCTTTGTTGCTGGTGCTGGATGACTACCATTTGGCCCAGGGCCCGGTGCTTGATCGCTGCCTGCAATTTTTCCTCAATCATTTACCTGATGGCCTGCTGGTGCTGGTTACCAGTCGCCAGCGCCCAGACTGGCACCTGGCGCGCTTGCGCTTGTCTCGGCACCTGCTGGAGTTGCATGAGCAAGACCTGCGCCTGACCCACGCCGAATCCTTGGCGGTGTTGGATCGCCACAGCAGTTCGCTGCGCGGCGAGGCGCTGGATAACTTGATCCGGCGCAGTGAAGGCTGGGTCGCAGGCTTGCGTTTCTGGCTGTTGGCGGCCTCCGAAGCCGGGAATGAAGGCGCCTTGCCGCAAAGCCTGCACGGCGGTGAAGGGTTGATACGCGACTATTTGCTGGAGGAAGTGATTGATTGCCTGCCGGCGGAAGTCCAGGCGTTCCTCTACGAAACCGCCTCGCAGGAACGCTTTTGCAGCGAACTGTGCGACGCCATACGCGACGCTCATGACAGCGCGGAAATCCTGCGTTACTTGCAGGCTCACCAGGTATTTCTGGTACCGCTGGATGAGCAGGGGCACTGGTTCCGTTATCACCATTTGTTTTCCGACCTGCTGCGCACCCGGCGCGCGAACAGCGCCGCGCTGCCGCCCGCCAGCCTGCACCTGCGCGCCTGTCGCTGGTTCAACGCCCAAGGGCTGATCGATGAAGCGGTCGAGCAGGCGTTGCGCGCCGGCCATCTGGATGTGGCGGCGAGCTTGGTGCAGAACCTGTCCGAGGAACAACTGCTGGCCGAGCAGAACGTCGGCATGCTCTTGCGTTGGAAAATGGACTTGCCCGACAGCCTGCTGATCAGCACACCCCGGTTGATCGTGCTGTATAGCTGGGCCTTGGGCCTGGCGTGCCAGTTGGATGCGGCGGAAGAACTGTCCGGCTACCTCAGCCGTTTCCTGCCGGCGCCATCGGCCACCGCGCAGAAGTCGATGCTGGCGCAGTGGCTGGCGCTGAGCGGGATCATCGCCCGGGGTCGAGGTGACCGCGAGTTAACCCAGCGCTATTGCAGCGAAGCCTTGGAAAGCCTGCCGCAGCGCCGTTACGGCCAGCGCCTGATGTGCCTGTCGACTCTCTCCAACCTGGCGATCGTCGACGCCGATCTATGGCGCGCCCGTGGCTTGAACCGCGAATCCCTCGAGTTGGCGCAGCGTGTCGGCAACCCACTGTTCGAGGCCCTGGCCCATTACGACCGCGCCCGGGTCTTGCAGGCGCGCGGTGAAATCCTGCGCTCGCTGGATGAAGTACGCCAGGGCCTGCAGCGCTTGCACGACCTGTCGCCCCAGCGGCTATACGCCGTGCGCGCCCGATTATCGCTTTACGAAGGCTACCTGCTGCTGGCGCGTTATCAGCCGGAAGCCGGCCTGGACCGCCTGCGCGCCGGCCTGGCCGAAGCCCGTGCTTGCCGGGATATCAGTGTGCTGATCGGCCATTGCGTGATTGCCAACGTCGAAGGGCGTCGCGGCGATTTCGCCAAAGCCTTCGCCGAATTGGCTGAGGCCGAGCGCCTGATGCACATCTGGGACGTGCCGCCGATTTACTACCTGGCAATGATCACCCTGATCAAATGCGAGCTCTGGTTAGCCCAGGGGCGTACCGACCTGGCCGATGCCTGGCTGACCCGCCTGGGGCAAACCTACAACGGTGAACACGCGGCGGCCGCCCCGGAGTTTCATCCGCATCTGCCACAGCATATCGAGCTGCAGCAGGCCGCGCTGGATGCCATCCGCCATCAACCGGCGGCGGCACTCCAGCGGCTCGAAGACCTGGCGCAACACGCCCACAGCAGCGGGCGCCAGATGATTGCCCTGATGGCGCTGACCCAGCAGGCGCAGTTGCTGCTGGAGAACGGCCTGGAGGCCAAAGCGCGAGAGGTGTTGGCCCGCGCACTTGAAGCCGGCGCCGGGGGGGCGCTGCAACCCTTCCAGCGATTGCTTGAAGGGTATCCCGACTGGATGCGCGATCAACTCGGCCAAGATCCCCATGGGGTATTGAGCCAGTGCCTGTTGGGGTTGCTGCCGGCCGTCGCGGTCAGCGAGCCGGCGCCCAACCATCAAACCCTGAGCGTCCGCGAGCTGGCGGTACTGCAACTGATCGCCCAAGGCTGTTCGAACCAGGAAATCAGTAAGCGACTCTTCATTTCCCTGCACACGGTCAAGACCCACGCCAGCCATATCAACAGCAAACTGGGGGTGGAGCGGCGCACCCAGGCGGTGGCGCGGGCGCAGGAGCTGCGGTTGATTGGTTAAAGAGTGAACGCCGTGACGAGCGAGCTTGCTCGCGGTGGGCTGCGAAGCCACCCCAGTCTGGTTTAATAGTGCAATTATTCTGGCGAGATTCGTCCGAAACTACCCTTCATTTGCACCCGAGGCCCGTTCATGGACACCGCAAAGCCGACCCTCATCCGCGAAACCTTCCCCGTCGGCCCGTTGCAGTGCAACTGCACAAATTAACGGAGCTGTAAGTGGTTGAATTATCAGGAAATTACATTTTTTCCATTAAAATCATATAGTTGTGTGGTTGCAGGGTAGTGCAGTTTGTAGCGGAATTCAGCAGTACTTTGCTTTTCTGGTGTGCCGGATTTGTGCCACGCATTGCGACTGATCGAGCAAAGGCCCGCTAGCTCGAGGCTACGTTTGTGTGGGCGATAAACGTAGCCTTGAGACGTAGCGGTTGGTATTGGATTACTGAGTCAACGATGCAAAAGCATTCAAAATCTCTTTGATTTCAATAATGTCTACTCCATTTTCATTGTATGTAGAGCGCGCCTTTACCTGGTCGGCCGTCATGCGAGGCCAGAATCGTTCTAGTACATCGTCTTTTCGTATTGTAAGCGCGGTGGCGATGATTTTTTTTGCGTCACAGGTGTCTGTGTACGCAATATTGGTTTGGTGAGAATCAATAAAAAGCTGAGGATCTAAATAATTCTCTGGCTCTCGTTTTCTAGTTGAGAAAGCAATTCTTCCTTCTTCCTTGAGCTTTGCAATGTTTTCAACGTTTCTGGTGTGTTGCATTTCATCACCGACATCTGAGTCGATTAATATCCCCCAATTCAGATCTAACTGCTCTATGAGTTTTTTTGAAACCCAATGCTTGAGGTTTCCACAGCCTCCTATTGGGATGCACGCGATGCCTAATTCGTGAAGAGTCTTCTCAATATCCCCGTTGTTCTTAAGTACAGTTGCTGCATGGTTAAGGAAGGTTACGTCACTATGACCTTCGACTAATATCACTGCCTTTGATGCTGCTATTTCCCTTTCTGGTAGCACTCCGAGGCTTTGCGCAACTTTTTCTAAAACATCATCTCCGCCGAATTGTATGCGGGGATTTCCTGTACTGTCTTTTTCAATGAAACGTATTGAGTTTAGCGGTAATAGGCCTGCTAGTGCGGGTACGTGTGTGGTTAGTATTATTTGACAGTCAGGTCGGCATGCAAGCAAAATTAGTGCTTCGATAAGCATAATTTGATAACTGGGATGTTGCGAGGTTTCCGGCTCCTCAATGGCATAGATCACTCTTGGTGAACTGTTCTCTGCTTTAACTTTTTCCGCCTCAGCACGGAAAAAGTTAAGCAAAATTAATCGTCTGACACCGCTGCCGCGCTTGTTTATAGGTACGCCATCTTCGCCATCCAGTGTAAAGCTAAATGTCCATTTTGGTTTTTCTTTAAATCTAGGTTGTAATTCAGAAGCTAGGGCCGGGTCCATTTCCCGAAGCTTTTCTTTGGTTCTTTCAGCTACCTCTAGGACCGATTTTTCGATTTTGTCTTGTAAGGCATCAATTTCAGCTTGCAGAGCTCTTTTTGCCTGATCTACTGCAACTTGCATAGGGTTTTTCGCTTCTGGATCGGCATCGTTGCTTTCCCGATCGGATTTAAATAGTGCAAATGTAGGAAGTTCGGCTTCTATTTTCTTGTAAATGTCTTTGGATTCCTTTTCCAAAGAACTCACGTCCAAGTATTGCTCTTGGAGCAGTAAGTTTTCAACGCTGCCCCATAGTGCTTCTCTCCAAAGAGATGCTACCCTTTTATCTGCTACCCGATCTTGAATGCCAAGTTCTTGTCCGATTTTTTTCAGATCCACTAGCTTCGAGTTGTGCAGGTTGTTCAGTTTTTCAGCCGAAGGGTGTAGGCATTTTAAGTGTACAGAAGGACCGCTAACGGTCTTTTGTATTTTGTAGAGTTTCCTGATTTCAATTTCATCATTGGAATTTACCAAGTACTCTTTTTTGAAACTTGTGGGGTAGTTTTCGTCGACAATTAATTTGGTTGGCAGTTCGTCAAATATGCAAGTTATTTCGATGTCTGTGTTTGCTGTTTTTACATTCTTGTCGCCAACATCAATTTTTACATTTTTATTGTTGAAGAAGATCTCCAGCGCTTCAAGAATTGTAGACTTTCCGGCATCGTTGCGTCCTGTAATTGCTGTAAGGCAGTCTTCAAAAGAAATGCTTGTGCGATCCTTGTATCCGCGGAAATTGCAAATAACTAATTCCTTCAGTCTCATTACATTTTTCCCTTTTGGTGAGTTTATTTTTGGTGTGATTTGGCGTATCTACCATAGATTTAAAAGTTACAGATCAGCGTTGACAACTTTAATTATGGTAGCAGGGAGCTACCTCTGCGTTGCATTTTGATAGGCTCTAAAATTCGCTCCGCGAGAAAAGTACCGGTACAGATTCTCTTAAAACCTTACCGTGAGCATGACGAGGCATTGCTTAAATCTGAGGGCATTCGCAAACCCATGCAGCCATGAGCACTAACCTGCTCAGGTCATACGAGTGCCAATCTATGCAAGCCTTACTCACTGTCGATCAGCTTTCTGCGTGTTTACAAAAATCCGTCGCAAGCATTCGTAGCGACGCTACTCGTAATCCTCAGGCTCTACCGCCAATCTGCCGTCTGCCCGGGACTAAACGGTTGCTATGGCGATTGGAGGACGTTGAAGCATGGCTGGCTGAGCATGTTGTCGGTAGTGAGTTTGCAACACCTGGTGCCGAGCATCATCGCGCTCGGCCAGGGCGTCCTACTAAAACCGCGCAAATCGCTCAGCAACGCCGTTCGGCAAAATGAGATCCCGGGGTTCTCTTTCTGAGCGGGTGGAACAATTACGAAAATCCGCCCCACCAAGGCCTTCTGCAGCGCTATCACCTACCCCCTTGTTTCTGCCTGGTCTAAGTGAATTCAGTCGTGCAATGCCAAATCACATTGCCCGCTCCAGCTTGTTCGCCCCCGTGGCTCGTGGAGGCAAGAAAATGCACAAGGAAACTGTGTTAGCCAGCAGAAAGGACGCCGTCCTCACATTTTGGGGTGAACAGCTAGATGAGGCCCAGGCCGATGTCTGGATGCAGTTGATGCACGAAGCGATCAAAGCTCCGCTAGGTGATGCCGTGCCAGTCAATCGTGCTCGCCTGCTGCGAGCGATAGGCAGGCAAACCGGGAAATATGAGTATCAGTGGTTGCATAGAGCGATGAAGGCACTGAGCTTTGCCATGCTAATTATCGAGGTGACGAAGGACGGTAGACCGAAGCTCGAGGTAGGCAGAGCAGAGTCACTCCACCTTATTGATAAGTTTATGTACGATCCGGAGCGAGAGAGCTACACCGTCCGTATCGATCCAAGGTGGCGTTATCTTTACAGCAATCGCGAATATGCGTTAATCGATTGGGAGAAGCGGCTGCGTATTCGTAAAGGTCAAGATATGGCCAAGGCATTGCAGCGTCTCGTCGCCACTTCGAGTGAGTCCGTGCAGCGCTTTCAGCTCGTATGGTTGAAGGACCACTTCCAGTATTACAGTCCAATGCGCAAGTTCAGGTCTTCATTAGGTGTTGCGATGCAGGAGCTGGAGCGCGTCGAGGTCATTGCGGCTGGAAGAATCGAGCTAAGTACGAAAGGGGTGGAACAAGCAGTGTGGACGCGCCTTTAACCCGCGTGAACTATCGGGGTTGCATTCCGCCTGCGTCGGGGTTGTATTCCGGTCGGTCGGGGTTACATTCCGGTTTATCGGGGTTGCATTCCCCCCCTGATGCTGGAGGCCTTGTAAACCGTGGTGTCCATAGGAGCAAAGTGCTCTCTACCTTCTTACTACTTTTTTACTACCCCTACGATGCTGTGGATAAACTCACGCTTTTGGTGCCGTCGAGATTACGTTCACTCTCCCTAGTTTGCTTAGCTGTTGTAATCGTTCCAGCGAAAAGTGGCTAGACTCTGCCACATTCGATGGGGCTAACCCAGTAAGGTCTGTTATTAATGCGCTCTCTTTCGATCTTGTCGATTTCCATTTGAACCTCTAAATAGACTCCCAGTTCTGAAAGATGTTTATTTATGTCATCAGTTTGGAGGATTTTTTTCAATTGACTGTATATCGAAAATGCTCGGCCGAAGCCGTGACCATCACCAAATCTGCCGTATGGATCCGTGATGACCAAGTATCGATATACTGCAATGGTAGACGGCAGCGAAAAAGTGCCATCAACTAAATAATACATGAATACTTTATTCAACGCATCCTCGGTTGTCGATTGCTCCAAGGTTTGCGAGCTGGATTTGATAATGGTTGATATCAGAGGGATGTCACCCCACAACGCAACCCACAGATCATTAGGACCTTTCCAGTAGGTATTCTCAACCTCTTGAAAAATCTGAGAAAGAAGGTTTAGTATTTGAGTGGGGTGCCTTCTCACGTTTCCTTGGAAGTACTTATAGAGTCTTTTAGACTCTGTCATGTCGGGCCAGCCAAGTTTGTTGGCTTTCTCGTCAATCATAACGCTGAGTTGATAGGGGCATGACGCTCCTGCACTTATGCGTAAGTAATTCATCAATGCAATCGTCCGTAATCTAATGCAACTTAGATCAGCGTTGGTCGTGGATTTCATAAGCTGATTTTACCTTGATATTTTGTTCGCCATGCACTGGCAGTGAGCTAATGGAGGGCACCAAAAGAAAAGAGGTTTGCAATAGACATTTTGGTGCTTCAAATCGGCCATTTTGACGTTTGGTAAAAACCGATTTTTTACAGATCCGTTTCAATAATCGAGTCACAGACCAAGGATTCCTCTTTCAGAACCCATCATCAAATCAAGTCATCTCGAGTATTACCGCTGCTTGGGTCATGCCGGAAGGCTATGCGACCCTTGGGCGGGTTCACGGGTTTTGAGGGTTTCGGATCGGCTAATTGCTCGAGAGGAGTCACATGCGGCTTGGAGATTATCTCAGGGGAGGCTTTATGCACTGCCTGGACGTGGTTTTGTTCGTCAACTGCGTTTCGCGTGGGGGGTGTGCGAAGGTACTTTCCAACGTACCGAACAAACTGGCTATAGCTCAATCCAGTTGATGAGCCGTGATCTTCATAAATTATGGTGATTGGCCACCCTGCGTTAACGAGCTTTCGAAATTCATCTAGTCGAGCCAAGAAGGCTACTCGCCCGACCCCTCGACGTATTTTTTCCGGGGTGTCTGCCATCGTGTTATCTCCACAATTCCGATCAAATCTAGTCGTAATCATTGTTTCTCACCGATGCGCATGATATCGACCTTTTGAGTACGTATACTAGCTTAGTAATGCGTAATAGCGCGTAACTATGCGCGATGACGATTTCAAAATCCAAACGCGAAACTGCGCGGTTTTACACATAGAGAGAGACGGCAAGATGTGCCGCCTTTAGTAGTGAGGTGCGATCCTTGAGTTATCGGAAACCGCAAAAGCTACGGACTGAAGCAATTGGCAGAGCCTCAAGAGCAGGGTCAGGAACTCAGCATCGGCTGCTTCAGACCAGGCTCGGCCGTATCTGAGAGCCAGGTGTATGGTGGTCACGGGGTCTCCATTTAGCGCGGACTCGAGCGAGTAGCGTTCACCATCCGAAAATGCACCTTGGGCACATCCAGGGAACACCAACTCCAGAAATGTGATTACGGCCTCTGGGCTTCCAATATCTAGCACGCCCTCAACGTTGGACAGATCGTTTTCACTCAGGTCTGTAGGCTTCAAAATAATAATCTCAAAGCTCATTGCTGCGGGCTCCCATCTTGTAATCCATTTGGCATCGGCATTATTACGCAACACACTAGACGAGTTCTCGATCTACTCAGTGTTTTCATTGGCAATGCAAAGACGCGCTTTCTGGCTCGGCCTTCGCCCAAGACCGCCTTGGGTGTAAAGGCGGTGTGTAATAGACGGGAGTAAAAAGCCCCGCAAGAGCGGGGCATGTCATCAGGGCTTGGATTCGTTGAGCTTCTGCTGTTCAGCAAGCAGGCCCTGCCGGATTTTGTCGAGGTGCTTGCGTTGACGTCTGGAACCAAAGATTGGCAACAGATGAAGATCGCCCAAGTCGGAAAATGTCCTTATACCCACCGGCACCATCACCCGCTGCAGCTCAGCGTGTAGTCGGATGTAACGTCCGTCAAGCGTATCTAATAACTGGCCATAGCCTTTGGCGCGCAGAAGTCGTCCAATTGCCCAGAAACCTATACCAAGAACGAAGAAGCTACTTAGCATGAAAAAGCCAAACAGAATGTCTGCAATCATGATTGTTCACCAAGTGATTGAGTCTTAGGCGACGGAGCCGCCTCTTTGGTGCTGCTTTCAGTTTCTGCAGATGTGGCCAAGTCGGCTCCACGTATTGTGTTTGCAGTATCGTTGTCCACGTTGTCATCAACGGCGCTAGGAACAGGTTGCGGAGTACCGGCGCCCAGCGAAATGCCAGCAATCCCCTCCATACCGGGCACAGACATAGCGGCCATGAGCCCAACTGTTCGAGTTGCGACTGATGCCACGTTATGGGCAGACAGCCCGCCACCATTGCCTTGCGCGAATCCTGCGTGCTGCTGGTAGGCTTGCAAGTTCGATTGCGAACTAATGCCACCCTGATCCTCTTTTGGTTTCGCCTGCGGCTGCGCGGCGGCTGTTCCCTTGGAGTCGTCGCCATTGGCTAGCGCAGCTTTTGCAGCCTTTTTGGCTGCCTGCTGTACGCCTTGGCTTGGCTGCGGCGGTGGGCTGCTGCCGCTAGGAGCACTAGAGGAGCTACCGCCGACTTTAGCGCCAGCTAATCTAGCGGCAGAACTACCGCCAGTGCTGGACCCCAGACCCGAGCCACTAGCGCCAGTGCTGGCTGCGCCACCGGCACCACCACCTGCAAAGCTGGAGTTGATCGCGCTGGCCAAACCTCCGCTGCCAATACCCCCAGCACCGGTCGCTGCACCTGCGCTACCACCACCCGCACCGAGTGCCCCGGCCGCAGCCGGAGCTGCTGCGCCTGCCGTGGCAATGGTAGCCGCCGCTGCTGCTGCACCGGCGACCCCAGCCGCGGCCATGCCTCCAATAGCACCGCCGCCTCCCGATGACGCGCCGCTAATCATGCCCGCGATCAATTCTGGAATGGTCTTGGTCAGGTAGGCGCATACCAACGATAACCCCACCAAGGTCACCAGAGAGGCTTCGTCATTGGTATAAGCAAGCTGCCACTTCTTTGCGACAGTCAGAATCAAGCCCACTATCAACGTGACCATAAACAGCTTGGCACCCACGGAAACTGCGTAGCGAATAACAGCCATCGTGTATTCCCGTGTCCACTGCGATGCGCCGAAGGCTGTGAACAGAACAGAGGCGTTGATAACGACGTAAGCCTCGACCAATGTCACAAAAATGAATGCCGCCATGAAAGCAAAAGCCATCAGAACGAGGATGGCAGCCAAGGCAACGACGATACTCTGCGAAGGGTTGAAAACGCTCATTCCGTTCAGGATGGCACGAGAAAACTCGACCGCCGTCGCAAACATATCTCCTGGCATTAACTCAGGGCTAGGCAAGCCTGCTGCATGTGCCCCAGCTTGTCGGAAGCTGTTCACAATCGCGCTTGCCCACTCCGTTGAGTGATCGAGCAGGATCAGGAAAAAACCGATGACCATGATGAAGCGGATTAGCTCGCCGACTAGCTCGCCGAAGTCTGCGTGTTTGAATACCATCGGGAAGAATGTCCACACAAACTGGATAAGTGCCAAACTCCAAAATAGGTTCACCGCATAGCCATGAAGACGAGGGCCCCATTCGTTAGATGCCTCCAGAATCATGTCCAGCAAGCCCTGCATTGAGGTGTCGCTTTGGGCTAGATCGACTCCTGCCGCTGCGGCTGTACGCCCTGCAAGCAGCATCAGACACAGCCCGATGTAGCCAGTAATCATAGGTACGCGCATATCAGTACCCCTTGGCGCCACCGCGAGTGTTCGGGCGCTCCTTGAATTGTTTGCCGGTGGCATCAGACTGATTGATCTTTTCGGAAACCACCATGCGGCCATCAGCGTTGGAACATATGACTCCGACCATAGCTGCCCCACCAAATCCAGATGCTACGCACAGCAAAATAAGAAGCCATTTAGAGAACGTCACAGTCAGTACCCCTTCGCGCCGCCTCGAGTATTTGGTCGCTTGTTGAATTGCTCGGTGGCGGCGTCGCTGACCGACTGACGCTCGGTTTCTTGAGCTATGTAATTGCCCTGTAGGGTGATTTGAGTAGCCACTAGGTCGCGCAACTTTTGAAGCTGCTGCACGTTTGAAGCGGCAATCTCGTTCCCAGCTTGGATGGCCTGCATTCGACCCGCTGATGACTGCGAACGATTCACGAGTCGTTCCAGGTGTGCATCTTCCGTTTCAAATGTGCTGGTATTCATACCTGCTGCTTGCATCGCCGTTTTTGCGTTGTCAAAACCTTGCGCCGACCATTTTTCGTAGCGATCCGGCATTACGTCACTCCCCTTGCCGCTCGACTGGACAACTTTTTGTAAATACGCCTCATAGCCGGGAAACTGTGTATTGAATTGGGAATCGAGATTCGCCACATTGCGGCCTAATGACTGCGTCCTGTTGTAGATACTGGCTACACGCTGCATGTCTTGGGTGATCCGGCCAAACATGCTGTTTGGCAACGGAGTTCCCTGCTTCAGCATATTGTTGTATTGCTGAACCTGCGTCGAAAGCTGCTCTGCCGTGTTCAGCGCCGTGTTGACTGCTTCGGCGTACTCAAACATCTGTTGATAGAATGTAGAGCAGTTTGTGCAGTAGATAGCAAAGGCGTTCTGTCCGGTGAATAGCAAGGTAATAACTGTTATTAGCAATCTCCATCCTTGTATCATTTTTGTCTCCGGTGCGTAGCTGTCGTGATGAATTAACGTGATTGCTGGCAGTAACGAGCGACGTAACGGGTGAACTGCACATATCCAAAGCTAAATCGATCAACGTATTCGGTATAGAGCCAAGTAAGAGGGTGGCCGAGTAGGATTTTAGTTTCTACCTCCTTTCTGACCGAGAAGAACTCAGCGCGGCCAGCTCTTCTCTTGATAGTCTTTAGACTATTATTTTGCATCGGCTTTCCTCCTGTTGTGGCTATTAGTTCTAGCATGGATAAAAGCCTAGGAAAACACAGAATAACTAGGTAGAGAAAATTAATGAAAAATAACGCGATTGTATGCGACTCAAGGAAAATTAAGGTGGATCTAGGCAATTTGACGCGAATGTATACGATTTAGAGAAACTTAATTAGATTGACTGATTTTTTGTTTTGAATCTCATTGAGTCGCTTACAACGGGACGGCAAGATGTGTGTTGTAGGCCTACGCTACTTCGTAGCTAGGGCCTTCATCACGTTGCCTTACTCGCCTTTGGCTCGACAGATTCTTGCTCTTCGAGGCAAACAGTCGCTACCGCCCCCCGAAAACCCAAAAGAGTCACAACGCATGAAACCCAAAAAATCAGACGACAAGGTAAGAGCCAGGCCCCGCCGCGAAGTCCCACCTATCAAGGTTTGGGTGTCCGATTTGGAAAAGGAAACAATCGCGGAGCGGGCAGAGCAAACAGGACTATCGATGTCTGCTTTTCTGCTGGCCACTGGCCTAAACACCCCGATTAAGTCACGAGTTGATTTACTGGCGGTGGCCGACTTGGCAAAAGTAAATGGTGATCTTGGTCGTACTGCAGGCCTACTAAAGCTCTGGCTTTCTGAAAAGCGAGGTCAAGGGGCAAAACCGGTTGATGTTGAGTCACTGATGATCGAATTCAGAGAGTTACAGAGTTTGATTCGTGAGAAGATGAGCAGCATTGTTTATGCGAGGAGCATGTAAGATTGCTAACTTACCGTACTTTGACATAGCGCTTGAGTCTTCAGCTTTAGCGGGAATCTTAGGTTGTATATATGGCTAGGAGATAGTTGGTGAAAGATAAACTGCATAATGACGTTATGGCTGAGCAATTCCGATGCCACCCAACCTATGCTGCCGAGCTATTAGCTGAAGTCCGCCAAGGGGGTGACCCATGTGAACTTTCTTGTCTGGAAAAACAACTTACCGCAGCTTTTGGTCGAGATTGGCTACAGATATTTAACACTCCAGAATAGAAACCCTATAGAAAATAACAAAACAAAATTTATAAAACTGAATGTGCTAGTTTTATAGCGGTAGGGAGCACTGGAAATCCTTGAATATCACTGGCATTCATTAAATTTTAGTGCCGGGGGGCATAGCCGATAAATAATTATCTCAACGCATGAGGGAGACTTTCGCGCCTACCTCCCGAGGCCCGCGATGCGCAAGCAGGCGGGCTTTCGTGTTTATGGAGAAGGGAATTGGTCACTATGAATACATTGAGACTACGGACTTCACAAGCGTTTTGCTTGAACAGCAAAGTGCCAGGGCGACCAAGGATGAGTAAACGGGGACGAGCAATCTAGCCAACGAGGTTCCTAGTGGACTGAGCGGTTAATTCATTTATCTAATGGTAACGATATACTGTGCGTCCAATGTCATGGATTGGTTATGCGCATGGCCCGACCGACTTCCCCCTTCGCTTTAATGCCTTCCG
>NZ_JAFCVO010000009.1:0-289381 GCF_049897085.1 Pseudomonas sp. PSPC3-2
GCGATGTTGCTCGCGGCGCTGGGGATTTTTCTGCTGTGTGCCTTGCTGATCGACAACTTCCTCTCGCCGCTGAACATGCGCGGGCTGGGCCTGGCGATTTCCACGGTGGGCATTGCGGCTTGCACCATGCTGTTCTGCCTGGCGTCGGGGCACTTCGACTTGTCGGTGGGCTCGGTGATCGCCTGCGCCGGCGTGGTGGCCGGGATCGTGATTCGTGACACCGACAGTGTGCTGCTCGGCGTGTCGGCGGCCTTGGCCATGGGCCTGGTGGTGGGGCTGATCAACGGCATCGTCATCGCCAAGCTGCGCATCAATGCGTTGATCGCCACCTTGGCGACCATGCAGATCGTGCGCGGCCTGGCCTACATCTTCTCCAACGGCAAGGCGGTCGGCGTGATGGACGAGCGCTTCTTCGTGCTCGGCAACGGCCAACTGCTGGGCGTGCCGGTGCCGATCATCATTACCGTGCTGTGCTTTGTGTTCTTCGGCTGGCTGCTCAACTACACCACCTACGGGCGCAACACCATGGCCATCGGCGGCAACCAGGAAGCGGCATTGCTCGCCGGGGTGAATGTCGACCGCACCAAGATCATCATCTTTGCCGTACACGGGTTGATCGGCGCATTGGCCGGGGTGATCCTCGCGTCGCGCATGACCTCCGGCCAGCCGATGATCGGCCAGGGCTTTGAGCTCACCGTGATTTCCGCCTGCGTACTCGGCGGGGTATCGCTCAGCGGTGGCATCGGCATGATTCGTCATGTGATCGCCGGGGTGCTGATTCTGGCGATCATCGAGAATGCGATGAACCTGAAGAACATCGACACCTTCTATCAGTACGTGATCCGCGGCTCGATCCTGTTGCTGGCGGTCATCATCGACCGCATGAAGCAGCGCTGAATGCATGCCATGTGAAGATCCCACATTTGGATCTCAACTGTATTGAGGTTCGGTATTTGCCATAATGCCGCTCGTTTTCGTACCACCACATAGGCCCGATATGCAGGAAACCGCCCACACCCCCGTCAAAGACGCCGCTCCCACCGGCACCCAGACCTTGCTGCGTGGCTTGGGCGTGGTGCAGGCGGTGGCGGCCGGTGCGCGGGATCTGAAAGAGATCGCCCGGCGCATCGGCACCACCCGCAGCACCACGCACCGCCTGGCCAGTTGCCTGGTGGAGGAGCGCTACCTGCGCGTGGTGCCGCAAGTCGGCTACCTGCTGGGGCCGAAGCTGATCGAGCTGGGGTTTCAGGCGCGCGAAGAGTTGCCGTTGGTGACCCTGGCGGTGCCATATCTGGACGAGTTGTCGGCGCTGACCGGCGACACCATCCACCTGGCGATTCGTGAAGACGACGACGTGCTCTATCTGCACAAGAACCCCGGTCGCAACGGTCCGGAAATGCGCTCGCGGGTCGGCCATCGCATGCCGCTGGCGCGGACTGGTATCGGCAAGGCGTTGCTGTTGGATGACAGCGTCGATGAGTGGCAGCGCCTGTACGAAGTCAGCCAGCCGACGGCAGGGAAAAACCTGCAGTGGCCGCAACACCCGGAGCAATCCTGGGCGCAATTCGAGCAGCGCATGCGTGAGTATGTGGTGGGCGGCTATGCGTTCGACCTGGAAGACAACGAGCCGTCGATCCGCTGCGTGGCGGCACCGGTGCGCGATGCCAGCCGGCGAATCGTCGCCGGCATCAGCATCGCCAGTACCGTGCCCTACATGCCGCTGGAGAAAATGGCCGAGCTGATTCCCGTGATCAAACAGGTCGCGGGGCGGCTATCTGCGCAGTTGGGCGCGAAGGCCTGATCAGGCCTTCAAGGTCGCCATGTCGATGACAAAGCGGTACTTCACATCGCCGGCGATCATGCGCGAGAACGCCTCGTTGATCTGGCGGATGTCGAGCATTTCGATGTCGCAGGTGATGCCATGCTCGGCGCAGAAATCCAGGACTTCCTGGGTTTCTGCGATGCCGCCGATCAGCGAACCGGCCAGCATTTTACGGCCCAGTACCAGCTTGGCGGCATTGACGGGCGGGTCCACCGGCTCGATTAGACCGACCAAGATATGCACGCCGTCAAAGCGCAGCACATCGAGGTAGGGGTTCAGGTCGTGCTGCACCGGGATGGTGTCCAGCAGGAAGTCGAAGTGCCCAGCGGCGGCTTTCATTTGCGCGGCGTCGGTGGACACGATCACATGATCCGCGCCCTGGCGCCGGCCTTCCTCGGCCTTGCTCGCAGAACGGGTGAACAGCGTGACTTCGGCGCCCATGGCCTTGGCGAACTTGATGCCCATATGGCCCAGGCCGCCCATGCCGAGAATCCCGACTTTATCGCCGGCCTTCACACCGTAGTGCTTGAGCGGCGAGTAGGTGGTGACGCCTGCACAGAGGATCGGTGCGGCGCTGGCCAGATCGAGCTTGGCCGGGATCTTCACCACAAAGTGTTCGCTGACCACGATGCTGTCGGAGTAGCCGCCCATGGTGTTGCTGCCATCCACCCGGTCCGGGGTGGCGTAGGTCATGGTCGGGCCTTCGAGGCAGTATTGCTCCAGGTTCGATTGGCAGGCGGCGCAGTGGCGGCACGAGTCGACCATGCAGCCGACGCCGACCAGGTCGCCGACTTTATGCGCGGTGACGTTGGCGCCGACGGCGCTGACTTTGCCGACAATCTCATGGCCCGGCATCAGCGGGTACACGGCGATGCCCCATTCGTTGCGGGCCTGGTGGATGTCGGAATGGCAGACGCCGCAGTACAGAATTTCGATCGCCACGTCATCGGCGCGCGGGCTGCGGCGTTCAAACGACAGGGGGGCGAGGGGAGTGGTGGCCGACTGGGCGGCATAACCGATAGCGGTGTACATGGGCAAACCTCGCAAAAGCAGTGACAAGTGAGGTGGGCCATTTTCCGCGCCGACCCCGCAGGCGACCATGGCGATTGCTCCGAGTCTCATGCCTATTCGTCCGGGAGTGCCTCTGGTTTGGATGCACGGGGCGCTCGACCTGCGATGATGCTCTCATCCCTTACTAGCGAAGTTTTTTGCCATGTTGTTGACCCGCCATCTCGACGCCAACGCCACCCTGGTTTCCTTGATCGAGAGGCTGACGCCCCGCGACGGTTTCTCCCCGACCCACCTGCCGGGTGTGCAAGTGTTGCGCGCCAGTTGCGACGTCGCGCGCGGGCCGCAGATCTATGAGCCGAGCCTGATGTTCGTCGCCCAAGGCAGCAAAGTCGCGTACCTGGGCCCGCGTACCCTGGAGTACGGCGCGGGGCACTACCTGATCCAGGCGATGCCGGTGCCGTTCGAATGCGAGACGTTCGCCCGGGCGCCCGGCGCACCGCTGTTGGGGGTAACGGTGGGGATTGATCGGGTGGTGCTGGGCGAATTGGTGATGGCCATGGGCATGCAGGCCGGGCCGCCGCCGACCGCGCAGACCTTGGAGTCGATGAGTTCGGTGGTATTGGATGACGCCATGCGTGGCTGCGTCGAGCGGCTGTTGCAATGCCTGCACGATCCGCTGGAAAGCCGGATCATGGGCCCGGCGCGGGTGCGTGAATTGTTGTTCACCGCGTTGCGTGGGCCCCAGGCGGATGTGTTGCGCGCGTTGGTGGAACAGCAGGGGCAGTTTTCACGAATCGCCACCTCGTTGAATCACCTGCACGCCCATTACGCCGAGCCGCTGAATATCGAGACGTTGGCAGGTTATGCGCACATGAGTGCGTCGACCTTTCATGAACACTTCAAGCGCTGCACTTTGTTGTCGCCGGTGCAGTATCTGAAGCGTTTGCGGTTGCTCAAGGCGCAGCAGTTGTTGCTGGTGGAAGGCATGGGCGTGGCGCAGGCGGCGCATAGCGTGGGGTATCAGAGTACGTCGCAGTTCAGTCGCGAATATAAGCGCTACTTTGAGCGCAATCCCGGCGAAGAGCGCGCGGCCTGATTCTCCCTGGATCAACGGGATTAAAAATGTGGGAGGGGCGGTGCGACGACTCGACTTGCTCCCGATGACGGTGGTCCAGCCATAGATGTGCTGACTGTTCCACCGCTATCGGGGGCAAGTCGAGTCGTCGCACCGCCCCTCCCACATTTGACCGAGTTTCGCTCATAAAAAAGGCTCCCATCGGGGGAGCCTTTTCTTTAAGCGGTTGAGTTACATATTCGGGTAAGTCGGCCCGCCCGCGCCTTCCGGCGTCACCCAGGTGATGTTCTGCGAAGGGTCCTTGATGTCACAGGTCTTGCAGTGTACGCAGTTCTGGGCGTTGATCTGGAAGCGCTTCTCGCCGTCTTCCTTGGTCACCACTTCATACACGCCGGCCGGGCAATAGCGCTGCGCCGGTTCATCGTAGAGCGGCAGGTTGGTGCCGATCGGGATGCTCGGGTCTTTGAGTTTCAAGTGGCACGGCTGTTCTTCTTCGTGGTTGGTGCCGGAGATGAACACCGAGCTCAGTTTGTCAAAGCTCAGCTTGCCGTCGGGTTTGGGGTAGTCGATCTTCTGGCAGTCCTTGGCCAGCTTGAGGCAGGCATAGTCCGGCTTGGTGTCGTGCAGGGTCAACGGCATCTTGCCGCCGAGGATATTTTGGTCGAACCAGTTGAAGCCAGCACCGATGATCGGGCCGAACTTGTGCATCGCCGGGCCGAAGTTACGCGTGGCAAACAGTTCTTCGTAGAGCCAGCTTGCCTTGAAACTGTCAACGTAGTTGGTCAGCTCGTCGCCGCCTTCGGCGTCCGCCAGCAGGCGCTCGGCCACGGCTTCGGCGGCGAGCATGCCGGATTTCATCGCGGTGTGGCTGCCCTTGATCTTGGCCACGTTCATGGTGCCCAGGTCACAGCCGATCAATGCGCCGCCCTTGAACACCATCTTCGGCAACGAGTTGATGCCGCCCTTGGCCAGCGCGCGGGCGCCGTAGCTGATGCGCTTGCCGCCTTCCAGGTACTGCGCCAGCACCGGGTGATGCTTGAGGCGCTGAAACTCATCGAACGGTGACAGGAAGGTGTTGCTGTAGGACAAGTCGACGATCAGGCCGACGACCACCTGGTTGTTTTCCAAGTGATAGAGGAACGAGCCACCGGTGTTCTCGTTGCTCATGATATCCAGCGGCCAGCCGGCGGTGTGGACCACCAGGCCTGGTTGGTGCTTGGCTGGGTCGATTTCCCAGATTTCCTTCAGGCCGATGCCGTAATGCTGGGCGTCAGCGTCGCTGTCCAGCTTGAAGCGCTGGATCAGTTGCTTGCCGATATGGCCACGGCAGCCTTCAGCGAACAGCGTGTACTTGCCACGCAGTTCCATGCCGGGGGTGTACAGGCCTTCTTTCGGGTTGCCTTCGCGGTCGACGCCGAGGTCGCCGGTGATGATCCCGCGCACCACGCCGTTTTCGTCGAACAGCGCTTCCTGGGCGGCGAAGCCTGGGTAGATTTCCACGCCCAGGTTCTCGGCCTGCTGGGCCAGCCAGCGGCACAGGTTGCCCAGGGAGATAATGTAGTTGCCTTCGTTGTGCATGGTCTTGGGCACAAAGAAGTCAGGCACCTTGGTGGCGGTGTTGCTGCTGCGCAGTACATAGATGTCATCGCGCACCACGGGGGTGTTGAGCGGAGCGCCGAGTTCTTTCCAGTCCGGGAACAGTTCGTTCAGGGCGCGTGGTTCGAACACGGCACCGGAAAGGATATGTGCGCCGACCTCGGAGCCTTTCTCGACCACGCAGACGCTGATTTCCTTACCGGCTTCGGCGGCCTTCTGCTTCAGTCGGCAGGCGGCAGACAGGCCCGCCGGGCCAGCGCCGACGATGACCACGTCGAATTCCATGTATTCGCGTTCCACAGGCTATCTCCTACTCAGGCTCACAGGCTTTTTTTCTAATGGGTGGAGGTTGGGTGTCGTCACCGTCATCGCTGCGCTCACTGGGCAGGCGGATGACCACCTTTCTCTCTAGGTGGCGCATTATATCTACACCACTCTCAGCGTCCAATACAAACGTTTGTTTGAATTGCTTGGAAGCTAGGTAAATCAAAGCAACGGGGCTTATGACTGGCCATTTTGCCGTATTGACCAGAATAGGCGTTCCGGTCAATATACGGTCGGTTTTGCGCTAGCCGTAGGCTGACTGTAGGTTTCAAGAGCACCTTTAAAGACAGGCGAAGGCGAAAAAGGCTGGCGCGTGCCCAATGCTGGCGCGCAGTTTACACGTCGCGATCATGAATGACCTCCCAGTAACCTCTGACGAACGGTCATCACTCTCTATCGCTGCGTCACTTGCCGAAGGTTTTGAAGGTGCCCTTGTGTGCCGATGAGCATCAACCGCCAGGTTCGCCTAGGCGACTTTCTTTTCACCGGAGAGTAACGAGGAATCCATGAAGGTTCTTGTAGCTGTCAAACGCGTTGTCGATTACAACGTGAAAGTTCGCGTCAAGGCGGACAATTCCGGCGTCGACCTCGCTAACGTCAAGATGTCGATGAACCCTTTCTGCGAAATCGCCGTGGAAGAAGCTGTACGCCTGAAAGAGAAAGGCGTGGTGACTGAAATCGTCGTGGTTTCCATCGGCCCGACCACTGCTCAAGAGCAGCTGCGTACCGCCCTGGCACTGGGCGCTGATCGCGCCATCCTGGTTGAGTCGGCTGAAGAACTGACCTCCCTGGCCGTTGCCAAGTTGCTCAAAGCCGTTGTCGACAAGGAACAGCCATCGCTGGTGATCCTCGGCAAACAGGCCATCGACAGCGACAACAACCAGACTGGCCAGATGCTGGCTGCACTGACCGGTTACGGCCAGGGTACCTTCGCCTCGAAAGTCGAAGTGAGCGGCGACAGCGTTGCCGTGACCCGCGAAATCGACGGCGGCGCGCAAACAGTTTCGCTGAAACTGCCGGCCATCATCACCACCGACCTGCGTTTGAACGAGCCGCGCTACGCGTCCCTGCCAAACATCATGAAAGCCAAGAAGAAGCCTCTCGAAGTGCTGACCCCGGACGCTTTGGGCGTTTCCACCGCCTCTACCAACAAGACCGTCAAAGTTGAAGCGCCGGCTGCACGCAGCGCGGGCATCAAGGTCAAGTCGGTGGCTGAACTGGTTGAGAAACTGAAAAACGAAGCGAAGGTAATCTAATCATGACTATCTTGGTAATCGCAGAACACGACAACAAGGTACTGGCTCCGGCCACCCTGAACACCGTGGCTGCCGCTGCGAAAATCGGTGGCGACATCCACGTGCTGGTTGCCGGTCAGGGCGCTGGCGCCGTGGCCGAAGCCGCAGCGAAAATCGCTGGCGTGAGCAAAGTACTGCTGGCCGACAACGCCGCTTACGCTCACCAACTGCCGGAAAACGTCGCGCCGCTGGTAGCAGAGCTGGGTGCTGGCTACAGCCACATCCTGGCTGCCGCGACCTCCAACGGCAAAAACATCCTGCCGCGCGTTGCTGCGCAACTGGACGTTGACCAGATCTCCGAGATCATCTCGGTCGAAAGCGCCGACACCTTCAAGCGCCCGATCTACGCCGGTAACGCCATTGCCACTGTGCAATCGAGCGCTGCGGTCAAGGTCATCACCGTGCGTGCCACCGGTTTCGACCCGGTTGCAGCCGAAGGTGGTTCGGCTGCCGTTGAAGCCGTCTCCGCTGCCCACGACGCTGGCCTTTCCAGCTTTGTTGGCGAAGAGCTGGCCAAGTCGGATCGTCCTGAGCTGACCGCTGCCAAGATCGTCGTTTCGGGCGGACGTGGCATGCAGAACGGTGACAACTTCAAGCACCTGTACGCCCTGGCCGACAAGCTGGGCGCTGCGGTCGGCGCTTCCCGCGCGGCCGTCGACGCCGGTTTCGTGCCCAACGACATGCAGGTCGGCCAGACCGGCAAGATCGTTGCGCCACAGCTGTACATCGCGGTCGGTATCTCCGGCGCGATCCAGCATTTGGCCGGCATGAAAGACTCCAAGGTGATCGTGGCGATCAACAAGGATGAAGAAGCACCGATCTTCCAGGTGGCTGATTACGGCCTGGTGGCGGACTTGTTCGAAGCCGTACCTGAGTTGGAGAAGCTGGTCTAATCCAGTCGCTTCACTTATAAAGAGCCCGGTCTTGTGACCGGGCTTTTTATTTATCGGAGCACCTCGCCATGGAATTGCGCCCCTGGGCCGTACTGCTGGGTTTCACACTGTTGCTGCCGACCTTGTCGCTGGCCGCCGGCAAATGCGAGCGCCTGGTGGTCACCGGCAGCCCGGATGCTCCGCCTCTGCTCTGGCGCGACCCCCAGGACCCCACGCACCTGATCGGCGCCACCGCCGACATGCTGCAGCAAGTGGCCCAGGACCTTGGGCTGAAAATCGACCTGCTTTACGGCGGCAAGCGCTCCCAGGCCTTGGATGAAGTGCGCAGCGGGCGCATGGATCTGCTGGCCGATGCGCCGTTGAATCTCGGCGAGCTGGAAACCCTCGACTACATCCACCCGGCGCTGGTGCAGATCGACTATCTGGTCTGGACCCGCAAGGATTCGGCGCTGGCCTATACCACGGCCACTGACCTGCCCGGCCACAAGGGCGCGGTGTCCGAACGGGCGCGGTTGAGCCACGACTTTGAAACCTTCGCCGCCCAGCAATTGACTCTGCAACGCCTGCCTGCCTTGACTCCTGCGTTCCAGAAACTGCTGCTGGGGGAAGTGGATTACGTACTTGCCGGGCGTTACTCCGGCATGGCCATGGCCGAGACCCTTGGCATGAGCAATGACCTGATTGCCCACGACGTACCCGTCGATCAGCCTGGTCTGTACCTGGCAATTTCCCACAACTCCGCGTGCAATGATCCATGGCTGCGCGGACAGCTGGCGAAAAAGATGACAGAATTGTCCGGGTCTGGTGTGGCGCAAGCTGCGCTGCAGCGCAATCTGGAGCGCTGGAAAGCGCAATTGCAACAACCCGTCGGCACCCCAACAAAGTAGGGATTTTCAGTGACTTTTCGACCTTTTTTAGCGGCACTCGCCGTCGTTGCTCTGGCGGGATGTGCAGCCGATCCTGCGCCGAATGAACAAATACGCCTCACCCAGCAAGCCTTGGAACAAGCCAATGCCGTGGGTGCCAACCCCGATGAATCGCCTGAGCTGAAACTGGCCGAAGGCAAACTCACCCAGGCCCAGGCCGACATGGCCGACCGGTCCTACAAGGACGCGCGCATGCAGGCCGAACAGGCCGAACTGGATGCACGTCTCGCCGAAGCCCAAGTGTTGACCCGCAAGAGCCAGGAACAACTGAACGTGCTCAATACCCGTATCACCCGCCTGCGTAAGCAATTGCAGTTGGGAGAAGCCCAATGAGCCCGATGATCCGTGGTTTGAGTTGTATCGTGCTGCTGGGCAGCGCGGCCCTGGGCGGTTGCGCCAGCCATCCGAATGGCGAGCAGGCCCTGCAACAGGCGGGCAGCGACTTCCAGAAGGTCAAGGAAGACGCCAATGTGCTGCGCTTCGCGCCCAAGGACGTGATCCGCGCCGGAGAGTCCCTGGCCCGTGCCGATCGCTTGTCCAGCTACTGGGGCAGCGGCGCCGACGTGGTGCATTACGCCTACCTCAGCCGGCGCTACAGCGCGATCGCCCGCGAACACACCGAGCAGGCACTCAACCAGGAACACGGTGCCAAACTCGAACTGGAACGCCAGCGACTGCAACTGGCCCTGCGTGAAAGCAAGCTGATCAGCGTGCAGCAGCAAGGCAAATGGCTCGAAGAACAGATCGCCAGCCTGGCCACCACCCAGACCGATCGCGGCTTGGTGATGACCCTGGGCGACGTGTTGTTCGACACCGGCGAAGCCGAATTGAAAAACTCGGCCAACCGCACCGTGCTGAAAATCGTCCAGTTCCTGCAACTGAACCCCAAACGCATAGTGCGTATCGAGGGTTACACCGACAGCACCGGCGGCGAGCAGGAAAACCTCCAACTGTCCCGCGACCGCGCGCAATCGGTGGCCGATGTGCTGGTGGACCTGGGGATCGACGAAAAACGCATCCAGGTCGAAGGCTATGGCGACCAGTACCCCGTGGAGGCCAACGCCTCCGAGCGCGGCCGTGCGCAGAACCGGCGGGTAGAGATCGTGTTCTCTGACGCAAAAGGCCAACTCGGCGCGGCCCGCTAGGAGCCTGGCGCAAGCAAAATGTGGGAGGTGGCTTGCTCCCACATTTTTTTGGATGTACCCGAAACGCCGCAGGCCACCCTTACAGTTTTTTCTATCACTGCCGCCCGCGCTCGACTATTGTGGCAACTGTCCCCGTACACTTCTAAACTGTGCCGGTATGTTTCACACAAAAATAAAATACCCGTGAAATCGAGTGCTGCGTCATGACCAATCTGTTGCTTTACCAACGTATCGCCCAGCAACTGGCTGAGGATATCCGGCGCGGTGTCTATCAACCGGGCGAACGCGTGCCCTCGGTGCGCAAGATGAGCTCCCAGCTCAACGTCAGCCATGCCACGGTGTTGCAGGCCTACGCCAATCTGGAAGATCAGGGCTTGATTCGTGCGCGGCCACAGTCCGGGTATTACGTACACCAGACACCGGCGCTGACGGCACCGACGCCGGATATCGCCCGGGTCGAGCGCCCAGGGTTGGTGACCCGCAGCAGCATCATTCAGCAAGTGTTGGTGGAGTCGCGTCGTGAAGGCGTATTCCCACTGGGCGCGGCCGTGCCGAGTGTGGATTACTTGCCGGTACGTGCACTGCACCAGCAGTTGGCCAAGGTCACGCGCTTCCAGAGCCCACGGGCGTTCAGCTACATGTTCAGCCCCGGCTTCGAGCCGTTGCGCCGCCAGGTGGCGATCCGCATGCGCGATGCCGGCGTGGTGGTGGACCCTTCCGAAGTGGTGATCACCCACGGCTGCGTTGATGCGTTGCAGATGTCGCTGCGGGTGCTGACGCGGCCGGGCGACCTGATCGCCGCCGAGTCACCCACCTATTACGGCTTACTGCAGTTGGCGGACCTGTTGGGCCTCAAGGTCATAGAGATCCCCAGTGACCCCGCCACCGGCATGAGCCTCGAAGCCCTGCAATTGGCCGCCAATCAGTGGTCGATCAAGGCCCTGGTGCTGACCACGCGCCTGAGCAACCCTTTGGGCGGCACCATGCCCGAGGAACGGCAGAAACAATTGCTGCGCCTGGCGTCGGATTTCGATATCCAGATCGTCGAAGACGACATCTACGGCGAACTGATGTTCGAGCTGGGTCGCACCAAAGCCCTGAAAGCCTACGATCGCCTTGATCGCGTGATTTATTGCTCGAGCTTTTCCAAAACCTTGTCACCCGGCGTGCGCATTGGCTGGATGATTGCCGGTAAGTATCAGCAGGAAATCCAGCGCTTGCAGATGTTCAGCACGCATTCGGCGTGCAGCGTCACCCAAATGGGCGTCGCCGCGTACCTGGAGAACGGCGGTTACGATCGGCACCTGCGTTACATCCGCCAGGAATATCGCAAGAACCTCAGTGCTTTCCAACTGGCGGTTCAGCAGTATTTCCCCGAAGGCACCCAGATGACCCGTCCGACCGGCGGTTTTATCCTGTGGGTCAGTTTGCCGGGGCGGGTCAATACCCAGGAACTGCATGTGCGTGCATTGCAACAGGGCATCAGCATCGCACCGGGGTTGATCTTCAGTAATACGGAACAGTTCAACCACTGTATTCGTCTTAACTGCGGCACGCCGTGGAACCGCGAAGCAGAGCGGGCGCTGATGACCTTGGGGATGCTCGCCAGTCAGTTATGCCAGGAGACCGCTGTCGGTTTTTGAGGTTCGCCAAGCAGACAACGCGGATAGCTGGCTGATCACCGCGCTTGTCATGCTGCCCTCAACAAGCGAGCATATGGCCCTCTGCCGTTAATGCTGTTGGCAATATGACTTCTATTTTTCGCGCTGTTTTAGTGATTAGCCTGTTCGGCCTGAGTAATGTCGGCGCCACGCTGGCCGCAACGCCTGTGGTCAACCCAGCCCCCGCCGCGAGCACCGAGCAGAAAACGCCCGCAAAAAAAACGACCCCGGCCAAAAAAGCCTCGGCCACGAACAAAAAAAACACGCCGGTAAAAAAACGCGCGCCGGTTGCGAGCAAGTCCAAGTCCGCCCGCGAAGTGGCCCAGACCCAACTGCCACCGGCACAGTTGGATTTGTCCCTGCCCTCCGACATGGTCAGGCACTTGCAGCCCATCGGCAGCATGCCCGCGCCCAAAAACGTACCGTTGCTGCCGCCAATGTTTGGCGAGAAGCCGTCTGACAACAGTGCATTCCAGATCAACGGCCGCCTGCTCAGCAATGAGATGAGGCTGCAACTGCGCAACGAAGAACGGCGAGACGTGGAAGGCGCGGCGCTGGATTTCGAATTCAAGCAATAAACTTTTCCTACGCAGGTGACGTCGACACTCGACCATCTGTCGCAGACTGGTCAGTCACTTTTTTTTTCTGCGAAAAACCCCTGTTAGACCATTTTAAAACGGCTGTTTAAGGGCGTACTCTAGCCCGGCCATCCCTATTGAGCCGTCGAGGACCTGCTGGTCATGAAATGCCGTGAAGGCTGTGGCGCTTGCTGCATCGCCCCCTCCATCAGTTCACCGCTGCCGGGAATGCCCCAGGGCAAACCTGCGGGCGAACGCTGTCTGCACCTGTCGGTCGAACACTTATGCCAGTTGTTCGGGCAACCGGAACGGCCTGCGGTGTGCAGTGCTTTCAAGGCGGATATCGAGGTCTGCGGCATCGACCAGGCCGATGCGATCAGGTTGATCGGCTGGTGGGAGCAGATGACGGCGGCTTGATGGGCTTTACTATCGGAACTTCAACAATAAGGAATACAACAATGGGTTCGCTGAAACGAATGGCTGTGTTGTGCGGTTTTACAGTGTTATTTGCTGCCACTGCTCAGGCTGAGGATTGGCAAGTCGCCAAGGATGAAGACGGGATCAAGGTGTCGCTGAGCGAAGTCGCCGGTTCCAAGTACAAGGCATATCGCGGTGTGACAGTGATCAAGGCACCCGTGGCCAAGATCGAGGCCTTGCAGGAGGACGCTGTCGGTGCCTGCACCTGGATTCATGAATGCAAATCGCAAAAACTGCTCAAGCAGGAAGGCAACAAAAGCTGGACCTACACCCAGTTCAAGGCACCGTTCCCGGTGACCGACCGCGATTCTATCCTGGAAATCACCACGTCCAAGGCTGCCGACGGCAGCGTGACCCGCACCCTGCTGGAAGTGCCGACCTATCAGCCGGAAGTGAAGGGCTACGTGCGCGTGGCCCAGGTCGAAGGCTACTGGAAACTGGTGCCTAAAGGTGCCAATGAAACCGAAGTGACCTACCAGGTACACACCGAGCCAGGCGGCAGCGTGCCCTCGTGGTTGGCCAACAAGTTCGTGGTGGACGCCCCGTTCAACACCTTGAAAGCCCTGAAGGAACGCGCTGAGAAGTAAGCGCAGTTGATCCGGTGCCTGCGACCTTGAGTGGAACGTTTGCCGAACCCTCAAGGTCCAGATAGAAGTAAGCCCACACACGGGTTTTATCGAGGAGGCACCGATGCAAAATTGGCAGATTACCTTCGTTGATGATCACGGCGTGCAGTCCGTGGAGCGGTTCGCCTGCGACCGCAAGCCGAGCCTCGAGGATGCGGCACATATGATTCGCAACAAGCTGGTGCCGGTGGCCGCCGAACTGGACCTCAATGACCTGGACGGCCGCAAACCCGAGCCGACGGTCAAGATCCTCAAAGACCAGAACAGTATCCAGATCCTCGACATTTCTCCCGCCGCCTGAACATTCCCTGTATGCCATTCAAGCGCCTCTGGTGGAGGTGATAGCTTCGCGCTACTCTGCAAGTGAGATCAGCGAATGAATCGCTAAGGTCTGGTCTTGTCAGCTACATGCTTGTTTTCCAGCGGTGATGTCATTGTCGTAGCCCCCGCGCCAGTACGGCGCCGGCTAGGGAAGCACGGAAAGTCTATCCATCGGTTTGAGGAGGACGTTTCATGAGCACAGCCTATCAAGAAGACATCAGCACCAACGTTCTGCGCCGCATGAAAGAGGGCGGCTTCGATTTTTCACGGTTCCACCCCATCGAGTTCTACGCCATTTTCCCGGACGAGGAACGGGCGCGCAGGGCTGCGGGTCGATTTCGTGGCGAGTCCCTGAATGCCCAGGTCAGCGCGCGCGACGATGGCGCCTGGTACTTGGAACTGAGCAAGATCATGTTTGCAACCTACGACGGCATAGGAGACTTCGAGCAAGACTTTGAAGCGGTGGTCGAGCCGCTGGGCGGGATCATCGAAGGATGGGGCGTCAAGCAGGAGGTGCGTGGGTTACCCATGTAGCAGTATGAGAAACACAGCGTATCGGCTGACCTTTGGGTCGGCCGATTTTGTTTGTGGCGTCTGAAAGCGGGCGAAACTTGCGCTGTATTTTCAGACAAAAAAAAAGCCACCCGAGCAGGGTGGCCGAAAGGGAAGACCGAAGGAGTCGGTCGGTACACGAGGGCACACGGTACCGATTGCGCGATGGATTGGGCTGTAGGACGGGTCCTGTTCAGCAGATGGTGGTGATTATCCGCAACGCTGGCCGGGCATTGAAATCAACTCTGGCTATGCTGTTGATAGTCAAAGCCCGCATTGTGATGAAGCGTGCGGCCGGACGCTGGGCATTCTACGCACCAGGATGGTGCTCTTAGCTCTCCGTTATTATTTAACTCACTGATTTTTAAGTGTTTATGCCGCTGGCACGGGCCTTGCGATGATTCTCGCGTCCGGGTGACAAGGAGTACGGCATGATCCGCACTTATTACGACGAAATGTACGATGGGGCAGGGCAGGTTCGCCCCCATTACCGCGAGTTCGCCCGCTGGTTGGCTGAAACCCCTGCTGAATTGCTGGCCCAGCGCCGGCGCGAAGCCGATTTGCTGTTTCACCGCGCCGGGATCACCTTCACCCTTTACGGAGATGAACAGGGCACCGAGCGCTTGATTCCCTTCGACACCATCCCGCGCAGCATTCCGGCCAGTGAATGGCGGATTGTCGAACGTGGCTGCATTCAGCGGGTCAAGGCGCTGAATATGTTTCTCGCCGACCTCTACCATGAACAACGCATCATCAAGGCCGGAATCATCCCCGCCGAACAGGTGCTGGCCAACGAGCAATATCAGTTGGCAATGCAGGGGCTGAATCTGCACCGCGATCTGTATTCCCACGTCTCCGGCGTCGATCTCGTTCGCGATGGCGACGGCACCTACTACGTGCTGGAGGACAACCTGCGGACCCCGAGCGGCGTCAGCTACATGCTCGAAGACCGCAAGATGATGATGCGCCTGTTCCCCGAGCTGTTCGCGGCCCAGCGTATCGCGCCGATCGACCATTACCCCAACTTGCTGCTCGACACCCTGAAAAGCTCGAGCCCCCTGGATAACCCAAGTGTGGTGGTGCTGACTCCCGGGCGTTTCAACAGTGCGTTTTTTGAGCATGCCTTCCTCGCCCGGGAAATGGGCGTGGAGTTGGTGGAGGGCGCCGACCTGTTCGTGCGCGATGACCGCGTCTTCATGCGCACCACCGACGGTCCCAAGGCTGTGGACGTGATTTATCGGCGCCTCGACGATGCATTTCTCGACCCGTTGGCCTTCAACCCGGACTCCATGCTCGGCGTCCCCGGCCTGCTTGCCGCCTATCGTTCGGGCAACGTGGTGTTGGCCAACGCGATCGGCACCGGGGTGGCGGATGACAAGTCGGTGTATCCCTTTGTCACCGAGATGATCCGTTTTTACCTGGATGAAGAACCGATCCTGAAGAATGTTCCGACCTTCCAATGCCGTAAGCCCGACGAATTGTCCCACGTACTGGCTAACCTGCCGCACCTGGTGGTCAAGGAAACCCAAGGCTCCGGCGGCTACGGCATGCTCGTCGGTCCGGCCTCCACCGCGGCGGAAATCGAAGCCTTCCGCGCGCGTATCAAGGCCAAGCCCCATGCCTATATCGCACAGCCGACCCTGTGTTTATCCACCTGCCCGACCTTTGTCGAAAACGGTATCGCCCCGCGCCATATCGACCTGCGCCCGTTCGTGCTGTCCGGCAAGGAAACCCGTGTGGTGCCCGGCGGCCTGACCCGCGTGGCCTTGCGCGAAGGCTCGCTGGTGGTCAACTCGTCCCAGGGCGGCGGCACCAAAGACACTTGGGTGGTTGAGGACTGATGCCATGTTGAGTAGAACTGCCTCGGATTTGTACTGGATGTCGCGCTACCTGGAACGTGCGGAAAACCTCGCGCGCATGCTCGACGTCAGCTATTCGCTGTCGCTGATGCCCCAGGACGGACGCGGCGACGGTTTGCATGAGTTGGCCATGCCGTTGTTGATCACCGGCACCCTGGAGGACTACCACGCACGCCACGGCGAACTGCATGCCGAGCGCCTGCTGCACTTTTTCGCGCTGGACGCGGCCAACCCGGCCAGCATCTACAGTTGCCTCGGCGCTGCACGGGCGAGTGCCCATGCGGTGCGTGGGCGAATCACCGCCGACATGTGGGAAAACATCAATGCCACCTGGCTGGATATCCGCGATATCGCTCAGCAAGGCTTGAGCCGCTACGGCATGAGTCGGTTCTGTGAGTGGGTCAAGGAGCGTTCGCACCTGTTTCGTGGAGCGACCTACGGCACCATCATGCGTAACGATGCCTTCCGCTTTATCCGCCTGGGCACGTTCATCGAGCGCGCCGACAACACCCTGCGCCTGCTGGACGCGCGCTACGAAATGGCCGGCGACCAGGCCGACGCGGTCAGCGATGGCACGGCCCACGCGTACTACCAGTGGAGTGCCTTGTTGCGTGCGTTGTCGTCGTTCGAGGCCTACACCGAGATCTACCGCGACGCCCCCGGCGCCCGGCAAGTGGCGGAGCTGTTGCTGTTGCGTGCCGATGTGCCGCGCTCGTTGCGGGCCTGCAGCGAAGAGATCGACCAGATCCTCGCCAGCCTGCCCGGCCTCAACGGCCGCCCGGCCCAGCGCCTGGCCGCCGAAATGGACGCACGCCTGCGCTTTACCGCGATCGACGAAATCCTCGAGGAAGGCCTGCACGCCTGGCTGACCGACTTTATCCCCTTGGTCCGCCAGTTGGGCGACGCCATCTACAGTTCCTACCTGGAGGCGGCATGAGACTCTCCATCAGCCACGAAACCACCTACCACTACGACGATCAGGTGCGCGCAAGCATCCAGTACCTGCGCCTTACGCCCCACGACAGCGAGCGCCAGCGCGTAATCAGTTGGCAATTGGACCTGCCGCGTCCGGTGCGCGCCCAGGTCGACCCGTTCGGCAATATCCTGCATGTGCTGACCATGGACGAGCCCCACGACGCCATCATCATTGGCGCCCGTGGCCAGGTCGATATCGACGAGTTGCGCGAGGCTGAGCACGAGAGCCAGTCAGCCTTCCCGTTTCTGCGCAGCACGCGCCTGACCGAGCCTGACGAAGCCTTGCGTCGCTTTGCCGAGCAGCATTGCCATCAGCGCCGCGACCGCAGCGCCCTGATCGACCTGATGCACGCGCTCAACCATTCGATGGTCTACACACCTGGCGCCACCGAGGTCGACACCAGCGCCGCCGAGGCCTTCGCGGGGCGTGCGGGTGTCTGCCAGGACCACACCCACGCGTTCCTGGCCTGTGCGCGCAGCCTCGGGATTCCAGCGCGGTATGTGTCGGGGTATTTGTACACCGAGGACAGCACGCACCTGGCCAGTCACGCCTGGGCCGAAGCCTGGCTGGACGACGCCTGGTACAGCTTTGACGTGACCAACCAACTGGCGCGGCCGGAGCGCCACCTGAAACTGGCCGTGGGCCTGGATTATCTGGACGCTTGCCCGGTGCGCGGCATGCGTCGCGGCGGCGGGCATGAGCAGATGCATGCCAAGGTGTTTGTGGCGCCGACGCCGCTGGTTTTGGTGCAGCAGCAATAACTCAGGGCTGCTGCTTACGTCCGGCCATATGCTTCAAATACCCCACCAACAACGCTAGCTCGCTGTCGGGCAACACCCCGGCGGCGAAGGCCGGCATTTTCGCCTGGGGCCAGCGGCGCAGGCTTTGCGGGTCGCGGATATAGCGCTTGAGGAAATCGCCGCTGAAGTATTCGGTGGGGTTATAGGGAATGTTCAGGTCCGGCCCCACCTGTGCATCGCCAGCCCCATTGAGGCGGTGACAGGCCATGCAGTTTTTCTGGAACAGCGCAAAGCCTTGGTTGACCGGATCATCCGCACTCAGCTTCGGGTCGGGCAACAACGCCGGAAAGCGCTCGGCGACCGTCTGCAACTGCTTGATCCCTGCGATCTGGAACGGCCATTGCTCGGGGCTGATGTGCCCGGCCTGAGGGTTCGTCCACACCAGGTAGAACGGCCCGGCACTCGGTTTGCCCTCGGCCAGCGCGGGCCACGGCTGGGTGGGATCTTCCACCGCCAGCCAGGCGCGGGCGCCGTGTGTTTCCAGCAAAGGCGCGGCGCTCAGTTCGGCGGCGAACCCATCGAGAGCAACGGCCTGCAGATGGTTTTCTGCCTGCAGACCCGGTAAGAGTACCGCCAGCGGGACTGCGCGATACGTCATGTTGCGCTTGTAGGAAACGTCATCAACGATATGCACCGTCTGTGCAGCGGGGTGCTTGAGCAGGTCGGCGGTCTGCCAGGTCTTGCTGGCGTGGTCCAACTCAATGCTCAACTGCGCGGCGGTAGCGGGCAGGGCGAGGAACACGGCGAGGAGGGCGAGGATCGATTTCAAGAGGGAGGCCCGGTGCGAGAGGGAATGGCGCCTAAGATAGCGGAAATTTCGCAGGCAAAACGGCAGCCCCTGCAACAGGACCGCTATTCGCAATGTCCCGGCAGGCGCTGCCAAAAACGCTAATCCTGATGCACAGAATGGGGTGTGTGATTCGTCAGCCAAGAACCTTGGTCAGGTTGGGCAGGATCAGAATCAGTGTGGTGGCGAACAGAATAAGTCCCGCCTGACGTACTTTCGAATGCTTGAACATGGCTGACTGCCTTTTGTTGTTATTCCTGAGCGTCAAATGCGTGCCGGTTTATTTCAGTATCGCAACGTGACGTGTCACTTTTCTTACAGTTGCTCCAGCAAAACCCGGCAGCAACTTCCTACTGAGTGAACCTTAGAGCCCTCGTTCTGCCTGGCTTAGATCCATTTCATATCACCTTGCCGTATATTTTAGTTAAATAGGTATGAGGCCTATCGCCATCTTGGCGCCAATGCCTTGGCTAGACCGCTAAAACGATTAATCAAAGGATTGCACTCGCCCGCTACCGTTCGTCCGAGCGAGGGGGTCAAAAGCAATGAGCGCATCCGTCATTGAAACCGTGTCAATCGGGCCTAAGGTAAGGGCACACCTGCACAGCGGTTCGAGGACGTCATGACCCAAGCTTTGATCTTTGATGCGATACGCACGCCCCGGGGCAAAGGCAAGGCCGACGGTGCCTTGTACAGCGTCAAGCCGGTAAACCTGGTGGCAGGTTTGCTGACTGCGCTGGCCCGGCGCAGCGACCTCGACACCCGCCAGGTGGATGACATCGTCCTCGGCTGCGTCACCCCCGTGGGGGACCAGGGCGCCGACATCGCCAAGACCGCCGCGCTGGTGGCGGACTGGGACGTCAGCGTCGCCGGTCTCCAGGTCAACCGCTTCTGCGCCTCGGGCCTTGAGGCGGTGAACCTGGGGGCGATGAAAGTGCGCTCCGGCTTCGAGGACCTGGTGGTAGTCGGTGGCGTCGAGTCGATGTCCCGCGTACCCATGGGCAGCGATGGCGGCGCCTGGGTGCTCGACCCACAAACCAACCTGCACAGTCACTTCACGCCCCAAGGCATTGGCGCGGACTTGATCGCAACCCTGGAAGGCTTCAGTCGTCAGGACGTTGACGCCTTTGCCCTGCATTCCCAGCAGAAAGCAGCCAGGGCGCGCTCAGACGGTTCCTTCAATAAGTCGCTGATCGCGGTGCAGGACCAGAACGGCATTGTGCTGTTGGACCACGATGAATTTGTCCGTGCCGACTCCACGCTCGAAGGCCTGGGCAAGCTCAAGCCCAGCTTCGAGATGATCGGGCAGATGGGCTTTGACGCCACAGCGCTGCGGGTCTACAGCCATGTCGAGCGGATCGACCATGTCCACACCCCCGGCAACAGCTCCGGTATCGTCGACGGTGCCGCGTTGATGTTGATCGGCTCGGAGGCCAAGGGCCGCGAGTTGGGCCTGCAACCGCGGGCGCGGATTGTCGCCACGGCGGTCACCAGCACCGACCCTACGATCATGCTCACCGGCCCGGCGCCGGCCACACGCAAGGCGTTGGCCAAGGCTGGGCTGCGCGTCGAAGACATCGACCTGTTCGAGGTCAACGAGGCCTTCGCCTCGGTGGTACTCAAGTTCATCAAGGACATGCGCATCGACGCCGCCCGGGTCAACGTCAACGGCGGCTCGATCGCCATGGGCCACCCGCTGGGTGCCACGGGTTGCGCGATCCTCGGCACCTTGCTCGACGAGCTGGAAGTGCGCCAACAACGCTACGGCCTGGCCACCCTGTGTGTCGGCGGTGGTATGGGCATCGCTACCATTATCGAACGCCTCTGAGCCCAAGGAATTGTCATGACCGAAGCCATTCGTTACGAAAAGGACCAGGACCAGATCGTGGTGCTGACCCTCGACATGCCTGGCCAGAGCGCCAACACCATGAACGCCGCGTACCGCGAGGCCATGGCGGCCACCGTGACGCGTCTGCAAGCGGAAAAGCACGGGATCGCCGGCGTGGTCATCACCTCGGCGAAGAAGACGTTCTTTGCCGGCGGCGACCTCAATGAATTGATCAAGGTCGACAAGGCTCACGCCAAGGCATTCTCCGACAGTGTGCGGGTATTGAAGGCGCAACTGCGCAGCCTGGAAACCCTTGGCAAGCCGGTGGTTGCCGCAATCAATGGCGCAGCCCTCGGCGGCGGCTGGGAGATTTGCCTGGCGTGTCATTACCGGGTCGCGCTGGACGACCAGTCGGTACAGCTCGGTCTGCCGGAAGTCACCCTGGGCCTGTTGCCGGGCGGCGGTGGCGTGGTGCGGATGGTGCGCCTGTTGGGCTTGGAAAAAGCCCTGCCCTATTTGCTGGAGGGTAAAAAAATCCGACCGCAGCAGGCCCTGCAAGCCGGCTTGATCGACGCATTGGCGGCGGATCGCGACGAACTGCTGGCCAAGGCCCGCGTCTGGATTCTCGCCCACCCTGAGGCCGCGCAACCTTGGGACAACAAGACCTACCAGATCCCCGGAGGCACGCCGTCTAGCCCGAAAGTCGCGCAGATGCTCGCCATCGCGCCATCGATCCTGCGCAGCAAAACCCATGGCTGCTTCCCGGCTCCGGAGAAAATTCTCTGCGCCGCGGTGGAAGGCGCCCAGGTGGATTTCGACACCGCACACCTGATCGAAACCCGCTACTTCACCGAATTGGTCACCGGGCAGGTGGCGAAAAACATGATCGGCACCTTCTGGTTCCAGCGCAATGAGATCAACGCCGGGCGTTCGCGTCCCCAGGGCTTTGCGCCTTACGTAACGCGTAAAGTCGGTGTGCTCGGTGCCGGGATGATGGGCGCGGGGATTGCCTACGTCAGCGCCTGCGCAGGCGTTGAGGTGGTGCTCAAGGACATCGACCTTGCGGCCGCCGAGAAAGGCAAGGCGCACTCGGCTACGCTGTTGGACAAGAAGGTCAGCCGTGGGCAAATGACCGCCGAGCAGCGCGAAGCCACCTTGGCGCGTATTTATCCTACGCAGTCTGACGCCGACCTGGCCGGCTGCGACCTGATCATCGAAGCCGTCTTCGAAGACCGTGAGCTCAAAGCCAAGGTCAATGCCGCCGCGCAAAACGTGGTCGGCACCGAGGCGGTAATCGCTTCCAACACCTCCACCTTGCCCATCAGCGGCCTGGCCACGGCGGTGTCGGATCAAACCAAGTTCATTGGCCTGCACTTCTTCAGCCCGGTGGAAAAGATGCCGCTGGTGGAAATCATCAAGGGCACACAGACCTCGGACGAAACCCTGGCGCGTGGTTTCGACTTCGTCCTGCAAATCCACAAAACCCCGATTGTGGTCAACGACAGTCGCGGCTTCTTCACCTCTCGGGTGTTCGGCACGTTCACCAACGAAGGCATCGCCATGCTCGGCGAAGGCGTGGCTGCGCCTATGATCGAGACCGAAGCGCGCAAGGCCGGTATGCCGGTGGGGCCGCTGGCGGTGTCCGACGAAGTGTCCCTCAGCCTGATGAGCCATATCCGACAGCAGACGGCTAAGGATCTGCAGGCCGAAGGTAAAGCGCCGACGACCCATCCGGCGACGCAGGTGATTGATCTGTTGGTCAACGAGTACAAACGCACGGGCAAGGCGGCGGGGGGCGGCTTCTATGAATACCCCGCAGGTGGGCAGAAGTATTTGTGGCCGGAACTGAAAAGCCGATTCGAGCGCCCCGACCAACGCATTTCAGCACAGGATGTGCGCGACCGTTTGTTGTTTATCCAGGCCATCGAAACCGTGCGCTGCGTGGAGGAGGGCGTGTTGATGTCCACGGCGGATGCCAACGTCGGCTCGATCTTCGGCATCGGCTTTGCTGCGTGGACGGGTGGCGCGTTGCAATTTATCAACCAGTACGGCTTGAATGACTTTATTGCGCGCGCGCGCTACCTGGCCGAGCAGTATGGCGAACGCTTCGCGCCGCCGGCGTTGTTGCTGCGAAAAGCCGCACAGGGTGAAGTATTTGCCTGACCACAACCCTGCCCGCTGAACCACAGCTATCCACTGTGCGCGGGCTTGCGTTGCGGGGGTATTTCAAGGCAGGCTCTGTGGGTGTTCAATATTCCCATCGCCGTGTCAGGTATTTTTTATGTCGCTACGCGTCTGCATCCTGGAAACCGATATCCTGCGTCCAGGCTTGATTGATCAGTACCAAGGTTACGGGCAGATGTTCAAGCGCCTGTTCTCCAAGCAGCCGATCCCCGCCGAGTTTGTCGTGTACAACGTGGTGCAGGGTGAATACCCCTCGGATGATGAGGTGTTTGACGCGTACCTGGTGACCGGCAGCAAGGCCGACTCGTTTGGCACCGACCCTTGGATTCAGACGCTCAAAACCTACCTGCTCGAGCGCTATGAGCGCGGCGACAAGTTGTTGGGCATCTGTTTCGGCCACCAATTGCTGGCGCTGCTGCTAGGCGGCAAGACCGAGCGCGCCGGCCAGGGCTGGGGCATGGGCATCCACGATTACAAAATCGGTGCCAAAGCGCCGTGGATGAGCCCTGAGGTGCCAGAGCTGACGTTGTTGATCAGTCATCAGGATCAGGTGACCACCTTGCCGGAAAATGCCACGGTCATCGCTTCCAGCGAGTTTTGCCCGTTCGCTGCGTACCATATCGGCGACCAGGTGCTGTGTTTCCAGGGGCACCCGGAGTTCATTCACGACTATTCCCGCGAGTTGTTGGAGATTCTTCAGACAACCTTGGGCGAGAAAGTCTACAAGAATGGCGTCGCCAGCCTGGAGCGCGACCACCACGGTGTGACCGTGGCGGAGTGGATGATGCGCTTTGTCACGCATAAGCCCGAAGCCAAGGTTAATGCCTAAAGCCAGCCCGAACGCTTGAAGCTGGCCCACAACCCGCTACAGCCGACGGCGATGAACCCCAGCACGGCAAAATAGCCGTAGTGCCATTGCAGCTCGGGCATGTTCTGGAAGTTCATCCCGTAAATCCCCGCCACGGCCGTGGGGAACGCCAGGATCGCCGCCCACGCGGCGAACTTGCGCTGCACCACACTCTGGCGCGAGGCCTCCAGCAACACACCGATCTCGATGGTCTGGCTGGCGATGTCGCGCAGGGTGGCCAGGTCTTCCATCTGTCGTGTGACGTGGATTTGTACATCACGAAAATACGGCCGCATGTTCTTGTCGATAAACGGGAAACTCAGTTTCTGCAGTTCCTCGCTGATCTCCACCATCGGTGCCACGTAGCGGCGCAGGCGCAGCACGTCACGGCGCAGGCCGTGGAGGTTCTGGATATCGTGCTCATTGAGTGAGCTGCACAGCACGTTGCGCTCCAGTTCATCGATCTCGGCGTGGATGGCCTCGCTTACCGGCTGGTAATTTTCGGTGACGAAATCCAGCAGCGCATAGAGTACGAAATCTTCCCCATGCTCTAGCAGCAGTGGCCGCGCCTCACAGCGCTGGCGTACAAAGCCGTAGGACGCTGAGTGCCCGTTGCGCGCAGTGATGATGTAGCCGTTGCCGGCAAAGATATGGGTCTCGATAAACACCAGCTTGCCGTTTTCGCGCACCGGTGAATAAGTGACGATAAACAGCGCGTCGCCGAAGGTTTCCAGCTTGGGGCGGCTGTGTTTTTCCAGGGCGTCTTCGATGGCCAGTTCATGCAGGTTGAACTGGCGTTGCAGGTTGGCCAGCTCGCGGGCGTCGGGCTCTTCCAGGCCGATCCAGACAAAATGCCCGGGTTTGGCGGCCCAGGCCGCGCCTTCGTCGAGGGTGATATCGGTAACTTTCTTTCCCGCGTTGTAAACAGCGGCCGCAACAACTCTACCCATGGTGCCTATCACTTCTTATCAGGGGGACAGATGTTGGGCAGCTTAGCTGGAAGCGAGTTCTATTGTTACGGCACTTTGCAATTGCTGGTCCATCGCCTGGATGCATTCATCCATCTGCGCGTAGCAGGCTTGCATCAACGCCGGGATGTCATCAACCGTCAGGCCGGTGGTAGGAATCGGCGGCAGCGAGCGTATGAGCACATCACCACTGTTCCAGCGATTGAGCCGCATATGCGTGACGTAATTGCTTACACACACCTGCACGATGGGCACGCCGGCGGCAATCGCCATGTGGAACGCGCCTTTCTTGAACGGCAGCAGGCCCTTGCCCAAGTTACGCGTGCCTTCCGGGAATACCCAGATCGACGTGTCCTTATGCTGCAACGTCTTGGTGGTGGTGAGCATTGCGCGGCGAGCCTTGTGTGCATTGCCGCGATCGATCAGTACGTTGCCAGCCAGCCAGAACAACTGGCCGAACAAGGGCACCCATTTCAGGCTTTTTTTGGCGATACACACAGTGCGGTGCGGCACCACGGTACCCAGCACAAACAGGTCATAGTTGGACTGGTGGTTGGCAATGATCAGGCAACTGCCGGGCTTGTTGCGCAGCGAATCCACATCGGTCTCGACTCGCAATCCGAGTATCCGCATCGCGGGCAGTGCATACAGGCGCGCGCACAGACGGCTGTTGTCCGGGTTGAACGGCCGACAGATCCCCAGCAACACGCCCAATCCACCGGCGAGCATAAAGTGCAGCCCCATCAATAACATACGCAACATAAACAGCATCGACGCGGCCCATCGAGAGAAAAGGTGGCGCAGTGTACGGATGTGCACTGTATTCGGCAATTGCCCGGTAGAGGTAGGAGATAGGCGATGTTTAAGTACATGTTTCAACAATTGCCAGCAGAGGCTGACTAGAGCGGCTAAGGATGATTCGGATTTGTTTGTAAGAAAAAGCCCGACTCAAGGTCGGGCTCTGACACAACAGGTGTGGGGACTTAGCTAAGGATATGGCCCTGGTCCTGGATGATTGCCTCATCCAGGGCTTCCAACAGTGCCTTGCGCACTTTCAGTTTGGTCTGCTTGTGGGCATTCATATTGAGCTTCTTCAACTGCCGGGCCGCCTCCAGCGCCGCCGTGTGCAATGCGTCCGGCGCCACCACCTTATCGAGGAAGCCGGCTTGCAAGGCGCCTTGCGGGTCGAACATCTCGGCATTGATCACCGAGCGGTGAAACGCCGACTTGCGCAGACGATCCCGCGCCAATTCGATACCGGCGTGGTGCATGGTCATGCCGATCGCCACTTCATTCAGGCCAATGCTGAACGGGCCCTCGACCCCGATCCGATAATCCGCCGACAACAGCAGGAAAGCGCCCTTGGCCACCGCATGCCCAGGGCACGCGACGATCACCGGGAACGGATGCGCCAACAGGCGCCGCGCCAGCGTCGAGCCCGACGTCACCAGGCCGATGGCCTCTTTAGGGCCAGCGGTCATCACTTTCAAATCATAGCCACCCGACAGAATCCCCGGCGTCCCGGTGATGATCACCACCGCCCGATCCTTCTCGGCCTGATCCAGTGCTTCATTAAACGCACTGACCACCGCCGGAGAAATGGCATTTACCTTGCCGTTGCTCAAGGTCAGGGTCGCGATACCGTCTTCCAGGTGGTAGGAGATCAACTCACTCATGACGCGGTTCCTTGTAGGACTTGTTATAGAGGTGCATGCGCAGACGTTACCCACCACGCCCGCCCTGGTAAAGCGCCGTGACTGACTGGCCGGTCAGGCTTTCCCTCGATACCCGGCGGTAAACCGCCTAGGCAGGGCGCAGCAACCGTCCCAGACGCGTGTTGCCTATGCCTGAGAATGGCAGAATCATCGCCCTCACATGGCCCGTCACGGAATACCGGTCTAACCGCATGAAAATTCTGAAAAAAACCTTTGCCATCAGAAAGGCTTTCGACTACATTAGCGCGCCTCGACAGACTGAACTGGTTTGACGAGATACGGTGAAGTGTCCGAGTGGCTTAAGGAGCACGCCTGGAAAGTGTGTATACAAGAAATTGTATCGAGAGTTCGAATCTCTCCTTCACCGCCACATTCTGCAAACACAAACCCCTGATTTTCCTAGTGAAAGTCGGGGGTTTGTGGTTTCTGGCGTCCAAAAAGTAACGTCATGGGAGCAATATGGGACTGGCGTTCTATTCTGGTGCGGAAAGTAGAGTCAGTGGTTGAGTTCGACCCAAAACTACTGGTCTATGTCTTAACAACACCAAAAGCGCTTCCATTGTCGTTCCATAGATCCTGCTGATGACACTGGCAGGATACGCAGGCGGCGTTCTTATTCCACAGACTGGTCATGCTTAGCTCACCACGTGGCCGATTGTGGCTAAAGCCTTTAGTTAGCTAGCTAACGTATGGGCTCATAAAAATGAGACCACGATTAAAGTTAGCGGATATCTTGCCGAATATAGTTAATGCCCAAGCCTTCTTGGGGCAGCCAACTAAGAGTTCGTCGGGGGTCCTATGGACGCATTACGTAGCATCAAGCTTTCCACACGATTGATCTCTGCATTTGTGGTGTGTGCCATCATCACATTGGGAGTGGGGCTTTTAGGGCGCTCGGGCATCACAACACTAAAAGCAACAATGAACGAAATCGTAAGCAACAATCTGGTGTCTGTTTACAACACCGGTAATGCGCGCGCGAGTGCTTATGCATATTCCAGGGCTGTGCATGCTGCTCTGCTATTTAAGTACTCCAAGGCAGATCCGGTTAAATTTGACGCCGCAGTGCAATCCATGTCCGAGAGTCAGAAGGACGTTGAACGACTCTTCAAGGAATACCGCCAAACGCCTCTTGCCGATGACGAGCGCGTCGCCGGTGATCAGTTCGAAAAAGACTGGCCCGCCTATGTTCAGGGGTCAAATAAAGTAATCGCGTTGGCGACGGCGGGCGACCTTGATGGTGCTACGCAGCTATTCCAGCAGCAGGTTTCGCCGACCTTCAAGGGCGCTATTGATGACCTTCAAGTCATTGTTGCATCCAACTATCGCCAAAGCGGTGAGACTGCAGACGCGGCAGAGGCCGCCACTACGAGTGCTTACTGGATATTGGGCGTAGGGGTAATGGTCGCTTTTTTGGCTGCCATCGCTTTGGGAATGATCATCACACGCTCGATTACGCGACCGCTTTCTATCGCTATACGCAGCGCTGAGGAAGTGGCGGAGGGTGACCTTTCTCAGCATATTGAAATCAGTGGGCGAGACGACGTCAGTGTACTGCTGAGTGCGCTGGGTAAAATGCAGGAAAATCTGCGGACCACTGTAAAAGAGATTGGCAGTGCTGCTGACCAACTGGCCTCTGCATCTGAAGAGCTGAACGCTGTCACGGAGGAAAGCTCACGCGGCCTGACGCGGCAGAATGATGAGATTCAGCAAGCGGCAACGGCAGTGAACGAAATGACTGCGGCCGTGGATGAAGTTGCCCGAAATGCGGCAGGCGCCGCTGAAGCCTCTGAGCAAACCAGCCTTAGTGCTGTGCAAGGGCGTGATCAAGTGCGCAGAGCCGTTAACTCTGTGGGGGCGATGGCGGATGAGATTTCAAACTCAACCGGCAAGGTTGAGGTGCTTGCAACCCGTGTCAGCGAGATCACAAAAGTACTTGAGGTGATCAGGGCCATTGCGGAGCAGACCAATCTCCTGGCACTGAACGCCGCCATCGAAGCAGCCAGGGCGGGTGAGCAGGGTCGCGGGTTCGCTGTTGTAGCAGATGAAGTGCGCGCACTTGCCCATCGGACCCAGGCGTCGACGGCGGACATCGAGTCGATGATGCAACAGGTTCGTTCGGGAGCTGAAGAAGCCGTCCTCGCGATGAATAAGAGTAAAGAGCTGGCAGTCGATACGCGGGCGCAGTCCATTGAGGCTGGCCAGGCCCTTGACCGAATCACCGAGGGTGTTTCAATCATCAATGAAAAGAACCTAGTGATCGCAAGTGCCGCTGAAGAGCAGGCTCAGGTTGCTCGTGAGGTTGATCGTAATCTGGTCAATATTCAGGATCTTTCCACGCAAACAGCGGCGGGCGCACATCAAACCAATGCGTCGAGCGCCGAACTTTCGCGACTGGCGGCGTCGTTTGGCGTACTGATCAGTCGATTCAAAGTTTGAGCACTATGGTTGCTGGGCGTACTTGGTATCAGCGGTGATGGTGATCCGCAGCGTTGGACTGGACGCATATTGCGGCGGTTGACGGTAGATCGAACGCCGAATTCGCATAACGCCGTTTATGTTCAACGGGCCCCCACATCTAAGCCAGGTGCGGGGGCCTTTTTTCGGGCTCCGGAAACCAGAGTGGCCGTGTTCTGCAACCCGGTGCGTTTAACCCTTGGGACTACTTCTACACATGCCACCAGGCTGCGGCCCTTGTAAGCCGTGGGGCTTGTCTCTAAAATGCGCTCGCGGGTAGTTTCGAGTCTCTTCTTTACCGCCACATTCTACAAACACAAACCCCTGATTTTCCTAGAGAAAATCGGGGGTTTGTGGTTTTTTTGGCTGAAAAAGGCCATATAGGCCCAATGTGGGACTGACGGTGTTTTTTGCCGTCTGCCTTCAGACACAACTGTTTGGCGGGTTCAGAATTGGCAGATGGGTTTCTATGCGGGTTAAGCAGGCTGCTTTCGGCCAAAACTGGTCGATCAGGTGCCTTCTAAAACTAGGAGGATTCATCCTGCATCGAATCGTTGGCAATTCTTCCGCCCATCCGGACTGCGTAAAATGACCACCCGACCGAAGCCGAAGCTCAACCTGCGCATTCTGATTCTTATCTTTGTACTGCTTTCGGCCATCGCAACCCTGGGCAACAGTTTCTGGGTGACGTTCAAGATTCAGAAGCAGGAATTGATCGAGAATGCGCTGGAAGTGAACAAGGCCTATGCCTCTCGGATCGCCCGGAGTGTGGAGCAGGTACTCAACTCCGACCTCGATAAACTGAAATATGGCTCGGTCGTCATTGGCAAAACGTTTGGTGACAAGCAAGAACTCGCGGAGGAAGTCCAGCGACTGTTTGGGCAAGACGCCAGTTTTAACTCCGTGTTGATCGCCGATGCGGGGGGAACAATCGTTGCCTCAGCTCCGGAAAACCTCCATCTCGATGGGCTGGCGCTGCAACACCGGGAGCCTCTCAGCCTTCGCACGCCGATCATCAGCAACGCGTTCAGGTCCATCGCAGGTAATCTGGTGGTCTTTATTTCCCACCCCATATTCGACGCGAAAGGAGAGTACCTGGGCCTGATAGGCGGCAGTATCCAGCTTGAACAGAGGAATACGCTCCAGGCGCTGATGGACACCAATGTGCGCAAGGACGGGGCGCATGTCTATCTCGTCGACAGCGCTCGCCGGGTGATCTATCACACCGATCCCGAGCACATCGGCAACGTCACTGGAGTGGGGTTGATCGTTGACGCGGCACTTAGTCAGGACGCGGGAACGTTGCAGGCGACGGATGCCAATGGCGTGGACATGCTCGCGGGGTTCGCCAGGGTGCCCAGCAGTGGTTGGGGGGTGATCTCGCAGCAGCCACTCGACAACATACACGCCATTCTGCGACACACCATGGCCAAGGTGGCGCAGGGCATCGCGCCCCTGGCGCTGTTCGGAATCGTCTTGATTTGGTGGTTGGGCGCACGGATCTCGGCGCCATTGTCCAGGCTTGCCGATTGCGCTAAACGGCTGGACTCGCCTGACAGCTACGAACGTATCAGCGCAATCCCGTCGCGCTATTTCGAAAGCTGGCAGATTCGCAGAGCACTGCTGCTTGGCGCTACCCTGCTACAGGAAAAGATCGGCAAGCTAAACCAGGAGGCACAAACTGATGTGCTGACAGGGCTGGCCAATCGTCGAGCGATGCAGGACATCCTGTCGCGCTGGCAGGACGCCGACAAAACGTTCGCAGTCGTTTCCATGGACATCGACCATTTCAAGCGTGTGAACGATACGTTTGGTCATGGTGTGGGTGATGAAACGCTGAGGGCCATCGCACAGCTCATGCAGCAGAACTCACGGTCCAACGACTTGCCCTGCCGGGTCGGCGGAGAGGAGTTCGTATTGTTATTGCCCAACAGTTCGCTTCAAGCTGCAACGGATGTCGCCGAGCGATTGCGTGCCTCGATCGAAGCAGCAAACATTGTGACGGTCGGGCATGTCACCGTGTCGCTGGGCGTCGCGCTATGGCATCCCGGTGGCGATTCGATATCCGCTGTGCTTGAGAGGGCTGACCAGCTTTTGTACCAGGCCAAGCAAAACGGTCGTAATCGGGTGGTGGCGGAACAGGCTTGATGGGCCTCCGCCAGTCTCGGGACACGCCTTCAATGCCTATGCCGATGATGAATGTCCGGAAAATGCGGATGGCTATGCTTGATCGGGTTATGGGTGTGCACATGCGTGTGCGGCGTTGCCGGGTCCCACTCAACCGCGTGTTCATGTTGATGATGTTCATCGTGGACATGCCGATGCCCGTGTTCCGTCGCCTCATGCTGATGTGCATGGGCATGGCGCTCGGTCAGGTGCAGCCACACCCCTGCAGCCATCAGCGCCGAAGCAATCCAGAACGCGCCGCTCACCGACTCGCCCAGCACCAGCAAGGCGAGTGCGGCGCCGAGGAAAGGCGCGGTAGAAAAATAGGCGCCGGTGCGCGCACTGCCCAGCCCGCGTAACGCCAACACAAACAGCACCAGGCTGATGCCATAGCCGAGAAACCCGACCAGCAAAATCGGCGCGAGCTGCGCCATGCCGGGGATCTGCGCGCCGAGGTACAGTGCCAGGCTGCAATTGACCACACCCGCGATCAAACCCTTGGCGCCGGCGATAAACAGCGCGTCCGAGGCAGACACCTTGCGTGTCAGGTTGTTATCAATCCCCCAGCACAGGCAGGCCACGGCAACCGCGAGTGGCCCGATCCAATCGTGACTGTCGGCGCCGTCTTGGGGCCATGACAACGCCACGCCACCCAGCACAATCGCAATCATCCCTAGGACGATGCGGCGGTCTGCGTTTTCCCTGAAGACCAGCCAGGCGATCAGCGCGGTCAATACCGATTCAAGGTTGAGCATTAGCGACGCGGTGGCGCCGGAGGTGCGGGTGAGGCCGAACATCAGGGCCACGGGCCCGAGGATGCCGCCGAACGCAATGGCGCCGAGCAGCCACGGCCATTCGGAGGGCGTCAGCCCGGTGGGGGTCCAGCCGCGATCACGGATCAGGCGCACGATGGCGAGTCCGCCGCCGCTGCCGAGGTAAAGCAGGCCTGCGAGCAGCACGGGCGAGAGGCCCAGGCCGAGGCTTTTGGCGAGCGGGGTGCTGGCGCCGAATAGCGCGGCGGCGGCGAGTGCGTAAAGGATACTGAGGTTCATGGACCATCCTCGAAAGGTTGGCCCATGATACGTCGCTCGCTCAGGTTAAATCCCGCGCAAATAGAGCAACGTCCGGTTTAGTGTGCTGCTTTCAGCTTGACCACATCACCGGAGATCTTGGTGGTGTAACCGCTCAGCACCCAAGCCCAAAACCATTTTTCCTGGATTTCGGTATTGATCATTGCGTCGCCGCCTTTTGCCTGGATGGCAGCCGTCTGGGCGCGGACGAAACGGCTGTTCTGGCCGATTGGGATCACACCGAACAGCATGATGCCGGTGGCGGTGGCTTCACTGTGACCCAGCACGGTGTATTGGCTGCTGTCGTATTGCGGGGATTTGATGGCGGTGCCGGTGCAGCCTGCGAGGGTGAAACCGAGAACAGCTGCTGCAACCACTTTACTGACGTACTTCACTGAGTAACTCCATGGACTGAATCCCGAGATTCAATTCTCGGGGGGCGATACTTTAAACGCTCCTGTAACAGATTGAAAACAATTGCCCGTCGTTCAGGCTTGCACATACGCCCAAGCCGTCAGGCCCGATGCCAACGCCACGCTGACCCGCTTGTAGTCGGACACTCCATACGCATCCGCCGCCGCCAACTCGTGCTCGGTAATCTGAAACACCCTGCCTTCAACGCTGGCGCCTTGGTCGGTGCTCGGCGCGACGATCGGGTGATGGGTCTTGCCGCTGGTGGCCAGCACTTGCGGGTCGGTAATCTCTACCCAGTTTTTCGAGTAGCCCAACATGGCGTCATGCTGGCCTGCCAGTTCTCGGCCGAAGCTGGCGAGTTGGACAGCCTTGTCCTGCAAGGTGCCGTAGGAAAACAACAGCACGGGAAAATCGGCGCAGCCTTCCATTTTTTGGTTCCCTTGAACAATTAAGCGAGTAGGTCTTCATAGAACGCGCCATACGGCTTGCTCGGGTGAGCGATCTGGATTTCCAGAATCCACAGCCCCGCATTCGGGTACTGCTCGAAGTCGCCGAGGTCGCCGCCACGATGGATCGCGTGGGGAAAGTCGCTGACGCGGTGGCCCTTGATGTCGAGGTTCAACTGCCAGCCCATGGCCTGGGCTTGTGCTTCGGCGTAGCGGTAGAGTTCGAGGCCGATGACCTGGTCGTTTTTCCAGCGCGCCTGCACGCGGTGGAACAGCTCTTTGGCCGCGTTGGCGCAGGCGATCATGTCCGGGTCGGTGCCAATGCAGAACGTGGCACCCGCGTCGCCTTCGTGACCTTGCCAGACGGCGCCCATGTCGATGAAGAAAATGTCGTTTTCACCGAGTACCGGGTCACCGTCGGAGCGTTGCTTGAAGGTCTTGAGGGTATTGGCGCCGAAGCGCACCAGCAACGGGTGCCAGATGCGTTGCATGTCGAGGTCGGCGAGGATGTGCTTGCCCAGCTCGCGCGCTTCGGACTCGAGCATGCCGGGGCGGATGCGTTGGGCCAGTTGTTCGATGGCTTGCCAGGTCATGGCCTGGGCATGGCGCATGGATTCGATACTGTAGGCGGCGCCCACGGCTTCTTTGGGGTGTCCTGACACCGTTATCTCCTTGTGCGGCAGCTAGCGTTATACGTTTTACTATATAGCGGCTGGCGTTAGGCGCCCAAGTGAAATTATTAGAAATGCAGCCACGCCAGGCTGCCCAGCACCACGGCCACACCGCCAGCCGTATACGACATGCGCTTCAACCATTCCTTGCGCGTCAACAACGTAATCGCCGCCAACGAAATCGCGATCTGAATCGCCGTCATCGCCTGGGCCCAGCGGTGATGCTGGTGCAGCGCTTCTTCGGATTTCTGATCCCATTCCTGTGAGGTTGCCTCAAGTTTCTCGGCCTGTTTACGCACGTCTTCCTTCTGGCCCTTGTAACGCTCGCTCTCATCCTTGTAGTGCGCGGCGTCTACACCGGGAATATGGGTAGCCAGTTCCGCCAGGTTTTGCCGGCTGGATTTGGCCTGGTAGTAGTTCCACTGGTTGGCCGCTTCGGTCTTGAAAATGGCAGCGTTGTTCTTGTCCATCGCCGCTTCGCTTTCGGTGGAGCCGGCCTGGTAGCTGAGCATGGCGCCAAGGGTGGCCATCAGTGCCGTCATCACGGCGATGCGGCTGGCGAAATTGTCACCGCGCGCGTGGGCATGTTCGGTGGCGTGTTCGATGTGTTTTTCGTGGGGGCTGGGGACTTCGAAGGCTTCGGTCATGGGGGCGGCTATGAAGGGATTGAGGGAGTTTGATTCTTCCTCAGTGAAGCTGTCTCAATCCTGTACGTAACGCTGTAAACCCGCGACTAGCGCGTCAAACGTCGCCCGGCAGCGCGGGCTGTTGCGCAGGTCTTCATGCATGGTGACCCAGGTGTCGAGTTTGAGCGCGAATGCCTCCGGCAGTACCCGCTGCAGGCGCGCGTCTTGTTTGGCCAGTTTGACCTGGCATCCGCCGATGCCGGCGCCAGCACGGATCAGCGCCAGTTGCGCCAGGTCGCTGTCGCTACTGAGGGCGAAGGTGCTGCGCTCGAAGCCTTTAACGGCCAGGCTGCGGATAAATGCGTTCTCCTGGTCGTAGCCGATCACCGCGTGGCCGCTCAGGTCTTTGAGCTCTTGCGGCGTACCGTGCTGGTGCAGGTAATCGTCGCGGGCATGCAGGCCGACTTCGATCAGGCCGATGCGCTGTGCCAGCAGTTGCGCCTGGCTGGGGCGGACCATACGCACGGCGATGTCGGCTTCCAATTGCAGCAGGTCGATCAGGCGGTTGGTCAGGATCAGTTCGACCTTGAGGTGAGGATGCTGTTGGCGCAGCCGCGTGATGATCGGCGGCAGTACTTCCACGCCGACCACCTCGCTGGCGGATACGCGCACCACGCCGCGGACCTCGTCGCCCTGGGAGGAGGCGCTGCGTTCCAGGGCAGCGGCCGTGCGCTCCATGGTCTCGGCGTGGGCCCTCATGGTGTGGGCCACTGCCGTCGGCAGCAGTCCGGTGGGGGAGCGAGTGAACAGCACCACGCCCAAGGCCGTTTCCAGCGCGGCAATGTGCCGACCGACGGTGGGCTGTGTGATGCCGAGCTGCCGCGCGGCCCCCGACAGCGATCCTTCCTTGAGTACGCCAAGAAACGATCGGTAAAGCTCCCAACCAATGTTCAATGCCATGCGTAAATGTATAGCGTCTGGATGGTCTTCGGCAATTCCTCTATAGCCATGCTGCGAACAGAATGGCCGCTCCAACCAACGTGGGAGTGGGTGATGAGCAAGGTACTGGTATTGGGTGCAACCGGCGGTATTGGCGGCGAAGTAGCGCGACAGCTGAGCGCGGCGGGCTGGCAGGTGTGTGCGTTGACCCGGGATGTCGACAAGGCCCGTAGCCAGAATGCCACCTATACCTGGCTCAAAGGCGATGCGCTCAATCGCGACGAAGTGATCGCTGCCGCGCGGGGCTGCGCGGTGATCGTCCATGCGGTGAACCCGCCGGGCTATCGCAATTGGGCCGAACAGGTGCTGCCGATGATCGACAACACCATTGCAGCCGCCATCGCCGAGCGCGCGACCATCGTGCTGCCCGGCACGGTCTACAACTTCGGGCCGGATGCGTTCCCCGTGCTGGACGAAGACTCACCCCAGCACCCGCTTACCCTCAAGGGCGCGATACGGGTGCAACTGGAGCAGCGCTTGCTGCGGTCTTCCCGCGAGGGCGCTCGCGTATTGATCGTGCGTGCCGGGGATTTTTTCGGCGCCGGGGCGGCCAACAACTGGTTCTCCCAAGGCTTGGTCAAACCCGGTAAACCGGTGCGTGCCGTCAGCGATCCTGGCGCGCCAGGCGTGGCCCACCAGTGGGCCTACCTACCGGATGTGGCGCGCACCATGCTCGAGTTGATTGAGCGTCGCGCTACCCTCGAGGCGTTTGCCTGCTTTCATATGGCCGGGCACGTGGACATCGATGGCACGCAGATGAGCCAGGCGATCCAGCGCGTGGTGTTACGCAGGACGGGCCGGCAACCACGTGTAGGCGTATTTCCCTGGTGGTTGTTGACGTTGGCTGCGCCGTTTGTCGTGACCTTTCGCGAGATACAGGAGATGCGTTATCTGTGGCACACCCCGCTGCGTTTGGATAACCGGCGCTTGCTTGTGGCCCTGGGCCACGAGCCCCATACGCCGTTGGAGCACGCGGTGGAGGCCGCATTGACCAGCCTGGGCTGCCTGCCCACGCCCGCTTGATTAGGCGCACAGCCTAAAGGGTTGCCTGCCGACAAGCGTCGCCGGTATTGTGCTGAATCCTTTTAGTCCTTCCTCCAGGGTTTTGTCACGATGAATGCACCGCGTAGCGCAGTCGGTCCGATCAAGGCCGTGATTTTCGATATGGACGGCTTGTTGCTGGATACCGAAGGCATCTACACCGAAGTGACGCAGATCATCGCCGAGCGCTTCGGGCGTACCTATGACTGGGGGATCAAGCAGCACATCATCGGGCGCGGTGCCCAGGACCTGGCCGACTATGTGGTCAAGGCGCTGGACCTGCCGATCACGGCGGCTGAGTTCCTCGAAATCCGTGAGCCGCTGATGAGCGAGCGTTTCCCCAGGGCATTGGGCATGCCCGGCGCCGAAGCGTTGGTACGGCACCTGAACGCGCACAATATTCCGATTGCGGTGGGCACCAGTTCGTCGCGCAACTCCTTTGGCCACAAGACCACGTTGCACCGCGAGTGGTTTGGCCTGTTCAGCACCATCGTCACGGCTGACGACCCGGAAGTCGGCGCGGCCAAACCCGCGCCGGACATCTTCCTTACCGCCGCACGGCGCCTGGGCATTGCGCCGCAAGATTGCCTGGTATTTGAAGACTCGCCGTTCGGCGTCACCGCGGCGAAGGCGGCCCGGATGACCGCCATCGCCGTGCCCGATGAAGCCATGGCCGACAGCAAGTACCACCACGCCGACCAGATCATCCGCAAACTCGCGGATTTCGACCTCGCCGCCTACGGCTTGCCGCCAATGTCCTGATCCGGCGCCTACAGGCGGTTATGCGCTGAAGCCACCGTCAATGGTCAGGCTGGCCCCGGTGATGTACCCCGCTTCCGGCCCGGCGAGGTAGGCCACAAAGCTGGCGATCTCCTCGACATGGCCATAACGGCCCACCGCCATCAACCCGATCAGGCTCTCGGCGAATTCACTGTTCGCCGGGTTCATGTCGGTGTCCACCGGCCCCGGTTGCACGTTGTTAATGGTGATGCCACGTGGCCCCAGGTCCCGCGCTAGGCCCTTGGTCAAGCCGACCAGCGCCGCCTTGCTCATCGCATACGGCCCGCCACCGCCAAACGGCATGCGCTCGGCGTTGGTGCTGCCGATGTTGATCACGCGGCCGCCTTCGCGCATGTGCTTGGCCGCTTCCTGAGTGGCGATGAACACGCTGCGCACGTTGATTGCCAGGGTCTGGTCGAAGTCCTCCAGCTTGAAGTCTTCCAGCGGGGCGATGGCCAGTACGCCAGCGTTGTTCACCAGGATATCCAGGCGCCCAAAGGCTTGGACCGTGGCGTTGACCGCGTTGCGAATTGCCGTGGCATCGGCACTGTCGGCCTGAATCGCCAAGGCTTTGCCGCCGGCGCTGATCACGCTGTTCTGCAATTCTGCGGCCTTGGCGGCCGAACTGATGTAGGTAAAGGCGACGGCTGCACCTTGCGCCGCAAGACGCTTGACGATGGCGGCGCCGATGCCGCGTGAACCGCCTTGAATCAAGGCGACTTTGCCGCTGAGGTTATGGGTGGTCATGTCGATCTCCTAACTGTTCAAGGCGGGATGCCTTGTTGATGGAGCCGAGTATCGACCTCACCTCCCGCAGTCGGTAGACCTTGATTGCTATAGTCTGTGTAAACCAAAAGTTTAGAGTGGGCGGATATGGAGAGCTTCGGCAGTATCGAATGCTTTGTGCGCAGCGCCGAAGGCGGCAGCTTTGCCGAAGCAGCCCGGCACTTGAGCCTGACCCCGGCGGCGGTGGGCAAAAGTGTCGCCAAGCTGGAAGCGCGCCTGGGCGTGCGGTTGTTCCAGCGCAGCACCCGGCGCCTGACCCTGACCGAAGCCGGCAAGCGGTTCCTCGCAGAAGTCAGCGACAGCCTCATCACCATCCAGAACGCCGTGGCCAACCTGGCCAGCGCCGAGGGCCGGCCGGTGGGGACGCTCAAGGTCAGCATGGGCACGGTGTTCGGTAATCGTTATGTCATGCCGTTGCTGGGGGAGTTCGTGCGGCGTTTTCCGGATATCAGCCCGGATTGGCATTTTGATAACCGCCAGGTTGACCTGATCGGCCAGGGCTTCGATGCGGCCATCGGCGGTGGCTTTGAGCTGCCCCAGGGCGTGGTGGCGCGCAAGCTGACGCCCGCGCACCGGGTGCTGGTGGCGTCATCGAATTACCTGGCGCAGCGCCTGCCGGTACTGGCACCCGAGGATCTGGCGCGCTGCCTGGGCATCCTGATCCGCTCCCCGCAAACCGGCCGCGTGCGCTCCTGGCAACTGACCAACCGTGAGCGCGAACAGCGCCCGTTGGTGCTCAAACCGCGCATGACCTTGAGCGATTCGGAGGCCGCCTGTTGCGCCGCCGCCCAGGGCCTGGGCATCGCGTTGGTGAGCATGCCGATGGCGGTGCCGTTCCTCGACAGCGGCGCGGTGGTGCGGGTGCTGCCCGACTGGTACGTCGACGACGGCAACATCTCTCTCTACTACGCCGAACACAAACTGCTGCCCGGTAAGACGCGGGCGTTTGTCGACTTCATCATCGAGCAGTTTGTAATGACGGGATTGGCGCAGCGCTTCAGCGCGATTTGATGGCGACGCCATACCGGGCGTCTGCGTCGCGGGCAAGCGCCTTACCACATCTTTTGACCGCCTCAGCATTTACGCCTTGCTGATGAGATTCCCGGCATGCAGCCCGCATTCCTTCTGCGTGGCTTCTTCCCACCACCAGCGGCCTTCGCGCTCGTGCTGGTTTGGCAACACCGGGCGGGTGCAGGGCTCGCAGCCGATGCTGATAAAACCGCGCTCGTGCAGGCTGTTGTACGGCAGTTCCAGCATGCGGATGTAACCCCAGATTTCTTCGCTGGTCATCTGCGCCAGCGGGTTGAACTTGTACAGGGTGCGTTCCGGTGTAGAAAAGGCCGTGTCGATTTCCAGTGCCGCCACTTGGCTGCGGGTGCCGGGGCTCTGGTCGCGGCGTTGGCCGGTGGCCCAGGCGCGCACGCCGGAGAGCTTGCGGCGCAGCGGCTCGATCTTGCGCACGCCGCAGCATTCGCCATGGCCGTCTTTATAGAAGCTGAACAGGCCTTTCTCTTTGACGAACGGTTCCAGTTTGCTCTGGTCCGGCGAGATCAGCTCGATGTCGATCTTGTAGAACTCGCGCACCTGTTCAATGAAGCGGTAGGTCTCAGGGTGCAGGCGGCCGGTGTCGAGGCTGAACACCTTGACGTTCTTGTTCAGCTTCCAGGCCATGTCTACCAGCACCACATCCTCGGCACCGCTGAAGGAAATCCACAAGTCATCGCCGAACTGGCTGAACGCCAGCTTGAGAATGTCCTGGGCAGATTTGTTGGCATAGGTCGTGGCGAGTTCAACGACATCGAAGGCTTGGTTCATCAGGACGGTTCCTACAGGTCAGTGGCGCTGAGCGCTCTATAGGGGAGCGATGGTATCAAAATCCGCCCTGCGTTGCGGCCGCCGCCTTGAATCGCTAGAGTTCGGCAGTCTTTTTGCTCGCTCGACTTGAACAATACAAATAGGAGTGTCTCGTGGAAATTGCCTGTCTCGACCTGGAAGGGGTACTGGTTCCGGAAATCTGGATCGCCTTCGCCGAAAAAACCGGTATTGAATCCCTGCGGGCGACCACCCGGGACATTCCCGACTACGACGTGCTGATGAAGCAACGCCTGCGCATCCTCGACGAACACGGGCTCAAGCTCGCCGATATCCAGGAAGTGATCGCCACCCTCAAGCCGCTGGACGGCGCCATCGAGTTCGTCAACTGGCTGCGTGAGCGCTTCCAGGTGGTGATCCTGTCGGACACCTTCTACGAATTTTCCCAGCCGCTGATGCGTCAGCTGGGCTTCCCGACTCTGTTGTGCCACCGCCTGATCACCGACGAAAGCGATCGCGTGGTCAGCTACCAACTGCGCCAGAAAGACCCCAAGCGCCAGTCGGTGCTGTCGTTCAAGAGCTTGTACTACCGCGTGATCGCTGCCGGCGATTCGTACAACGACACCAGCATGTTGGGCGAGGCTGACCGTGGGATTCTGTTCCATGCGCCGGAGAATGTGATCCGCGAGTTCCCGCAGTTCCCGGCGGTGCATACGTTTGAAGACCTGAAGAACGAGTTCATCAAGGCTTCGAACCGACCGTTGAGTCTGTAAGTCGTTCAGCGAAGCTGACGGCCTCATCGCGGGCAAGCCCACTCCCACATTCGAACGCGTTTATCCTTTGGAAGCGCGGTCGAATGTGGGAGCGGGCTTGCTCGCGATGGGGACCTTACGGCCGCCTGAGATCTTAAGCCCCAGCCAGCAACCGCTCATACGGGATGCTCAAGCCTTCATGCAGGCGCTTGATCATCGACAGGCTCAGCTTGCGCTTGCGGTTAAGCACTTCGGACACCCGGCCGCTGGTGCCGATGAATGCCTCCAGGTCGCGCGCTGTCATGCCGAGTTGCTCCATGCGAAAGCGGATGGCTTCCACCGGGTCCGACGGCGGCATTGGATAATGTTCGGCCTCGTACTTTTCAATGAGGACCGCAAGGATTTCCAGCTCATCGCCCTCGGGCGAGCCGATTGGTGCTTCCCATATCTGCTCGACGCGTGCGAGCGCGGCGGTGAGGTTTTCTTGGGAATGTATGGGTTTGATGTTCATCACACGGTCTCCGCGTTGATCTGATCGTACTGTGCGTGGGTCCCGACGAAACGTATGAACCCAAGCTGACGCTGATAATTGATCGCCATGATCACTCGATACCGGTTGCCGCCCACGTTGAATACAACCCTGCTGCCTTTGAGGATGCTCGCGGTTCCGAGGTCCGCCTTGAGCGCTTGCGGCGTTGGGTATGCAGCCTTCTCCATATGGCGATACAACTCGACCAGCGGTGTTTTGGCGTCGATGTAAGCTGGGTGGCTCTCCCAGAAGAGACGTAAGGTCGAGAACGCGATTATCCGCATGAGTCGAACCTCCCAATTTGGGAGATGTTAGTCTCAGGCAAGTGCAGATGCAATCTTGGAAATATTTTCTGACGAGTAAGCAATCGCTTCATGTGATCCTTCACAGATGGCGGGTGGAGGTCGAAACCGGACGCTATCCTCCAGCTCATACGCCGTCCACAGCGCGTCTGATTCAGGTTTTTTCTGCGCTCGGGCGCTACGTCCCGAAGCCGGGAAGGGCGCTGCGCTAGAGGCTTTCCAGGGTTTGTAACAACACCCGCACCTTGGTCAGCGACTCCTGATATTCCGCCTGCCATTCCGAGTCGGCGACGATCCCGCCGCCGCCCCAGCAGCACACCTGGCCGTCCTTGACCAGCAAGCTGCGGATGGCGATGGAGCTGTCCATCTCGCCGCGCACGTCCAGGTACACCAGCGAGCCGCAGTACAGCCCGCGCCGGGTTGGCTCCAGTTCGTCGATGATCTGCATCGCGCGGATCTTCGGTGCGCCAGTGATGGAGCCGCCGGGGAAGCTGCCGGCGATCAGATCCAGGGCGTCCTTGTCGTCGGCCAATTCGCCGGTGACGCTGCTGACCAGGTGATGCACGTTGGGGTAGCTTTCCAGGCTGAACAACTCCGGCACGTTCACCGAGCCGGTGCGGCAGGTGCGGCCGAGGTCGTTGCGCAGCAGGTCGACGATCATCAGGTTCTCGGCACGATCCTTGGGGCTCGCCAGCAGTTCGGCGGCGTTGGCGGCGTCTTCTTCAGGCGTCAGGCCACGCGGGCGGGTGCCTTTGATCGGGCGGGTTTCGACCTGGCGCTGGCTGATCTTGATGAAGCGTTCCGGTGACAGGCTCAACACCGCGCCGTCATCCGGCAGGCTCTGGAACCCGGAAAATGGCGTCGGGCAGGCTTCGCGCAAGGCGCAATAGGCCGCCCAGGGATCACCGCTGCACGCTGCGCGAAAGCGCTGGGTGAAGTTGACCTGGTAGCAGTCGCCCGCCTGGATGTAGGCATGGATGCGTGCGATGGCGTGTGCGTAGGTCTGGGCGCTGAGGTCCGGTGTCATGGGGCCGTGGAGTTTGAAAGCGGCCGCTGTCTCTGCACCGGGTTGGCTGAACAGGCTGATCAGTCGCTGCCGCTCGCCATCGACCAGCGCCGGGTGAAAGACCAACTGGCTGGTTTGCGCCTGGTGATCGCTGACCAGGGCCCAGGCATACAGCCCAAAACGTGCGTCCGGCAGGTGCAGATCATCCACCGCCCGGTGCGGCAGTTGTTCCAGGTGCCGGCCGAAATCGTAGCTCAGGTAACCGATCAGGCCACCGGCAAACGGCAACGCGTAGCCAGCCGGCAATGCCGCTTCACCCAACTGCGTAAGGTTTTCCCGCAGGCGTTGCAGGAATTCGCTGCCGCTCTCGTCAGGCCGCACCGCCAGCGTCGCCTCGGGCCAGGCGCTGAGCAGGTCATAACGCCCACGCTCGGCCACCGGGCGGCCGCTGTCCAATAGCACTGCGCCAGGGGCATGGCGAATCGCCGCAAAATACTCGGCGGGGTTGGCCCGGTAGGGCAGTGGGTATACGGAGCAGGTCGACATGCGGGGTGGATCAGCTGATGGCGTGGGGGAGGGGATTGTAGACCCCTGTAGGATTTGGTCCTAGAGGGGATGTCGGGGATAGACAGATCGAAGGCCGGTTCAGCCTTCGACTGCCGGGATGTGCCCAAACATGGCCTGCACGAACTTCACTCGTTCGTCCGGCGTTTCCGTCGTGCCGGCAGCTTTCAATTCTTCCAAGCGTGCCTCGACCGCATGGGTGCGCAGGGTCAGGCCGCAGTCGTTGGCGATCTGGATATTCAGCCCCGGCCGCGCATTCAGTTCGAGGATCAGCGGGCCTTTTTCCTGGTCCAACACCATGTCCACGCCGATGTAGCCCAGCCCGCACAACTCATAACAGCCCGCGGCGAGTTTCATGAACCCGTCCCAGTTTGGCAGTTGCACGCCATCCACCGCGTTGGTGGTGTCGGGGTGTTTGGTGATGATGCTGTTCAGCCAGGTGCCGCGCAGGGTCAGGCCGGTGGCCAAATCTACGCCCACGCCGATCGCGCCCTGGTGCAGGTTGGCCTTGCCGCCGGACTGGCGGGTCGGCAAGCGCAGCATGGCCATCACCGGGTAGCCCATCAGCACGATGATGCGGATATCCGGCACGCCTTCGTAGCTGATGCTCTTGAAAATCTGGTCGGGTACCACGCGGTACTCGATCAGCGCGCGGTCGCGGTGGCCGCCCAGGGAGTACAGGCCGGTGAGGATGCTGGAAATCTGATGCTCGATTTCCTCATGGCTGATGATCTTGCCGGACACCGTGCGATAGCGCCCTTCAAAACGGTCGGCGATGACGAGGATGCCGTCACCGCCAGCGCCCTGGGCCGGCTTGATCACGAAGTCGCTGCGCCCGCCAATGATCTCGTCGAGCTTGTCGATTTCCTTTTCGGTGGAGATCACCCCGTACATTTCCGGCACGTGGATGCCGGCCGCCAGGGCTCGTTCCTTGGTGATGATCTTGTCATCCACGATCGGGTACAGGCTGCGCTTGTTGTACTTGAGCACGTAGTCGGCGTTACGCCGGTTGATGCCCATGATGCCGCGCGCTTCCAGGGCCTTCCAGGTCTTCCAGAAGCCGAACATTACGAGTCAGCCTTGAGGAAGGCCTTGAAGCGCACCAACTCGGTCAGGCGATAGCCGCGATAACGCCCCATGGCCAGCATGAAGCCCACCAGGATCAGCAGGATCGCCGGGAAGGTGAACACAAAGTAGACCAGCTCCGGCACGCTCATGATCACGTGCGCCAGCGACGCCGCGAACAGCGTGCCGATCGCCACTTTCATCGCATGCCCGGCACCGCGTTCTTCCCAGGTGATCGACAGGCGTTCGATGGTCATGGTCAGAATCACCATCGGGAACAGCGCCACCGACAGCCCGCGCTCCAGCCCCAGCTTATGGCTGAACAGGCTGATGGCCGCGATCAGCACCACGACGAAGGTCAGCACCACCGACAGCCTTGGCAGCATCTGCAACTTCAGGTGTTCCAGGTACGAGCGCAGGGACAAGCCCAGCGCCGTGATGATCGTAAACAGCACAATCCCGAAGCCCAACTGGGTCTCGCGGAACGCCAGGGCGATCAGCACCGGGGTAAACGTGCCCAGGGTCTGCAGGCCGATCAGGTTGCGCAGGATCAGGATCACCAGCACGCCAATCGGGATCATCACCATGATCATGAAGGTCTGCTGGGTTTGCAGCGGCAGGCCGTACAGCGAGTATTCGAGGAAATTGGCGTCGGTGTTTTCGTCGGTCAACTTGGCCAGGCGAATCGCGTTCATTTCGCTGTTGTTCAGGCTGAAGGTGACCATGGCTTTCTTGCCGCCATCGACGGTGATCAGGTTTTCATCGCCGGTCCACCACAGCAGGCGGTCGGCGGGCAGGCCGGGTTCGCCGGTTTCCGGGTTGAAGTACAGCCAGTCATTGCCATTGAAGCTGCGCAGCCACAGTTCCGGGGTTTGCGGCTGGTCGGCGACGAGGCGGATGGTGTGGACTTTTTCCACCGGCACGTGGGCGATGGACAGCAGCAGTTCGACGATCTTGGCCTTGTGCGGCGTGGAGGGGTCGCCCGCCAGCAGCAGCTTGACGTTGTCGTCGTTGAGGTTGTTGGTGCGCTTGATGGCTTCGGTAATAAAGGTTTCCACATCGGCCGAGTGCTGGCGGATCGGCGCCAGCAGGGCTTCGGCGGCGATTTTTTCCGGGCCTTCCACCGCAATGCTGTCGCGGAAGGTCGGGCCCTTGATCTTGACCTTTTCGCCGCTGTAACGCTTGGTCAGCACCAGGCGGTAATACAGGGTCTGCTTGCCCTTGGCCCTGCGCGCCGACCAGGTGACCTTGCGGTTGCCATCGATGCGGTTGACGCTGACCCCGTAGTTATTCGAGATGAAACTCTCATTGAGGCTGACGAAGTCGCGGCTCAGGGGCGGCACGAACATCTGGATCTTCACCGGGTCTTTCGGGGTAGCGACGAACTCGACCTTGGCGTCGATGTTCCACAAGTCATCGGTGGCGTCCTCGGTGACGGGAATGCCCAGCACGAAGATCTGGTAGGCGGTGACCGAAATACCCAGCACCACCAGGAGGGTGATCAGGATTCTCAGGTGCAGGGTCAGAGAGCGCATTCGGTTTACTCGGCGGTATGAGCGTCGGCGGCGCAGGCAGGTTTACCCGCTGCGTATTTAAGACTGGGGTCGACCAGCGCATCGAAGCGTTTCAGCGCTTCGGAGCCGATCAGCAGCGGGTATTGGAAAGCGCTGCGGTCAGTCAAGTTCACTTCGATGCTGCGTAATGCGCTGCCCATGCAGATGTCCAGGGCAATCACTGGACGGGCGGTGTAGTTCTTGTCCTCATCGGGATCGTAGTCACCGGCGCGGCGCTTGATCTTGCTGACGCGGGCCAGTGGGCGTTCGATGGGGTGGGAATGGGCGGTGTCGATGGCCAGATAGAAGCGCACCCAGGATTCACCGTTGCGCTTGAAGCGTTTGATATCGCGCGCGCTCAACGAGGCGGTCTTGGCGCCGGTGTCGAGTTTGGCTGCCACTTCCAGGTCGATATCTGCCAGCTTGGCGTATTCGTTGAGGCCATACACGGTCTTCTCGGCGGCAGCACAGAGCCCCGGTATAAGTCCCGGTATGAACAGTAGGCAAAATAATCGGGGGAAGGGCTTGAGTCTCATAAATCCTGAGGCGGTGCAGTGCGATGTTCAATTCAAGGCGACTGGCATTGCTGCGCAAGCTCCCTCGTGCGCCGTTTCATCAAGAGATGTCAGGCAAAAGCGGCGGCTATTCTAACATGATGCTTTTTTGGCGCCAGCGCTGGCAGGCGGCCATGCTCGTGGTGCCTGCAACGTTGGTTATTAGACGATTGTCGACAATGTTGATTTATTCTTTGACTAAGAAGGGCTAATTGGCTAGTTTTTGCGGCATTGCTTTTAAAAGGTGTCGACAATATGCTGGATCAATCGGAAGCTCCGGTGGTCTCCCCGGAAGAATCCCAGACAATGTCGGAGAACGTCTTTAGGCGTATACAGGCCGCGATCGTCAAAGGTGAGATCGCCCCCGGCAGCAAGATCTCCGAGCCGGAACTGGCGCGCACCTACGGCATCAGCCGCGGCCCGTTGCGTGAGGCGATCCACCGCCTTGAAGGCCAGCGCCTGCTGGTGCGCGTGCCCCATGTGGGCGCTCGCGTGGTGTCGTTGAGCCACGAAGAACTGATCGAACTCTATGAAATCCGCGAATCCCTCGAAGGCATGGCGTGCCGCCTGGCCGCCGAGCGCATGACCGATGCCGAGATCGAAGAACTGCGCCAGGTGCTGCATACCCACGAACGGGATGCGGCGTTCCAGGCCGGTGTCGGCTATTACCAGCAGGAAGGCGACTTCGACTTTCATTACCGGATCATCCAGGGCGCCGGCAACCGCACCTTGACCCAAATGCTCTGCGGCGAGCTCTACCAGTTGGTGCGCATGTACCGCATCCAGTTCTCCGCGACCCCCAATCGTCCACGCCAGGCCTTTGCCGAGCATCACCGCATTCTTGACGCGATCGCCGATCGCGACGGTGAACTGGCCGAGTTGTTGATGCGTCGTCACATCGGCGCCTCCAAGCGCAATATCGCCCGCCACTTTCCAGGCGGTGCTCCCCAGACAGCCACTCAGCGAGGTGAGTCATGAGTTCCAATAACAACCGCACTCCAGGCCAGCGTTTCCGTGACGCGGTCGCCAGCGAACACCCATTGCAGGTGGTCGGCACGATCAATGCCAACCACGCACTGCTGGCCAAACGCGCTGGCTTCAAGGCGATCTACCTGTCGGGTGGCGGGGTGGCCGCAGGTTCTCTCGGCGTGCCTGACCTGGGCATTACCGGCCTTGATGACGTGCTGACCGACGTGCGCCGCATCACCGATGTGTGCGACCTGCCGCTGCTGGTGGACGTGGACACCGGTTTCGGCTCCTCGGCCTTCAACGTGGCGCGCACCGTCAAGTCGATGATCAAGTTCGGCGCCGCCGCCATTCATATCGAAGACCAGGTCGGCGCCAAGCGCTGCGGTCATCGTCCGAACAAAGAAATCGTGTCCCTGCAGGAAATGGTCGACCGCATCAAGGCCGCCGTTGACGCGCGCACCGATGACAGCTTCGTGATCATGGCACGTACCGATGCGCTGGCCGTCGAAGGCCTGGAATCTGCCCTGGAACGCGCCGCCGCCTGCATCGAGGCCGGCGCCGACATGGTGTTCCCGGAAGCCATCACCGAGTTGGACATGTACAAGCTGTTCGCGTCAAAGGTGAAGGCGCCGATCCTGGCTAACATCACTGAATTCGGTGCAACCCCGCTGTACACCGTCGAACAGTTGAAATCTGCCGATGTTTCCCTGGTGCTGTACCCGCTCTCGGCCTTCCGTGCCATGAACAAGGCCGCCGAGAACGTCTACACCGCGATCCGTCGCGATGGCACCCAACAGAACGTGATCGACACCATGCAAACCCGCATGGAGCTTTACGATCGCATCGACTACCACACCTTCGAGCAGAAGCTCGACGCGCTGTTCGCCGCCAAGAAGTAACGAACGCGCCTCCCGGATAACTACAAAATTGGAGAGTAACCATGGCTGAAGCAAAAGTACTGAGTGGCGCTGGCCTGCGTGGCCAGGTGGCCGGGCAGACCGCACTGTCCACCGTGGGCCAGGCCGGTGCCGGCCTGACCTATCGCGGCTACGACGTGCGCGAACTGGCCGCTGATGCGCAGTTCGAAGAAGTCGCCTACCTGCTGCTGTACGGCGAGTTGCCGACCAAGGCCGAACTGGCGGCCTACAGCGCCAAGCTGAGCACGCTGCGTGACCTGCCCCAGGCGCTCAAAGAAGTGCTCGAGCGCATCCCGGCCGACGCCCACCCGATGGACGTGATGCGCACCGGTTGCTCGTTCCTCGGCAACCTCGAGCCGGAGCAGGACTTCAGCGTCCAGCGCGATGTCACCGACCGCCTGCTCGCTGCCTTCCCGGCGATCATGTGCTACTGGTACCGCTTCAGCCATGACGGCAAACGCATCGACTGCGTGACCGACGAACCTTCCCTCGGCGGTCACTTCCTGCACCTGCTGCACGGCAAGGCGCCGAGCGAGTTGCACGTCAAAGTGATGAACGTGTCGCTGATCCTCTACGCCGAGCACGAATTCAACGCGTCGACCTTTACCGCGCGTGTCTGCGCGTCGACCCTGTCTGACTTGTATTCCTGCGTCACCGCCGCCATCGGCTCGCTGCGCGGCCCGCTGCACGGCGGTGCCAACGAAGCGGCGATGGAAATGATCGAGCGCTTCCTGTCGGCCGAGGACGCTGTCGACGGCACCCTCGCCATGCTGGCGCGCAAGGACAAGATCATGGGCTTCGGCCACGCGATCTACAAAGACTGCGACCCGCGTAATGAGGTCATCAAGGGCTGGTCGAAACTGCTCGCCGAAGAAGTCGACGACAAGGTGTTGTTCCCGGTCTCCGAGGCCATCGACAAGGTGATGTGGGAGCAGAAGAAGCTGTTCCCCAACGCCGACTTCTACCATGCCTCGGCGTACCACTTCATGGGCATTCCGACCAAGCTGTTCACGCCGATCTTCGTGTGCTCGCGCCTCACTGGCTGGGCCGCCCACGTGTTCGAACAGCGCGCCAACAACCGCATCATCCGTCCAAGCGCCGACTACATCGGCGTCGAGCAGCGCAAGTTCGTGCCAATCGAACGTCGCTGAAGGCCGACGATTCCAGGACTGAAATGAGGGCAAAAGGTGGGAGGGGGCTTGCCCCCGATAGCGGAGTGTTATTCAACACCTATAGCAACTGATACACCGCCATCGGGGGCAAGCCCTCTCCCACATTTGAATCGCATTTCAAATCTGGATCAGTGGGTCCCTTTTGTAATCACCGTGACCGAGTCCCGACGATGAACACTGAATTTCGCAAATCGCTCCCCGGCAGCCGCCTCGATTACTTCGACGCCCGCGCGGCTGTCGAGGCAATCACCCCCGGCGCCTACGCCACCTTGCCTTACACCTCCCGCGTACTCGCGGAAAACCTGGTGCGCCGTTGCGCCCCGGCCACCCTCAACGCTTCCCTGAGCCAACTGATCGAACGCAAACGCGACCTCGACTTCCCTTGGTTCCCGGCGCGAGTGGTGTGCCATGACATTCTTGGCCAAACCGCCCTGGTCGACCTCGCCGGCCTGCGCGATGCCATCGCCCTGCAAGGCGGCGACCCGGCCCAGGTCAACCCGGTGGTGCCGACCCAACTGATCGTCGACCACTCCCTGGCCGTTGAAGCCGGTGGTTTCGACCCGGACGCGTTCGAGAAAAACCGCGCCATCGAAGACCGCCGCAACGAAGACCGCTTCCACTTTATCGAGTGGACCAAAAAGGCCTTCAAGAACGTCGACGTGATCCCGCCGGGCAACGGCATCATGCACCAGATCAACCTGGAGAAAATGTCTCCGGTGATCCAGGTGCGTGACGGCGTGGCGTTCCCCGACACCTGCGTCGGCACCGACAGCCACACGCCGCACGTGGACGCCCTCGGCGTGATCGCCATCGGCGTCGGCGGCCTCGAAGCCGAGAGCGTGATGCTCGGCCGCGCGTCATGGATGCGCCTGCCGGAAAGCGTCGGCGTGGAGCTGACGGGCAAGCTGCAACCGGGCATCACCGCCACCGACATGGTGCTGGCGCTGACCGAGTTCCTGCGTCAACAGAAAGTGGTGGGTGCGTGGCTGGAGTTCTTCGGCGAAGGTGCATCGGCACTGACCCTGGGCGACCGCGCGACCATCTCCAACATGGCCCCGGAATACGGCGCAACCGCGGCGATGTTCTACATCGACCCGCAGACCATCGCCTACCTGAAACTCACCGGCCGTGAAGACGCGCAAGTCGCCCTGGTCGAGCAATACGCCCGCCTGACCGGCCTGTGGGCTGACGACCTCAAAGGCGCCCAATACGAGCGCGGCCTGACCTTCGACTTGTCCAGCGTCGTGCGCAACATGGCCGGCCCGAGCAACCCGCACGCCCGTGTCGCCACCAGCGACCTTGCTGCCAAAGGCATCTCCGGCCAGTGGGATGACGTACCGGGGCAAATGCCCGACGGTGCGGTCATCATTGCCGCGATCACCAGTTGCACCAACACCAGCAACCCGCGCAACGTGATCGCTGCCGGCCTCCTGGCGCGCAACGCCAACAAGCTGGGGCTGACCCGCAAGCCGTGGGTCAAGTCGTCCCTGGCACCCGGTTCGAAAACCGTGGCCATGTACCTGGAAGAAGCCGGCCTTGGGCACGAACTGGAAAAACTCGGTTTCGGTGTGGTGGCCTTCGCCTGCACCACCTGCAACGGTATGTCCGGTGCGCTCGACCCGGTGATCCAGCAAGAGATCATTGACCGCGACCTGTACGCCACCGCTGTGTTGTCGGGGAACCGCAACTTCGACGGGCGTATCCACCCGTATGCCAAGCAAGCCTTCCTGGCTTCGCCGCCGCTGGTGGTAGCCTACGCGATTGCCGGCACCATCCGTTTCGACATCGAGAAGGACGTGCTGGGTCTCGACGCCGACGGCAAGGAAATCCGCCTGAAAGACATCTGGCCGAGCGACGAAGAAATCGACGCAGTGGTCAAGGCGTCGGTCAAGCCGGAACAGTTTCGCAAAGTGTATATCCCGATGTTCGCGATCCACGAAGACACCGGCCCGAAAGTCGCGCCGCTGTATGAGTGGCGCCCGCAAAGCACCTATATCCGCCGTCCGCCGTACTGGGAAGGCGCGTTGGCCGGTGCGCGTCCGCTCAAGGGCATGCGCCCGCTGGCGGTGCTGCCGGACAACATCACCACTGACCACCTGTCGCCATCCAACGCGATCATGCTCGACAGCGCCGCCGGCGAATACCTGGCGAAAATGGGCCTGCCGGAAGTTGACTTCAACTCCTACGCAACCCACCGCGGCGACCACCTGACCGCGCAACGCGCCACCTTCGCCAACCCGAAACTGTTCAACGAAATGGTGGTGGAAAACGGTAAGGTCAAGCAGGGCTCCCTGGCGCGCATCGAGCCGGAAGGCAAGGTCACACGCATGTGGGAAGCCATTGAAACCTACATGGAACGCAAGCAGCCGCTGATCATTATCGCTGGCGCCGACTACGGTCAGGGTTCGTCCCGCGACTGGGCTGCCAAGGGCGTGCGCCTGGCGGGTGTGGAAGCGATTGCCGCCGAAGGTTTCGAGCGCATTCACCGCACCAACCTGGTGGGCATGGGCGTGTTGCCGCTGGAGTTCCTGCCGGGCACCGACCGTCACACGCTGAAGATCGACGGCAGCGAAACCTACGACGTGGTCGGCAAACGCACCCCGCGTGCGCAATTGACCCTGGTGATCAACCGCAAGAATGGCGAACGTGTCGAAGTGCCGGTGACCTGCCGCCTGGACACCGCTGAAGAAGTGTCGATCTACGAGGCGGGCGGCGTGTTGCAACGTTTTGCCCAGGACTTCCTGGAATCGGCGGCGACCGTCTGAAGAGGATGACCATGGCACACGTACCGCAAATCAAGATCCCCGCCACCTACATGCGTGGCGGCACCAGCAAGGGCGTGTTTTTCCGCGTCCAGGACCTGCCCGAGTCGGCGCAGGTGCCGGGTGCTGCGCGCGATGCCCTGCTGTTGCGGGTGATCGGCAGCCCCGACCCCTACGACAAGCAGATCGACGGCATGGGCGGCGCCACGTCGAGCACCAGCAAAACCGTGATCCTCGCCAAGAGCAGCCGCGCCGGGCATGACGTGGATTACCTGTTCGGCCAGGTCGCCATCGACAAACCGTTTGTCGACTGGAGCGGCAACTGCGGCAACCTGTCGGCGGCGGTGGGTTCCTTCGCCATCAGCGCGGGCCTGGTCGATCCAGCCCGTGTGCCGCATAACGGCGTGGCCGTGGTGCGGATCTGGCAGGCCAACATCGGCAAGACCATCATCGCCCACGTACCGATCACCGACGGTGCGGTGCAGGAAACCGGCGACTTCGAACTGGACGGAGTGACCTTCCCGGCCGCCGAAGTGCAGTTGGAGTTCATGGACCCGGCAGCGGAAGAAGAGGGCGGCGGCGGTTCGATGTTCCCCACCGGCAACCTGATCGACGACCTGGAGGTGCCGGGAATCGGCACCTTCAAGGCCACGCTGATCAACGCCGGCATCCCGACGATCTTCATCAACGCCGAAGACCTGGGTTACACCGGTACCGAGCTGCAAGGCGCGATCAACAGTGACCCCAAGGCCCTGGCGATGTTCGAGACCGTCCGGGCCCATGGCGCGTTGCGCATGGGTCTGATCAAGCACCTGGACGAAGCCGCCCTGCGTCAACACACGCCGAAGGTGGCCTTCGTGGCTAAGCCTGCGGACTATGTGGCCTCCAGCGGCAAGGCGATCAAGGCCGGCGATATCGACCTGCTGGTGCGTGCCTTGTCCATGGGCAAGTTGCACCACGCGATGATGGGCACCGCAGCGGTCGCGATCGGCACGGCCGCAGCGATTTCCGGAACCTTGGTCAACCTCGCGGCGGGCGGCGTGGAGCGTAATGCGGTGCGCTTCGGGCATCCGTCCGGCACCTTGCGTGTCGGCGCCGAAGCCACCCAGGTGAACGGCGAATGGGTGGTGAAGAAGGCCATCATGAGCCGCAGTGCTCGGGTGTTGATGGAAGGCTTCGTGCGCGTGCCCGGCGACGCGTTCTAAAACCCAGCACCAATCCCCTGTGGGAGGGGGCTTGCCCCCGATAGCGGTGTGCCAGTCGACACATTCGTTAACTGACCCGCCGTCATCGGGGGCAAGCCCCTCCCACAAGGGATCTCTATTCCCAGGCAGGCATCCAAGATCTGCTTCCAGTAACCGTGAGCCCGAGGACTGACCCCCACCCACTTTGGAGAACAGCCATGAGCGCCAACGTCGACCAGAACAACCGTCCCGACTACGACCAGGTCCTGCAGGACATCGCTGACTACGTCCTCAACTACCGGATCGACTCGCCAGACGCGCTGGACACCGCCCGTAACTGTCTGATGGACACCCTAGGGTGCGGCCTGCTGGCCCTGCGGTTCCCGGAATGCACCAAGCACCTGGGGCCGCTGGTCGAGGGCACGGTGGTGCCGTTCGGCGCGCGGGTGCCGGGCACATCGTTCCGGCTGGACCCGGTCAAGGCCGCCTGGGACATTGGTTGCATCGTGCGCTGGCTCGACTACAACGACACCTGGCTCGCCGCCGAATGGGGCCACCCCTCGGATAACCTTGGCGGCATCCTCGCCGTGGCCGACCATCTCTCGCAACAACGCGTGGCTAACGGCGACGCGCCGCTGACCATGCGCGCAGTGCTGGAAGCGATGATCATGGCCCACGAGATCCAAGGTGTGATTGCCCTGGAAAACTCCTTCAACCGCGTCGGCCTCGACCATGTGCTGCTGGTGAAAGTCGCCTCCACGGCGGTAACCGCCAAGCTGATGGGTGCCAACCGCGAACAGCTGCTTTCGGCGCTGTCTCACGCCTTTGTCGATGGTCAGGCATTGCGCACCTACCGGCACGCACCGAATGCCGGTTCGCGCAAATCCTGGGCGGCGGGCGATGCCTCCAGTCGCGGCGTGCGCCTGGCGGACATCGCGCTGCGTGGCGAGATGGGCATTCCCGGCGTGTTGAGTGCGCCGCAATGGGGCTTCTACGACGTGCTGTTCAGCCACACCAACAAGGACTTGGCGCTCAAGCCCGAAGACAAGCGCACGTTCAGCTTGTCCCAACCCTACGGCACCTATGTGATGGAAAACGTGCTGTTCAAGATCAGTTTCCCCGCCGAGTTCCACGCGCAAACCGCCTGCGAAGCGGCAGTGACCTTGCACCCGCAGGTTGTCGATCGCCTGCATGACATCGAACGCATCGTGATCACCACCCATGAGTCGGCGATTCGCATCATTTCCAAGGTCGGGAAGTTGGCCAACGCTGCTGACCGCGACCACTGCCTGCAATACATGACCGCCGTGCCCCTGGCCTTCGGTAACCTGGTGGCCGAGCAGTACGAAGATGAATTCCACGCCGCGCACCTGATCATCGACGAGCTGCGCGAAAAGATGGTGATCGTCGAAGAACCGCGCTACAGCCGTGAGTACCTGGAGGCTGATAAACGCTCCATCGCCAACGCGGTGCAGGTGTTCTTCAACGATGGCACCCACACCGAGCAGGTGGCGGTGGAATACCCGATCGGGCACCGCCGTCGCCGGGTGGACGGCATTCCGTTGCTGGAAGACAAGTTCAAGGCCAACCTGGCCACGCGTTTTACTGCCCAGCGCAGTGCCGGGATTTTTGCGTTGTGCAAGGATCAGGCGCGGCTTGAAGCGACGCCGGTGAATCGCTTTGTGGATTTATGGGTGATATGAAGGTGTCGCTGTTGCGCACGTACCTGAACGCTAGGTTTTGACGCCGACACACCTTGCGATTCATGCGTCCTACATCTCAGGAACCGTTTTCAGATAGAAACCAATCAGGTGTCAGATGCCCTGCAGGCGCGGGTCATCTGGCAAGCAATGCTTGCGAATAAACACCTGAATCTGAGAAGGCGCTTTTATGACTAGCATAAACAATCGACAGCCAACGCCCTACACCGTCGGCTATGAAATGTCCCCGAAGCCCACGCCCATTCGCGGTGAAGACAGTGCCAAGGCGTCTGGCAATTCCAGCTCCCAGCCTTCTTCGGGGCCTTCCCGTCAGCCTATGAATGCGCCGCAGCTAGCCCATCGGGGTCTGGCCAACGCGTCGACTGCCGCAAAAAACGCCGTACCCGATCATCTACAACAGCTCGCTGGCCAGTATAAACAATTAAACGAAAAATATGATCAGATGGTCGCTAAGCTCGCGCCGCAAATGATGAAGCTCCAGGCGCAAGTAAACCAGCTCACTCAGTACCACAATGCGAAGACAACCCCTGGAAACGAGGCTGCTCCGTCGAACCCAAGTACTCGTGGTGGCCCGGCGGCGCAGCAGAACAGCAAGTCGCCTGACGCGCGCGCCCCTGCAGAAAATACACAAGCGTCCGGGCGCGATGCACCTCCCAGCCTTGAGCGGTTGACTGCCAACAATAAGCTCCTGAGCGATAAGCTCGATCAGTTGGAATCCCGGTTTAGTTCGACAGTTAAAGCGCTTCAAGGCCAGATTGGTGATTTGACTAAGAAGTTGGGCGGGGCAGATACCCCTGAAACCCGCACGCCTCCCGCGACACCAGGCGCAGGCAACGGCAAGCAGGCTGCGGCGAATAACATGCCGGCCAAAGATGCACCTAATGCCAACCAAGGCGCCGCATCGGGTAAGGCGAGCCTAGGTGCAGCATCGGGTCAAGCCAACCAAGGCGCGGCGTCGGGTAAGGCGAGCCCAGGTGCAGCATCGGGTCAAGCCAACCAAGGTGCGGCGTCAGGCCAGTCCAACCAAGCCAAACCGGCGGCGCAGTCCAGCGAAAGTAAGCCGTCGGCCCGGTCTGATGAATCAAGCCAGACGCCTCGTACCCTCGACGATCTTGCACGCGACAATGAGCAACTTCGTGCGCGCCTCGATCACATGATGGCTGAGTTCACCAAGATGATTTCCCAACTGCAACAGCAAATTGAGCGACTGAGTAACCAGATCAATTCGCTGAAGGGTTAAGGTCAGCGATGAAAAACGGGTCAATGTGGGCGCCTGCACCCGCATCGACCCTGTTCCGCTGGACATTCATTCAAAGCGCAAAATAACCCGACGGTTATGCTTGCTCTTCTTCTCGATCTTCTCGCAAAACACCCGACCGATTTCTTCAGTGTTGATCACATGGGTGCCGCCGCAAGGCTGGATATCGACCCCGGCAATTTCAATCACTCGCACTGAGCTTTGGATCACTGGCGGAGCCACCGCCTGGGTGCGGGTGATCTGCAGTAGGGTTGCGTACTCTGACGCGGGCATCGCCAGGGTTTGCACCTGATGGGCCTGTTCGATCAGCGCGTTGAGGTCGCGGGTGATGCTGTCCTTGTCCAGGGTCATTTCCGGCAGATCGAAATCCAGTCGTCCCTTGTCGGCGCTGATACTGCAGCCGGTGACCGGGGCGTCGATGATCGAGCACAGCAAGTGCAGGCAAGTGTGCATTTTCATGTGCTGGTAACGCCGGTCCCAATCGAGGCTGGCGTCCACTTGCACCCCAGCGCTCAACTGCTCGGGACAGTGTTCCACCTGGTGCCATATGATCGAGCGCTGCACCGGGTCGCGCACCGTGCCGACGATGTCGACGCGCGTGCCGTCGGCCAGGGTGAAGTGGCCGGTGTCACCGGGTTGCCCGCCGCCGGTGGGGTAGAACAGCGTGTGCTCCAGGGCGATGCCGTATTCGCTGACGGCAATCACCCGGGCGCTGAAGGCATTCTGGTAGGGCGCGCTGTCAAACAGCGCCAGGGTTTCCATGGTGTGCACAGACATGTTCAACCTCCGACAATCAATGGGCTGGCTTGCAGCAGGTGACGCACCATTGCGCTCAAGCCAGGGGGGGAAAGCAGGGTGATTTCAAATTCCGGCCCGCAGACTTTCAGGTTCAGCGGCAGGCGTGGCAGGCGGTCGGCCATTTCGATGCGGCGCAGGCGAAATTGCAGGTGATGGCGTTCTTTCACCGTGGGTTCCAGCATCAGCCCCTGCAACGGGTGAAAGTCCGCGTCCAGCACCGTGACCTTGTGGCTGGTGCTGATCTCGCCGACCACGTGCAGGCGCTCATCAAGGGCGAAGGCGCCGAGGTAGCTGCTGTGCTCCGATTCGTCGTTCTTTTGCAATTGGATCTGGTTGACCACCTTGACCTTGGTTCCCGCCGGCACGTCCTGGGTGATCACGCACGCTGGGCTGATAAACACGTTGTCGCCGATCTGCACGTAGCCCAACACGCGGGCGCCGGAGCCGATTTCGACGTTGTTGCCCAGGCGCGGGTGGCGCTTGCCGTCGGGGTTGTTGGCGATGCCACGGGCACCGAGGGTTACGCCGCAGAGGATGTAGCAGTCGTTGCCGATCTCGCAGGTTTCGCCGATCACTGTGCCGTAGCCGTGGTCGAGCACAAAGCGTCGACCGATGCGCGCTGCCGGGTGAATTTCGGCGCCGGAGAGGATCTTGCCCTGGTTGCTGAGCTTGAGGGCGATGCGCGAAAACATCCCGTTGGACTGGTCGGGGAAATGCCACACCTGGTGCGCGAGGCGATAGAACAGCACCGCCTTGAACGAGGCATAGGACTCCAGGATCAACTCGCCACGCCCGCGCGACGCCGGGTCGCGGTAGGCGTAGGCAATCAGGTCCTCGGCTACTGCCTGGGCGGCGTTCTGGACCAGCGGCGCCAAGTGCGGCTCCAGTTGCTTCATTTGCGTGGGCGTGAGGGTTTTGATGAGGTGGGTAAGCAATTCATCGTGCAGATGTTGCATGTCGATAAAGCCGCCCATGGAGGCACCCCCGCATTCTGGATGGTTGGATAACCGGTTATTCGAAACTGGGCAGGTAGCTGTCGGCATTGTCGTAGACCATGGTCAACACCACCGTTTCGGGCGGTAACTCGGGGGCGAGCTTGGCGATGGCCACCATATTGGCGGCCGAGGACAGGCCCAGGCTGATGGCGTCGGTGCGCATGATCCGTTTCATCATGTCGAGGCATTCCTCACGCGACACCTTGAGCATGCCGTCCAGCACGTCCAGGTTGAGGATGCTCGGGATCAAGCCGATCGACAGGCCCTGGATATGGTGCGGTGCGTGCTGGTTTTTCAGCAGGTCGCATTCCTCCGGCTCCACACCCATCACGCGCAGGGTCGGCCAGGCGGCTTTGAGGGTCTCGCCGATGCCGGTGATATGGCCGCCGGTGCCGATGCCGCTGACGAAGTAATCCACACGCTGCTCACCGAAGGCGCGCAGGATTTCCGGCGCGGTGGTGTCGCGGTGGGTCTGTGGGTTGGCACCGTTGCGTTGCTGGTTGAGCATCACGTAGCTAGGGTTTTCCAGCTGCAACTCCATGCACTTTTCGCCATGGGAATTGTTGCCGAGGCGGCTGTCCGACAGCACCACCTTGGCGCCGTACAGGCGCAGCAGTTTCTGCTTTTCGGGGCTGTAGTTATCGGGGATCACCAGCACCACTTTGTAGCCGAGCACGTTGCCGGCCATCACCAGGCCAATGCCGGTGTTGCCGCCGCTGGGTTCGATAATGGTTTGCCCGGCGTCGCGCATCAGCACGCCGCGGCGCTCGGCGTCGAGGATCATGCCCAAGGCGATGCGTGCCTTATGGCTGCCACCGGGGTTGAGGGATTCCAGTTTGGCGTAGACCTCGATGCCAAGGTCTTCGGAAAACTGCGCCAGGCGCACGATCGGTGTGTGACCGATGGCGTCGAGAATTGAGTTATGCAACATCAGGTCGTTACCCAGGGCCGTGATCAGTACAAAGGCATGTCGGGTTCGACGTCGCGAACCCAGTGTTTCATGCCGCCTTGCAGAACTTTGGTGTTGGCGAAGCCGGCTGCCAGCAGGGTGCTGGCCGCTTGCTCGGCGCGGGTTCCGGCGTAACAGATCAGGTAGTGGGTGTTGTCTCGACTGAGGTTGTCGAGCTGGCCGTCCAGTTCGGCGAGGGGGATATGCACCACGCCCGGCAATTTGCAGACCTCCAGCTCGCTCGCGTCGCGCACATCCAGCAGCACGTCGGCGCTGCTGTGGCGTTCGAGCAGTTGCTTGAGTACCTGAGGCTTGATGTAGCGCTCTTCGGCCAGGCTGGGTTTGCTCGGTATGGCGTCGGCGCAGACTGCGGGCGCCAGGGTTTCGCTATGGCGCAGTTCCGAGCAGCAAGGGCAGTCGGCGCGTCGCTTGAAACGGATCTCGCTGAATTTCATCGCCAGCGCATCGAAGCGCATCAGGCGACCGGACAAGGGTTCGCCGATGCCGATCAGCAATTTGATCGCCTCGGTGGCCTGGATCATCCCGACCACCCCCGGCAGCACGCCGATCACCCCGCCCGCGCTGCAATTAGGCGCCAGCTCCGCTGGGGGCGCCTGGGGAAACAGGCAGCGGTAGCAAGGCCCGCCCTTGTAGTTGAGCACGCTGATCTGTCCGTCGAAACGGTAGATGGCGCCATACACCAGGGGTTTACCCAACTGCACGCAGGCGTCGTTGACCAAGTAGCGCGTATCGAAATTATCGGTGCCGTCGATTATCAGGTCGTAGGCGCCGACCAGTTCCAGAGCGTTGTCGGCGGTCAGCGCGGTGTCGTGGGCGTTGATCTGGATGTGGCTGTTGAGGTCTTGCAAGCGTTGCTTGGCGGACGCGACCTTGGACATGCCCAAGGTGCTGTTGCCGTGGACGATCTGGCGTTGCAGGTTGCTGCTCTCGACTACATCGAAATCCACCAGCCCCAGGGTGCCGATGCCGGCCGCCGCCAGGTACAGGCTGATGGGCGAGCCCAGGCCACCGGTGCCGATGATCAGCACCTTGGCTTTTTTCAGCTTCAACTGACCTTCGCGACCGACGCCGGGCAGGGTGATATGGCGCACGTAACGCTGGACTTCTTCATTGCTCAGGCTGTCGACGTCGATGCCGCCGGAGGTGGCGAGCAGCACTTCGATCCTGGCCTTTTCCGGTAGCTGGTCGTCTGCGTTGATCAACGCTTCTTCGGCGGTAAACAGGAAGTGTTCCTTGAGCTGGTTGTTCTTTTCGTGAAACAGGTGCGCACGCAATTGCGGGTGGCTACTGCAGAGGTTTTCAATGACTTCGCGCAATGTCGATCCGGTGCCCTCAAGGGTCGATTCCGGCAGCTTGGCCACGCGAACCAGAATGTCGGGGAAAGAGACAGCGTTCATGGACAACTCCGTGTGCAGGTCGTTGAGCGGTTGAAGGGCGAAATGCTTGCTATCCCAGGCAAACAGCTTTGAGCCCAGGGCCCGGCCCTGGCGAACGTCCACCACCAGGTAGCTGACGGGGTAGATCGGCTCGCCCATGAACAGCGCCTTGTCCTGGTCTTCGTCGCTGAAATAGGCGCCGACGTCGGGGTGGGAGTGGTAGATCACCACCACCGGGTTGTCGCTGCGAAATGCTTTGTTCAGCAGCAGCGTGTCGGCCACTGAAAAGGTGTAGCCGTTGGCCGCGCTGCGCGGGTACATCTCGGGGTTCTTGCGGTGCAGCTCGTTCTGGATATTGCTGCCCAGGTACACGCTGCCGTCGGCGAAGACGAAGCCACAGCATTCTTCGGGGTAGCTGCGGCTGGCGTGGGCGTAGATCTGTTCCAGGGCTTCTGGGCGGAGGACGTCCATGTTTCTCTCGCGTTGCTGTGTGAGGGCCGGGAGGGTCAATTTTTCTTGGCCATGAGTTTTTCGATGGGCAACTTGGTGATCGCAAAACCGGCCAGCAGGATGGCCGAGTACAGCATGAGGTCGCGGGAAATCGCCACGCCTTCATACCAGGCGCCGATGATCACGGCGAACACCGGAAAGATGATGAACACGAACGAGAGGATGATCGGGCTGAGGCGCTTAAGCAGCATGAAATACACGATGAAACCACCCACCGACGCCACCAGGCCCAGGTAGAACAAGGCGCCCCACGAGCGCAGGGTGATGGCTTCGAAGGTCGGCGTTTCAAACCACAGGCCGGCGACGAACAGCATCAGCCCGGCGATTCCGATGGGCAGTGTGTTGTAAGTGATCACGCTGATGGCGCTGCCTTTTTGCTTGGTAATGACGTAGCACAAGGCATGCATGATTGCAGCGCTCAGAATCGCCAGTACCCCGAAGAACTCGGCGTGGTCCAGGTGCAGGCCCTGGCTCTTGATGATCATGTAAAGGCTGCCGAAGCCGATACCGATGCCGACCACCTGGGAAAAGTAGATGCGCTCGCGCAGGAACAGCGCTGAGAAAATCAGGATGAACACCGGCATGCAACTGAACAGCAGGGCAGTGAGGCCGGACGAGACATGCATCTCGCCGTAGTTGAGCAGGTAATAGGGCACGCTGAAGTAGGACAGGGTTACGAACACGAAGAACCAACGGCTTTCCCGGGGGAACAGGATCGGCTCGCGGCGCACCATGGCGAAACACAGGAACAGCGGGAACGCGATCAGAAAGCGCAGGCCGGCGGAGGTCAGCGGTGGCACGCTCTCCACGGCAATTTTGATACCCAGCCAGGTGGTGCCCCAACTCAGGCACACGATGAGAAACATCACGCTGGTCACCAGGCCGGCCAACCACTGTTTTTGAGTTTTTGTTTTTGCGGCGTTTTCGAGAACGGCGGACATTGGCATCGTTTATTACTTCCCTGAGCCGGAATTGAACTCTATATTGAACTTGTAATAAGTTATTTTTTTCGGCGATTGAACCCGTAAAAGCACACTATTAGGGCGAAAGATGGCTGTCAAAACAAATATTGACATGGTGTCAATTATGCGTGAGGGGTTGTCCAACGGGCAGGGCGTTAAGTACAAGCGCCTATCCGATGTTATGGAACGGGGCATCCTCGAAGGCTTGATTGAACCGGGACGAAAACTACCGCCCCATAGGGTGCTTTCCGACAATTTGGGGGTGACCATCGGCACCATCAGCCGGGCCTACGGCGAGCTGGAACGTCTGGGGTTGGTGGTGGCGCGGGTCGGTGACGGCACGTTCGTGCGCAAGCGTGGGATGGAGCGTCAACGGGATGAAGGTTTTCGCAACTTCAGCGAGGAGCCGCGCCAGTACTTCGACATGAGCCGCAACATGCATATTCCGGGGCAGGAGACGGTGTTCCTGGCGCAGAGCTTCCAAACCCTGTCGACCAACGCCAAGTTTCTCCAGGACATCAGTGCCTATACGCCGGACGCTGGCCTGCCGCGTTACCGCGAAGCGGGCGCGCAGTGGCTGGTGCAGCGCGATTTTCATCCCATCCCAGAGCAGGTCATTTGCGTCAACGGCGGCCAGCATGGGTTGCTCTGCGCGATGATGGCGCTGCTGCGCGCAGGCGATACGGTGGTCACCGAGCAACTGACTTATCCCGGGCTGATCACTGCCGCGCGCATGCTCGGTGTGCGGCTGATCGGCCTGGAAATGGATGAAGAGGGTGTGTTGCCCGGGGCTCTGGATGAAGTCTGTCGCAATCACCGGGTTTCGGCCTTGTACTGCACGCCCACTATCCAGAACCCGACCACAGCGGTGTTATCGGTCGCACGCCGCGAGGCGCTGGTCAAAGTGTGTCGCGAACACAACCTGCTGATTCTTGAAGATGAAGCCCACGGTGTGCTGGTGGAAGACCGACCGCCGCCCCTCAGCTATTTCGCGCCCGAGCGTACGATTTTGATCAGCAGCTTGAGCAAAGCCGTGTCGGCGGGGCTGCGTGTTGGCTATGTGCATGCGCCGCCGGCATTGGTCAGTCGTATTTCGGCGGCGCTACGTTCGACCTGTTGGATGGCCACGCCGGTGACTCTGGAACTCGCCACCCAGTGGATCGAGAACGGCACGGCGGAATACCTGCTGCGCCAGCAAATCAACGAGATCAGTCGGCGCAAAGCCTTGGTGCAGGGCCTGTTGGTCGGCCTGGAATACCGCACGCACCTCAATAGCCCGCACTTCTGGATTGAAGTCCCGGAGCCTTGGCGTGCGTCGGAAATCGAGGCGGAACTCAAGCAGAATAATTACCTGATCGCCACCGCCGAGGCCTTTGCCGTGGGGCAGACAGCGGTGCCGCAGTTTATTCGGGCGAGTATTTGCAATACGTCGGGCGATGATCAGTTGTTGCGGGCGGGCTTTGATGCGCTGGCCACTGCACTGGGGCAGGGTGGCGGGCGGTTTCAGCTTTGAGCCACATGTCACAAGCCACAAGCAAAGAGCTGACGGGCTTTTACTTGCAGCTTGTGGCTGTTTTTACTTGAATCTGCGTTCTACGCCCTTTTCCACCAGAATTTTCGCCGAGATCTCTTCCACTGAGAAATGCGTGGAATTGATGTGCGCAATGTTCTCGCGACGGAACAGATTTTCCACTTCGCGCACTTCGAATTCGCACTGGGCATAGCTGGAGTAGCGGCTATTGGGCTTGCGCTCGTTGCGGATGGCTGTCAGGCGATCCGGGTCGATGGTCAGGCCGAACAGCTTATGTGCATGCGCGCGCAGGGCCGTCGGCAGTGTCAGGTGCTCCATGTCGTCTTCGGTCAGCGGATAGTTGGCCGCGCGGATGCCGAATTGCATAGCCATGTATAGACAGGTAGGGGTCTTGCCGCAGCGCGACACGCCGACCAGGATTATATCGGCTTTGTCGTAGTAGTGGGTGCGGGCCCCATCATCGTTGTCGAGGGCGAAGTTCACCGCCTCGATACGTTCCATATAGTTGGAGTTATGCCCAATGGAATGGGACTTTCCGACGGAATAGGAGGAGTGCTCACTCAACTCTTGTTCCAGCGGCGCCAGGAAGCTCGAGAAAATGTCGATCATGAAACCATTGGAGGTTGCGAGGATCTCACGAATGTCTTGATTGACGATGGTGTCGAAAATGATCGGACGAAAGCCGTCTTTTTCTGCTGCCAGATTGATTTGTTGTACCATAGCCCGCGCTTTATCCGCGTTGTCGATATAAGGCCGCGTGAATTTGGCGAAGGTAACGTTTTCAAACTGCGCGAGCAGGCTTTGACCCAGAGTTTCGGCTGTGATGCCGGTGCCGTCGGAAATAAAGAAAGCAGATCGTTTCATTTGAGCCCTGGGCCTTAAGCTGATGGCGAATCTTGGATATGATAGGCGCGACTTTGCCGTCCCACATTGGGCCGCATTCTCACTTATTTTCCAGGTCCAGGCCACAAGCGCTGGCGAATGCTCCTACTGAGCCGCCGGCGTCCTGAGCTTTTCCAATACAGAAAGTGGAGAGATCACCTTGGTAGAGTACGTAGTTTCCCTCGATAAGCTCGGCGTCCATGATGTGGAGCACGTAGGGGGCAAGAACGCATCCCTCGGCGAGATGATCAGTAATCTTGCAGGCGCTGGTGTCTCGGTGCCAGGTGGTTTTGCCACCACTGCCCAGGCTTACCGTGATTTTCTCGAACAGAGCGGCCTCAACGCTCAGATCCACGCCGCGCTGGACGCTCTGGACGTCGATGACGTCAACGCCCTGGCCAAGACCGGCGCCCAGATCCGTGAGTGGATCATGGACGCCGAGTTTCCCGAGAAACTCAACGAAGAAATCCGTACCGCATTTGCCACGCTGTCGGCCGGCAATCCGGACATGGCAGTCGCTGTGCGCTCCTCGGCTACCGCCGAAGACTTGCCCGACGCCTCCTTTGCGGGCCAGCAGGAGACCTTCCTCAACATCCGCGGCGTGGAAAACGTGATCCGCGCAGCCAAGGAAGTGTTCGCTTCTCTGTTCAACGACCGCGCGATTTCCTACCGCGTACACCAAGGGTTCGACCACAAGCTGGTGGCCCTGTCTGCTGGCGTGCAGCGCATGGTGCGTTCGGAAACCGGCACCGCCGGTGTGATGTTCACCCTGGATACCGAATCGGGCTTTCGTGACGTCGTGTTCATCACTGGCGCCTACGGCCTGGGTGAAACCGTCGTACAAGGTGCGGTGAACCCGGACGAATTCTACGTGCATAAGCACACCCTTGAGGCTGGCCGTCCGGCCATCCTGCGCCGTAACCTGGGTAGCAAGGCCATCAAGATGATCTACGGCGACGAGGCCAAGGCCGGTCGCTCGGTGAAAACCGTTGATGTGGACAAGGCCGAACGCGCGCGTTTCTGCCTGAGCGACGCCGAAGTCAGCGAGTTGGCCAAGCAAGCGATGATCATCGAGAAGCACTACAAGTGCCCGATGGACATCGAGTGGGCCAAGGACGGTGACGACGGCAAGCTGTACATCGTGCAGGCCCGCCCGGAAACCGTGAAGAGCCGCACTTCGGCCAACGTCATGGAACGCTACCTGCTCAAGGAAACCGGCACTGTGCTGGTGGAAGGCCGCGCCATCGGTCAGCGCATCGGCGCCGGCAAGGTGCGGATCATCAAGGACGTGTCCGAGATGGATAAGGTGCAGCCAGGGGACGTACTGGTCTCCGACATGACCGACCCGGACTGGGAACCCGTGATGAAGCGCGCCAGCGCCATCGTCACCAACCGTGGCGGGCGTACCTGCCACGCGGCGATCATTGCCCGTGAACTGGGGATTCCTGCGGTAGTCGGTTGTGGCAATGCCACCCAACTGCTCAAGGATGGCCAGGGCGTGACCGTATCCTGCGCCGAAGGCGACACCGGCTTCATCTTCGAAGGCGAGCTGGGCTTCGACATCAAGCAAAACTCCATCGATGCGATGCCTGACCTGCCGTTCAAGATCATGATGAACGTCGGCAACCCGGACCGTGCCTTCGACTTCGCGCAATTGCCGAATGCCGGTGTGGGTCTGGCTCGCCTGGAATTCATCATCAACCGCATGATCGGCGTCCACCCCAAGGCCCTGTTGAACTACGACGGCCTGCCGCCGGAAATCAAGGACAGCGTCGACAAGCGCATCGCCGGCTACAACGACCCGGTGGGCTTCTATGTCGAGAAGCTGGTGGAAGGCATCAGCACCCTGGCTGCAGCGTTCTACCCGAAAAAGGTCATCGTGCGGCTGTCGGACTTCAAGTCCAACGAATACGCCAACCTGATCGGCGGCAAGCTCTACGAGCCGGAAGAAGAAAACCCGATGCTGGGCTTCCGTGGCGCCTCGCGTTACATCAGCGAAGCGTTCCGTGACTGCTTCGAACTCGAGTGCCGCGCCCTCAAGCGCGTGCGCAAAGAGATGGGCCTGACCAACGTCGAGATCATGGTGCCGTTCGTGCGTACCCTGGGCGAAGCGAGCCAAGTGGTGGACCTGCTGGCCGAAAACGGCTTGTCCCGTGGTGAAAACGGCCTGCGCGTGATCATGATGTGCGAGCTGCCATCCAACGCCATTCTGGCCGAAGAGTTCCTGGAGTTCTTCGACGGTTTCTCCATCGGCTCCAACGACCTGACCCAGCTGACCCTGGGCCTGGACCGCGACTCGGGGATCATCGCGCACTTGTTCGACGAGCGTAACCCGGCGGTTAAGAAGCTGCTGGCCAACGCCATCCAGGCCTGTAACAAGGCTGGGAAGTACATCGGCATTTGCGGCCAAGGCCCTTCCGATCACCCTGACCTAGCCAAATGGCTGATGGAGCAGGGCATCGAAAGCGTCTCGCTGAACCCCGATTCGGTGCTGGAAACCTGGTTCTTCCTGGCGGAAGGCCAAGCGTCCGCCTAAGGTCGACGCGTCAAAAGTGCCGGTCAATCGTCAGGTTGGCCGGCATTTCTTATCTGTACAGGGCGGAACTCCTTCCGGACGCCGCCCTTTTTTGTGCAAGAGCATTATGCAAAGCAGCAGCAACCTGTTTCCCGTCGCCCTGATCAGCGCTGAACGTCGTGGCGACCTGAGTGAAGATGTATACCGGCTCAAACCCGGCAACAGTCCCGACGGCACCGTCGAGCTGGCCGTGACGCGTTTGGGCCTGGCCGATGCCCCGGAAAGCCGGGGCATCCCCGTGATTTTATTACATGGCAGCTTTTCCAATCGGCGCTTCTGGTACTCACCCAAGGGTATCGGCCTGGGCGCCTACCTGGCACGCCAGGGGTTTGATGTGTGGGTACCGGAAATGCGCGGCCATGGCCTGTCCAAGCGCAACCAGGACTACGCCCGGAATCGGGTCGTCGACTACGCGCGCTACGATTTGCCGGCTATCGGCGCGTTTGTGCGCGAGCAAAGCGCGCAGATTCCCCACTGGATCGGGCACTCCCTGGGCGGCACCACCCTGGCTGCTGCCTTGGGTGGCCAGTACCTTGGTGCGCCGGCAGTGGCTTCAGTGGCGCTGTTCGGCAGCCAGGTCAGTCGCTCCTTCTGGCCGTTGAAAATTCCACCGGTGGAGTGGGGCGCTCGCTTGCTCCTGAAGCGGTTTGGCCAGTTGTCCGGCCCGCGGCTCAAGCGGGGCCCCGAGGACGAGCCGGTGGGCGTGATGATCGAGACCATGCGCTGGCACGGCCTGTTCGGACGGTTTGGCGAGGCTGGCCGTGATTGGTGGAAAGGCCTCGCGGAAGTCAACGTGCCGCTGCTGGCCGTCAGTGCCGCCGGCGACCAGCAGGACCCGGACTGGGCTTGCCGCAAGCTGTTCGAACAAGTCGGCTCAGAGCATCGCCAATACCTGTGCCTGGGACGCCAACAAGGTTTTACTGGGGATTTTGGGCACGTGGAGATGTTGGTCAGCAAAGCGGCCCAGGCCGAAGTCTGGCCGCTGGTGGAGCAATGGCTGAATGATCCGCTCACACCGTTGTTTGGTGCTCCGGCTGAGGCATTGGTCGTAGTTTGACGCAGCGCTCTGCCAAGGGCGTTTCGCTCGTCTGTGGTTGCGGCTAAGATATGACGCGTTAAACGCTTCTGGTCATATTCAGTCGCGCAGTGGCTATTGCGTAGCGGCGAAACGGATGGGATGTTTTGCCGCTGCCTCGGCTGGCGCCTCTTTCGAAAGACACGTCTTTGACAGAAAGGAAATTTTTCAATGAACCACTACGTCACTCCCGATCTTTGCGACGCCTACCCGGAACTGGTTCAGGTGGCCGAGCCGATGTTCAGCAACTTCGGCGGCCGCGATTCCTTTGGTGGCGAGATCGTCACCATCAAATGTTTCGAGGATAACTCCCTGGTCAAGGAGCAGGCCGACCAGCCGGGCGCCGGCAAGGTGCTGGTGGTCGACGGTGGTGGCTCCCTGCGTCGTGCGCTGCTGGGCGACATGATCGCCGAGAAAGCCGCGAAAAACGGTTGGGAAGGGCTGGTGATCTACGGTTGCATCCGGGATGTCGACGTCGTCGCCCAGACCGATCTCGGCGTGCAGGCCTTGGCCAGCCACCCGATGAAGACCGACAAGCGCGGCATTGGCGACTTGAACGTGGCAGTGACCTTTGCCGGCGTGACATTCCGCCCGGGCGAATATATCTACGCCGACAATAATGGCGTGATCGTGTCGCCCAGCCCGCTGAAAATGCCTGAATAAACCGCAATAACCGACAGGGGTGAGGATGTTCGAGGAAGACAACGCGCAGTGGGGCCTGGTGCATGCCCTGGTGCTGGATGGTAAAGGCGGTGCGCGTTCGATTGCCCGGACTGAGCTTGACCAATTGCAACTGCAGCCCCAGGAAAGCCTGTGGCTGCATTGGGATCGCAGCCACCCGCAAACCCAGACCTGGCTGCGCAAGGCCAGCGGCTTGAGTGAATTCGCCTGTGACCTGCTGCTGGAGGAGAACACCCGCCCGCGCCTGTTGCCGTTACCGGACGCTGAACTCCTGCTGTTCCTGCGCGGGGTCAACCTCAATCCGGGCGCAGAGCCGGAAGACATGGTTTCGGTGCGTATCTTCGCCGCGGCCAGCCGGGTGATTTCCCTGCGCTTGCGCCCGCTGCGCGCCACCGATGAACTGCTGGTGCAGTTGGCGGATGGCAAGGGGCCAAAAACTGCGTCTGAACTCATCCTTTATATGGCGCAGTACCTGACTCACAAAGTCCAGGATCTGGTGTCCGACCTGTCTGAAATCGTCGACGTAGAGGAAGAAAAACTCGATACCGACGAACGGTATACCCCGGAGCATGGCAGCATTTTGCAGATCCGTCGGCGAGCAGCCGGACTCAAGCGATTCCTGTCGCCGCAGCGGGATATTTTTGCCCAACTGACGCGGATCAAATTGCCGTGGTTCTGTGATGACGATGCTGACTATTGGAACGAATTGAACAACAGCCTGACCCGCTACCTGGAAGAACTCGAATTGACCCGGGAGCGCGTGGGGCTTGTGCTGGAGGCCGAAGATCGGCGCTTGAGCGTGCGCATGAACCGTACAATGTACCGCTTTGGGATCATCACCGGGATCTTCCTGCCGATGAGTTTTTTGACCGGCTTGCTGGGCATCAATGTGGGGGGCATACCGTTCTCTGGCAACCCTTACGGATTTGTGATTGCCTGCTTGCTGATGATCTCGGTGGCGCTCGGACAATGGTGGCTATTTCGACGATTGCGCTGGGTTTGAGCTGAATATGACCTGAACGTAGGAAGGGTCCGATGTGACCTCGGGAATTTAACCCTCGTCTTTTAAATCACTTGCGAGAGGTCTTTATGCACGATCCGTTCGAACAGTCTTTGCGTGACATGCTCAATGCGTCGCCATCCAACCGTGATGACGATGCCTGCCTGGGCCGCGTGTTGAAAACCGCCAACCGTCAGGTTGGGGCGGGGGATCTGTTCGGTCTGCTCGGTCGTTGGTTGCCAGCATTGATGATGGCGCTGAACAATGGTTCGGCCCACGTCTCGCCGGTTTCCCGTCGTAAACCTCTTGCTCGCACTGCTGATAAGGCTGATTGAATATGGAACTTGATCTCTGGACCCAGAGCCTGGTCACCGCGATGACCGCATTATGGACCAAGGTGGCGAATTTCATTCCCAACCTGTTTGGGGCGCTGGTCCTGGTATTGCTGGGTTTTGTCGTGGCCAAGCTGCTCGACACCCTGCTGTCCAAGCTGCTCGCCAAACTCGGCCTGGACCGTTTGATGGCAGGCACCGGCCTGACCAAGCTGCTGGGCCGTGCAGGGCTGCAAGTGCCGATCTCGACCCTGATCGGCAAGATCGTTTATTGGTTCGTTTTGCTGATTTTTCTGGTTTCTGCGGCTCAATCCCTTGGCCTTGAGCGAGTTTCAGCTACGCTCGACATGCTGGCACTGTATTTGCCGAAGGTATTCGGCGGCGCGCTGGTACTTCTCGTCGGCGTTTTACTCGCACAACTGGCCAACGGGCTGGTACGCGGGGCTGCTGAAGGCGTCGGGCTGGACTACGCGGCAGGCCTGGGGCGAATTGCCCAGGGGCTGGTGATCATCATTAGCATTTCCGTCGCGATCAGCCAGTTGGAGGTCAAGACTGACCTGCTCAACCATGTGATTGTGATTGTTTTGATTACCGTTGGTCTGGCAGTTGCGCTGGCCATGGGCCTGGGAAGTCGTGAAATTGCCGGTCAGATTCTTGCGGGAATCTATGTGCGTGAGTTGTATCAGGTAGGGCAGCACGTGCGTGTGGGCGAGGTCGAAGGGCAAATCGAGGAGATCGGTACGGTCAAGACAACCGTGCTGACCGATGACGGCGACCTGGTGTCGCTGTCCAATCGGATTCTCCTGGAGCAGCAGGTCAGTAGCCGCTAACCCGGTAAACCCTGCTAATGTACGCCGCCGCGAACCTGGGTGACCGGGCTGTGGCGGACATTGACCTGACTGTCGGCACGACTTGTTTTGAATAAAGCCCAAACGCTGTCCACGCGCTATGACCCCCGTGAGCTCTCTGATGAGGAGTTGGTCGCGCGCTCGCACACGGAGCTGTTTCACGTGACACGCGCGTATGAAGAGTTAATGCGCAGGTATCAACGCACTCTGTTCAACGTTTGTTCAAGGTATTTAGGGAACGATAGAGATGCGGATGATGTCTGTCAGGAAGTGATGCTCAAGGTGTTGTATGGCCTGAAGAACTTCGAGGGCAAATCGAAGTTCAAGACCTGGCTGTACAGCATCACGTACAACGAGTGCATCACGCAGTATCGGAAGGAACGGCGAAAGCGTCGCTTGATGGATGCTTTGAGTCTGGACCCCCTTGAGGAGGCGTCTGAAGAAAAGGCGCCGGCACCCGAGGATAAGGGCGGGCTTGATCGCTGGTTGGTGCATGTGAATCCGATTGACCGAGAAATTCTGGTGCTACGTTTTGTCGCAGAGCTGGAATTTCAGGAAATTGCTGACATCATGCATATGGGTTTGAGTGCTACAAAAATGCGTTACAAACGTGCTCTTGATAAATTACGTGAGAAATTTGCGGGCGAGACTGAAACTTAGTGCGTGGCAAATATCTCTTACGTGTAGGCAAGTTCTGTTAGACTTGTCGCCGAGTTGTCCCCCGGTTTGAGGGACTGCTTTACAATCACCAGATGGGGATTTAACGGATGAAACTGAAAAACACCTTGGGCTTGGCCATTGGTTCTCTTATTGCCGCTACTTCTTTCGGCGCACTGGCACAAGGCCAAGGCGCAGTTGAAGGCGAGCTGTTCTATGCGAAGAAGTTCAACGACAGTGTTGATCACGTCGAAGACGGTCGCACTCCAGGCGCTTCGATCGGTTACTTCCTGACCGACGACGTTTCGGTGAACCTTACCTACGGCAAGCTGGATTACACCCGCTCGAACGACGGTACTGGCAATCAGAAGATCCGTGGCGATCAGTTCGGTCTGAAGAGCCAATACCACTTCGGTACCGTTGGCGACGCGATCCGTCCATACGTTGAAGGCGGCGTTGCTCACGGCAGCCAGACCAACGTAGCTGCTGACGGCCATACCGGTCGTGACCAGTCGACTTTCCTGACTACTGGTGCAGGCGTTAAGTGGTACATCACTGACAACCTGTACGCTCGTGGCGGCGTTGAAGCTGACTACAAGCTGGACAACGGTAAGTGGGACTACCAGGCCCTGGTTGGTCTGGGTGTGAACTTCGGCGGTAGCGGCGGCAAGGCTGCTCCAGCTCCTGCTCCAGCACCAGCTCCAGAGCCAGTTGCAGCAGAGCCAGAAGCTCCAGTTGCTAGCGTTGTTCGTGTTGAGCTGGACGTTAAGTTCGACTTCGACAAGGCCGTTGTTAAGCCTAACAGCTACGGCGACGTGAAAAACCTGGCCGACTTCATGAAGCAGTACCCAGCTACCCACGTAGAAGTGGCTGGTCACACTGACTCCGTAGGTCCAGACGCTTACAACCAGAAGCTGTCCCAGCGTCGTGCTGACGCTGTTAAGCAAGTCCTGGTTAAAGACGGCGTAGCAGCCAACCGCGTTACTTCGGTAGGTTACGGCGAATCCCGCCCAGTTGCTGACAACGCAACTGAAGCTGGTCGTGCTGTTAACCGTCGCGTAGAAGCTGCGGTTGAAGCTCAAGCTGCTCAGTAATTACTGAGTAGTAGAAAAAAACCCGGCTCCGGCCGGGTTTTTTTTCGCCCTGGATTTGCCTCAGGCACTGGCTGCCACTGCGACGTGGGTGGCCTGCGAGATGGCGGCGACGCTGCCGATCACTAGGATCGCCGGGCTCTTCAAGGCGAACGCCAGTGCATCGTCCTGCATCCGCGACAAATTGCTACGGCACTCCCGCTGCTGCGGCAACGAGGCATTTTCGATCATTGCCACCGGCATATCTGCGGCCATCCCGCCTTCCAGTAATTGCTGTCGAAGTTCTTCGAGCTTCGCTACGCCCATATAGATCACCAGCGTCGTCCCGCCTTCCGCCAGCGCGCGCCAATTGAGGCTGCTGTCGTCCTGGGTGTGGGCTGTGACGAGGGTCACGCCGCGACTGACACCGCGCAAGGTCAGCGGAATTGCGCAGTTCGTCGCGCCCGCCAGCCCGGCTGTAATCCCGTTGACCAACTCGACTTCGACGCCGCGTTCGCGCAGCCACGCAGCCTCTTCGCCACCACGCCCGAAAATGCATGGGTCACCGCCCTTGAGCCTTACCACGCACTTTCCCTGGCGGGCATAACGCAGCATCAGGCGGTGGATAAAGTCTTGCGGGGTAGAGCGGCAGCCCCCGCGTTTACCGACTGTGATCACCCGCGCTGCGGCGCAATGTTCCAGGACTGCCGGGTTGACCAGGTCATCGATCAGCACCACATCGGCTGTGTTCATTGCCCGTACAGCCTTGAGGGTCAGCAGCTCCGGGTCGCCGGGGCCCGCGCCTACCAGCCAGACTTTTGCGTTCATGTGGTTTCCCTCGTCTAGAGATGACGTCAGCGGTGAAAGAGTAAATAGAGGAGCGCCAGATTGATCAGCATCGAGAGCAACCCCAAGGTGCGCCAGACCTTCAAGGGTTCCCGCTCCAGCAAAGGACGAGGGCGGACACTCAGTTCGCGTCGGTCTGCCTGCTCGAGGACCAGCAGCCATTCTTCGGCGGTTTCATAGCGTTGTGACGGTTGAGCAGCCACCGCACGGTCGAGGCTGAGCGGTAGCCAGTCCGGCAGGTCGGGACGGTAGCGGCTGGCGCTGACCGGCTGGGTGAACCTGGGCCGTTGGAAAGCTTCAATTTCACCGTAGGGGTAATGCCCGGTCAGCAGGTAATACAGGCAGACGCCTACGCTGTATAAATCTTGTTGGGCCGTAGGACGCTCACCATGGAACGCCTCGGGCGCGATAAAGCTCGGCGTGCCGGGCAGCACATGAGCCCGGTCCTCCGAGAGACCCGGGCAGTAGGCCAGGCCGAAATCCAGCACGCGTAATTCACCATCCTCACCCAGCAGCAGGTTCTCCGGTTTGATGTCACGGTGCAGTATTTGCCGGCGATGCAACAGGCCCACCGCCCGCAGCAAGCGTTCGGCCACGGATTGCCATTGCGCCAGGGGTAATGGGCCTTGTTGCTCGAACAGTTGCGCCAGGGTTTGCCCCGGATATTCACGCATCACGTAGTACAAATGCTGACGCGCGCTGGCCGCGTGGACTTCAGGAAACGCGCGCCCGGCCACCCGCCGCAGAAACCATTCCTCCGACAGCAAGGCCTGACCGGCGTCGTTGTCATCGTCACGGCTGAGGGGCAGGGTTTTCAGCAGCCAGGGTTGCTGTTGGGCATCGCGTACCCGATACAGCAATGACTGTCGGCTCTGCGCCAGTACGCTTTCCACCTGCCAGCCTTCGAACTGTTGCCCGGCTTTCAGCGCTGGGGGCAGCGGCCATTGCTGCAACTGCACCAGTGCGTCGCCCAGGGTCGCGGCGCCGAGTTTATCGATGCGTACAAGCAGGGCGCTGGCGTTGTCCTGGCTACCGGCCAGGTGTGCGGCTGTGATCAGCGTGTGTACCGCCAGATCGAGGTCGGTCTGCTCGCGCAGGATCGCACTGATGCTGTGATCACCCAAGGTTGCCCACACACCATCGCTGAGCAGCAGGAAGCATTCGCCCTCGCGCAATTGGCCGTCGAGAAAATCCAGCACCAGGTGTTGATCCAGGCCGAGGGCGCGCTTGAGCACATGCTGCATGCCCGGCTGTTCCCACACATGATCTTCGCTGATGCGCTGTAACTCGCCGTCCAGCCAGCGATACGCCCGGCAATCGCCGACGTGGGCCAGGGTGAAACGTTGCCCGCGAAACACCAGTGCACTGAGGGTGGTCAGCAACGGCTGGCCGCCGCCATTGGCCTGCAGCCAGCGATTCTGCGCCAGCAATAGGCGTTCGAGCGCTTGGGCCACGCTCCAGGTTTGCGGCGTGGCGTAATAGTCCAGGGCCAGCGCCTGCAAGGTCGAGCGTGCGGCCAGGCCACCGTCGGCGCATTGGCTGACACCATCGGCGATGGCACACAGGTAACCCTTGCTCGCGGCCAGTTCCGCCAGGGGCGTGACCACGCGCAGGGCGTCCTGGTTCTCGGCGCGCGGGCCGATGGCGCTGGCCTGGGCGACGCTCAGTTGCAGGCTCATCAGACGCGCGCGGCGGTCACGGCGGCCGAACCCCAGGTGGTTCTCCAGCGGCGCTTGACGCCGTGCAGGCCGAACCAGGCCAGTACGCCGAGGCTGGCGAACAACCACAGGGCCAACTGATAGCTGCCGGTGCTTTGTTTGATCGCGCCCATGCCCGCCGCCAGGGCGAAGCCACCGATACCGCCGGCCATGCCGATCAGCCCGGTCATTACGCCGATCTCACGGCGGAAGCGCTGGGGCACTAACTGGAACACTGCGCCATTACCGGCGCCGAGACCGAGCATGGTGCAGACGAACAGGGCCAGGGCCGCGTAGGAACTGGGCAGGTTGAAACCCACCGCTGCTATGCAAATCGCCGCCACGCTGTACATGCCCAGCAACGTGCGAATCCCGCCGAAGCGATCAGCCAGGGCGCCGCCGAGTGGACGCATCAGGCTACCGCCGAACACACAGGCGGCGGTGTAGTAGCCGGCGGTCACGGGGCTCAGGCCGTATTGGTCGTTGAAGTAGCCGGGCAGGGCGCTGGCCAGGCCGATAAAACCACCAAAGGTCACGCTATAGAAAAACATGAACCACCAGCTGTCGCGATCGCCCAGGGCCTTGAAGTAGTCGGCCATGGATTTGGCCTTCGGGCGCTCGGGGGCATTGCGCGCGAGCCAGGCGAAGACGATCAGCGTCAGGATCAACGGAATCAGGGCGAAACCGAACACGTTGCTCCAGCCGAACGCCGCCGCGAGTACCGGTGCCAGCAGGGCGGCGAACACCGTGCCGGAGTTGCCGGCGCCGGCGATGCCCATGGCTTTGCCCTGGTGCTCAGCGGGATACCACTGGGACGCCAATGGCAGGGCGACTGCGAAGGAGGCACCGGCCATCCCCAGGAACAGCCCCAGCAGCAGTGCTTGCTCGTAGCTGTGGATTCCGAGTTTCCAGGCGCCGAAGAGTGCGGCGATCACAATCACCTGGCCAATCAGCCCGGCGGTTTTGGGTGAGAGTTTGTCTGCCAGCATGCCCATCAGAAAGCGCAGCACCGCGCCTGCCAGGATGGGTGTCGCCACCACCAGGCCGCGTTGTTGCGTGGTCAGGTGCAGGTCGGCGGCAATTTGCACCGCGAGCGGGCCCAGCAGGTACCAGACCATGAAACTCAGGTCAAAATACAGGAACGCGGCAAACAGGGTCGGGGTGTGCCCGGATTTCCAGAAGCTTGATTTCATCACGCACCTCAACGGTTGGGAGTCTTGTAAGAAGGCCTGGTGATGGAACAGCCCGCTAAGGCCGCCCCACCGGCCCCGTGTTACGGGGGCCAAAACGAAAAAACGCCGCCACCGGGTTCGCGAGGGCAAACCGGGTGTGCGACGTCTTTGTCGTGGAGGGGCAACCGCCGTTGGTTACCTGTGTTGAATACTTAGCAAGTCCTGGGCCAACCGGCCACGATGGTTTTTTAGCCAAGCAACTCGCTCATGGCGATGATCTGCTCCGCCACCTGGATCAGTTTCTGCTGGCGGCTCATGGCCTGGCGGCGCATCAAGGTGTAGGCCTCTTCCTCGTTGCAGTTCTTCATTTTCATTAGCATGCCTTTGGCCAGTTCGATGCGCTTGCGCTCGGCCAGTTGTTGGTCGCGGGCGTGCAACTGGGCGCGCAGGGCCTGGTCGCTTTCGAAACGGGCCATGGCCACGTCGAGGATCGGCTGCAGACGTTGGGCCTGGATGCCTTCGACAATGTAGGCGCTGACGCCGGATTTGATGGCTTGGCGCATGACGTCCGGGTCGTGCTCGTCGGTGAACATCACGATTGGATGCGGTTGGTCGCGGCTGACCAGCACCACTTGCTCCATCACATCGCGGCCGGGTGACTCGGTATCGATCAGGATCACGTCCGGCCGCACCGTTTCGACGCGCGCAGGCAAATCGATGGTCAGGCCCGACTCATCGATCACCTCAAACCCGGCCTCGGTCAGTGCTGCCTTGAGGCGCCCGACCTTGCGCGGTGTGTCGTTGATCAACAGGATTCGCAACATATCGGTCCTCCTGTCAGCGCAGGGCGTGGCGGCTGGCGTGGTCGGCCAGGGCATGCAGGCGGAAGCTGCGGGCGTAGGTGGCAGGGTCGGAGCCATCCCAGATCTTGCCGTCGATCAACTGGCTGCTGCGCATGTCCTGGGCGTTTGTGGGGACGCCGACGGCATCGGCCGCCTGGCGATACAGATCCAGTTGCTGCACTTTACGGGCAATGCCCAGGTAGTCCGGGTCTTCGCGCAACAGGCCCCAGCGGCGAAACTGGGTCATGAACCACATGCCGTCGGAGAGGTAGGGCAGGTTCACCTCGCCATCGGCGAAAAAGCGCAGCGCATGGGGATCTTGCCACTGGTTGCCGAGGCCATCGTCGTAGGCCCCGAGCAGACGCGGTTCGATGCAGTCGAGCGGTGCGTCGAGGTACTCGCGGGCGCTGAGCAACTGCGCGGTGGAACGGCGGTTTTCGTGGCTCGCCTCGATAAAGCGGCTGGCCTCCAGGATCGCCATCACCAGCACGCGGGCGGTGTTGGGGTATTGGTCGACGAACGCCTGGGTGCAGCCGAGCACTTTTTCCGGATGATCCGGCCAGATCGCCTGGGTGGTCGCGAGGGTGAAACCCTGGTTCTGCTTCACCGCGCTGGCGCTCCAGGGTTCGCCGACACAAAAACCGTCAATGCGCCCGGCTAATAGATGCGCCACCATTTGTGGCGGAGGGACCACCACACTGTTCACGTCCTGCAATGGATGAATGCCTTGGCTTGCCAGCCAGTAATACAGCCACATGGCGTGGGTGCCTGTGGGAAACGTCTGAGCGAAGGTCAGTTTTGTTCGGCTTTGGTGCACATGGCGATCCAGCGCCTCAGGAGTGACCACCCCTTGCTGTTGCAGATCGTGGGACAGGTTGATGCTCTGCCCGTTCTGGTTCAGCCCCATCAGCACTGCCATGTCGGTGGCGGCCACGCCGCCGATGCCCAGGTGTACGGCGTAGATCAGCCCATACAGGCTGTGGGCGGCATCCAGTTCACCGCTGACCAGTTTGTCGCGCAGGTTGGCCCACGACGACTGGCGCTTGAGGTTCAGCGTCAAGCCGTAGGGTTGCGCGAAGCCCTGGGTGGCCGCGACCACCAGCGAGGCGCAATCGCTCAAGGCCATGAAGCCCAGGTCGAGGCTGCTCTTTTCCGGGGCGTCACTGCCGTTGACCCAGGCCAGCGGGTCGTTTATCGGGCTGTTGCCGTCCGAATCGTTCATCAACACCTACCTTTTCGTTCAAAAAAAAGCGTCGTTCCCTCAGATGGCAGTGCGGGCCATTGCGGGTAACGACGCCTTTGTCCGTAAGCCCGCTCCGACGTTGGCGCGCGCTCTGATGCAGAGTGCGTAGCAAGGCACATGCCACGGGCAGAACGGCGGGGTACGCCGTCAACTTTCCATCAAGATTGAAACGCCGCAGGCTTTCAGTATGGCCGCTTCCCTATGCCAGACTGCCCAGGAAACCCCACGGTGTACGACTCTCCCACAACGATGGCCGCCCACCGGCTCCGCCGCTGGCTGTTTTGCGCGGTGTTGATGCTGGGCTGCGCGTCTGCCTGGGGCGAGACCTACCAGGCGCGGGACGAAAGCCTGCATACGTTTTTTAGCGCGTTGTCGCTGCCTCTTGGCCTGCCGGTCGTTGTCAGCCGGGCGGCGGCCCGCCAACGCGTTTCCGGAACCTACGATTTCAGCCGGGCACAGCAGGTGCTGGAGGCGGTGGCCGAGCTGCATCACCTGATCTGGTACAGCGACGGGCAGGTGCTTTACCTCTACGCCGCAGATGAAGCGAAGAGCTCGGCTGTGACGTTGCGGCATATCTGCGTCTCAAGGCTGCGTGAGCTCATGCGTCGCTCGGGGCTCGATGAGTCCCGCTACCCCCTGCGGGAGAGCGGGGGGCGGATGTTCTATGTGTCCGGGCCGGCGAACTATGTCGACCAGGTGCTGCACCTTGCCCAATTGATGGACCGCCAGCGGGCCGGGCTCCGTGTGGGCAAGCAGGGGTTTGGCGTGGTGCAGGTGCTCAATACCCATGTGGCGGACCGTGAGTACGTCATGGGCGATGAAAAGGTCAATGTGCCGGGCATGGCGTCGCTGATCGAGACCGTGATTTCCCGCGAACAACAGGCCCCTGCGCAACGGCCGCCCGGTTTGCTGGCCGACAAGAGCCTGGCAGTGATCCCCTACCCGGATACCAACAGCCTGCTCATCAAGGGCAAGCCTGCCCAGGTGAGTTTTATCGAGCAACTGGTGGCGGAGCTGGATGTGCCCAAGCGCCCGATCGAGGTTTCGCTGTGGCTGGTGGATGTGGACCGTGACGAACTCAAGAAAATCGACCAGGCCTGGGCCGAGGAAACCCACACATCAGTCTCGGCGACCCGGGTGCTGGAGCCGTTGGAGGACAATCGCTTGATGGCGCAAATCGCCGTGCTGGAGCGGCGGCGGCGGGCGCGGGTGGTGACACTGCCCGTGATTCTCACCCAGGAGAACGTTCCTGCGGTCTTCCAGGATAACCACACACTCTACTTGCCGGGGCCCCCCGGCGGGAGCACCGCCTGGAAGCCCGTGCGCTATGGCACCCAGGTCAGCGTGTTGCCGCGGTTTGCCGAGGCGAACGAGATCGAGATGCTGTTGAGCCTTGAGGATGATCGCCAGATGGGCGAGGCGCGGCAGCGTCAGAAAATGACCGCAGTCGGGCGGGTGAGCGTTAGCAGCGTCGTTCGGATGCCTCAGGGTAAACGTCTGTGGTTAGGCGGTTTTCGTCGGGATGTTGATGCCGAAGGGCGTGCCACTGCGCCAGGCCAGCGTGCCGAGGTACGGCTGTTTGTGATTCAGGCCCGGGCCTTGGGCAACGAGCTCAAGACTTTGGGTGGCGCTGTCGGGCCTCCGCCGCTGACTCAGCCGCAATACGAACGGGTGCAACGTGCGTTTGTGCGGTCGATTCGCGATGTCGATCAATGAGGTAGGCGTTCGCCATGCATCTGGAAATTCTTTTGCAGGAACAACTGATCACGCGCAAGCGGCTGGCGCTGTTTGCACCGGGGAAAGTGCTGCCTTTGGCGCCGGAAGTCATCCATTGCGTGGAAGTGCGGGTCAATGGCCAATTGTTGGCTCTGGGCGAGCTGGTTCAGTTGGAAGACCGCCTGGGGGTTGAGCTGCTTGAGGTTTACCAGGAGTGGGTATCGCCTTAGTTGTTAGCTCCAGTGAGATTTCTTACAAGGCTATTCCTGAAAGCCTTGCTGATATGGGTTTTTTCCTAGGGTGGGTAGGGGGCGCCTTTTTTATAGTCGTGCCGTCGGCGTATGAGCCGGTTCTGGAAATTAGGATTTTAATGTCAGTGGTTGGATGCAGAGGTGTGTATGGCCGTCGTGAATGATGGAGGGATGACGACTTCCCTGGTCTTTGGCCACTGGACCCTGCATGGCGATGGACGTTTGACCGGTGAGGGCGCGGATATCCAGTTGCCGCCCAAGGAGTGGCAGGTGCTGCGCTTGCTGTTGGTGTCTGGTGGTGCGCTGATGACCAAAGACTGTTTGCTTGAAATGGCTTGGCGCCAGGGGGAGGTGTCGGAGGAGTCGCTGACTCGCTGCATTTATTCATTGCGTAAGCATTTGCGTGCCGACAAAGGGTTTATCAAGACGGTCTATGGCAGAGGCTATCGCTTTACGTGCCCGGTGCGACCTGCTGAGCGCACCCCGTCGCAGCCCATCCATGTTTGCTCGGCCTGTGGCAGGTAAAGCGCAACGTGTGGCGCAGGGGCCTGTTGCTGGTGGTGCTGATGGGAAGCAATCAGGCACTGGCGTATTGCTGGGACGAGGTGGCCAGTCGTTACGATCTTGAACCGGAGTTGCTGCAGGCCATTGCCGCCGTAGAGTCGGGGTATCGTGCGGGCGCGATGAATTACAACAATCGCAATGGCACCCGCGATATCGGTCTGATGCAGATCAACAGCATCCATTTGCCCCGCCTGCTCAAACAGGGCATCACCGAAGAACGGCTGTTGAGTGAGCCCTGCCTGTCGGTAGAGGTCGGGGCGTCGATTCTTGCCGAGTTCATTCAGCGTTTCGGCTATAACTGGACGGCCATAGGCGCCTACAACGCAGGCCCGGGCCCCGGTCCGCAGCGTGAAGCGTTACGCCTGCAGTACGCACAGAAGATCTGGGCCCGCTACGAAGCGTTGGTCGCGCATCGCTACTGACGATTGGGCGGCACGCCTCGCACGCAGCCAGCCAGCCCGGCTATAATCGCCGCCACTTATCGCCGCCATCCGAGTCTAGCCCGCCCATGTATACCCTGGCCCGCCAGTTGTTGTTCAAACTCTCCCCGGAGACCTCCCATGATCTGTCCCTGGACCTGATCGGTGCCGGTGGCCGCCTGGGGCTAAATGGCCTGGTATGCAAGGCACCGGCGAAAATGCCGGTGTCGGTGATGGGGCTCGACTTCCCCAACCCGGTCGGGCTGGCTGCCGGCCTGGACAAGAACGGTACGGCCATCGACGGCTTTGCGCAGTTGGGTTTCGGTTTCGTCGAAATCGGCACCGTGACCCCGCGTCCTCAGCCGGGCAACCCCAAGCCGCGCATTTTTCGCCTGCCGGAAGCCGAGGCGATCATCAACCGCATGGGCTTCAACAACCTCGGTGTCGATCACCTGCTGTCGCGGGTTCAAGCGGCGAAGTACAAGGGCATTCTCGGGATCAATATCGGCAAGAATTTCGACACGCCGGTGGAGCGCGCGGTGGATGACTACCTGATCTGCCTGGACAAGGTCTACGCCCACGCCAGCTACGTCACGGTGAACGTCAGCTCGCCCAACACCCCTGGCCTGCGTAGCCTGCAGTTTGGTGATTCCCTCAAGCAATTGCTCGAAGCCTTGCGCCAGCGCCAGGAAGACCTCGCCGTGCGCCATGGCAAGCGCGTGCCGTTGGCGATCAAGATCGCCCCGGACATGAGTGATGAAGAAACCGTACTGGTCGCCCAGGCCCTGGTGGATTCAGGGATGGATGCGGTGATTGCCACCAACACCACCCTCAGCCGTGTCGGTGTTGAAGGCCTGGCCCATGGCGACGAAGCGGGCGGCTTGTCGGGCGCCCCGGTGCGTGACAAGAGCACGCATATCGTCAAGGTGCTGGCTACCGAGTTGGCAGGGCGTTTGCCGATCATCGCGGTTGGCGGTATCACCGAAGGCAAACATGCGGCCGAGAAAATCGCCGCCGGTGCTAGCCTGGTGCAGCTGTATTCCGGCTTTATCTACAAGGGCCCGGCGTTGATTCGCGAGGCGGTGGACGCGATTGCGGCGTTGCCAAAAAAGGCCTGACACACGCCCAATAAAAAGGGCTCCTCAAGAGGAGCCCCTGGGCCGAAGCCCGCCGCCTGGATAGGGCGTGCGTGGTTAAGTTGTTACCTACTATTCGTGCTGGTGTCGGAATTAAATGCCCTTGATTAGCCGACCGCGTGAAGTTCGTTGAGTCTGTGGATGCCCGCAGTGCCTGTCATACCGTCCCAGTTGTCGCCGCGTCCTTCTCGCCAGCCGTTGATCCAGGCTTGGCGTACCGACGGTAGAGTAAATGGGCAAAGCTCACGGGATTTGCCATGAACGCCATATTGATATCCGCGTAAAAATGCTCTTTCCAACGGATCACGCTTAAGTCTTCTCATAGGGTGTTTCCCTCACTTGTTGACTGTCTTGATATCCTTCGGCCTCGTCTGGGGCCGGGCAGAGTTTTTCTGCCGTTGGTGTGGCTCGCTGCCGGCGTGGCGAGCCAATGTGTCAGCGTCGTTGTGGCGCTGACCTGTGTTGAGTTCTAACCAATAGGTCACATGGATTCAATGATCGTTTTGTCATAAGCACGTCACAATAGTGATGCTATAGCCATAAGCTGGGATGGCTTTTCGCCCCTTTTATTGGGCAAAGCCAGCTATGATGTGCCTTGCGAAGAGAATGGGCTTTTTCCTGCGGTGAGAAAGCCCGCCCGTCACGGTCGGTCACTATTCGACGAAGGGTCTGAATATTTCTTTTTGTTGCAAAAATTATCTCTCTGCCCCGTCAATCTAGGCCCAAAGGCCCGGTAGACGGGGTGGGACGGCACATTCGTGCCACGCGAGCACTCTTCAAGAAAAGTGCTTGATTGAAAACCGAGCCGGCGATGCGTCGCCCGTTCATTTATTGCTGAAAAGCCTGGATTACCCATGTCGGACCGTTTTGAACTCTTCCTCACCTGCCCCAAGGGCCTCGAAGGCCTGCTGATCGAGGAAGCCGTCGGGCTTGGCCTTGAGGAAGCCCGCGAGCACACCTCGGCCGTGCGCGGCATGGCCGACATGGAAACTGCTTACCGCCTGTGCCTCTGGTCGCGCCTGGCCAACCGCGTGTTGCTGGTACTCAAGCGCTTCCCGATGAAGGACGCCGAAGACCTCTATCACGGCGTGCTGGATATCGAGTGGGCTGAGCACATGGTCCCGGACGGCAGTCTGGCGGTGGAATTCAGCGGTCACGGCTCGGGCATCGACAACACCCACTTCGGCGCGCTGAAGGTCAAGGATGCAATCGTCGATAAGCTGCGCACGCCAACCGGCGAGCGTCCGTCCATCGACAAGATCAATCCGGACCTGCGCATCCACCTGCGCCTGGACCGTGGCGAAGCGATCCTGTCCCTCGACCTGTCCGGCCACAGCCTGCACCAGCGCGGTTACCGCCTGCAGCAGGGTGCCGCACCGTTGAAGGAAAACCTCGCGGCAGCGATCCTGATTCGTGCCGGCTGGCCGCGCATCGCTGCTGAAGGCGGCGCGCTGACCGACCCGATGTGTGGCGTGGGCACCTTCTTGGTGGAAGGCGCGATGATCGCCGCCGATATGGCGCCCAACCTCAATCGCGAACTGTGGGGTTTCACCACCTGGCTCGGTCACGTCCCGGCGCTGTGGAAGAAACTTCACACCGAGGCCAGCGAGCGTGCCGCCATCGGCATGAACAAGCCGCCGTTGTGGATTCGTGGCTACGAAGCCGATCCGCGCTTGATCCAGCCTGCTCGCAACAACATCGAGCGTGCCGGCCTCAGCCATTGGATCAAGGTGTACCAGGGCGAAGTCGCTACGTTCGAGCCGCGTCCGGACCAGAACCAGAAAGGCCTGGTGATCTGCAACCCGCCCTACGGCGAGCGCCTGGGTGACGAAGCGAGCTTGTTGTACCTTTACCAGAACCTCGGCGAGCGTCTGCGCCAAGCGTGCATGGGCTGGGAAGCGGCGGTATTCACCGGCGCGCCGGACCTGGGCAAGCGCATGGGCATCCGCAGCCACAAGCAGTATGCGTTCTGGAACGGCGCCTTGCCGTGCAAATTGCTGCTGATCAAGGTCAACCCGGACCAGTTCGTCACCGGCGAGCGCCGCACTCCGGAGCAGCGCCAGGCCGAACGCGAACAAGCCGCCTACGACCAGGCCCCGACCGAGCCGCAAGAGCGCCAGTACAACAAGAACGGCAACCCGATCAAACCTGCAGCGGCGCCCGCTCCCGTGGTCGAACAGGCGCGCCTGAGCGAAGGCGGGCAGATGTTCGCCAACCGCCTGCAAAAGAACCTCAAGCAACTGGGCAAGTGGGCCAAGCGTGAAGGTGTGGATTGCTACCGCGTCTACGATGCCGACATGCCGGAATATTCCATGGCCATCGACCTGTATCACGATTGGGTCCACGTGCAGGAATACGCCGCGCCGAAATCCATCGACCCGGAAAAAGCCTCCGCACGCATGTTCGATGCCCTGGCGGCCATTCCCCAGGCGCTGAACATCGACAAGAACCGCGTGGTGGTCAAGCGCCGCGAGCGTCAAAGCGGCACCAAGCAGTACGAGCGCCAGAGCGCCCAGGGCAAGTTCACCGAGGTCAGCGAAGGCGGCGTGAAGCTGCTGGTCAACCTCACCGACTACCTCGACACCGGCCTGTTCCTCGACCACCGTCCGATGCGCGTGCGCATCCAGAAAGAGGCGGCCGGCAAGCGTTTCCTCAACCTGTATTGCTACACCGCCACCGCCAGCGTGCACGCAGCCAAGGGTGGCGCGCGCAGCACCACCAGCGTCGACCTGTCCAAGACCTACCTGGACTGGGCACGTCGTAACTTCTCCCTCAACGGTTTCTCCGACAAGAACCGCCTGGAGCAGGGTGATGTGATGGCGTGGCTGGAAGCCAGTCGCGATGAGTTCGACCTGATCTTCATCGACCCGCCGACCTTCTCCAACTCCAAGCGCATGGAAGGTATCTTCGACGTGCAGCGCGACCACGTGCAGTTGCTCGATCTCGCCATGGCGCGCCTGGCACCGGGTGGCGTGCTGTACTTCTCGAACAACTTCCGCAAGTTTGTGCTTGAGGACAACCTCAGCGAACGCTACGCGGTCGAGGAAATCAGCGACAAGACCCTCGACCCGGATTTTGCGCGCAATGCGAAGATCCATCGGGCCTGGAAAATCACCGCTCGCTGATTGCTCCCCCCCATAAGCCGCAAGCCTCGAATAATCGGGTCTTGCGGCTTTTTACGCTGGTCAAATACAGGGCCGCTAGCTATAACTAAACGTCCAGCCAAAGTGACACCCCAGCACGCTGGCGTTGTGAGTGTTGCCTATGCCGTTGCAAGCCGTTCGCCCGAAGATCCTAGGTTTTATCAGTGAGCAGGTATCGGCTTGGCTGATGGCATTGGTGGTGTTTTTGGCAGGCAGCACCTTGACGATCATCATTGCCTGGGCGACATCCGACCTCTATCAACAGCAGGAGCGCCAGCGTTTCCAACTGTTGGTCAATGAGCGATTCACCCGTCTGCAGGAGCGTTTCGAGGACCAGGAGCAACGTCTGGCCAGCCTGCAACGCTTTTTCGTCAATTCCAGTGACGTGTCCCGAGACGAGTTCGATGGTTTCGCCCAGCCCTTGCTGCTGCGTTCCCGTGCGTATGTCTGGGCGCCGCGGGTGCTGCGTGATCAGCGCGTTCAGTTTGAGCAGGAAGTATCGCGCCAGCGCGCTCTGCCCTTCAGGATACGTGAACTGAATTCACTCGGTGAGTTGGCCCCGGCGGTGGAGCGCGATGAATACGTGCCGATCCTGTACAGCCAGACCCACAGCCTGCTCGGTTCGCCCCTGGGCTTTGACCTGCTGGCCCAACCTCTGCGGCGCTCGACCCTTCAGCGCGCACAAGCGAGCGGTAAGCTGGCAGTGTCCCAGCCCATGCAGTTGGTGGGTGTGGAGCCGGCCTACGCCACCGGCGTGTTATTGGTCGCACCAGTCGTCTCCCTAGGCGGGACAGAACCCTACGGCTTTGTGATGGCCGTGATCAGCATGCGCCAGTTGATGGCCGACGGCTTGCCCAAGCCGGATCGCGATAATCTGGTGACGCAGATCGTCGACACTTCTGACCAGCAAAAGCGCCTGCTGTACGAGTCCAGCAATGCTTTGGCCAACAGCGATCTGGTGGCCACGCGCCGCCTGACCCTCGGCGATCATGTCTACGCCCTAACGCTGCGCCCCAGCCTGGTGTTCGAAAAGGGCAGCGGTTTCTCCCTGGTCTCGATCCTGGCCATGGGCGGGCTCTTCAGCCTGTTGCTTAGCGTCTTGCTCTATATGTTGGTCAGCCAGCGTCAGCGCGCCTTGAAACTGGTGGAGCAGCGTACCGCGCAGTTGCGCCTGCGCGAGCAGGAACTGCGCGGCGCCCACGGCCAGTTGCGTAGCGTGCTGAACGCCGCGACGCAGGTTGCAATCATTGCCACCGGCTTGCACGGCGTGATCAACACCTTCAACGCCGGTGCCGAGCAGATGCTGGGGTTCAAGGCCGAGCACGTAATCGGCCGCTTGACCCTGGAAAGCCTGCATGTCGCGGCGGAGCTGGACGTGCGCGCGACGAGTTTGAGCGTGGCGTTGGGCCGGCGAATCCCGCCGAGCCAGGCGATGCTGGTGGAAAGCCCGGACAACCCGCAGGAGGCCCGCGAGTGGACCCTGGTGCGCGAGGACGGCAGCCAGTTGACGGTGAATATGCTCGGCACCGTGTTGCTGGATGAGCATGGCTTATGGGTCGGGCACCTGGCGATTTACCTGGATGTCACCGAGCAAAAACGCGCCTATGAGGCCCTGGCCGTGCGGGACCGCTTGCTGAAAAAACTCAGCGCCCATGTGCCTGGCGGGATCTTCCAGTTCACCGTGGAGCCCCAGGACAACTGGCGGTTTATCTACGCCAGCGATGGCATGCGCGATATCTACGAGATCGACACCGGGGTGCTGCAACGGGATGCGAAGCAGGTCTTGGAGCGCATCCACCCCCTGGACGTCGAGCGGGTGCGTGCGTCGATCCGCTTATCCGCGCTGCAATTGAGCCACTGGCGCGAAGAGTACCGCGTGCAGTTGCCGCAACGGGGCCTGCGCTGGATTCGCGGTGAGGCCACGCCGGAGGAACTGCCGGGCGGCGGTACGCTGTGGCATGGTTATGTGTCTGATATTTCCGATCTCAAGCGGGTGGAAGAAGAACTGCGCGCGCTGTCCATCACCGATGCCCTCACCGGGATTCACAACCGCCGGTATTTCCAGGATCGTCTCAAGGCCGAGATGGTCCGCCTGAATCGCACGTCGGGGGCGTTGTCGGTGATCATGCTGGATATCGATCACTTCAAGCGTATCAACGACCAATATGGCCATGCGGTCGGCGACGGGGTCTTGCAGGAACTGTGCAAGCGCATCAGCCAACGTCTGCGCCGCAGCGATGTGTTCTGTCGCCTGGGCGGCGAGGAGTTCATGGTGTTGTGCCCCAATACCGATAGCACCCAGGCCTACAGTTTGGCGATGGCGTTATGGCAGTCGCTGCGCAGCGCGCCGATGGAGTCGGTGGGGACCGTCACAGCCAGCTTCGGGGTGGCCAGTTGGCGGATCGACGAAGGGGTCGACGGGTTGCTGCTGCGCGCGGATTCGGCGGTGTACGTGGCCAAGCAGGCGGGCAGGGATCGGGTCGAAACTGTGGCGAAGGAGCTTGCTCCCGCTGGACCGCGAAGCGGTCCCGATTAACACCCCGCATGCTTGCAGATAACATTCGGGGCCGGGCTTGAGGGCTGCGTCGCAGCCCAGCGGGAGCAAGCCCCCTCGCCACAAACGCTAGAGGACTGGCGCCGCCGCCGCCAGCTTCGGCTGGCGATACAGGTCCAGCAGCACCTGGTCGAGCACCGACGACGCACCCCACGGTTTCGGATCGTTGAGAATCGCCACCACTACCCAGGTATTGCCGTTGTTATCGCGGCTGAACCCGGCGATGGCACGCACGGTGTTCAAGGTGCCGGTCTTGACGTGGGCTTCGCCGCGCATGGCAGTGGTCTTCAGGCGTTTGCGCATGGTGCCGTCGGTGCCGGCAATCGGCATCGAGCTGATGTACTCAGCCGCGTAGGGGCTTTTCCACGCGGCTTGCAGCATGGCCGCCATTTCACGGGCACTGACGCGTTCGGCACGTGACAGGCCGGAACCGTTCTCCATCACCAGATGCGGTGCAGTGATGCCTTTCTTCGCCAGCCACTGGCGCACCACACGTTGGGCGGCCTTGGCATCGTCGCCGTCGGCATCGTTGCGAAACTGCGCGCCCAGGCTCAGGAACAATTGCTGGGCCATGGTGTTGTTACTGTATTTGTTGATGTCGCGGATGATTTCCGCCAGGTCCGGCGAGAAGGCCCGTGCCAGTACCTTGGCGTCCTTGGGCACCGGAGCTTGGATGTCGCGGCCCTGGATGGTGCCGCCCAATTCCTGCCAGATCGCCCGCACGGCGCCGGCGGTATACGTGGCGTGGTCGAGCAGCGACAAGTAGGTCTGCGAACTGCAGCCTTCGCCCAACTGGCCGCTGACGGTTACTGTGATGCTGCCATCGGCCGCCGTCACCGGGTTGTAGCGCACGTCACCGGTACACTGCTTGGCGTTGGATACCTTGACCTGATTGTCGATGCGAATGCTGGCAATCGGCGGCTCGACCGACACGATCACGCGTCCCGAATCGTTGCGCGTCACGAAGCGCAAGGCCTTGAGGTTGACCAGCAGGGCATCGGGCTTGACCAGGAACGGTTTGTTCTCGTCATTGCCGTCGTCATTGAATTCCGGCAGTTGTGGCTGGATAAAGAAGCTACGGTCCAGTACCAGGTCGCCAGTGACTTGCTGCACGCCATTGGCTCGCAGGTCACGCATCAGCAGCCAGAGTTTTTCCATGTTCAGCTTGGGGTCGCCGCCACCCTTGAGGTACAGGTTGCCGCGCAACACGCCACCGCTGAGGGTGCCGTCGGTGTAGAACTCGGTCTTCCACTGGTGGTTGGGGCCGAGCATTTCCAGGGCCGCGTAGGTGGTGACCAGCTTCATGGTAGAGGCCGGGTTCACCGAGACGTCGGCGTTGAATACGGTGGGTGTGCCGGGACCGTTCAGCGGGAGCATCACCAGGGACAGTGCGGTGTTTTGCAGTTTGGCCTTCTGCAGGGCCTGTGCAACATTGGGCGGCAGGGTGTTGTTGATCGGGGCGGCGGTGGCGGAAAAGGCCAGCGGCAGGAGAAAGCCGGCAAGGAGCAATGGACGCAAAGATTTGATCATAAGAAATAAGACCCTACTGCTGAGGAGGGTGAAAAAAGGCGAGGGTTATGTAAGAAAATCCCCCAGTGGTCATGAAAGTGTCGGCATTATGCCCCAAGCTGGAGCCACTTGTAGCTGAACGATAGCTGCTAATCGGCGTTTTTTTTCCGAGCATTTCGCCGCCTGTCCTAGAGAATCGGGCAATCGCTTCCTTAAACTGCTAAAGTGCCGCCCGTTATTACTTATGAGGATTGTTCCAATGGCGACTAACCGTTCCCGGCGTCTGCGCAAAAAACTGTGCGTTGATGAATTTCAAGAGCTGGGTTTCGAACTGAACCTGGATTTCAAAGAAGGTTTGGACGATGCAGCGGTTGACGCGTTCCTCGAAGCGTTCCTGACCGAAGCGATGGACGGCAATGGCCTCGACTACGTCGGCGGCGATGACTTCGGTCTGGTGTGCAAAGCCACTCGTGGTTCGGTCACCGAAGAGCAACGTGCAACCGTTGAAGCGTGGCTCAAGGCCCGCGCAGAGCTGACTCGCGTTGAAGTAAGCGCGCTGTTGGACGCTTGGCATCCAGAGACGTCGATCAACTCGGCCGTCTGATGTCATGAAACAGCGACCCGCCCGGGTCGCTGTTTCGTTATGGGGCCTTAAACACTCAGGCCTTGCGCCAGTTCAGAATCAGCAGCGTCAACACCCCCGCCACAATTCCCCAGAACGCCGACCCGATGGAAAACAACGTCAAGCCTGACGCGGTGACCATAAAGGTGATCAGCGCCGCTTCCCGTTCCTTCGGCTGATTCATGGCAATGCTCAAGCCATTGATGATCGAGCCAAACAAGGCCAACGCCGCAATCGACAGCACCAGCTCTTTGGGCAGCGCTGCGAACAAGGCCGCCAATGTGGCGCCGAACACCCCGGCAATGCCGTAGAACACCCCACACCAGACAGCCGCCGTGTAGCGCTTGTTACGGTCTTCATGAGCGTGGGGCCCGGTGCAGATCGCCGCACTGATCGCCGCCAGGTTGATGCCGTGGGAGCCGAACGGCGCCAGCACCAGCGAGGCCAGGCCGGTGACGGTGATTAGCGGCGACGCGGGCACGTTGTAGCCGTCGGCGCGCAACACGGCCACGCCCGGCATGTTCTGCGAGGTCATCGCCACCACGAACAGCGGGATGCCGATGCTGATGGTCGCCGCCAGCGAGAAGTGCGGCGTGGTCCAGACCGGCGTTGCCACTTCCAGGTGAAAGCCGCTGAAATCCAGGAGCCCCATCAGCCCGGACAGCACGCTGCCGATCACCAGCGCGGCGAGCACCGCATACCGCGGCGACAGGCGTTTGATGATCAGGTAGGTGAAAAACATCCCCAGTACCAGGCCGGTGCGATGTTGCGCGGCGACGAAAATCTCGCTGCCGATCTTGAACAGAATCCCCGCCAGCAAGGCCGCCGCCAGAGACGCCGGGATGCGTTTGACCAGCTTTTCGAAGCTGCCGGTCAGCCCGCAGAGCGTCACCAGCACCGCGCAGGTGATGTAGGCGCCAATGGCTTCGCCGTAACTGACGCCGCCGAGGCTGGTGATTAACAGCGCCGCGCCGGGCGTCGACCAGGCAATGGTGATCGGCGTGCGGTAGCGCAGGGACAGGCCGATGCTGCACACCGCCATGCCGATGGAAATCGCCCAGATCCACGAGGAAATCTGCGCGGTGGTCAAACCGGCGGCTTGGCCGGCCTGGAACATCAGCACCAGGGAGCTGGTGTAGCCGGTCATCATGGCGATGAAACCGGCGACGATGGCCGAGGGAGAAGTATCGGCCAGCGGGCGCAAGGGCGCTTGGGTGGCGTCGGTCATGGCGAGGTGTTTCCTTTTACCTGGGAGTTTGCCAGTGAAGGCGCAGATTCAAGCCTAAACTCAAACGTAACGATTCATTGCAATACAGCCGGGGCCGCAAACAGCCGTACAGTGTGTTGGCACATGGGGTTGTGTACAATGTGCGCTGATTTTAGGCGATACTTGCCAGCGCATCTTTGTTGCCGTATTACCGTTAATTCGCCGCCGTTCTCCCGACCCGAGTGCCCATGAACGAACAGTTGCAACCTCTCAAGAAACAACCGCGAGCCGGCAAGACCGGTCGCAGTGGAACCCAGGACGATATCGTCTACGCGCATATCTTCGAGGCGATCCTCGAACAACGCCTGGCTCCCGGTACCAAGTTGAGCGAAGAGGCACTGGGCGAAATCTTCGGCGTCAGCCGCACCATCATTCGCCGCGCGCTGTCGCGTTTGGCCCATGAAGGCGTGGTGCTACTGCGGCCAAATCGTGGCGCCGTGGTGGCCAGCCCCAGTGTCGAAGAAGCGCGCCAGGTGTTCCTGGCCCGACGTCTGGTCGAGCGGGCGATCACGGAACTGGCGGTGCAGCACGCCACGGCTGAGCAGTTGGCCGAGTTGCGACAGATGGTCAACGACGAACGCGACAGCTTCTCCCGCGGTGATCGCGGTGCCGGTATCCGCCTTTCCGGAGAGTTCCATCTGAAGCTGGCCGAAGCGGCGAAGAACGCGCCGCTGATCAGCTTCCAGCGCAGCCTGGTGTCCCAGACCTCGTTGATCATCGCCCAGTACGAAAGCGGTAACCGCTCGCACTGTTCCTACGATGAACACACCCAGTTGATCGATGCGATCGAAGCCCGGGACGCGGCGCTGGCGGTGAGTTTGATGATGCATCACATGGATCACATCGACAGCAAGCTCAACCTCGATGAGGAAAGCGCGTCGGATGATCTGCACGCGGTGTTCTCGCATTTGTTGCTGAGCAAGAAGCCAGGGCGCTCTTCGGTCAAACTGTAAACCCTCCCACATTTGGGTTTGTGGCGTATTTGAAATTAGCGTTGGTGGACTAGACTGCCGGCCGCGTAGGTCTGCAACACCGCCCGATCATCCCCCAGCGTCATCAGCACAAACAACCGCTCGGCAATGTCCTTCGCCTGCTTCATGCGGTAGCTGAGCAACGGCGTGGCGTTGTAGTCCAGCACCAGGAAGTCCGCATCGGTGCCCGGCTGCAACGTGCCGATCTTGTCTTCCAGTCGCAGCGCCCGCGCACCGCCCAGTGTGGCCAGGTACAGCGACTTGAACGGGCTCAATCGTGCGCCCTGCAGTTGCATGACCTTGTAGGCTTCGTTCAGCGTCTGCAGCAACGAGAAACTGGTGCCGCCGCCCACGTCAGTGCCCAGGCCCACGTTGAGTTTGTGCTTCTCGGCCATTGGCAGGTTGAACAGCCCGCTGCCGAGGAACAGGTTCGAGGTCGGGCAGAATGCGACTGCCGAGCCGGTTTGCGCCAACCGCGCGCATTCGTCATCGCACAGGTGCACGCCGTGGGCAAACACCGAGCGTTCGCCCAGTAGCTTGTAGTGGTCGTACACATCCAGGTAGCCGCTGCGCTCAGGAAACAGTTCGTTGACCCACTCGACTTCCTGCTTGTTCTCACTGATGTGCGTCTGCATGTACAGGTCCGGGTATTCGCCCAGCAGTTGCCCGGCCAGCGCCAATTGCTGCGGCGTGCTGGTGGGGGCGAAGCGTGGCGTCACCGCATAGTGCAGGCGGCCCTTGCCGTGCCAGCGTTCGATCAGCGCCTTGCTCTCCTGGTAGCCGGATTCGGCGGTGTCGGTCAGGTAGTCTGGAGCGTTGCGGTCCATCATCACCTTGCCGGCGATCATGCGCAGGTCGAGTTTTTCGGCGGCTTCGAAGAACGCATTCACCGATTGCGGATGCACGCTGCCGAACACCAGCGCGGTGGTGGTGCCGTTGCGCAGCAACTCCTTGATGAAGATATCCGCGACTTCCTCGGCGTGGGCCTTGTCGGCGAACTGGCGTTCGCAGGGGAAGGTGTAGGTGTTGAGCCAATCCAGCAGCTGTTCGCCATAGGCGCCGACCATGCCGGTTTGCGGCAGGTGGATATGCGTGTCGATCAGGCCGGGGGTGATCAGCGCGTCCTGGTAATGGGTGATTTCGACCTCGGCGGGCAGGCTCGGCAGCAGGTCACGGGCGTGCCCCAAGGCACTGATCCGACCGTTGTCGATGACCAGCAGGCCGTCTTCGAAATACTCGTAGGACGCCTCGATCCCCACTTCAGCGGGGTCGGCGAGGCTGTGCAGGATGGCGGCACGGTAGGCTTTGCGCGTCAAAGGCATGGTGATCTCAATTTTTGGCAAAAGTGGCAGCTTGACTGCGGCGCGAGGCCGGCAGCAGTTGGGCAATCGGTTCGGCGCTCGCGGTGTGCTGGCCGAAATGGGCGTTGTAGGTGGCGATGATTTCCCCGGCGATGGAGATGGCGATTTCCACCGGCAATTTGCCCTTCACCTCGCTAAGGCCCATGGGGCAGCGCATGCGTTGCAGCTGTGCGGTGTCGACGCCGCGATCACGCAGGCGGTGTTCGAACTTGACGCGCTTGGTCTTCGAACCGATCAGGCCGAAGTAGGCAAAGTCATTGCGCTTGAGCAGGGCGGCGCTGAGCTCCAGGTCCAGCGCGTGATTGTGGGTCATCACGATGCAGTAACTGCCCACGGGCAGGTCGGCAATTTCGTCGACCGGTTCTTCGCTGACGATTTTACGCACGCCCTGTGGGATGTGTTCCGGGAACTCTTGCTCGCGCGAATCGATCCAGCGCACCCGACACGGCAGGCTCGCCAGCAACGGCACCAGTGCGCGGCCTACGTGGCCGGCGCCAAATACGGCGATCTGTGCCTGCACTTGGCCCATCGGTTCGAACAGCAGCACGGTCGCGCCGCCACAGCACTGGCCCAGGCTCGCGCCGAGGCTGAAGCGCTCCAGATGGGTGTGTTGCTGGCGGCGGGCGAGCATGTCGCGGGCGAGCTGCATCGCCTTGTATTCCAGGTGCCCGCCGCCGATGGTGTCGAACGTCTGCGCGGCGCTGATCACCATCTTCGAACCGGCATTGCGCGGCGTGGAGCCGAGCTCTTCGATGATGGTCACCAGTACGCAGGGTTCGCCCTGGTTTTGCAGGTTGGCGAGGGCGCTGATCCAGTTGTTCATGTCTACCTCAACATTTCTGTTGTCAGTTCTACCGTCATCGGGGGCAAGCCCCCTCCCACACTTGAATGTATTCACAGGTCAAAAATGTGGGAGGGGCGGTGCGACGATTCGACTTGCCCCCGATGGCAGCGCCTCGATTCAAAGCGAAGCCATCTCGGTTTCAGCCTCAACCGCCTTCGCAGCAGCCAACTTCCGCATCTGTTCACACCCCCACAACACCCGCTCAGGCGTCGCCGGCGCATCGATGTTCGGCTGGTGGCGATAGTCGCCCAGGCTCGCCACTGCATCCTTGATCGCGCACCACGAAGCAATCCCGAGCATGAACGGCGGTTCGCCCACGGCCTTGGAATGGAACACCGTGTCTTCCGGGTTCTTGCGGTTTTCCACCAGCTTCACGCGCAAATCCAGGGGCATGTCGGCAACGGCCGGGATCTTGTAGCTGGCCGGGCCGTTCGTCATCAGCTTGCCCTTGTCGTTCCATACCAGCTCTTCCATGGTCAGCCAGCCCATGCCCTGGATAAAGCCGCCTTCCACCTGCCCGATGTCGATGGCCGGGTTCAGCGAGGCGCCCACATCGTGGAGGATATCGGTGCGCAGCATCTTGTATTCGCCGGTCAGGGTATCGACGATCACTTCGCAGCAGGCCGCGCCGAACGCGAAGTAGTAGAACGGCCGACCGCGCGCCTGGCTGCGGTCGTAGAAGATTTTCGGGGTCTTGTAGAAGCCGGTGCTCGACAACGACACCTGGGCGAAATACGCCTGCTGGATCAGGCTTTCAAAGCTCAGGATCTGCTCGCGCACGCGCACATGGCCGTTGTGGAATGCCACGTCCGCTTCGCTCACCTCGAATTTGCGTGCGGCAAATTCAACCAGGCGTTGCTTGATGATTTCGGCGGCGTTCTGCGCGGCCTTGCCGTTCAGGTCGGCACCGCTGGAGGCTGCTGTCGGCGAGGTGTTGGGCACCTTGTCGGTGTTGGTGGCGGTGATCTGCACACGGTCGATGTTCACCTGGAACACCTCGGCCACCACTTGCGCAACCTTGGTGTTCAAGCCCTGGCCCATCTCGGTGCCGCCGTGGTTCAGGTGGATGCTGCCATCGGTGTAGATATGGATCAGCGCCCCGGCCTGGTTGAGGAAGCTGGCGGTGAAGGAGATGCCGAATTTCACTGGGGTCAGCGCCAGGCCTTTTTTCAGGATCGGGCTGTGGGCGTTGTAGCGGCGGATCGCTTCGCGGCGCTCGGCGTATTGGCTGCTGGCCTCAAGCTCGGCGGTCATCTCTTCGAGCAGGTTGTGCTCGACGGTTTGGTAGTAGTGCGTGACGTTGCGCTCGGTCTTGCCGTAATAGTTGGCTTTGCGCACGGCCAGCGGGTCGAGGGCCAGATGGCGGGCGATGGCGTCCATCACTTCTTCGATGGCGACCATGCCTTGCGGGCCACCGAAGCCGCGATAGGCGGTGTTGGACGCGGTGTTGGTCTTGCAGCGATGGCCGTTGACCGTGGCATCGCCCAGGTAATACGCGTTGTCGGCGTGGAACATGGCGCGGTCGACAATCGAGTTCGATAGGTCCGGCGAGCAGCCGCAGTTACCTGCCAGCTCCAGCTGGATGCCGTGCAGTCGACCGCTGTCGTCGAAGCCCACGTCGTATTCGATATAGAAGGGGTGGCGCTTGCCGGTCATCAGCATGTCTTCGACGCGCGGCAGGCGCATCTTGGTCGGCTGCCCGGTCAGGTGCGCGACCACCGCACACAGGCACGCCGGGCTGGCGGCCTGGGTTTCCTTGCCGCCGAAGCCGCCACCCATGCGGCGCATGTCGACGACGATGTTGTTCATAGACACGTCCAGCACTTCGGCCACCAGCTTCTGCACCTCGGTGGGGTTTTGCGTGGAGCAGTAGACGATCATGCCGCCGTCTTCGGTCGGCATGACCGAGGAAATCTGGGTTTCCAGGTAGAAGTGTTCCTGGCCACCGATATGCAGCGTGCCCTGGATGCGGTGCTTCGCGGCCACCAGCGCCGCCGCCGAATCACCGCGTTGATGGGTGTGGCTGTCCAGCACGAAGTGCTGGTTGCGATAGGCTTCGACCACGTCCAGCACCGGCTCCAGGTCTTCGTATTCGATCACCGCGGCCAGCGCCGCTTTACGCGCGGTTTCCAGGTCGCGGGCGGCCACGGCGAGCACCACCTGGCCGACGAACTGCACGGTGTCGATGGCCAGCAACGGATCACCCGGCAGCAGCGGGCCGATGTCTTTGAGCCCTGGCACGTCTTCGTGGGTGATGACGATGCGCACACCGTCGAAGGCGTAGCAGGGCGCGGTATCGATGCGCAGGATCTTCGCGTGGGCGCGGTCGGACAGGCGCGCATTCAGGTGCAACTGGTTGGGGAATTCCAGGCGGTCATCGATGTACTGCGCTTCGCCGCAGACGTGCTTGGCGGCGCTGTCATGCTTGACGCTGCGCCCGACCCCACAGGTCAGGTCCTGGGCAAACAGTTCGGCCAGTTCGGCCTGGGTTTTTGCCACGGCGTGGTGGTTAGACATAAGCGGTCACCCGAGTCTCGATGTGCGGCGTTTGCAGTTCGATGAAGTATTTGCGCAGCAGGTTTTGTGCGCTGAGCAGGCGGTATTCCTTACTGGCGCGGAAGTCCGACAGCGGAGTGAAATCCTCGGCCAGGGCGGCGCAGGCTTGCTCCACGGTGGCGGCATTCCAGGGGGCGCCGATCAGCACGGTCTCGCAGTGTTTGGCGCGTTTTGGCGTGGCGGCCATGCCCCCGAAGGCAACGCGGGCGTCGCTGATCACAGCGTTATCGATCTTCAGGTTGAACGCCGCGCACACTGCGGAAATGTCATCGTCCAGGCGCTTGGATACCTTGTACGCACGGAACCGCGCGTGGCCCTTGGGCACGATGATCTTCTCGATGAACTCGCTGTCCTGGCGCGCGGTGACGCGGTAGTCGATGAAGTAATCTTCCAGCGCCAGGGTGCGCCGGACGTTGCCCTTGCACAGCACGATCTGCGCGCCGAGGGCGATCAGCAGCGGCGGCGAATCACCGATCGGCGAGGCATTGCCGATGTTGCCGCCCAAGGTGCCCTGGTTGCGGATTTGCAGGGAGGCGAAGCGCTGCAGCAGTTCGCCGAAGTCCGGGTATTCGTGGTGCAGCGCGGTATAGCAATCGGAGAGGGCGGCGGCGGCGCCGATTTCCAGGCGATCGTCGAACGTCTCGATGCGCTTCATCTCGTCGATATTGCCGACGTAGATCATAACCGGCAGCGTGCGGTGGAACTGCGTGACTTCCAGCGCCAGGTCGGTGCCGCCGGCCAGCAGGCGGGCCTGGGGGTAGGCGTCGTAGAGGTCGGCCAGGTCGGCGACGGTCAGCGGCACCAGGCAGCGTTTGTCGCCGCTGTTGAGTTCAGCGGTTTGCGTCGGCGCGATGGCCTTGAGACGGGCGATGGTCTGGGCCTCACGGCTGTCGAACTGATCCTGGGGTTTGTTGCCGCAGGCCTGTTCAGCGGCGGCGAGGATCGGGCGATAACCGGTGCAGCGGCAGAGGTTACCGGCCAGGGCTTCATGGGCTTTCTCGCGGTCGGGGGCGTCGCTGTTCTTTTGCAGGGCGAACAACGACATCACAAAACCGGGGGTGCAAAAGCCGCATTGCGAGCCGTGGCACTCCACCATGGCCTGTTGCACGCTGTGCAGTTGGCCCTGATGCTTGAGGTCTTCGACGCTGATCAGTTGTTTGCCATGCAACGACGCCACAAACGTCAGGCAGGCATTGAGGCTGCGATAGCGAATGCGCTCGGCGCCTTGCTCATCGCTGTGCAGTTCACCGACCACCACGGTGCAGGCGCCGCAATCGCCGCTGGCGCAGCCTTCCTTGGTGCCGGGTTTGCCCACATGCTCGCGCAGGTAGTTGAGCACGGTCAGGTTGGGGTCCAGGGCGTGCTCGCTACGGAGTTCCTGGTTAAGTAAAAACTGGATCACGGAAGGCCTCGCAGACTCATTATTGTTGTTAACCGCTTTGCGCCGAATCTAGTCATGTCTGACTTTTCGGTCAACGAGTTTCTGACCTTTGGGTCAAGAAAATGCGGCCGCAACACGTTCAATTATGGTCCAGTCTTCTGGAACCGGCGTTTTTGGGGACTTCTGGCTGTTCACTGCTGCTTATTTCATGCCAAATTGTTGAACGTGGGCCGAGCGCCATCAGCGGGCATTTGCGCTACACTGCCGCGCTTGTACCGATAGAAGATTTTGAAGGAAAAACATGACGTTCAAGGCGCCGGACAGTCTCGCCGAGCAAATCGCTCACCACCTCGCCGAACGTATCATTCGCGGCGATCTCAAGCCTGGGGAGCGGATACAGGAACAGAAGGTCACGCTGGCGCTCAACGTCAGTCGTGGTTCCGTGCGTGAAGCCTTGCTGATCCTTGAACGTCGCCACCTGATCGCGATCTTGCCGCGCCGTGGCGCCCACGTCACCGAACTCACGGCGCACAAGGTGCAGAGCCTGTGTACGCTGATGGCCGAGCTGTACATCCTGCTCGGCAATGCGGTGGCGCAGGGCTGGCGGACCCAGGCCGACATGGCGCCGTTCGTGCAGATCCAGCAGCGCCTGGTGAGCAATTTCGAACGCCAGGACATCCGCTCGTTTGTCGAAGAATGCTTCAACGTGATGCGTGCTGCGTACCCCTTCGCCAACAACCCGTACTTGCAGGAAACCGTCGAGAACCTGCAGCCGGCAATGAACCGCGCCTACTACCTGGCCCTGGATCAACGCAAGGCCTCCATGAGCGAATACCTCGCGCTGTTCGCGCAACTGCTCGCCGCCGTGCTCGCCCGTGACTTGCCGCAGATTCGCCAGGTGCTGTCGGCCTACGGCCAGCGCAGTTGCTCGCTGGTGATCGCTGCGTTGGCGGACGTCTAAGCGTGCGGCTCAAGTGCATCAAACTGGCGGGGTTCAAATCCTTCGTCGACCCGACCACGGTGAACTTCCCCAGTAACATGGCGGCGGTGGTCGGGCCCAATGGCTGCGGCAAGTCGAACATCATCGACGCCGTGCGCTGGGTGATGGGCGAGAGCTCAGCGAAAAACCTGCGTGGCGAGTCGATGACCGACGTCATCTTCAACGGCTCCACCAGCCGCAAGCCGGTGAGCCAGGCCAGCATCGAACTGGTGTTCGACAACTCCGACGGCACCCTGGTCGGCGAATACGCGGCCTACGCGGAAATCTCCATCCGCCGCAAAGTGACGCGCGACAGCCAGAACAGTTACTTCCTCAACGGCACCAAGTGTCGCCGTCGGGACATCACCGATATCTTTCTCGGCACCGGCCTCGGCCCGCGCAGCTACTCGATCATCGAGCAGGGCATGATCTCCAAGCTGATCGAAGCCAAGCCCGAAGACCTGCGTAACTTTATCGAAGAAGCTGCCGGCATCTCCAAGTACAAGGAGCGCCGCCGCGAGACTGAAAACCGCATCCGCCGCACCCATGAAAACCTCGCCCGCCTGACCGACCTGCGCGACGAGCTGGAGCGCCAGTTGGAGCGCCTGCACCGCCAGGCCCAGGCCGCCGAGAAGTATCAGGAATACAAGGGCGAAGAACGCCAGCTCAAGGCGCAACTGTCGGCCCTGCGCTGGCAGGCGCTGAACGATCAGGTCGGCCAGCGCGAAGCGATTATCGGCACCCAGGAAATCAGCTTCGAAGCCCTGGTGGCCGAACAACGCAACGCCGACGCCAGCATCGAACGCCTGCGCGACGGTCATCATGACCTGTCCGAGCGCTTCAATCTGGTGCAGGGCCGCTTCTATTCGGTGGGCGGCGACATCGCCCGGGTCGAGCAGAGCATCCAGCACGGCCAGCAGCGTCTGCGTCAGTTGCAGGATGATCTGAAGGAAGCCGAGCGTGCGCGCCTGGAGACCGAGTCCCACCTCGGTCACGACCGCACCTTGCTGCTGACCCTCGGCGAAGAGCTGGACATGCTCACCCCCGAACAGGAAATCACCAGCGCCGCCGCCGAAGAAGCCGCCGCCACCCTGGAAGAATCCGAGACCACCATGCACGGTTGGCAGGAGCAGTGGGACACCTTCAACCTGCGCTCCGCCGAGCCGCGCCGCCAGGCCGAGGTGCAGCAGTCGCGCATCCAGCAACTGGAAACCAGCATGGAGCGCCTGGCCGAGCGCCAGCGTCGTCTGCAGGAAGAGCGCGTGTTGCTCGCCGCCGACCCGGAAGACGCGGCGATCATGACGCTGAGCGAGCAACTCGCCGAAAGCGAAATGACTCTCGAAGAGCTGGAAGCCAGTGAAGAACAGCAAGTGGAACGCCTGGAGCAATTGCGTCAGCAACTGCAACAGGCGACCCAGGCCCAGCAACAGGCCCAGGGCGATTTGCAGCGCCTCAACGGGCGCCTGGCGTCCCTCGAAGCCTTGCAGCAAGCCGCGCTGGATCCCGGCACCGGCACCGCCGAATGGCTGCGCGACCAGCACTTGGCCGAGCGCCCGCGCCTGGCGGAGGGCTTGAAGGTCGAGGCGGGTTGGGAGTTGGCGGTGGAAACCGTGCTCGGCGCCGACCTGCAAGCGGTGCTGGTGGATGATTTTGCCGGTTTCGACCTGGCCGGCTTTGCCCAGGGCGATCTGCGCTTGCTCAGTCCTGCCGCCGATGGCACCCGTGTGCCGGGCAGTTTGCTGGATAAAGTCGAGGCCGCGATTGACCTGTCGCCGTGGCTGGGCCAGATCAAACCGGTGGAGTCCCTGGAGCAGGCCCTGGCCCAACGCGGTCAGTTGGGCACCGGCGAAAGCCTGATCAGCCGCGACGGCTATTGGGTTGGCCGCCACTTCCTGCGGGTGTGCCGCGCCAGTGAAGCGCAGAGCGGCGTATTGGCCCGTGGCCAGGAAATCGTCAAGCTGATCGCCGAGCGTGAAGAACGTGAAGCCACCCTGGAAAGCCTGGAAACCGAACTGCAAACCCTGCGCGCCACCCAGCGTCAGCAAGAGACCGGCCGCGAACACCTGCGCCGCCTGTTGCAGGACGAAGCGCGCCAGCAGGGCGAATTGAAAGCCCAGCTCTCGGCGAGCAAGGCCAAGGCCGAGCAACTGACCCTGCGCCGCACTCGCCTCGACGAAGAAGTGGCCGAGATGGGCGAGCAGCGCGCTCTCGAACACGAACAGATCGGCGAAGCGCGCCTGCAATTGCAGGAAGCCCTCGACAGCATGGCCCTCGACACCGAACAGCGCGAACTGCTGCTGGCCCAGCGCGACAGCCTGCGCGAACGCCTCGACCGGGTCCGCCAGGAAGCGCGCCAGCACAAGGACCATGCCCATCAGTTGGCGGTGCGCCTTGGCTCCCTGCGCGCCCAGCACGACTCCACGCGCCAGGCCCTGGAGCGCCTGGAGATGCAGTCCGAGCGCCTGACCGAAAAGCGCGAGCAACTGAGCCTTAACCTGGAGGAGGGCGAAGTGCCCCTGGAAGAGTTGCGGCTCAAGCTCGAAGAACTGCTCGACAAGCGTATGACCGTCGACGAAGAGCTCAAGACCGCGCAAATCGCCCTGGAAGATGCCGACCGCGAACTGCGCGAAGCGGAAAAACGCCGGACCCAGGCCGAGCAGCAATCCCAGCTGATTCGCGGCCAGCTCGAACAACAGCGCATGGAATGGCAAGCCCTGACCGTGCGGCGCAAAACCCTGCAGGACCAACTGCTCGAAGACGGCTACGACCTGCACGGCGTACTCAACACCCTGACCGCCCAGGCCAACGAGAAAGACGCCGAAGAAGAACTTGAGCGGATTGCCGCGCGTATTCAGCGACTCGGCGCGATCAACCTCGCCGCCATCGACGAATATCAGCAACAGTCCGAGCGTAAACGTTATCTGGATGCCCAGAACGCCGATCTGGTGGAAGCCCTGGACACCCTGGAAAACGTGATCCGCAAGATCGACAAAGAAACCCGCAACCGCTTCAAAGATACCTTTGATCAGATTAACGGCGGTTTACAGGCGTTATTCCCAAAAGTTTTCGGTGGTGGCAGCGCTTACTTGGAACTGACGGGCGAAGATCTACTCGATACAGGGGTAACGATCATGGCGCGGCCTCCGGGCAAGAAGAACAGCACCATCCATTTGTTGTCCGGTGGCGAAAAAGCCCTGACTGCTTTGGCCCTGGTGTTTGCCATCTTCAAGTTGAACCCGGCGCCGTTCTGTATGCTCGACGAAGTTGACGCGCCACTGGATGACGCTAACGTAGGACGTTACGCACGCCTGGTTAAAGAGATGTCCCAGACCGTGCAGTTCATCTATATCACCCACAACAAGATCGCCATGGAAATGGCGGATCAGTTGATGGGGGTGACGATGCACGAGCCGGGTTGTTCGCGATTGGTGGCGGTGGATGTCGAAGAAGCGATGGCGATGGTGGAATCCTGATCCGCGCCTGCAGCGAAGATTTTCAGCTCGATGTAGGGCGGTTTACCGGTCTGACGAAAGTGGCAAATGGACATATTTGTTCAAGGCATTTTGACAGACGGTGTAAAGTTATCTTTGGTCGTGCTAGTTTAATGTCAATTTTTCGTATGCGTGGGCAAAACGTCAGTCAGAACATAGAGTTGGCGCCACGTTTTAAAGCGGTTTGCACGGTGCTAAACCCCTTATTTTTCAGCATTTTTTATTAGAGGCACGGGATTACATGGAAATCGGTCTGCGCGAGTGGCTGATCGTCATCGGCATTATTGTCATTGCCGGTATTCTTTTTGATGGCTGGCGCCGCATGCGCGGTGGCAAGGGTAAGCTCAAGTTCCGTCTGGACCGCAACCTGTCCAACTTGCCCGACGACGACGCCGGTGCGGAACTGCTGGGGCCGCCCCGTGTGCTGGATACCCATAAGGAACCGCAGTTGGACGAGCACGACTTGCCGTCCATGAGCGCACCTTTGCGCGAAGCCCGCGAACCGTCCTCCAAGCGTGGCAAGCGCGGCAGTGCCGCCGCCGAGCCGCATCAGGGCGACCTGAACCTGGGCGTGGATGACGGCCCGAGCTTCAGCAGCCGCGATGACGACTTCCCTGACGAGAGCCCGACCAAAAGCGCGCCGCGTCAATCGGTAAACGATCAGCCGGCCGCCGAAGAAGTCCTGGTGATCAGCGTGATCTGCCGCGACGCCGCCGGCTTCAAGGGCCCGGCACTGTTGCAGAACATCCTGGAAAGCGGCCTGCGTTTTGGCGAGATGGATATCTTCCACCGCCACGAAAGCATGGCCGGTAATGGCGAAGTGCTGTTCTCCATGGCCAACGCGGTCAAGCCAGGCACCTTCGACCTGGACGATATCGACCTGTTCAGCACGCCGGCGGTGAGCTTCTTCCTCGGCCTGCCAGGTCCGCGTCATCCGAAACAAGCGTTCGACGTGATGGTCGCTGCAGCGCGCAAGCTGTCCCAGGAGCTCAACGGCGAACTGAAGGACGACCAGCGCAGCGTCCTGACCGCCCAGACCATCGAACACTACCGTCAGCGCATCGTCGAGTTCGAGCGTCGCGCCCTGACACAGAAACGCTGAGGCCTGGTCTCAAGCGTTGTCGATAGAATCAAGCGCACCAACATTTGAGCAGCTTCGGCTGCTCTTTTGCTTTATGAGAGAACACCCATGACCGCCGCCCACACCCGCATCCTCGAACTGCGCGCTGAACTGGATCAGCACAACTACCGTTATCACGTCCTCGACGAACCGAGCATTCCGGACGCCGAGTACGACCGCTTGTTCCAAGCGCTCAAGGCCCTGGAGGCCGAGCATCCGGAGCTGGTCACGCGTGATTCACCGACGCAGCGGGTCGGCAGTGCGGCGTTGTCGGCGTTCACCCAGGTCAAGCATGAGATTCCAATGCTGAGCCTGGGCAACGCCTTCGATGAAACCACCATGCTCGAGTTCGATCGCCGGGTTACCGAAGGTCTCGACCTGCCGGTGGGCGATCTGTTTGGCGGCGGCGCCGCCGTGGAATACAGCTGCGAGCCAAAGTTGGACGGCCTGGCGGTCAGCCTGCTGTACCAAGACGGCGAACTGGTGCGCGGCGCTACGCGGGGCGATGGCACCACCGGCGAAGACATCAGCGTGAATGTGCGCACTGTGCGCAATATCCCGTTGAAACTGCACGGCAGCGGCTGGCCGGCGACCCTGGAAGTGCGCGGCGAAGTGTTTATGTCCAAGGCCGGTTTCGAGCGCCTGAACGCCTCGCAACTGGAAGTCGGCGGCAAGACCTTCGCCAACCCGCGCAACGCCGCCGCCGGCAGCCTGCGCCAGTTGGATTCGAAAATCACCGCCAGTCGCCCGCTGGAGTTCTGCTGCTACGGCATTGGCCAGGTGACGGCGGACATCAGCGACACACACATCGGCAATCTGCAGCAGTTGCAGAAATGGGGCATGCCGATCAGTCATGAGCTGAAGTTGGCCAAGGGCATCCAGGAATGCCTGGACTACTACCGCGATATCGGCGAGCGGCGTAACAGCCTGCCCTATGAAATCGACGGCGTGGTGTTCAAGGTCAACAGCATTGCGTCCCAGCGCGAGCTGGGTTTTCGCGCCCGTGAACCGCGTTGGGCGATCGCGCACAAATTTCCGGCCATGGAAGAGCTGACCGAGCTGCTCGACGTGGAGTTCCAGGTCGGCCGTACCGGCGCCGTCACCCCGGTGGCGCGCCTCAAGCCGGTCAAGGTCGCGGGTGTAACCGTGTCCAATGCCACCCTGCACAACATGGATGAAGTGGCGCGCCTGGGCCTGATGATCGGCGACACCGTGATCATCCGCCGCGCCGGGGACGTGATCCCGCAGGTCGTATCGGTCGTCACCGAGCGCCGCCCGGAACACGCTCGCGCGGTCCATATCCCGGAAAACTGCCCGGTGTGCGGCTCCCATGTCGAGCGCACCCAACTGGTCAAGCGCAGCAAGGGCAAGGAAACCGTCAGCGAAGGCGCGGTGTACCGCTGCGTCGGCCGTCTGGCCTGCGGCGCGCAGCTCAAGCAGGCGATCATCCATTTCGTCTCGCGCCGGGCGATGGACATCGACGGCCTGGGCGACAAAACCATCGAGCAATTGGTGGATGAAAAGCTCATCGCCTCGCCGGCCGACCTCTACACGCTCAAGTACGAACAGATCATCGACCTGGAAGGCTTCGCCGATGTCTCCAGCAAGAAGCTGATCAGCGCTATCGAACACAGCAAGACGCCGACCCTGGCGCGCTTCATCTACGCCCTGGGCATTCCCGACGTGGGCGAGGAGACCGCCAAGGTGTTGGCGCGGTCCCTGGCGTCCCTGGAGCGCGTGCAGCGCGCGTTGCCGCAAGTGCTGACGTACTTGCCGGACGTGGGCCTGGAAGTGGCGCACGAGATCCACAGCTTCTTTGAAGACCGCCACAACCAGGACGTGATCGGCGCGCTGCTGGCGCCGGACAAATGCGGCCTGCAACTGCAGGAACAAGGCGACCTGAGCGCCGAATTCGCCGCCAGCACCACCCTCGGCGGTTTGCTCGACAAGCTCAACGTGCCCAGCGTTGGCCCTGGCGCCGCGCAGAAACTGGCGGACAAGTTCGGCTCCCTCGACGGCGTGATCAAGGCCGACTGGCTCGATATGCGCCAGGCACTGCCCGAGAAGCAGGCCAAGGCCGTGCGCGAGTTCTTCGATAACCCCGACCACGCCAACCTTGCCCTGGCCATCGAGCAGCAGCTCAAGGACTTCGGCATGCACTGGCAGAGCGAGAAGAAAGTGATCGAAGGCTTGCCGGAAGCGGGGCACACCTGGGTGCTGACCGGCTCCCTGGAACTGATGAGCCGTGACGTGGCCAAGGACAAGCTCGAAAGCCTCGGCGCCAAGGTGGCCGGTTCGGTGTCGGCGAAGACGTATTGTGTAGTGGCCGGGCCGGGTGCCGGTTCAAAACTGGCCAAGGCGAGTGAGTTGGGCCTGAAGGTATTGGACGAAGCCGCTTTCGTGGACTTTCTAGCCCGGCACAACATCACTGTCTGACGATTTCTTGTTCCCGTTGGGCTGCGAAGCAGCCCTTCGAAGAAAGTGGAACGATCCCGAGCGCGAAATGATCTAGTCTTGGTCGCCCCGGGAGAGATCGCTATGTACCGCTTCTTCGAACAACTCAGTTCGCGCATCGCCGCACCGTTCATGGCCGAATCCTCGCGCAACAGCAAGGTCTGGCAGTGTCGGTGTGGCCAGTCGTTGTTCTTTCGCAACAGCCAGTGCCTGGCCTGCGCGGCGCTGCTGGGCTACCAGCCGCAACAAAGCCGTCTGTCCTCGCTGCAACCGGGTCCGGTCGCCGACACCTGGCTGCTGGATGACAACCTCGATGCCGGCGCTTTCCGCCGCTGCGCCAACCTCGACAGCCCGGCCGCCTGCAATTGGCTGATTCGCGCCCACAGCACCCGCTCGCTGTGCGTGGCGTGCAGCCTGAACCGCACCATTCCCGACCTGTCGATCGCGGAAAACCCCGAGCGCTGGTGCAAGGTCGAAACCGCCAAGCGCCGGCTGGTGGCGCAACTGATCAGCCTGGGCCTGCGCGTTGTGCCCAAAAGCGTCGACGAAGACAACGGCCTGGCCTTCGACTTCGTCGGCATCGACCTGGAAGGTAACGCGCCGACCACCGGCCATGCCAACGGCCTGATCACCCTCGACATCAAGGAAGCCGACGACGCCCACCGCGAAAAAATCCGCGTGCAGATGCGTGAACCGTACCGCACCTTACTCGGCCACTTTCGCCATGAAGTCGGCCACTACTATTGGGATCGGCTGATCGCCAACAGCCACTGGTTGCAGCCGTTTCGCAACCTGTTCGGCGACGAACGCGCCAGTTACGCCGATTCCCTCGACCAACACTACCAGAACGGCCCGCGCCCGGACTGGCAACACACCTGCGTCAGCGCCTACGCCACCATGCACCCCTGGGAAGACTGGGCCGAAACCTGGGCGCATTACCTGCACATGATGGACGCCGTCGACACCGCCCTGGGTTTCGGCATGAGCGCCCGCGAGATGGACCTGGATTACCAGCCGTTCCCCCTCGCCAGCCTCTATGACCCCGAACACCCCGGCGGCGCGGCGTTCCTGTCGTTCGTCAACGCCTGGATCGAACTAGCCGGCATGCTCAACGAACTGTCCCGCGCCATGGGCCAGCCGGATTTCTACCCCTTCGTACTGCCACCGGCAGTGATAGCCAAGCTGCACTTCATTCACCTGGTGATCCAGGAAGAGGGCGGCAGGGCGGATGAGGTCCTACAGGCACAGTCATGAACCCGTGTGGCAGGGGGAATGCTGACGGCTATGGCAAGTGCTTGAACCTCTTGATTTTTTAATCCCGCACCAATGGTTGTAACTTCCGATGAGATGGGTACAATGGCGCGGCTTGCCGAGAGGTGAGCGTCGTTATGGTGACCCCATCGGTCCCCCCGCAACGATTACCCGTGAACCTGGTCAGAGCCGGAAGGCAGCAGCCACAGCGGGAACATTGTGTGCCGGGGTGTGGCTGGTGGGGTTGCCTCCATAACGCTCCTCCTTGTAGTACCCCTTCTGTTTCAACTCCCTTTGTCTTCCTCTCAGCCGTCTGCCGGTATTTTATTGCGCAGCCTATGATGTGGTCGGCGTGCTGGCCTTCAAGGATGGCTGGGCCCTGGTCGAGTTCGTCAATGCTCAGGATCGGTCGTTCACCGGCTGGATCAGCCCGGATCAGTACGCGCGATTGGCCGCCCCGAAAAACTGATGTTTGATCAGTGTTGGCCGAAGGTTTCGCGCAGCAGCCCCGCGAACGCATCCCTGGCCAGATGCCGCTGCGTGTCCTTGTGCCAGAACAGCAGGTTATCCACGGCCGCCAGTTCTTCGAATCGGTACGAGGCCAACTGACTGGTCTGCTCATAGCGCGCCAGAATTCCCTCCGGCGCTAATGCCACGCCAATCCCCGCGCTGACGCAGCCGATGATCGTGCCCCAACTGGCGTAGCTGGCGATGGCCGGCTTGAGGTCGTGGGGTTTGACCCAGTTTTCCAGGGCGGCGCGATAAGGGCAGCCGGGCGGCCAGACCAGTAGGGTGCGTCCTGCCAGGTCCTCGGCGCCGTTGATCGGCGCGCTGGAGGGGCTGGCGATCAGCACCAGGCGTTCGCTGTAGACCACGCTGTGTTCGAGCTTGGTGCGTTTGTTACCGGCGGCTACCAGCGCCACGTCCAGGCGGTGGTGTTGCAGGTCGTCGAGCAGTTGGCTCCAGGCACCCGTCACCAGTTCCAGGCTGACGTCGGGATAGCGTCGATGGTATTCCGCCAGCAGCGGTGGCAGGCGGCCGCTGGCACTGGACTCCACCGCGCCGATACGCAAGGTGCCCCGAGGGATCGCGTTGGCGTCCACCGCTCGCTTGGATTCGTCCACCAGGGCCAGGATGCGCTCGCAGTAATCGAGGAAGATTTCACCGGCGGCACTGATCGCCAGCCCGCGTCCGGCACGGATGAACAACGGCGTGCCCAATTCGCTTTCCAGCTGTTTGATGCGCGTGGTGATGTTCGACGGCACGCAATGCAATTGCAGCGCGGCCTGGGCCACGCTGCCGGTTTGCGCCACGGCTCGCACCATCTTCAGTTGGGCCATTTCCATCGCTCAGTTCCACTGATTTCAGAAGTCAGAAACGCTTAATTGTCCTGCCGCATGACCCGGCCAAGACTGGCGGCACTCCTTTTCTGTTTCTGGATGCCGTCGATGAATGCCCCGTCACCCGCAAAGCTTACGCTAGTCATCGCCAGCGTGATCCTCTGTTGGGCCTATTCGCCGATTGGCGTACACGTGGGGCTGCACAGTTATAGCCCCGGCCAGTTGGCGTTGTTGCGGTTTCTGGTCGCATCGGTGTTCATGGGGGGTGTGGCGTTGGTGCAGGGCATCAGTCAGCCGCGCCTGCGGGATGTGCCATGGTTGCTGGTGCTGGGATTTTTCGGGGTGTTCCTGCATCACACTTGCCTCAACTACGGGCAGCAATGGGTGACAGCGGCGGCATCCAGTGTATTGGCGCAGTCGGCACCGCTGTTCAGTGTGCTGATTGCGTTTTTTGGCTTGAAGGAGCGGATCAGCGCCTGGCGCTGGAGCTGCGTATTGCTGGGGTTGCTCGGCGTGCTGGTGGTGATCTGGGGTGAGCAGGGTGTGGGTGACATCGATCCACGTGGTCTGTTGATCCTGTTGGCGGCGGTGTCGTGGAGCGTGTATTTCGCCATCCAGAAGCACTATGCCCACCGCTACAGCCCGTTGACCCTGGCGTGCTACATGGTGTGGTCGGGCACCCTGATGCTCTGCGTGAACCTGCCCGGCCTGCCCGCCGCCGTGGCGCAGGCGCCCTGGCCGGAAAACCTGGCGGTGCTGGTCCTGGGCATTTTCCCCAGCGCCCTGGCGTACCTTGCCTGGGCCTACGTGTTGAAGCATGTCGAGGTCAGCCGCGCATCGGTCGCGATGTACCTGGTTCCCCCGGTGGCCATGGCGATGGCGGCGACACTGCTGGGCGAGCACCTTGCCGGGCAGGTGATGCTCGGCGCGGTGATCGTGCTCGCCAGCGTGGCGGCCATCAGCCTGGAAGGACGCTGGCGGCGCTGCTCAGTCGCTCATGCAGAACGCCCGCAACCGATGGCCGTCGAGATCCTGGGCGACAAAGGTGTAGCCAAAGTCCACGACGGTCGGTGACTGAATGATCGTGGCGCCACGTTCCAGCCATTGGTCGTGCAGGGTATCCACGGCCGCCTGGTCGGGCAGGGCGAAACCCACTTCGCCGCCGCCGCCCGTGGCTTGGGCCGCCGGTTGCACGGTGTGGCGCGACCACAGGCCCAGCTTTACACCATTATTGAGAATGAACAGGGCAAAGGTAGGGTTCAACTCAACCGGTGCTTTGTCCAGCAGGCGGCTGTAGAAGTTGGCGCTGGTGGCGGGGCTGTCGACATACAGCAGGAAGTAATGGGCAACGGTGTTCATTGGGGCTCCTTGAGAACGGGGGTGGTTGAGCCCAGTCTATAAGGTGGCCCTGTCAGTTCTTGTCAGGAGCGTGCAAGGGCACTGCGTTTTCGCCGGTGTACAGCTTGATGATGTCGTCGATTTCGCCTGACATTTTCATCTGCAGCAGGGTGCGCAGGATTTGTTGCACCGGCAGGTCCGGGTCGTTGCGCACAACGCAGCCCAGGCTTTGCTCCTCGAGCATGGCAACTTTGTGCAGTCGCTGATCCATCGGCAGGTTCTGGTTGAAGCGGTCGACGATCCATTCATTGGCCACCGCATACTTGAAGCGCCCGGCCACCAGTTTGTGCAGCACCTGCTCTTCGCTGCGGGCGTCGTCGCGCCTCAATTGGCCGTTGGCGAACAGCGGGTCGAGTGTGGAGTAGCGGTAATTGAGCACTGTTCCGATCGACTGCGGCGCCAGCTGGGTCACTTGCACCGGATGGCTGTGAGCGCTGACCAATACGTTGCGCTGGACCAGCAGCGGGAGGCTCCAGATGTAGTCGTCAGACAAATTGTTGAGCCAGGCCTGGGCGACATAACAGCGCACATCGATGTCGCCATGGGCCATCGCGCTGGCAATGCGTGCCCTGGACAGTACGTGGAACTCGACCGGGCGGCCGACCTGGGCGGCCAGGCTCAACATCAGGTCATACAAAATGCCCTGGGTGGGTCGGCCGTCCTCCACTTGCACCATGGGCATCGCCCAACTGTCGGAAACAGAGAAACGCAACGGTGCGGGCGCCGCCAGGCTGGCCGTGGTGATCATCCATAAAGCGCCCAGGACTACGCGCATACACTCTCCGGGTTCAGGCCTTTTCATGGCCAATCTGGCAATCTTAGTCAGATTAGGCAAGCGTGCCGGATGCAATTTCCCCCTTGCTCCGCTAGCATTACCGGCTCCGCTTCTCAGTTGCGACGGTTTTCGATGAGTTATCAGGTTCTTGCACGTAAATGGCGCCCGCGCTCGTTCCGCGAAATGGTCGGCCAGACCCATGTGCTCAAGGCTCTGATCAATGCCTTGGACAGCCAACGGCTACACCACGCCTACCTGTTTACCGGTACTCGCGGTGTCGGCAAGACAACCATTGCCCGAATCATTGCCAAATGCCTGAACTGCGAAACGGGTATCACCTCGACGCCCTGCGGTACCTGCTCGGTGTGCCGCGAGATCGACGAAGGGCGTTTCGTCGACCTGATCGAGATCGACGCCGCGAGCCGCACCAAGGTCGAAGACACTCGCGAGCTGCTCGATAACGTGCAGTACGCGCCGAGCCGCGGCCGCTTCAAGGTCTACCTGATCGACGAAGTCCACATGCTCTCCAGCCACTCGTTCAACGCCTTGTTGAAAACTCTGGAAGAGCCGCCGCCCTACGTCAAATTCATCCTGGCCACCACCGATCCGCAGAAACTCCCTGCAACGATTTTGTCGCGGTGCCTGCAGTTCTCCCTTAAAAACATGACCCCGGAGCGCGTGGTCGAGCACTTGACCCACGTGCTGGGTGTCGAGAACGTGCCGTTTGAAGACGACGCACTGTGGCTGCTCGGCCGCGCTGCCGATGGTTCGATGCGTGATGCCATGAGCCTCACCGACCAGGCTATCGCCTTTGGTGAAGGCAAGGTCATGGCCGCCGATGTGCGAGCGATGCTTGGCACTCTCGACCACGGTCAGGTGTTCGACGTGTTGCACGCGTTGATCGAAGGCGACGCCAAGGCGTTGCTCGAAGCTGTGCGCCACTTGTCGGAGCAAGGTCCGGACTGGAACGGCGTGCTCTCGGAAATCCTCAACGTGCTGCACCGCGTCGCCATCGCCCAGGCCCTGCCGGAGGGTGTCGACAACGGCCACGGCGACCGCGACCGCGTGTTGGCGCTGGCCCAGGCGTTGCCGGCCGAAGACGTGCAGTTCTACTACCAGATGGGCCTGATCGGTCGCAGGGATTTGCCCCTGGCGCCGGACCCACGCGGCGGCTTCGAAATGGTCCTGCTGCGCATGCTGGCCTTCCGGCCCGCCGACTCGACAGACGCGCCGAGACAGCCGCTAAAGCCAGTGGGGATCAGCCAGGCCACAGTTGATTCCGCCAAACCCGTGGCTGGCGCGGCGGTGGTCGCGCCAGTGGTTGCTGCACCTGCACCTGCGCCGGTTGCGCCGGTTGCGCCGGTGCCTGAGCCTGAGCCTGTGGTTGTCGCGCCTGTGGTCGCGCCTGAACCGGTGGTCGAGCCAGCCCCGGCCCCGGTGGTCGACTTGCCCTGGAATGCCCCGGTGGAGGCTGAGCCCGCCGTGGAACCCATGCTGGAAACCGCCGGCGAGCAGCCCGAGCTAACGCCGATGCCCACACCGACCCCGGACAGCGTGGTGCCGGACGCGCCGGAGTGGGTCAGCGCGCCCGCCCCCGAGCCGACTGTCGCCCAGGTGGACGCCGCAACGCACGGCATCGACCTCGACGACGAACCGCCGCTGGACGAAGACTACATCGAGCCGGACATCGATTCGGCCTACAGCTACCTGGACGAACTGGCCAGTGAGCACGCTGCCGAGCCTGCCCCCGAACCCGAAGCGGAACCCGCTGCGGCGCCAGCCACCGGCCTGGCCCTGCAATGGCTGGAGTTGTTCCCGAAACTGCCGATTTCCGGCATGACCGGTAGCATCGCAGCCAACTGCACCCTGATCGCCATCGAGGGCGACCACTGGGTGCTGCACCTGGACCCGGCCCACAGCGCCCTGTTCAATACGACCCAGCAGCGCCGGCTCAACGATGCCCTCAACCAGTACCACGAGCGCACGCTGACCATCGCCATCGAGTTGATCAAGCCCGAGCAGGAAACCCCAGCCCAGGCCGCGACCCGCCGGCGCCTCAATCGCCAGCGCGAGGCCGAGGAGTCGATCCACGGTGACCCGCTCATCCAGCAATTGATGCAACAGTTCGGTGCGGTCGTCCGTCACGATACTATTGAACCTGTCGAAGCCCCGGTGCCCCAGGCGTCATAACCCGGGCTACTTATTGATCCACGTACTTTTGAGGTGATTCCCATGATGAAAGGTGGCATGGCCGGCCTGATGAAGCAGGCGCAGCAGATGCAGGAAAAAATGGCCAAGATGCAGGAAGAGCTGGCCAACGCCGAAGTCACCGGTAAAGCCGGTGGCGATATGGTCAGCGTGGTGATGACCGGTCGTCACGACATCAAGCGCGTGAGCATCGACCCGAGCCTGCTCGAAGGCGTCAGTGATGACGACCGTGAAGTGCTGGAAGATCTGTTCGCTGCGGCCGTCAATGACGCTGTGCGCAAGATCGAAGCCAACAGCCAGGACAAAATGTCCGGCGTGACCGCTGGCATGCAACTGCCTCCGGGCATGAAACTGCCGTTCTGATCGGCCAGCCTTAGCTAGACTGAAATGCCAGGCATCGCGCCTGGCATTTTTTTTGGCTGTTAACCCCTCTGCATTTGCTACCGGGCGGCAACTATGACGAACCTCGGCGCCTTGGCCAGTGTCTGCACTTAATGCCATTGAATTCGCTCATCGATAAAGGAGTCCCTCGATGCCTCAAGCACCGATTCTTAACCAGCGCATTGTTCTCGTCTCGCGCCCTCAAGGCGCGCCAACCCCGGAAAACTTCCGCCTCGAACGCGTGACGCTGCCGGAACTGGCAGACGGCCAAGTCTTGTTGAAGACGCTGTACCTGTCCCTCGACCCCTACATGCGTGGGCGCATGAGTGATGCTCCGTCCTACGCCGCTCCGGTAGAAATCGACGAAGTGATGACGGGTGGCGCTGTCAGCCGTATCGAGCAGTCGCGCAACCCGAAATTCGAAGTGGGCGACCTGGTGGTCGGCTCCACTGGCTGGCAAAGCCACAGCGTTTGCGACGGTCGCAACCTGATACCGGTGCCCAACGGCCTGGCCAGTCCGTCGATGGCATTGGGTGTGCTGGGCATGCCGGGCATGACCGCCTACATGGGCCTGATGGATATCGGCCAGCCCAAAGCCGGGGAAACCCTGGTGGTGGCGGCAGCGTCCGGTGCGGTGGGCTCGGTGGTGGGCCAGGTGGCCAAGCTCAAGGGCCTGCGCGTGGTGGGGGTTGCGGGCGGGGCCGACAAGTGCCGTTACGTGGTGGATGAACTGGGCTTTGATGCCTGCATTGACCACAAAAGCGAGCACTTCGCCGATGAATTGGCCCATGCCTGTTTCAAGGGCGTGGATATCTACTTTGAAAGCGTCGGTGGCAAGGTGTTCGATGCCGTGGTGCCGCTGCTCAACCCCAAGGCGCGGATTCCGCTGTGCGGGCTGATCGCCGGTTATAACGCCGATGAAGCGCCGAGCGGCCCTGATCGACTGCCGGCGCTGCAACGCACCTTGTTGACCAAGCGCGTGCGTATCCAGGGCTTTATCGTGTTCGATGACTACGGCGATCGCCAGCCGGAATTCCTCAGCGCCATGGCGCCGTGGGTACGTGACGGCAAGATCAAGTTCCGCGAAGACGTGGTCGATGGCCTGGAGCAGGCGCCTGAAGCGTTTATCGGTTTGCTCGAAGGACGCAACTTCGGCAAGTTGGTGGTACGCGTCGCGCAGGATTGAGCATTTGACGCTAATCCGGGGCGCGGGTATAAACCGCGTCTCGTTGTTTTGTCGGACCTTTCGCCCATGAGCTTCAGCCCCCTGATTCGCCAACTGATCGACGCCCTGCGTACCTTACCCGGCGTCGGCCAGAAAACCGCCCAGCGCATGGCGCTGCAACTGCTGGAGCGTGATCGCAGCGGCGGTACCCGGTTGGCCCAGGCCTTGAGCCAGGCCATGGAAGGCGTTGGCCACTGTCGCCAGTGCCGCACCCTCACCGAAGAAGAACTCTGCCCGCAATGCGCCGACCCTCGCCGCGATGACACGCTGTTGTGCGTGGTGGAAGGACCGATGGACGTGTACGCGGTGGAGCAGACCGGTTATCGCGGGCGCTACTTCGTGCTCAAAGGCCATCTGTCGCCGTTGGACGGTCTGGGCCCCGAGGCCATCGGCATTCCGCAACTGGTGGCGCGGATTGAAGCGCAGGGCACCTTTACCGAGGTGATTCTGGCCACCAACCCAACCGTGGAAGGTGAAGCGACCGCCCATTACATTGCCCAACTGCTGAGCAACAAAGGCCTGGTCACCTCACGTATCGCCCACGGCGTGCCGCTGGGTGGCGAGCTGGAATTGGTGGACGGCGGCACCCTGGCGCACTCGTTCGCAGGGCGTAAACCGATCGCCCTCTAAGCCACGCCGCAGGACAAGTTGTGGGAGGGGGATTGCTCCCGATAGCGGTGCTTCAGTCACCTTTGCATTGGCTGATATGCCGCCATCGGGAGCAAGCCCCCTCCCACATTGGTTTTGTGTTGTCGGTGATATACGTGCCTGGTTTGATGGGCAAGCAAGTTGTCCATCGAGGGCGCCAGTTCAGACAACCCTCAGCGCTCGCTCAACGCAAACTGCGTCAGGCAAAACGTTGGAATCTCCATATCTTCCAGGCGTTGCGAGCCACCCAGCTCCGGCAGGTCGATAATCGCCGCCGCTTCAAAAACCTTCGCGCCCATGCGCCGCACCAGGTTCGCCGCAGCGATCAGCGTGCCGCCGGTGGCGATCAGGTCATCGAAGATCAGCACCGAGTCGCCCTCACACAGGCTGTCGGCATGCACTTCGAGGAAGGCTTCGCCGTATTCGGTCTGGTAACCCTCGGCCAGCACGTCGGCCGGCAGCTTGCCTTGCTTGCGGAACAGGATCAGCGGTTTGTTCAATTGGTAGGCGATGATCGAGCCGATCAGGAAACCCCGGGCATCCATCGCACCAATGTGGCTGAAATCGGCTTCGACATAGCGGTGGACAAAGGTGTCGGCCACCAGGCGCAGGGCCTTGGGCGACTGGAACAGCGGCGTGATGTCGCGAAAGATCACCCCAGGCTTGGGGAAGTCGATGACAGGGCGGATCAGGGATTTGATGTCGAACGAATCGAAGGTCATCGTCGAAGAGTCCTGGGGCGGAAAACGGACTCGAAGTATACCTTGCGGCCTTGCCGATTGGCGCGGCCGCAAATGTCTGGATCAGCCCTCCAGGGAGCCGCCCGCCAACGCACACAGTTGGATCGGGTCGAGGATATGCACTTCCTTGCCTTCGGCGGCAAGCAGCTCGTTCTGCTGGAAACGGGTAAACACCCGGGACACGGTTTCTACCGCCAGGCCCAGGTAATTGCCGATTTCATTGCGCGACATGCTCAGGCGGAACTGGTTGGCCGAGAAACCACGGGCACGGAATCGCGCTGACAGGTTGACCAGGAAGGTGGCGATACGCTCGTCGGCGGTTTTCTTCGACAGCAGCAGCATCATTTGCTGGTCGTCACGAATCTCGCGGCTCATGACGCGCATCAGTTGGCGGCGCAGTTGCGGCAATTGCAGGGCCAGTTCGTCCAGGCGCTCGAAAGGAATTTCGCATACCGATGTGGTTTCCAGGGCCTGGGCCGACACCGGATGAATCTCGGTGTCCATTCCCGACAGTCCGACCAGCTCGCTCGGCAGGTGGAAGCCGGTGATCTGCTCTTCGCCGCTGTCGCTCAGGCTGAATGTCTTCAATGCACCCGAACGTACTGCATAGACGGAATCGAACTTGTCGCCCTGGCGAAACAGAAACTCGCCTTTTTTCAGCGGGCGCCCGCGTTTAACGATTTCGTCCAGCGCATCCATGTCTTCCAGATTCAATGAAAGTGGTAAGCAGAGGGGTGCCAGGCTGCAATCCTTGCAATGGGCCTGGCTGTTAGCGCGCAGCTTAACGGGCTCGGACATTTCTTAAATCCTTGTGGGAAAACACACATAAGACGTAAGGGTAACGCACTGTGGGTAGAAGAGGCCAGCATGGACGAAAAACCAATGGGTATGAAGATTTTCCAGCAGCGGCCGATGCATTGCTGTCGAACAGAAACTCAGTGGTTTACAAAATGCTTTCTTTTACTACGAATTTGGTTTCTCGCACCCTGATACAGGTGCAGCCTGAAACCAAACAGGTTAATGCCGCAAACGAAATTGCTGCGGCGTCGGCTACCGATGAGGTCAAACCGGCGGTTTCCGTCACTATTTCCGGCGCTGCAATGAAAGCTTCGGCAACCGATAAAAACGCCAACAGTGACATTGACGACAGCGGCCTGGCAGACAACGTCAAGAATTTGCTGAAGATGCTTCGTAATATCAAGAAGCAAATTGCCGAGAAGCAGGCAGAGATGGCTGCAGTGATGGCTGATAAGCGCCTCAGCCCTGAACAAGCACGCGCCAAGCTTTCCGGCTTGCAAGCTGCTTTGGGCGGGCTGCAAGCCAGCATGACCAGCGCTCAGGCTTCCCTGGCCAAAGTGATGAAGGGCATGGGTGCCAGCGATGCGATGACCACCGCCAGCCTGGCGTTGAAGTAGGCGCGCTCAGATCACCCGCGAAAACCGCTGCCTGTTCTGATGCTCAAGATAGGCATCGAACACCATGCACACCGAGCGCACCAGCAGCCGCCCGGCGGGTAGAACGCAAATGCCTTGTGCGTTCAGTTCGATCAAGCCGTCTTCGGCCATCGTTTCAAGTTGTGGCCAGATGTCGTCGAAGTAGCCGCGAAAATCGATATTGAACGCCTGTTCGATCTGCTCGAAGGTCAGGCTGAAATTGCAGATCAATTGCTGAATCACTTCCCGCCGCAACCGATCATCGGTGGTGCAGATCAGGCCGCGGTTGGTCGCCAGTTGCGCATCGGCCAGGGCGTGCTGGTAGCTATTGATGTCGCTGGTGTTCTGGCAATACAGATCGCCGATTTGGCTGATGGCCGAGACCCCAAGCCCGATCAGGTCGCAATGACCGTGAGTGGTATAGCCCTGGAAGTTGCGTTGCAGGGTGCCTTCTTCCTGGGCGATGGCCAATTCGTCATCCGGTAGCGCGAAGTGGTCCATGCCGATATAGCGGTAGCCAGCGTTGGTCAGTTGTTCGATGGTGGTTTGCAGCATCAGCAGTTTTGCCTCCGGGGACGGCAGTTCATCGGCGTTGATCCGCCGCTGAGGCATGAAACGTTCCGGCAAGTGCGCATAGTTGAACACTGACAGGCGATCCGGTTGCAGCTTGATCACCTCTTCTATGGTGCGCGCGAAGTTGATCGGTGTTTGCTTGGGCAGGCCGTAGATCAGGTCGATATTGATCGAGCGGTACTGCAGGGTGCGCGCCGCATCGATGACGGCGCGGGTCTCTTCCAGGCTTTGCAGGCGGTTGACCGCCCGTTGCACTTCGGGGTCGAGGTCTTGCAGGCCGATACTGACGCGGTTGAAGCCCAACTCGCGCAGCAGCCCCATGGTTGCCCAGTCGGCTTCGCGCGGGTCGATCTCGATGCTGTAGTCGCCGGAATCATCATCGAGCAGGTTGAAATGCTTACGCAGGGAGGTCATCACCTGGCGCAGTTCGTCATGGCTGAGAAAGGTCGGGGTGCCGCCGCCGAAATGCAGCTGTTCCACGGTTTGTTTCGGGTCGAGGTGGCAGGCGATCAGTTGGATCTCCTGTTCCAGGCGCTGCAGGTAGGGTTGGGCGCGGCCGCGGTCCTTGGTGATGACTTTGTTGCAGGCACAGTAATAGCAAATGTTTGCGCAGAACGGCACGTGCACATACAGCGACAACGGTCGTGCAGCCTTGCGGCTGTCGCGCAGGGCGTGGAGCAGGTCGAACGAGCCAACCTCGCTTTCAAATTGCACAGCGGTGGGGTAGGACGTGTAGCGCGGTCCGGCCAAGTCGTAGCGGTGAATCAGATTGGTGTCCCAACGAATGGCGTCGAGCATGCGGGCGTTCCCCCGGATAGACTAATGGGTCGAGTCTAGGGGCGTGGCGGATAGCGCATCTTGATTTGCGTCAACGGGGAGCGGCGCTATGCCACACGGCCTTTTAGTGGCCCATTAGCCAGTGCTGATGGGGCCCGGGCAAGGTCCAAATCCCGAACAGCATCACCAGCACGCCGCCGGCCGTGCGCACACTGCGCTTGCGCAATAGTGCCGTGACGCGTTCGGCTGCCAGTCCGGTCGCCAGCAGCACTGGCCAAGTACCTAGCCCGAACGCCAGCATCAGCACCGCACTGTCCAGTGCATTGCCTTGGCTGGCGGCCCACAGCAGGGTGCTGTAGACCAACCCGCACGGCAACCAGCCCCACAGCGCGCCCAACAGCAGGGCGCGGGGCAGGCTGGATACCGGCAGTAAACGGTTGGCGAACGGCTGGATGTGCCGCCACAGGCCGCGGCCGAGGCTTTCGATGCGGGTGAGGCCGCTCCACCAGCCGGCCAGGTACAGGCCCATGCTGATCAGCAGCAGGCCGGCCAGCACGCGCATGAACATCGCCGCCGGGCTGTTGGCCACGGCCCAGCCGGCCAGGCCGATCAGCAGGCCGGCGGTGGCATAGCTGAGGATGCGTCCCAGGTTGTACGCGAGCAGCAGGCGGAACCTGCGGCTGCGTTGCTCCTTGGGGATCGCCAGGGTCAGCGCGCCCATCAGGCCGCCGCACATGCCCAGGCAATGGCCGCCCCCCAGCAGGCCAAGGATCAGCGCGGAGACCAGCAGCGGCGCCAAATCAAGCATGGGGCGGATCTTTGGGGGCGGCGGGGGGCTCGGGGCTTTTGGCCTTGTCGATGGCGGCCAGGTGGTTGGGGTCCTGATCGTCGAACAGCACGCTGTGGGCCGGACCATCGAGGTCGTCGTACTGGCCGCTGTCCACTGCCCAAAAAAAGATATAGATGGCGATGGCCACAATCAGCAGCGCCGCTGGAATCATTATGTATAAAGCTGGCATCTGCACTCCATGCCCGTGCGGCTCATACCGGCAGCGGACGGGTTACTGAGGGGGCGCCGACGGCCGGCGCGCTCGGCAGGCGAGTCAGGCGCAGGGCGTTGAGCACCACGGTCAACGAACTGAGGGACATGCCGACCGCCGCCCAGATCGGTGTGATCCAACCGAGGGCCGCAAACGGCAGCATAAGGCCATTGTACAGTCCGGCCCACAGCAGATTCTCCGTGATGACCCGACGGGTGCGGCGCGCCAGGGTAAACGCTTGTACCAGGGCGTCCAGGCGGTTGGACAGCAACACCGCATCCGCGCTGGTTTTTGCCAGGTCGGTGGCCGAGCCCATGGCCACGCTGATATCGGCAGCGGCCAGCACCGGCACATCGTTCACCCCGTCGCCGAGCATCAGCACTTTGCGCCCTTCTTTATGCAATTGTTGCAGCACTCGCAGCTTGTCATCGGGGCGCAGGCCGCCGTGGGCTTCGTCGATGCCCAGTTCGGCGGCGACGCTTTCGACCATCGGCGAACTGTCGCCCGACAGCAGCAGTGTGCGCCAGCCGCGCGCCTTGCAGGCCGCGAGCAGGGCGGGGGCGTCGCTGCGCAGGCGGTCATCCAGGACGAACCAGGCGAGGGCGCCGTCACGGTCGCCCAACAGCAGCCATTGCCCGGCTTCATCCGGCGCGGCAGGGATCGGGCAACTGCTGAGTTCGCACGCATAGCCTGGCTGGCCGATGCGCAGTTGGCGCTCGCCCACCCAGCCTTCCAGACCGAGTCCGGGGGCGCTGAGCACTTCGTCGGCGGCCAGGGGCGCTCGGCCGAAGGCGCGGGCGATCGGGTGTTCGGAGCGATTTTCCAGGGCGGCGGCGAGGCCCAGGCACTGGTCGCTGTTCAACGCGCCCAGGGGGCGGATCGCACGCAGCGCCAGGCGCCCCTCGGTGAGGGTGCCGGTCTTGTCGAAAATCACCGTGTCGATCTGGTTCAGGCCTTCCAGCACATGGCCACGGGTCAGCAGCAGACCGAGTTTGTGCAGGGTGCCGGTGGCGGCGGTCAGGGCGGTCGGCGTGGCCAGCGACAGCGCGCACGGGCAGGTCGCCACGAGCATTGCCAGTACGATCCAGAACGCCCGCGATGCGTCCAACTGCCACCACAACAGGCCGATCAGCACGGCAGCGATCAGCGAGCACAGCAGGAACCACTGCGCGGCGCGATCGGCGATTTGCGCCAGGCGCGGTTTTTCCGCCTGGGCCCGCTCCAGCAGGCGCACGATGGCGGACAGGCGCGTGTCATGGCCCAAGGCGCGGACTTCGACGGTCAGCGCGCCTTCGACGTTGAGGGTGCCGGCCGTTACCGCATCGCCGACTTGACGCGGTTGCGGCAGGTATTCGCCGGTGAGCAGGGATTCATCGATGCTGGACTGGCCGTCGAGGATCACCCCATCTGCCGGCAGCACTGCGCCGGGATGAACCAGCACGCGGTCGCCCAGGGCCAGTTCGGGGAGCAGGATGCGTTCGCTCTGACCTTCAGCATTCAAGCGCAGGCACGAGGCCGGCAGCAGGTTGACCAACTGCGCGGTCGCGGCGGCTGTGCGTTCGCGGGCACGCCGCTCCAGGTAGCGGCCGGTCAGCAGGAAGAGCGCGAACATGCCCACCGCGTCGAAATACAGTTCACCCACGCCGGTGATCGCGGTCCAGATCCCTGCGAGGTAAGCCCCGCCAATGGCCAGGGATACCGAGACGTCCATGGTCAGGTGGCGGGTGCGCAGGTCGCGCATGGCGCCCTTGAAAAACGGCGCACAGCTGTAGAACACAATGGGCGTGGTCAGAAACATCGCGACCCAACGCAGGATGACATGCAGCTCCGAGCTCAGGTCGATATTGAATTCCGGCCAGGTGGCCATGGTTGCCATCATCGCCTGGAACCACAGCAAGCCGGCAACGCCGAGTTGGCGCAAGGCCAGGCGGTTTTCGCCGGCCAATTGCTCGGCGGCGCGGTCTGCCTGATAAGGGTGGGCCGCGTAGCCGATATGGCGCAGCTCACTGAGCAGTTGGCTCAACGGCAGTTGTCCGTCGGCCCAGCGCACTTGCAGGCGATGGTTGGACAGGTTCAGGCGCGCCTCGGCCACGGCGGGCAGGCTGCGCAGGTGTTTTTCGATCAGCCAGCCGCAGGCTGCGCAACTGATGCCTTCCATCAGCAGCGTGGCTTCGGCCAGTTCGCCGTCGTGGCGCACGAAGGGTTTTTGCACATCGGCGCGGTCATACAGCGCCAATTCGTCCACCAGTTGCACCGGCAGCGCCTCGGGGTTGGCCGAGGCTTCGCTGCGGTGCTGGTAATAGCTTTCCAACCCGCCCGCCACGATTGCTTCGGCCACCGCCTGGCAGCCCGGGCAGCAGAGTTCGCGGCGCTCGCCGAGGATCACGGCGGTGAAGCGGCTACCGGGTGGAACGGGCAGGGCGCAGTGGTAGCAGGGGGTTGGGGTGGTCATGGCGTTAGATCTTTGGTGGCGGGTAGGGCCTCATCGCGGGCAAGCCCGCTCCCACAGTGGATTGCGGTGTCCATGTGGGAGCGGGCTTGCCCGCGATGTGTGAAGCGCAGCCTGTTTACTTCTTCAGGTCTTCAGCACCCTGCAGCGGTTCATCCCCCAGCAGCAAGTCCTTGTCGTGGCTGATCTGTTCTTCTTCGAACAAGCGCCAGGTCCTGTCGCCTTCCACGCCGAGCAGTTCGACGAAGCGCCGGCCTTCGACCTTGTCGGTGACCTGGCCGATGTAGCGACCGGGTTCGCTGTCGCTGCGGGCCAGGTTGATCTTGCGGTCTTTCTCCGGCTGGGTCGGCGAAATCAGGTTCAGTTCCAGGCTGGCCGGGTTGCTGTAGCCAGTAAGGTGCAGTTCGACTTCGCCGGTCAACTCGTCCAGACGAACCTTGGCACGTAGCTGCAGGGTCTGGGCCAGGCGTTCGCGGTCCAGGGAGCGATTGATGCCTTTGCCTGCCTCGTAATAGTTGTCGTTGACCAGGTTGTCCGGGTTGTTCACTGCAATGGTCACCATGGACAAGGTCAAGGTCACTGAGCAGGCCAGGATTGCGATGATGATCCAGGGCCAGAGGTGCTTGTACCAGGGACTTGCGGCAGTGGCTACGGGCATTGTTCTGCTCTCTCGTTAACGAACTTGTGGGCCGATGAATCGGCTCTTGGCTTCAATATGAACGTTGGTGTCATCGGCATCCTTGAGGATAAACACCACCTCGTTGGTGCTCGACGGCAGTTGTTCCGGCGCGCTCGACAGTTCTACCGGCATGCTGACGATGTCGCCGGCAGCCACCTTGATTTCACGGCGGCCTTGCAGCTTGAGGTCCGGCAGGCCGGCAGCGTCAAGCACGTAAGTGTGGTCGCGCTGATCCTTGTTCATGATCTTCAGGCTGTAGACGTTTTCGATCCGCCCTTCGGCGTTTTCGCGGTACAGCACGCGGTCTTTGCTGACGTCGAAACCCACCAGCGGACGCAGGAAGAATGCTGTGGCCAACAGGCTCATCATTGCCAGCAACACCAGCGCATAGCCGATCAGGCGCGGACGCAGTTTGTGGGTTTTCTGCCCTGACAGGTTGTGTTCGGTGGTGTAGCTGATCAGGCCGCGCGGGTAGTCCATCTTGTCCATGATGTTGTCGCACGCGTCGATGCACGCGGCACAGCCGATGCACTCGATTTGCAGGCCATCGCGGATGTCGATGCCGGTCGGGCACACCTGTACGCACATCGTGCACTCGATGCAATCGCCCAGGCCTTGGGCCTTATAGTCGCTGCCTTTTTTGCGCGGGCCACGGACTTCGCCGCGGCGCGGGTCGTAGGAGACGATCAGGGTGTCCTTGTCGAACATCACGCTTTGGAAGCGCGCGTAGGGGCACATGTAGATGCACACCTGTTCGCGTAGCCAGCCGGCGTTGCCGTAGGTGGCGAGGGTGAAGAAGCCGACCCAGAAATACGACCAGCCATCGGCTTGGCCAGTGAAGAAGTCAAACACCAGTTCGCGGATCGGTGAGAAGTAACCGACGAAGGTCATGCCGGTGACAAAGCCGATCAGCAGCCACAGCGTGTGCTTGCTGAATTTGCGCAGGAACTTGTTAGCCCCCATCGGCGCCTTGTCCAGCTTGATGCGCTGGTTACGGTCGCCTTCGGTGACTTTTTCGCACCACATGAAGATCCACGTCCACACGCTTTGCGGGCAGGTATACCCGCACCAGATGCGTCCGGCGTACACCGTGATAAAGAACAGGCCAAAGGCCGCGACGATCAGGATGCCCGAGAGGAGGATGAAGTCCTGGGGCCAGAAGGTTGCACCGAAGATAAAGAACTTACGTTCCGGCAGGTTCCACCATACGGCCTGGTGGCCACCCCAGTTCAGCCACACCGTGCCGAAATAGAGCAGGAACAGACCGGCACCGCCAAGCATGCGCAGGTTGCGGAACAGGCCCGTGAAGGCGCGGGTGTAGATTTTCTCTCGCGACGCGTAGAGGTCGACACCGTTGTTGGCGTTTTTGGCAGGTGGAGTAACGTCTTGTACCGGTATTTGGTTGCTCATCATTGCATCCCACGGCGGTGGAGATTTGCCTCGGCCAGTACGTGCCAGTCGGGGTCAAATGAAGGGTCTTGCAGTGGCGTAATGATACGCCCCCGATCACGCGCAAAGGGTGCGACCTTTGGTCGCGTTGGGGGAAATCAATTGATGGTGTAGGTGACGTGGATCAATTGACTTGTGAAGTATGGACGGTTTTTGCGGGCTCAGTCTTCAAAACACTGACGATCCAATGTGGGAGCAAGCCCCCTCCCACATTGAATCTTCGGTGTTTTCAGGCAACTGCAACAAAAAAGGCCCATCACTTTTCAATGAACGGGCCTTTTTGTTGCTGCTTCGTCTTACTGCTCTTGAGCCTTCTTATCCCCATGGGACAAGCTGTAAACATACGCGGCCAGCAAATGCACCTTGTCGTTCCCTTGCAGTTGCTCCTGCGCAGGCATCTGGCCCTGGCGGCCGTAGCGGATGGTCTGCTGCAGTTGGGCGAAACTTGAACCGTAGATGAACGCACCCGGGTGAGTCAGGTCAGGTGCGCCCATGGCAGGCGTGCCTTTACCGGCCGGGCCGTGGCAGGCCACGCAGTTGGTGGCGAAGAGTTTCCCGCCGTTGGCCACGTCGGCCTTGGCGCCTTCCGGCAGTTTGCGGCCGTCCAGGTTGGTCACCACGAAGCCCGCCACGTCGGCCACGCCTTGTTCGCCGATGACTTCGGCCCAGGCCGGCATCACCGCGTGGCGGCCTTTCATGATGGTTTCCTTGATGGTCGCGGGCTCGCCGCCCCAGCGCCAGTCGGCGTCGGTCAGGTTAGGGAAGCCGTAGGCACCCTTGGCGTCGGAACCGTGGCACACCGAGCAGTTGGAGGCAAACAGACGGCCCCCCATCTTCAGCGCTTGCGGGTCTTTGGCGACGTCTTCAATCGGCATCGCGGCGAATTTGGCGAAGATCGGCCCGAACTTGGCGTCCGACTTGGCCATTTCCTTTTCCCACTCATGCACGCCGGTCCAGCCGGTCTGGCCGTTGGCGAAGGCGGTCTGCTTGTCGTTGTCGAGGTAGTTGTAGCCCGGTAGCAGGCCTTTCCAATTGCCCAGGCCGGGGTACAGCACCAGGTAGCCCAGGGCGAAGACGATGGTGCCGACGAACAGCATGAACCACCATTTCGGCAGTGGGTTGTCGTACTCCTCGATACCGTCGAACGAGTGGCCGACGGTCTCGTCCGTTTGCTCGGCGCGCTGGCCCTTGCGGGTCGACAGCAGCAGCCAGGTCAGGGCGAAAATGGTACCCAGACTGAGGACTGTGACGTACAGACTCCAGAACGTAGTCATTCTTTGTTACTCCTAGAAGCTTGCTCGACGTGCTTGATGGCTTCGGGGTCATCCGCAAAGGGCAGCATGGTTGCGTCGTCAAACTCCGACTTGCGCTTGGGGCTGAATACCCACAAGGCCAGGCCGATAAAGGCCACCATCACCACAACGGTGCCCAGGCCACGAATCATCCCGATATCCATGAAGAATCACCGTTTGCTTTTGATGATGGTGCCAAGGCCTTGTAGGTAGGCCACCAATGCGTCCATTTCGGTCTTGCCCTTCACGGCTGCGGCTGCACCGGCGATGTCTTCGTCGGTGTACGGCACGCCCAGGGTGCGCAAGACTTCCATTTTCTTCGCGGTGTCCTTGCCGTCGAGCTTGTTTTCCACGAGGAACGGGTACGCCGGCATTTTCGATTCCGGCACGACGTTGCGCGGGTTGTACAAGTGCGCGCGTTGCCAGTCATCGGAGTAACGGCCGCCGACACGGGCCAGGTCCGGCCCGGTGCGCTTGGAGCCCCACAGGAACGGGTGGTCCCACACGCTTTCACCGGCTACCGAGTAGTGGCCATAACGTTCGGTTTCGGCGCGGAACGGGCGGATCATCTGCGAGTGGCAGCCGACACAGCCGTTGGCGATGTAGATGTCGCGGCCTTCCAGTTCAAGCGCGGTGCGCGGCTTCATGCCTTCGACCGGCTTGTTGGTCACGTCCTGGAAGAACAGCGGAACGATCTGGGTCAGGCCGCCGATACTCACGGCGATAACCATGAAGAAGGCCAGCAGGCCGATATTCTTCTCGATTACTTCATGCTTCATCAGTGGGCTCCCACAACGGCGATCTTGGCGGCGGCTTCGGCTTCTGCAGGGTCGGAGGCACGCACGGTGCGCCAGACGTTGTAGGCCATGAACAGCATGCCGGAGGCAAAGAACGCGCCGCCTATGGCTCGGACGATGTAGCCCGGGTGGCTGGCTTGCAGCGCTTCGACGAAGGAGTAGGTGAGGGTGCCGTCATCGTTGATCGCACGCCACATCAGGCCTTGGGTGATGCCGTTGACCCACATCGAGGCGATGTAGAGCACGGTGCCGATGGTGGCCAGCCAGAAGTGCGTGTTGATCAACACGACGCTGTGCATCTGCGCACGCCCGAAGATTTTCGGGATCATGTGGTACAGCGCGCCGATGGAGATCATCGCTACCCAGCCGAGTGCGCCGGCGTGTACGTGGCCGATGGTCCAGTCGGTGTAGTGGGACAGGGAGTTGACGGTCTTGATCGCCATCATCGGCCCTTCGAAGGTCGACATGCCGTAGAACGCCAGGGACACGACCAGGAAGCGCAGGATCGGGTCGGTGCGCAGCTTATGCCAGGCGCCCGAGAGGGTCATCATGCCGTTGATCATGCCGCCCCAACTCGGGGCCAGCAGGATGATCGACATCGCCATGCCCAACGACTGTGCCCAGTCCGGCAGTGCGGTGTAGTGCAAGTGGTGCGGGCCGGCCCAGATGTACAGGGTGATCAACGCCCAGAAGTGCACGATGGACAGGCGATAAGAGTAGATGGGGCGTTCGGCCTGTTTCGGCACGAAGTAGTACATCATCCCCAGGAAACCGGTGGTGAGGAAGAACCCTACAGCGTTGTGGCCGTACCACCACTGGATCATCGCATCCGTCGCCCCGGCGTAGGCCGAATAGGACTTGAACAGGCTGACCGGCAACGACGCATGGTTGACGATGTGCAGCATCGCCGTCACCAGGATGAAGGCACCGTAGAACCAGTTACCCACATAGATGTGCTTGGTCTTGCGCTTGGTGATGGTGCCGAAGAACACCACCGCGTAGGTCACCCACACAATCGCGAGCAAAATGGCGATGGGCCATTCCAGCTCGGCGTATTCCTTGGTGGTGGTGTAGCCCAGCGGCAACGAGATGCCGGCCCCCACGATCACCGCTTGCCATCCCCAGAAGGTGAAGGCGGCGAGGCCGTCGGAGATCAGTCGCGTCTGGCAGGTTCGCTGCACGACATAGTAAGAGGTGGCAAACAGTGCACATCCGCCGAAGGCGAAAATCACCAGGTTAGTGTGCAGCGGGCGTAGGCGGCCGAAGGTCGTCCATGGCAAGCCGAAATTCAATTCCGGCCAAACCAGTTGTGAGGCGATGAAGACCCCGAGCCCCATGCCAAGGATCCCCCAGACCACCGTCATGATGGCGAACTGGCGGACTACCTTATAGTTATAAGCAGTCGGACTGATTGCTGTGCTCATTCTAAGGTTCCACGGTTTAGGTTTTTTTATAGGTAAAAATCGGTCGCAAGTATGTAGAAACCGAGGTGCCATTGCAACGCAAGGGTGACCTGTGTCAATACGTTCCACGCCAGATTCTGCGCCCTTTCCATGTTTGATGTAAGGACAAAATCCGAAATCAAAAGCTGATCGATCGGATAGGAATTTTTTCGGGGCACGCCGGCGGATGACTGGCTGTGTGTCAACACGCGGCGCAGGTGATGAGTGGTCAGTAGCACGACAGCCGGTCACTGCCTGCCTTTGCGCGTGTCATCCCTGCAGAAGCGTTCAACCCATTGAGTGCAAGTCGACCGTCGACCGGTCCGTACCGATCCACTGTGCAGACAAGCGTAGACCCGAATGGCAGGAGGGGAAAGCAGTGCTTTGGAAGGGTGCGACACTTGGTCGCGTAGAAGGGTAGAGCTACCGCCCCTGGATCAGGGGCGGCAGTTCAGGGGTGAAGCGTTACTGTGCCTGGTGTTGCGGCGTTGCGCCGTCAGCGTTGTGGGACAGGCTGTAAACATAAGCGGCCAGCAGGTGAACCTTGTCATTGCCTTGCAGCACTTCCTGCGCCGGCATCTGGCCTTGGCGGCCGTGGCGAATGGTTTGCTGCAACTGCGCCAGGCTGGTGCCGTAGATAAAGCCGCTTGGCTCGGTCAGGTTCGGCGCGCCCATGGCTTCGGTGCCGTGGCCTTGCGGACCGTGGCAGGCCACGCAAGTGGTGTTGAACGTGGCTTGGCCGGCGACCAGGTCGGCGCCGCTGTCGGCTGGCAGTGGCAGCTTGGCCAGGTCGTGACGCACATAGGCCGCGACGTTTTTCACACCGTCCTCGCCCAGTACTTCGCCCCAGGCCGGCATCGCCGCATGGCGACCGCCCATGATGGTGGTCTTGATCGCGTCGGCGGAGCCGCCCCAGCGCCAGATATTGTCCGCCAGGTTCGGGAAGCCATACGCGCCCTTGGCATCCGAGCCGTGGCACACCGCGCAGTTGGAGGCAAACAGGCGACCGCCCATTTTCAGCGCTTGCGGGTCTTTGGCGACTTCTTCCACCGGCATGGCCGAGAATTTGGCGAAGATCGGCCCGAACTTGGCGTCGGCCTTGGCCATTTCCTTGTCCCATTCCTTGGCCGAGGTCCAGCCGCCTTCATAGCCCGGCAGGATGCCTTTCCAGTTGCCCAGGCCCGGGTAGAGGATCAAGTAGCCGACGGCAAATACCAGCGTGCCGGCGAACAGCATGAACCACCACTGGGGCAGCGGGTTGTCGTATTCCTCAATGCCATCGAAGGCGTGGCCCATGGTCTGGTCGACACTGCCCTTGGTCTCGCCCTTGCGGGTGCCGAACAACAGCCAGGTCAGGCCGATCAGGCTGCCGAGGGTCAGTACGCAGATCCATGTACTCCAGAAGGTAGTCATGGCCGATTGCTCCTTGTTGCAGGCGCTTCTTGAGCGTCGGATGGGGTGGCGGTGGGTTCGTCGGCAAACGGCAGCAGGCGTGCCTGCTCGAATTCCGCATTGCGTCGGTTGTTGAATACCCACAGCGAGAGGCCGATAAAGGCGATGGCGACGACTAGTGTGCCGAGGCCGCGGATGGTGCCCGCATCGAATTCAAATCCCATGGCTCACCTCTTGCTCTTGATGGCGGTGCCGAGGACTTGCAGGTACGAAACCAGCGCGTCGATCTCGGTCTTGCCCTTGAGGCTGGCCACTGCACCGCTGATGTCTTCGTCGGTGTAAGGCACGCCGAGGGTACGCATCACTTTGAGCTTGGTCACGGTATCGCTGCTGTCGAGCGGCGCCGTCACCAGCCATGGGTAGGCCGGCATTTTCGACTCAGGCACTACGTTGCGCGGGTTGTACAAGTGCGCGCGGTGCCAGTCGTCCGAGTAGCGTGCGCCGACGCGAGCCAGGTCTGGCCCGGTACGCTTGGAGCCCCACAGGAACGGATGGTCCCATACGCTTTCGCCCGCGACCGAGTAGTGGCCGTAGCGCTCGGTCTCGGCGCGGAACGGACGGATCATCTGCGAGTGGCACTGTACGCAACCTTCGCGGATGTAGATGTCGCGGCCTTCCAGTTGCAGCGCGGTGTAGGGCTTCATGCCTTCCACCGGTTTGTTGGTCACGTCCTGGAAGAACAGCGGGACGATCTGGGTCAGGCCGCCGATGCTCACGGCAAGCACCATCAGCAGCATCAGCAGACCGACGTTCTTTTCAATCGTTTCGTGTTTCATCACTGACTCCTCAGGCCGTCTGCGCGGCAGGGGTGGCTTCGACAGGTTGTGCCGAGCGCACGGTGCGCCATGTGTTGTAAGCCATCAGCAACATGCCGCTGAGGAACACCGCACCGCCTACCAGTCGCACGACGTAGCCCGGGTGGCTGGCTTGCAGCGCTTCGACAAAGGAGTAGGTGAGGGTGCCGTCATCGTTGATCGCACGCCACATAAGGCCCTGGGCGATGCCGTTGACCCACATCGAGGCGATGTAGAGCACGGTGCCGATGGTGGCCAGCCAGAAGTGCGCGTTGATCAGGCCGACGCTGAACATCCGCTCGCGCCCAAACACTTTCGGGATCATGTGGTACAGCGCGCCGATGGAGATCATCGCTACCCAACCGAGTGCGCCGGCGTGTACGTGGCCGATGGTCCAGTCGGTGTAGTGGGACAGCGAGTTGACGGTCTTGATGGCCATCATTGGCCCTTCGAACGTCGACATGCCGTAGAACGCCAGCGAGACGACCAGGAAGCGCAGGATCGGGTCGCTGCGCAACTTATGCCAGGCACCCGAGAGGGTCATCATGCCGTTGATCATGCCGCCCCAGCTTGGCGCCAGCAGCACCAGGGACATCACCATGCCCAACGACTGTGCCCAGTCTGGCAGAGCGGTGTAGTGCAGGTGGTGCGGACCGGCCCAGATGTACAGGGTGATCAGCGCCCAGAAGTGCACGATCGACAGGCGATAGGAATACACCGGACGTTCGGCTTGCTTGGGTACGAAGTAGTACATCATCCCCAGGAAGCCGGCAGTCAGGAAGAAGCCTACTGCGTTATGTCCATACCACCACTGCACCATGGCATCCGTCGCACCGCCGTACAGCGAGTAGGACTTGGTCAGACTGACCGGGATTTCCAGGTTGTTGACGATATGCAAGATGGCCACGGTGATGATGAACGCACCGAAGAACCAGTTGCCGACGTAGATGTGCTTGGTGTTGCGCTTGGCCACAGTGCCGAAAAACACAATGGCATAAGCCACCCAGACAATCGTGATCAGGATGTCGATCGGCCATTCCAGCTCGGCGTATTCCTTGGAGCTGGTGTAACCCAGCGGCAAGGTGATCGCTGCCAGGACAATGACCAGTTGCCAGCCCCAAAAGCAGAACTGAGCGACTTTTGGCGCGAACAGCTGGGTCTGGCAGGTGCGCTGTACCGAGTAGAAGGAGCTGGCAAACAGCGCACAACCCCCGAAGGCGAAGATCACCGCGTTGGTGTGCAGCGGGCGCAAGCGGCCGAAGCTGGTCCAAGGCAAGTCAAAGTTGAGTGCAGGCCACACCAATTGGGCCGCGAGAAAAACCCCGAGCCCCATGCCGACGATGCCCCACACCACCGTCATAATGGCGAATTGGCGGACCACCTTGTAGTTATAGGCGGTACTTAAAGTAGTGTTCATGGTTCCCCATCCACGGTTCAACCCAAGCAGATGCGACACTTGGGCTGGAGTTATAGGCAGACTAAAAAGCGAGGTAAGCATGGGCAAAGAGCACAAGGCCAGTATTGACGGGGATCAATGGGCACGGTGTGTGCAGGAACATGGTTGGCGATGGGATGTTGCCTCGGGCGCTCCCACGCATACGCCGGTGACGCTGATCCTGGCGCACGGCGCCGGCGCGCCGATGGACTCATCCTTCATGGACGACATGGCTGCGCGCCTTGCCGGGCAGGGTGTAAGCGTCTTGCGTTTCGAGTTTCCCTACATGGCCCAGCGCCGCGTGGATGGCGGCAAGCGCCCGCCCAACCCGGCGCCGAAACTGCTGCAGAGCTGGCGCGAGGTCTATACCGAGGTGCGACGCCATGTCGCTGGGAAACTGGTCATTGGTGGCAAGTCCATGGGCGGGCGCATGGCCAGTTTGCTCGCCGATGAATTGGGTGCCGATGGGCTGGTGTGCCTGGGCTATCCGTTCTATGCGGTGGGCAAGCCGCAAAAGCCGCGAGTCGCACATTTGGCCGGGTTGAAGACGCCGACATTGATTGTGCAGGGCGAGCGCGATGCGTTGGGCAATCGAGCGGCGGTGCAGGGGTATGACTTGTCGCCGAGCATCGAGGTGATGTGGCTGGCGGCGGGGGATCATGATTTGAAGCCGTTGAAGGCGTCGGGGTGCAGTCATGAGCAGCATTTGGAGGCTGCGGCGGTGCAAGTGGCTCAGTTTCTCGGCGCTTGTTAGGGCCCTATCGGGGGCAAGTCGAATCGTCGCACCGCCCCTCCCACATTTAACCGCGTACACCCCTTGGAATGCAGTCGAATGTGGGAGGGGCGGTGCGACGATTCGACTTGCCCCCGATAGCGGTTTAGCGGTTAAAACGCTCCACCAGCGAATACTGGGTATGCGCCGTGTGCGTCAACTCTTCACTCAACTGCGCCGAGTTCAACGCCTGTTCCGACGTCTGATCGGCCAGTAGCGCGATGGTGCTGATATTGCGGCTGATCTCTTCGGCAACCGAGCTTTGCTCTTCCGTGGCGGCGGCGATTTGGGTGGTCATGTCGGTGATGTTGGCCACCGCTTCGCTGATGCCCACCAGCGCCTGATCCGCCTCCATCACCCGCGCTACGCCTTCTTCGGCCTGGCGATGCCCGGCGTCCATGGTTTGTACGGCAGCGGCAGCGGTTTGCTGCAGCTTGGCGATCAGGGTATGGATCTGCCCGGTCGATTCAGCCGTGCGTTGCGCCAGTTGGCGGACTTCGTCGGCAACCACCGCAAAACCACGGCCCATCTCACCGGCACGCGCGGCTTCGATCGCGGCGTTCAAGGCCAGCAGGTTGGTCTGGTCGGCAATGCCTTTGATCACGTCGACCACGCCGCCGATTTCATCGCTGTCCTTGGCCAGTTGGGTGACGGTCACGCCGGTCTCGCCAACCGCGACCGACAGCCGCTGAATCGCCGCGCGGGTTTCCCCGGCGATATCGCGGCCGCGCCCGGTGAGGCGATTGGCTTCCTGGGTGGCATCGGCCGTGCGCTGCACATGGCTGGCGACTTCCTGGGTCGTCGCCGCCATCTGGTTGACTGCGGTGGCCACCTGTTCGGTTTCCACGCGCTGGCGTTCCAGGCCGCTGGAGCTGTTGTGCGCCAAGGTGTTGGACTGCGCCGCCTGCTCGTTGAGGTGTTCGGCGGTGTCCTGCAAGCGCGTGAGACAGGTCTTCAGACGTGCCTCCTGGCTGAGGATCGACATTTCCAGGCGTGCCTGGGCGCCACGGCTGTCGGTGTACATCTGCGCGATCAACGGATCGGAGGTGGTCTGTTCGGCCAGGCGCAGCAAACGCTTGAGGCCGCGCTGTTGCCAGCTCAGGCCCAGTAGGCCCAACGGCACCGACAACCCCGCCGCGAGGGCAAAGCCCCAGTGGGAGTTGAGCGACGCGCCAATCATGAAGCTCAACTGGCTGACCAGGATAAACGGCAGCCAGTCCTGCAGCACCGGCAGCCACTTGTCCCGTTTGGGAATGGCGGACTTGCCCTGATTGATGCGTTGGTAGAGCGCTTCGGCCCGGCGGATCTGCTCGGCGGTGGGCTTGACGCGCACCGATTCATAGCCGACCACTTGGTTGCCGTCATACATCGGCGTCACATAGGCGTTAACCCAGTAGTGATCGCCGGTCTTGCAGCGGTTCTTGACGATGCCCATCCATGGCAAGCCTTGCTTGAGCGTGGACCACATGTGTGCGAACACAGCCCCCGGAACGTCCGGGTGGCGAACCAGGTTGTGCGGGGCGCGCACCAGTTCGTCGCGGGAGAAACCACTGATTTCGACGAAAGCGTCGTTGCAGTAAGTGATGACACCCTTGGCATCTGTGGTGGAGATCAACCGTTGCTGAGCGGGGAAGGTCCGTTCGCGCTGGGTAACGGGTTGGTTATTACGCATGGTTATTCAATCCGCGAGGCTTTCAATGGGTATCGGCGATGGCGATCATATATTTAACTTATTTTTGCAATAATCAGCCGGCGAGCATTGGGTAGGAAAACAGTCCGAAATGCAGAAAATTAAGGCCGAAATGCGTGGCAATCGCCGCGCCCAGGCCGCCAAAACGATAAGCAAGGCCATAACCGACGCCAGCGATGCTGGCCAGCAGCACCCACTGCCAGCCCGCGCCCAGGTGTACAAGGCCGAATAGCAGAGCGGCCAGCAGCAATGCGAGGTTTTCGCCGTAGGGCAAGTGTTTGAAGCGTCGGCTCAGGCCGCCCTGAATGTAGCCGCGGAACAGCGCTTCTTCCACTAACGTCACCAACAACAGGTTATTAAGCACCCACAACCACGCCTGGTCCGGCCACTTCGGCGCCCAACTGATGACGCCCAGCAACGCCGCGCCACCCAGTGCCACTATGGCTGTCAGAGTCAACGCCAAGGCGGTGACGCAGATCGACAGTCGCAATGAGCGCCGCGCCACAATCCACGGGCAGGCCAGCAGCAGCCAGAAGCCGATCAGCGGTTTGTCCTGGTTGAGGTACATCGAGAAGGGCACGGCATCGGCGGTGAAACGCTGGGGCGCGATACCGCGCCCGTTGTCGAACCCCGGCAGCCAGTGCATTGCAAGGCCCAAGGCCAATACGATGAACAACCCGTGGCCGACGTAACGCCCCCATGCGGTCCGTTGCTGGCGTACCGCATACCCGGCGATCAGCAGCAGGGCCACGGAGATTGCCGCCAGCACCCCCAGTTGGCCGTAGACCAACGCCATGACATAGCCGATGGATAGGAGAGCGAGGTACAGCCAGGGCAAAGCGGCCATGTGAAATCCTTGGAAAAAACCGGGCGGTAGTATAGCGGGCGGCCTGCGCGGCCAAAATGAAAAAGCCATCACGCGAAAGCGGTTCTGCTGGAGCGATTGCAAAATATGTCGGCGGCTGGTTATAGTCGTCGCGCTTTCATCTCCTCAAAAGATCAGCCCATGCCTGCATTCCTGTGCATAGCGGTAGTCGATTCAGCGTCCAGCGCTGTGGTCGTGCCGTGCGGGAATCAGCAGCCTGCGCAGATCAGTCACTACCCCCCTCCACCTGTCAGTAGCACGCCGGTGTACGCAGTCGTATCACCGCCGGGTGTTGGCATTTCGGGCTGATCAGCTGATTGCTGTTCCCGTATGCCCGCCTGAAAAAAACCTACTGAGCTAAACCCACGCGCTTTAGCTTTTGCTGAATCGGCTTTTTGCCTGATTACAGGTGGTAACCATGTCTGTTATTTCGAAACAATCCGTGGCCGCGGCGGCTTCGACGAGCCTGTTTGTATTGCTGTGGAGCAGCGGGGCGATTTTCTCCAAGTTGGGCCTGGCCCATGCGTCGCCCTTCGCCTTTTTGCTGATCCGTTTTGCCATCGCCCTTGCGGGGTTGGTGATTTTGGTACCGATCCTCAAGCTCAAACTGCCGCAACCCGGCAAGCCGCTGCTGTATGCGGCGACCACGGGGCTGGTGTTGTTGGGGGCGTACCAGATTTTCTATCTGCTGGCCCTGGACCTCAAAGTCACCCCAGGGGTGATGGCAACCATCATGGGGGTGCAGCCGATTCTCACCGTGGTGCTGATGGAGCGCCAACGCTCCTGGCGCCGGATGTTCGGCCTGGGGTTGGGGTTGGTGGGGCTGATCATGGTGGTCTACCAAGGCATCGGGCTGTCGGGGATGTCCCTGGCCGGGATGCTCTTCGGTTTGTTGGCCCTGGCAAGCATGACCTTCGGCTCAATCATGCAGAAGCGCATCACCGACAACCCGTTGGGCACGCTACCCGTGCAGTACCTGGCAGGGCTGCTGCTGTGCTCGGTGTTTGTGCCGTTCCAGCCGTTCCACTTTGAGCACAACGCCAGCTTTTACCTGCCGGTGCTGTGGATGGGCCTGGTGGTGTCGCTGCTGGCGACGCTGTTGCTGTACCGCCTGATCGCCCGGGGCAATTTGGTCAATGTCACCAGCCTGTTCTACTTGGTGCCTGCGGTGACAGCGGTGATGGATTACCTGATCTTCGGCAACCGGCTCGCGTTATTGAGCCTGCTGGGGATGGGGTTGATCATCATGGGTCTGGTGTTTGTATTCCGTAAAAGCTGACGTCTGAACACGCTGTAGGGGCAAGGCGCCCCTACAGCGCTTTGGCCAATGTCCCCGGCCGCAACACCAACCATAACGCCCCCGCAATCAACACCCCGCCATACAGATGCGCCATCGACAATGGCTCATCCAACAGCAACGCTCCCCACAGTACCCCGAACGGCGGAATCAGGAAGGTGGTGGTCATCGACTTCACCGGGCCAATCGCCGTCAGCAGGCGAAAGTACAGGACGTAGGCAAACGCCGTACACATCAGCCCCAACCCCAGCAGCGACAACCACACGTGCCAGCCGCCCCAGCTTGCCGGCGGATGGCGGATGGCGCTGTAGGCAAACAGCGGCAGCAGGAACAAGGTCGCGCCGAGCATGCTGCCCAGGGCCGCGAGCCGACTGTCGAGCCCGCCGCGCTGATCCAGCCAGCGCCGCGCGAGAAAACCGGCGAAGCCATAGCAAGTGGTGGCCAACAGGCAGGCCAACGCGCCCATCAACAATTCCAGGTCAAATGCCACTGGCCCGGCGCGGGTCAGTACGCCCACGCCAAACAGGCCCAGGCACACCCCGCCGACTTTCGATGGCGTGAGGCGTTCACTGAAAAACAATCCGCCAATCAGCACGCCCATTAACGGCGTGGTGGCATTGAAGATCGCCGAGTAACCCGCCGGCAACACCTGGGCGGCCACGGAGTACAGGGTCGCGGGTATGCCGGAGTTGATCACGCCCAGCAGCAGGATGGTCTTGAACTTGCCCTGAAAGTCCCAGTTCACGCGCATCACCGCCAGCATCACCAGCAAGCCGGCGGCGGCAATCGACACGCGAAAAAACGCGGTCGGCAGCGTGCCGATTTCCGGCGCGATAATGCGCATGAACAGGAAACTCGCGCCCCAGATCGCGGCCAGCCCCAGCAGGTACAGGGTGTCGACAGGTCTCACAGAAAACTCCTACATCAAGAAGGCGGCGAGTGTTGCCCAGCGACTGGCTCGACACAATCACTGATTACAGGACAACCCGCATCACCGCGCGGTGCTGGCCGATATGCGCATTGGCCGCGGTGAGTGTTTTCAATAACGCGCATAAATCTGCGAAATGAACGAAAGTCCACAAACAAGCATGCTAAATGACTGCTTCTCCTGGCTCCCTTGACTGGCTAAGCTCTGGGCTTCCAGATGCCCGTTCGAGGTTTCCCGCATGTCGCAGCGCACACCCGCCCTCGCTATCGCCCAGATGATCCTCGATGGCTTCGACGATTACCGCGAGCACTTCCGCCAGATCACCGATGGCGCCCGTGAACGTTTCGAAAAGGCCCAGTGGCAGCAGGGCCAGGCAGCCTCGGCGGCGCGTATCAACCTGTATGAGGAGAAAGTCAGCGAAGTGACGAACCGCCTGCAGGCGAGTTTCGATGACGCTACGCTGCAGGCCATTGATGCCTGGCCCTTGGTCAAAAGCGCCTACATCGGCCTGATCGACCTGCGCTTTGACGATGAGCTGTCCGAGACCTGGTACAACTCGATCTTCTGCAGCCTGTTCAGCCATGACCTGATCACCGACGGCTGCATGTTTGTCCATACCACCCGGCCGAGCCTGCGCCGGGCGAGGGCGGCGCAAACGCGGATCTACACGCCTGTCGGGAAGCTCTCCGACATGCTGGCGCAGATTTTCGCGGATTACAGCTTCAGCGAGCCCTACGCGGATTTGCCGGCCGACCTGTGCCGCCTCGAAGTGCAATTGCGCGAGAACCTGCCGGACTGGGTGTGCAAGGACCCTGAGCTGAAGGTCGAGCTGTTTTCCTCGGTGCTCTACCGCAACAAGGGCGCCTACGTTGTCGGACGCATCTACACCCGCGACGAGCAGTGGCCGCTGGTAATCCCGTTGCTGCACCGCGAAGGGCAGGGTATCCAGATCGACGCGCTGATTACCGACGAAGCCGATGTGTCGATCATTTTTTCCTTCACCCGCTCCTACTTCATGGTCGACGTGCCGGTGCCGGCGGAGTTCATCGGCTTCCTCAAGCGCATCCTGCCGGGCAAGCACATTGCCGAGCTGTACACCTCGATCGGCTTCTACAAGCACGGCAAGTCGGAATTCTATCGCGCCCTGATCAACCACCTGGCCACCACCGACGATCAGTTCATCATGGCTCCCGGTATACGCGGCATGGTCATGAGCGTGTTTACGTTGCCGGGCTTCAACACGGTGTTCAAGATCATCAAGGACCGCTTCTCGCCGTCGAAAAACGTCAGCCGCGCCACCGTGATCGAGAAGTACCGCCTGGTCAAAAGTGTCGACCGCGTCGGGCGCATGGCCGATACCCAGGAGTTCGCTGATTTTCGCTTTCCGTTGAGCAAGTTCGAACCCGAGTGCCTGGCCGAATTGCTCGAAGTGGCGGCCGGCACGGTTCAAGTCGAAGGCGACAGCGTGCTGATCCGCCACTGCTGGACCGAACGGCGCATGACCCCGCTCAACCTCTACCTTGAGAACGCCAACCCCGCCCAGGAACGCGAAGCCTTGGAAGACTATGGCCTGGCGATCAAGCAACTGGCGGCGGCGAACATTTTTCCCGGCGACATGCTGTTGAAGAACTTCGGCGTCACCCGCCACGGCCGCGTGGTGTTCTACGACTACGACGAGATCTGCTACCTCACCGAAGCCAACTTCCGCCACATCCCCGCACCCCGCACGCCAGAGGATGAAATGGCGTCGGAGCCCTGGTACTCCATCGGCCCGCTGGATGTGTTCCCCGAAGAGTTCCCACCGTTCCTGTTCGCCGACGCCGGCCAGCGCAAGTTGTTCGATAAGCTGCACGGCGAGTTGTACAACGCCGACTATTGGAAGGGCCTGCAGGACGCGATTCGTGCCGGAAAGGTGATCGATGTGTTTCCGTATCGGCGCAAGGAGCGCGATAACGAATGAGGGGCGCGCGTGCCGGCGGTTTTCTGCGACAATCCGCCCCCTGCATAAATAGACGACCAAAACGCACCTGATGACTGACCAAGCGCCTGCTATCGACCAACTGCTGAAAAATCTCGATCACGCCATGCTCGCCGACCGCCCCCGTTTGCGGCGGCAGTTGCTCGAGCTGCGCAAGAAGCCCGATGAGGAGAAGCTGGCGCAGTGGGTGACGCGCATGCAGGCGTCCTGCGCCCAGGTTACGGCGCGGCGCGCCAGCCTGCCGCTGATCCGCTATGACGACAGCCTGCCGATCGCCGCCAAGCGTGACGAAATCAAGGCGGCGCTGCTCAAGCATCAGGTGCTGATCATTGCCGGCGAGACCGGCTCGGGTAAGACCACCCAACTGCCGAAAATCTGCCTGGAAATCGGTCGCGGCCAATACGGCCTGATCGGTCATACCCAGCCGCGCCGGATCGCGGCGCGCAGCGTCGCCAGTCGGGTCGCCGAAGAGTTGGCCACGCCGCTCGGTGCGCTGGTCGGTTACCAGGTGCGCTTCGAAGACCAGAGCGATTCCAACACCCTGATCAAGCTGATGACCGACGGCATCCTGCTGGCGGAAACCCAGAACGACCGCTACCTCGAACGCTACGACACGATCATCGTCGACGAAGCCCACGAACGCAGCCTGAACATCGACTTCCTGCTTGGCTACCTGAAAACCCTGCTGCCGCGTCGCCCGGACCTGAAAGTCATCATCACCTCGGCGACCATCGACCTGGAGCGCTTTTCCAAGCATTTCGACGATGCGCCGATTGTCGAAGTGTCGGGCCGCACCTTCCCGGTGGACACTTGGTACCGCCCGCTGACCCTGGAACAGGACGAAGAGGGCAACCGTGTCGAAGACGACTTGACCGTCGACCAGGCGATCCTCGCCACCCTCGATGAAATCGCCGCCTATGAGCGCAGCGAACGGCGCAGCCCTGGCGACGTGCTGGTGTTCCTGCCGGGCGAGCGCGAGATTCGCGACGCCGCCGACATGCTGCGCAAGGCCCAGCTCAAGCACACCGAGATTTTGCCGCTGTACGCGCGCCTCTCACCGGCCGAACAGCAGCGCATTTTCCAGTCCCACCCCGGCCGGCGCGTGGTGCTGGCGACCAACGTCGCGGAAACCTCGCTGACCGTACCGGGCATTCGCTATGTGATCGACAGCGGCACCGCGCGCATCAGCCGCTACAGCTACCGCGCCAAGGTGCAGCGTCTGCCCATCGAGGCGATCTCCCAGGCCAGCGCCAACCAGCGTAAAGGCCGGTGCGGCCGGGTCGAGCCGGGGATTTGCATCCGCCTGTACAGCGAAGAAGACTTTATCGGTCGCCCGGAATTTACCGACCCGGAGATCCTGCGCACCAACCTGGCTGCCGTGATCCTGCAGATGCTGCACCTGCGCCTGGGTGAAATCACCGATTTCCCGTTTATCGAACCGCCGGATGGCAAGGCCATCAGCGACGGTTTCAACCTGCTGCAAGAGCTGTCGGCGGTTGACCGCAACAGCCAGCTGACCCCGCTGGGCCGCCAGTTGGCGCGCCTGCCGGTGGACCCGCGCATGGGCCGCATGCTGCTCGAAGCCGCCAAGTTGGGCAGCTTGCAGGAAGTGCTGATCGTGGCCAGTGCCATGTCGATCCAGGACCCGCGCGAGCGCCCGCCGGAGCGTCAACAAGCCGCCGACCAGGCCCACGCGCAATGGAAGGACGTCGATTCGGACTTCGCCGGCCTGGTCAATCTGTGGCGCGGCTTTGAAGAGCAGCGCCAGGCATTGACCGCCAGCCCGCTGCGTAACTGGTGTCGCAAGAACTTCCTCAACTACCTGCGCCTGCGCGAGTGGCGCGATTCCCATCGCCAGTTGAGTCTGATCTGCCGCGACATGCAGTTGAGCCTCAACAAGGAACCGGCGGACTTCGCCAAATTGCACAAGGCCGTGCTGTCCGGCCTGCTCAGCCAGATCGGGCAGAAAACCGAAGACGGCGATTACCTCGGCGCGCGTCAGCGGCGCTTCTGGATTCACCCGTCGTCGGGCATCGGCAAGAAACGTCCGCAATGGCTGATGGCCGCGGAACTGGTGGAGACCACCAAGCTGTATGCGCGCATGGTGGCGAAGATCGATGCCGACTGGATCGAGCCGCTGGCCGGGCACCTGATCAAGAAAAACCACTTCGAACCCCACTGGGAGAAGAAGCGCGGCCAAGTGGTGGCGTTCGAGCAGATCACCCTGTTCGGGCTGATTGTGGTCGGGCGGCGTCCGGTGCATTACGGACCGATCGACCCGGTGGTGTCGCGTGAGCTGTTTATCCGCGAAGGCCTGGTGCGCGGCGAGATCCAGTCGCGGGCCCAGTGCCTGACGGCCAACCAGCAACTGCTGGAGCAGCTCGACGAACTGGAAGCCAAGGCGCGTCGTCGTGACATTCTTGCCGACGAAGAGACGCTGTATGCGTTCTACGATGCGCGCTTGCCGGCGGAGATCCACCAGACCGCGACGTTCGACAGTTGGTACAAGGTCAACAGCCAGAAAGACCCGCAATTGCTGATCATGCGCGAGGAAGACGTACTGGCCCGCGACGCCAGCGAAGTCACCGCTGCGCATTACCCGGACACCCTGCACCTGGGCGACCTGGCGCTGGCCTTGAGTTACCACTTCGAACCCAACCATCCGCGTGACGGCGTGACCCTGCGCGTGCCGGCGCCGCTGTTGCCGGCCTTGCCCGCCGAGCGCCTGGAGTGGTTGGTGCCGGGGGTGATCGAAGCCAAGTGCATCGCCCTGGTGCGTAACCTGCCTAAGGCCCTGCGCAAGAATTTCGTGCCGGTGCCGGACTTCGTCAGGGCTGCCCTGCAACGTATCGAATTCGCCCAGGGTTCGCTGCCCCAGGCGCTGGGGCGCGAGTTGCTGCGCATGACCGGCGCACGCGTCAGCGATGAAGCCTGGGCCGAGGCCGCGCAGCAGGTGGAAAGCCACCTGAAGATGAACCTGGAAGTGGTCGACGGCCAGGGCAAGTTTCTCGGCGAAGGCCGCGACCTGGCCGAGCTGACCGCGCGCTTTGCCGAGGCGAGCCAGGCCGCGCTGGCCGTGCCGCAAACCGCGAAAAGCCAACAGCCGGTGGAGGCCAAGGGGTTTGCGGCGGTAGCCGAGAAGACCCAGCAAAAGATCGCCGGGTTGTCGATGACGGTGTATCCGGCGCTGGTGGAAGAAAACGCCACGGTCAAGGAAGGGCGTTTCTCCACCGCCGCCGAGGCCGAATTCCAGCACCGGCGCGCCTTGCAGCGCCTGTTGATGCAGCAATTGGCTGAGCCGGCAAAATTCCTGCGTGGCAAATTGCCCGGCCTGACCGAACTGGGCCTGATGTACCGCGAGCTGGGGCGCATCGACGCGCTGGTGGAAGACATCCTGCTGGCCAGCCTCGACACCTGCGTGCTGGACGGCGAAGCCAACCTGCCGCGTGACGGTGCCGGGTTGGCGGCGTTGGCCGAGCGCAAGCGTGGCAGTTGGACCGAACATGCCGAGCGCCTGGCGCGCTTGACGCTGGACGTGCTGAAACTCTGGCACGGCCTGCAAAAGCGCTTCAAAGGCAAGATCGACCTGGCGCAGGCGGTGGCCTTGAACGATATCAAGCAGCAACTGAGCAATCTGGTCTATCCCGGTTTTGTGCGGGAAACCCCGGCGCTGTGGTTAAAAGAATTGCCGCGTTTGCTCAAGGCCATCGAGCTGCGCCTGGAAAAACTGCCCAGCCAGGTGCAAAAAGACCGGGTGTGGAGCGGCGAGCTGGGCGGCCTGTGGGCGCAGTACCAGAACCGCTTGAACAAGCACGCCCAGGAAGGCAAGCGCGACCCCCAGCTAACGCTCTACCGCTGGTGGTTGGAGGAATATCGGGTGTCGTTGTTTGCCCAGCAGTTGGGCACCAAGGTACCGATTTCGGACAAGCGCCTGAGCAAGCAATGGAGCCTGGTGGAGGCTTGATCACACTAATGGGCAATGGCGCTTATCCGGGATATGGCGCCAAATCCCCAGGGTTGTGGCAAACTTCGCGGTTATAAATGCCGGGATCGTCGTGATGGGCTGGTGTGCAGCCGCGGCGCGATGGAATAAAGCGTTGCCAGTTTGAAGCCCGCTGGATGGCCTCAAACGACCTACAGTTTGGTACGACGGTACCAATATCTTCTGCCTGACAGATTTAGAGGAACGACCGTGCATAACGTCGTCATCAGCGGCACTGGCCTGTACACCCCGGCCAACAGCATCTCCAACGAAGAGCTGGTGCAGTCTTTCAATACCTACGTGCAGCAGTTCAACACGAAGAACGCCGCTGCCATCGAACGCGGTGACGTGCAGGCGCTGACCGAGTCCAGCGCGGCCTTCATCGAGAAGGCGTCGGGCATCAAGAGCCGATTTGTGATGGACAAGGACGGCATTCTTGACCCGCAGCGCATGACTCCGCGCCTGCCCGAGCGCAGCAACGACGAGTGGTCGGTGCTCTGCCAGATGGCCGTCGGCGCCGCCGAACAGGCCCTGCAGCGCGCCGGCAAGACCGCCGCCGACATCGACGGGGTGATCGTCGCCTGCTCCAACCTGCAACGTGCCTACCCGGCCATCGCCATCGAAGTCCAGGAAGCCCTCGGCATCGCAGGTTTCGGTTTCGACATGAACGTGGCGTGTTCCTCGGCAACCTTCGGCATCCAGAACGCCGCCAACAGCATCAAGCTGGGTCAGGCGCGGGCAATCCTGATGGTCAACCCGGAAGTCTGCACTGGCCACTTGAACTTCCGCGACCGCGACAGCCACTTCATTTTCGGTGACGCGGCCACTGCGGTGATCCTCGAACGCGCCGACCTGGCAACCTCCGAGCACCAGTTCGACGTGGTGAGCACCAAGCTGCTGACCAAGTTCTCGAATACCATCCGCAACAACTTCGGCTTCCTCAACCGCGCGGCGGAAGAGGGCATCGGTGCGCCCGACAAACTGTTCGTGCAGGAAGGCCGCAAAGTCTTCCGCGACGTCTGCCCGATGGTCGCAGAGTTGATCGGCGCGCACCTGGCGCAAAACCAGTTGAACGTCGACGACGTGAAGCGCTTCTGGCTGCACCAGGCCAACCTGAGCATGAACCACCTGATCGTGAAGAAGCTGCTGGGGCGTGAAGCCACGCTGGTAGAAGCGCCGGTGATTCTCGACACCTACGCCAACACCAGCTCGGCGGGGTCGGTGATTGCGTTCCATACTTACCAGGACGACTTGCCCAAAGGCGCCGTGGCGGTACTTAGCTCGTTCGGCGCGGGCTACTCGATCGGCAGCGTGATCCTGCGCAAACGCTGATTCTGCGGCTCGCCGCGGTCAAATGTGGGAGCTGGCAAGCCAGCCCCCACACAGATCGCGTTCTCACTTGGAAACCGAGGTCTCGAATGGCAGCAGCGGACGACGCGCACCTGCTTGAACGCTTGCTCAAGGGCGAGCAGCGGGCCTACAAGGAATTGGTCACGCAATACCAAAGCGCAATGCGCGCGGTGGCTTATGCGATTGTCGGCCAGCGCCATGCCGACGAAGTGGTGCAGGACGCCTGGCTCTCAGTGGTGCGCAACCTGGCCAAGTTCGAAGGGCGCTCCAGCCTCAAGACCTGGCTGCTGACCATCACCGCCAATGCCGCCAAGGGCCGCTACAAGCAGAATCGTCGCGAAGTATTGCTCGATGATTTGCCCTCGCCCCACGGTACGATCGGGGATGAGCGTTTCATGCCGGATGATGGCCACTGGGCTGTCGCCCCCTTTGCCTGGCATCAGGACACCCCGGAAGCCCTGCTCACTGAGGATGAGCTGCGCAAATGCCTGGAGCATACGTTGCTGAATTTGTCGGAATTGCAAAGCAGCGTCCTGGTGCTGCGTGAACGTCAGGGTCTGGAGCTGGAGGAAATTTGTAATCTTCTGACGCTTTCGCTCTCCAATGTACGGGTGCTGTTGCATCGTGCGCGGCTTAAAGTCTTCGCCACGGTGGAGCATTTTGAGGAAACCGGCGAATGTTGACGTGTAAAGAGCAAGTGGCACATTCCAGTGACTTTCTCGATGGGCAGTTGACCTTTCGCGAGCGGCTGCTGGTGCGTCATCACTTGATGTTCTGCCCCAATTGCCGGCGTTTTATCCGTCAGATGCGCCTGATGCAGGCCACGTTGCGGATCATGCCGCAGGCGCCGGTACAGGGTGTGGATGCCTTGGCTGAACGGCTGGCCGCCGAGCGGCGCAAGGATCAGTAACGGCGGGGGAAAGGCAGACTCGCGCGGGGGAATCGGACGGATGATGGGGACCGATTCACCCACGCCAGGCTGTTAAAGCCACCCAGGGCCATCCTGGCCCCAGGCGTGTCGCACTTACATTTAGAACTTGGCTTCAGCATCCAACTGCAGGGTGTTGGTGTTGGCATCACGCTGCGTGCGGCTGGCGTAGTCAGCCTTGGTCAGGTAGTACGTGGCGCCGACGGCGAAGTTCTTATCGATGTCGTAGCTGACCTTCATCTTATGGCCGCGCGAACCGGTGGTGCCGTTGGCGAAGTCCGAATCGGTGAAGGCGCCGACTACAGCGTTACGTTGCGTATCGCGGTAGTTGTAGTCCAGGTTGAACCCGAACACCTTGGACTTGGCACCCAGCAACCAGGCGGTGTCCTGATCGTTGGACGCATCGTTGTTCTTCACGTACTGGCCGTAGAACGCGAGTGGCACGGCCAGGCCACCGATGTCGGCCTGGGCAAAACCTTCATACAGACGGAATTGTTCGTTCGCCGAGTTGCCGTTGACTGCCAGTGCGCAAGGCGTGGTGCTGCTCGTACAGGCGCTGCTCTGGTCGTTCTGGTAGGCGTAGATACTGCCGCCCAGGGTCATTTTCAGGTTGTCGGTCACCGAGAAACGCGTACCCAACTGGCCGGAAGTCAGGCGCAGGTCGTTGCGAAATTGCACGCCGTCGCCGTCGACGTTGTCCTTGAGGTTGTAGTTACCGAGGCTGCCGAACAGCTCGGCGCTGCTACCCAGCGGGTATTTGTAGGTCAGTGCCAGACCTTCCGGGTTGATATCGCTATCCCAGATTATGTCGCCCATGCTCACCCACGGCTGGAGCATCTTGCCGCCGATGACGTGCAGGTTCTTGATCTGGTCCGGGTGGTAGTCGATGTAGCCAAGGTCCAGCCAGATCGACTTCTTGTTGAAGTAGTTGTCCTGATCCTGGTTGGTGGAGCGTGCGTCGTCGCTGCTGCCGGTGGAGATACGAATGCCGGTGTCGACTTGGTTGTTGATCTCGGTGTAGGCGCCCAGGCGGGCACGGATGCGCTGACGGTCCTTGTCACGGCCACCGTTGTTGGATTCGCCCTGGATCTTCACGGTTTCCTGGCGGAAACGCACGTCACCCTTGAACTGGGTCCTGGCGGCCCAGGCGAGTTTCTGGTCGAACACGCTCAGGTCGTTGGTTTTTTTCGCGGTGGCCGCGATCTGTTCGTTGGTCTCTTGTTGAGCTTGCTGTGCGATCTGCTTTTCTTTCTGATCCTTGGCCAGTTCAGCTTGCAGTTCAGTGTACTGCGAACCGGTGATCTGACCGTTGGCCTTGAGCATGTCGAGCAATTTAGCGTCGACTGCAGCGCTGGCCGGAACGCTAAGGGCCAGCAACAAGCCGCCACATAGGGCCGCCGCAGTTTTAGTGGAAGCAAGACGCATATCAATCTCCGAAAGTGAGGAGGGATGGCAAACCATCCAGGACACAACCGACCGATGACGGACGGAAAAATAACCGCCCGGGTAGAACCAGGCGCGCTAAAAACAGGCGTTAGTATCACGATCGTTTATGACGAAGAGGTGGCGAAATGATGTCATGAAGATGACAAATTATTTAGAATGGAACTATTGGTTTAGAGCCTTGTCCGTCGATTCGGGGGTGTGTTGGGAGTGGCGATAAGCGATACTCGCGAGGCTTTCACGCCCTGAAGTAGTGAGGATGCCGATGCCGCTGCAACGCCTGGACAGCCTGTCCGAAATCGCCCCGCAGGTCTGGGACGCCCTGGTGCCGCAGGCCCAACCCTTTGTGCGACATGCGTTCCTGAGCGCGCTGGAAGACAGCGCCAGCCTGGGCCCGCATTCGGGCTGGCAGCCCGAGCATTTACTGCACTGGGAAGACGATCGGCTGGTGGCGGCTTTGCCCGGTTATCGCAAATGGCATTCATCCGGCGAGTACGTCTTCGACCACGGTTGGGCGGATGCCTGCCAGCGGGCCGGTATCGATTACTACCCCAAGCTGTTGGTCGCCGTGCCGTTCAGCCCGGTCAGCGGCCCGCGCTTGCTGGCCGCCAGCGCTGAAGAGGCTTTCGAGCTGCTCAACAGCCTGCCGGGCTACCTGGAAATCGAAGGGCTCTCCAGCGCGCATATCAACTTCACCGATCCGCTGGCGGATGGCGCCCTCGCCCAACAGCCGGGCTGGTTGCAGCGCCTGGGTTGTCAGTTTCACTGGCAGAACCGTGGCTACCGAGACTTTCAGGACTTCCTCGACGCCTTGAGTTCGCGCAAGCGCAAACAGATGCGCAAGGAACGCGAACAGGTGGCGGGGCAGGGCATCGAGTTCGAATGGTTGCAAGGCCATGAACTCGGCGAGGCGCAGTGGGATTTTGTCTACGCCTGCTACGCCAACACTTACGCGGTGCGCCGCCAAGCGCCGTACCTGACCCGCGCGTTTTTCAGCCTGCTGGCCGAACGCATGCCCGAAGCGATCCGCGTGGTGCTGGCTAAACAAGGCACACGCCCGGTGGCCATGGCGTTCAGCCTGATCGGCGGCGACAGCTTCTATGGTCGTTACTGGGGCTGCCTGGCGGAATTCGACCGCTTGCATTTCGAAACCTGCTTCTACCAAGGCATGGATTACGCCATTGCCCACGGCTTGCAACGCTTCGATGCCGGCGCCCAGGGCGAACATAAATTGATTCGCGGGTTCGAACCGGTGATCACCCGGTCGTGGCATTACCTGCGCCATCCGGGGTTGAAGAATGCGGTTGAGGATTTCCTGGCGCGCGAGCGGGTGGGGATTCTGGCGTATGCCGAAGAGGCGAGGGCAGCCCTGCCGTATCGACAGGGCTGAACCCGTTTTGCTTCAGGCCGGCTCCTCCTTGCCCAGCCATCGATAGGCCATGCCGCCGATCACCGCGCCAAGGATCGGCGCGAGCCAGAACATCCACAATTGCTGGATCGCCCACCCGCCCACGATCAGCGCCGGCCCCGTACTGCGGGCCGGGTTGACCGAGGTGTTGGTCACGGGAATCGAGATCAGGTGGATCAAGGTCAGCGCCAGGCCGATGGCGATGGGTGCGAGGCCCTTCGGGGCACGGTGGTCGGTGGCGCCGAGGATGATCAGCACGAACATCGCTGTCATCACCAGCTCACAGACGAACCCCGCCGCCAATGAATAACCGCCAGGCGAATGCTCGCCATAGCCGTTGGACGCCAAGCCTGACGCCAGTTCGAACCCCGGTTTGCCGCTGGCGATCACATACAACAGCGCAGCCGCGACAGTGCCACCAATGACCTGGGCCACGATGTACGCCGGCAACTCCCTGGCCGGAAACCTGCCGCCCACGACCAACCCCACCGATACCGCCGGGTTGAGGTGACAACCGCTGATGTGCCCGATGGCGACTGCCATGGTCAGCACCGTGAGCCCGAAGGCCAGGGCCACCCCCAACAACCCGATGCCGACTGCGGGAAACGCTGCGGCCAACACCGCACTCCCGCAGCCGCCCAACACCAGCCAAAACGTACCTAAACCCTCTGTGACTGAACGCTTGAACAAAGACATGCCACACGTCCTTGATAGATCGCTCTACCGAATCAGTAAATCAGTGATGCTCCCTGCAGATTTACTTCAGCGCCCGTCTGGGCACTGCACTGATTACAGCAGGGTTGTGGCACAAATCCAGGCCACCCATGTGGGAGGGGGCTTGCTCCCACATGTTGAGTTGCGTAGGGCCGGCAGTTTTCAGTCGATGCCGACAAAACCTCCGGTCTGGTGCTGCCATAGCCGCGCATACAACCCGCCGTGGGCGAGCAGCTCGGCATGGCTGCCCGTCTCGGCGATCTGGCCTTTCTCCAGCACCACCAGGCGGTCCATCCGCGCGATGGTCGACAACCGGTGCGCAATCGCAATCACCGTCTTGCCTTGCATCAGGGTTTCCAGGCTTTCCTGGATCGCCGCTTCGACTTCCGAGTCCAGCGCCGAGGTGGCTTCGTCCATGATCAGGATCGGCGCATCCTTGAGCAGCACCCGCGCGATAGCGATGCGCTGGCGTTGCCCGCCCGACAGTTTGACCCCGCGCTCGCCCACATGGGCATCCAGCCCGGTGCGGCCTTCGGCGTCTGACAGCAGCGGGATGAACTCATCGGCACGCGCCTTGTGTATGGCTGCCCAGAGTTCTTCGTCGCTGGCGTCCGGCTTGCCATACAGCAGGTTTTCGCGGATCGAGCGGTGCAGCAGCGAGGTGTCCTGGGTGATCATGCCGATCTGTTCGCGCAGGGTTTCCTGGGCGACCTCGGCGATGTTCTGGCCATCGATCAGGATGCGCCCGCCTTGCAGGTCGTATAGGCGCAACAGCAGGTTGACCAGGGTCGATTTGCCCGCGCCGGAGGGGCCGATCAGGCCGATTTTTTCACCGGCCTTGATGTTCAGGTTCAGGCCGCCAATGATCCCGCTCTTCTTGCCGTAGTGGAAATCCACCTGCTCGAAGCGCACTTCGCCATGGGGTACGGTTAGGCGTGGAGCGTTGTCGCGGTCGACCACGGCCAGCGGCTGGGCGATGGTTTTCAGGCCGTCCTGCACCATGCCGATGTTTTCGAAAATGCCATTGACCACCCACATGATCCAACCGGACATGTTGACGATGCGAATCACCAGGCCGGTCGCCAGGGCAATTGCGCCCACGGAAATCAGCGAGTGGGTCCACAGCCACAGGGCCAGGCCGGTGGTGGTGACGATCAGCAGGCCGTTCATGGTAGTGATCACCACGTCCATGCTGGTCACCACACGGCTGGCCAACTGGGTTTTTTCGGTCTGCTCGATGATCGCTTCCTTGGCGTATTCCTGCTCGGACTGGGTATGGGCGAACAGCTTCAAGGTGGTGATGTTGGTGTAGCCATCGACGATGCGCCCCATCAACTTGGAGCGTGCCTCGGAGGAAATCACCGAACGCTCTTTCACCCGTGGCACGAAGTAGCCCAATGCCAGGCTGTAGCAGACGATCCAGCTCACCAACGGGATCATCAGGCGCCAGTCGGCCTCGGCAAACAGCACCAGGGAACTGATGGCGTAGATCGCCACGTGCCAGATCGCATCCACGGCCGCCACGGCGGAGTCGCGCAGGGAGTTGCCGGTTTGCATGATGCGCTGGGCGATACGCCCGGCGAAGTCGTTCTGGAAGAAATTCAGGCTCTGCTTGAGCACGTAGCTGTGGTTCTGCCAACGGATCAGGCTGGTCATGCCGGGGCTGATGGTCTGGTGGACCAGCAAGTCATGCAGGGCGCCGAAGATCGGACGCAGCAGCAGGGCGACCACGGCCATCCAGATCAGCTCGGTGCTGTGAACCTGGAAGAAATTCGCCGGTGGTGTGCCCTGGGCCAGGTCGATGATGCGGCTCAGGTAGCTGAACAGCGCGACTTCGATCAGTGCGCCGATCAGGCCCACCACCAACAGTGCGGCAAAACACGGCCACACCTGACGCAAGTAGTAGAGGTAGAAGGGCAGGACTTTGTCGGGAGGGGCGGCGCTGGGCGCGTCGCGGAAAATATCGATCAGTTGTTCGAAACGACGATAGAGCATTAGGGTTGACGCCCGCCCGGCGGGCTCTCCTGTTCAAATGCGCACGGCGCCTTGTGAGCGCCGCGCGAAACTACCTGCAGACCTCAGTCGATGCGCTTGGCCGACTTGATCAGGACAGGATCGATGGGCACGTTTTGCATGCCTTGTTTGGTGGTGGTCTGCGAGTTGACGATGATGTCGACGACGTCCATGCCCTTGACCACTTTGGCGAACACGGCATAACCGGCATCGCGACCTGGGTCGAGGAAGGCGTTGTCCGCGACGTTGATGAAGAATTGGCTGGTGGCCGAATCCGGGTTCGAGGTGCGGGCCATCGACAGCGTGCCACGCACGTTATGCAGGCCATTGCTGGCTTCGTTCTTGATCGGTGGATTGGTGTCTTTTTGCGCCATCTGCGTGGTGAACCCGCCGCCCTGGACCATGAAGCCCGGGATCACACGGTGGAAAATCGTGTTGGTGTAGAAACCCTTGTCGACGTAGGCCAGGAAGTTCTTGGTACTGATCGGCGCCTTGACCGGGTCCAGTTCGATTTCAATGTCGCCGTTGGTGGTGGAGATCAATACGTGGGGCGCCTTGGCAGGCTCGGCCGCCATCAGGTTGGCAGCGAACAGCACGGAACCGGCAAAGAAGGCGATTTTTTTCAGCATGGGTCAGTGATCCTGGGTAGTGGTTTCGACTGTCTTTAGAAAATCGAGAAGGGTAGCGTTAAAGACTTCGGGTTGATCTAAGGGCGTGGCGTGGCGGGAATCTTCGATCACCACCAGCCGCGCATCGGGCAGCAGTTTTACATAGATTTCTTTCTGCGCCACTGGGGTGTAGTCGTGGTCGGCGCTGATGACCAGGGTTGGACAGGTAATTCTGCAAAGTTGTTCCTGCACGCCCCAGCCCACAATCGCATCGAGGCTGGCGAGATAAGCACGTTTGTCGTTTGTTGCCCAGCGCTCGGCCATCTTGCGGCGCAGGTCGGCTTGCTGCGGTTTGGGAAACAGCCGGTCGCCCAGGGCCTTGCCGATGGTGCCCAGGCTGAGGACGCGCGCCAGGGTCCAGCGCTTGGCCCATTGCCAGTAATCGTCGGCGCTGCGCACCTTGACCTCGGGCGCGCTGTTGACGATGCACAGGCTCTTGACCCGCGCCGGTTCGTCCACCGCCAGTTGAAACGCGATCATGCCGCCCATGGACAAGCCCACCACATGGGCGGGAGGCAGGTCCAGGTGTTCGATCAGGGCGATTAGGTCGAAGGTGAAACCTTTGATGCTGTAGCGCTCCCGGGGTTTGTCCGAGCGCCCGTGGCCGCGCACATCCACCACGATCAGCCGGTAATGCCTGGCCAGCACCGGAATCTGCAGTTCCCAATCCTGGCTGCTGGAGCCCAGGCCGTGGATCAAAATCAGTGGGGCGCCGTGGCCATATTCCTCGTAATGCAGGCTGCACCCTTCATGTTCGAACCAGGCCATGCATGAACTCCGTTTCAGGCTTGCTGCGGGGCGGCGAAAGGCGCATCCAGGGGCGCGGTGTCAAATGTGCGTAGCAGTTCCACGAGGATCTGCGTCGCCGGCCCCAGGGGTTTGTCCTTGTTCGAGTACAGGTAGAACGTGGGGTGGCGGCTGCCGCCCTGTTCCAAGGGTAGCTGCTTGAGCACGCCCTCGGCGAGTTCGCGCTCGATCATGTGCCGGGGCAACCAGGCAAAGCCCAGGCCGCTGCCGACGAAACTGCTGGCCGTGGCGAGGCTGCCGACGGTCCAGCGCTGTTCCGCGCCGAGCCAGCCGACATCGCGCGGCTGTTGGCGCCCGGAGTCGCGGATCACCACTTGCATCTGGCTTTCCAGGTCCTGGAAGCTCAGTTCGCGGTTCATACGGTGCAGGGCATGCTCTGGATGAGCGACGGCGACAAATTCCACGTTGCTCATCTCCGTGCCGAGGTAACCGGGGATGCTGAAGCCGCTGATCGCCAGGTCGGCCACGCCTTCGATCAACAGCTCTTCAACGCCCGACAGCACCTCCTCGCGCAGGCGCACGCGACAGCCACGGCTCTGCGGCATAAAGGCGGTCAGGGCGCGCACCAGGCGCGCATTCGGGTAGGCGGCATCGACCACCAGGCGCACCTCGGCTTCCCAGCCTTGTTCCATATGATGGGCGAGGTCTTCGAGTTGGCTGGCGTTTTTCACCAACTGCCGGGAACGGCGCAACAGCACTTCGCCGGCGTCGGTGAGCACGGCCTTACGCCCGTCGATGCGCAGCAGCGGCACCCCGAGCTGGTCTTGCATGCGGGCCACGGTGTAGCTCACCGAGGACTGTGAACGGTGCAGCGCTTCGGCCGCCTGGGCGAAGCCGCCATGGTCGACCACGGCTTGCAATGTGCGCCATTGATCGAGGGTAACGCGGGGCGCTTTCAAGATGAGCTCCTCTTGTCCTAAGCTGGCGGTCCTTATTGGAGACTGCCGAATGAGAAAATTGTGTTGTGTGTTGCTGGCACTGCTGCCGTTAAGCGCGTTTGCCTACCCGATCGACGTGACAAAAAAAATCGACGGCGTGAGCGTGGATTACACCGCGTCCGACGTGGACGGTGACATCAGTTCGATCCAACTGAACAACTACGGGACCAACGACGCGGTGTGTTCCGTCGCCTTCACCAATGGGCCGGAAGCGCCACGTCGCCGTACTGTTAGCGTGCCGGCGGGCAAGAGCACCAACACCACCGCCAAGTTCAACCGCGCAATCATCAAGATGCGTATCGCCCTGGCCTGTGCCCCGAAATAAAGCAGCAGCGGAGCATGTCTACAGGAATACTCCGCTTATAAACAAATTTCTAGATGGGTTGTAGCAGTTTTTTGCGCTTTTTTATCGAATTGGCCCTGGTTAATCTTTTCTCCATCGACTTACAGCAATCACAGATGGAGCCTACGCAGCCATGTCCAACGTTCTGATCATCGAAAGCAGCGCCCGCCAGCAGGATTCGATCTCCCGCCAACTGACTCGGCAGTTCATCAGCCAGTGGCAGGCGGCTCACCCGGCGGATCAGATCAGCGTGCGCGACGTGGCGCTCAACCCGCTCCCACACCTGGACGCCAACCTGCTCGGCGGCTGGATGAAACCGGCGGATCAGCGCAACGCCCGCGAGCAGGCATCTCTGGATCGCTCCAACGCATTGACCGACGAATTGCTCGCCGCCGACGTGCTAGTGATGGCGGCGCCGATGTACAACTTCGCTATCCCCAGCACCCTCAAAGCCTGGCTGGATCATGTGTTGCGCGCGGGTGTGACCTTCAAGTACACCGCCACCGGCCCCCAGGGTTTGTTGATCGGTAAGCGGGCCATCGTGCTCACCGCCCGTGGCGGGATTCACACCGGCGCGAGCTCCGATCACCAGGAACCTTACCTGCGTCAGGTGATGGCGTTTATCGGGATTCATGACGTGACGTTCATTCACGCCGAAGGGGTGAACCTGAGTGGGGACTTCCAGGAAAAAGGCATCAACCACGCCAAGGCGTTGCTGGCGCAGGTCGCGTGATCCTTTAATCGTCAGATAATCGCGGGGTGTTTATATCTCCCCACGCAAACCCTTCAAGTACGCGTAAGAACCTCCCTTTGCACTTGTTGCTCCTGAGTGCTCCTGCCCGACTGCCGCTCTAGCGAGGTCGGGTTTTTTTTGCCCCGAGTTTCGTGAACCGCCGAAAACCTTTAATGTCCCGCCCATTCGATACGAGGCGCGCATGGGCTACTTACTGGTTGTCACCCTGATACAGGCATTTTCCTTCAGCTTGATCGGCGAATACCTTGCCGGTCACGTCGACAGCTACTTCGCGGTGCTGGTGCGCGTGCTGTTGGCCGGGCTGGTGTTCATTCCGCTGACGCGCTGGCGCTCGGTGGAGCCGACCTTCATGCGCGGCATGCTGGTCATTGGTGCGCTGCAATTCGGTGTGACCTACGTTTGCCTGTACCTGAGCTTTCGCGTGCTGACGGTGCCGGAGGTGCTGCTGTTCACCATCCTTACGCCGTTGCATGTGACCCTGATCGAAGACGCCCTCAACCGGCGCTTCAACCCCTGGGCACTGGTCGCCGCCCTAGTCGCGGTGGCGGGCGCGGCGCTCATCCGCTTCGATCAAATCACCCCGCACTTCCTCATGGGCTTCCTGCTGCTGCAACTGGCCAACTTCACCTACGCCGCCGGGCAAGTGATGTACAAGCATCTGGTGGCGCGCTACCCCAGTGATCTGCCGCACTACCGGCGTTTCGGCTACTTCTACCTCGGCGCGTTGCTGGTGGTGTTGCCGGCGTTCCTGGTGTTCGGCAAGGCCGATTTCCTGCCCGAAGCGCCGCTGCAGTGGGGTGTGCTGGTGTACCTCGGGCTGGTCAGCACGGCCCTGGGCATGTACTGGTGGAACAAGGGCGCGTGCCTGGTCAACGGCGGCACCCTGGCGGTGATGAACAACCTGCACGTGCCGGTGGGGCTGCTATTGAACCTGTTGATCTGGAACCAGCACGAGCCCCTGGGCCGCCTGGCGCTGGGCGGCTTGGTGATTCTGGGCGCGGTGTGGATCAGTCGGTTGGGCATAAAACCCGAAGCAGGCGTACAGTCTGCGGGGTGATAGGCCCTGGGCATGCGTGAGCGGGAATGAAAGTCTGTTATCGAAGAGAAAAGTGTGGGGGCGGCAGAGTGGACAAGGTTGACGAACAGATAATTGCTGCCTTGAAGGACGACTCCCGGGTCAGCCTGGCGCAGTTGGCGCGACAAGTTCACAAGTCTCGAACCGCCGTCGAATCGCGGGTTCAAAAACTGATCGAAAAGGGCATTATCCTCGGCTTCACCATCAACGTCGCTGAAGATGAAGAAGCCCAGCAGTCGGCGTTTCTGATGCTCATGCTCAATGGCAGCAACTGTCACCTGGTGTTTCCGAAGATCTACCAGTTCCGCGAAGTGGTTCAGGCTTACTCGCTGTTCGGCGACGTCGACATGATGCTCGAGGTCAAATACCGCAACTTCGAAGAGCTGATGGTGTTCAAGGACAACCTGCTGAAGATCGAGCATGTGCGCGAGGTGGTGGTCAACCCGGTACTCAAGGCCTGGCGCTAGCCGCTGCTGTTTCGGCAACGGCTACGCGGCATCAGCCTCAGGCGTGATCGTGTACGGTCTCGAGAAAGTGATGACTCAAGGCCGGCATTCGCTGGCGCAGGGTGTCGACGAACTCTTCAATGACGGCCTGGTTGAAGGCAAACGTCGTGTCGTCGTGCCCCAGCACCACCACCAGCAGGCTGGACGAGTCCTTCGTCAGCCTGAAGTCATGGGCGTCGGCGTCGACCTTGCCGATGCTCGCCAGGGGCACGTCACCGCAGGTATAGACGATGTCGCCCGCCGGAATCGTAATGTCCTTCTTGGCGAACAATGGTCGGAAAGCCCTGGGGGCCTGCGAGCGCATGACATAAATATCATCCTGCTGATGATAGGTGTGTACGCCGATGCTGACCCCATGCCGGATCGCCACGGCGTTATAGGCATCGACGATGTTGTTGATGGGGTGGACGCCTTTGGCGATGAAACGCCGCAACAGTTTCTCGTTGGCGCTGACGGTGTTTTCGTAGCCGAGTTTTTTGAGTTGCTTGGCAAAGCCCTCGTAAATGACGTTGGAGTCCAGTTCGTTGAGGTGGGACGCAACGTGATTGAGGTTGCTTTGCAGGACACTGACGAAGCTCTGGTCGTCCGACACGGTAATGTCTTCGATAACCGCTGCGCACGCATTGTTGATGCCCAGATCACTGGCTGACTTTCGGATGATCAAACGACTTTTCATTGCCTTAACACCACAGTTTTTTACGTAGATTGGCGGTACTGATGTCCAGTTGCGGCGCCGAAAGGTGTTGCAGCCAGAACAGCCCCGGACAGGTGGCGAAGTCGATCGTGATCGGCGTGGTATCGCCGGCGTCGATGAAGTAGCGGTGGCCGCAATACGCCTCGTCCTCCATCACGCTCTGCAAGGCCTGCGACGAGGGTGCGGCGAAGGTGCGTTGTTCATCGGAGCAGAAGAACCCGATCCGGCCGTGGCTGATCTGGCTGACCGCATCCGTGCGGGGGCGTGGGCGGCCGAGGTAGCTGTCGATGGCCAGCGACAGCAAGTCGGGGTGGTACACCTGTTGAAACAACAGCGGTGCGATGCCGCCATGCAAGCGGCCGCCGGCTTCAATCATCACCGGGCCGTCTGCAGACCAGATGATTTCCATATGAATCGGGCCGACCTCGATGCTCAGCGCCGCAGCGGCCTGGCGGGCATAGTCGTTCAGCGGCTGCAGTTCCTCGGCGCGGGGATCGAGGGTGTCCAGGCTTTCGTAGACAAACATGCTGCCGTTTTTCTGGACCTTGGTGTATCTGCACACCGAGGCAATGATGTACACGCCGTCAAAGGCGACCATATCCACGACATATTCCGGGCCCGAGACGAACGGCTGCACGATGAAGCCGAGGTTGATTTCCCCCAGGTCGTTTTTGCGCTGCCAGGCCGCATTGTTCAAGGCAGTTTCGACGCCAGCCCGGCCTTGGGCAAACACCACGCCTTCGGTGGCGGCGGAATTGAGCGGCTTGACTACATAGGTGGCGGTGTCTTTCAGCGTGGCAACCACCTCTGCAATGCGCGTTGGCGAGCTCAGCAGTTGCGATTCAATGTTCGCCAGCCCGTGTTTTTTCAGGGCATGCTGCATCGAGAACTTGTTGCGACGCAGGTCGCTGGTGATGCGGCTATTGCCGGGAATACGCAGGACTTCGGTGAGGTAGTCGGTCAGGTAGATCGCGGTTTCGCAACCCGCGATCACGGCGCTCAGCGACAGCAGTTCGAGGATCTCCAGCAAACCCTCTTCCCAGTTGTAGACCGCGTCGAAGTTTTCTCTGATCAGGTCATCGGTGAAATGCTTGGGCAAGCTGTCGGTGGACATCACGGCAATGCACCTTACGCCCTGAGCCTTGAGCAAGGGCGCGTAGAGTTTGCCTGTGGAGAACGGGTCAACGATCAGTACGGTTTCCAAAGCAGGTACTCCTATTCGGTGGTGGCGGTGGCCGCGACGGCAGGGGTGAGGTTCCACGCCAGTACGGCAGCAGCCAACAGCGCGGCGGAGACGATCATCAGCACGCGCGCACCTTCGAGCCCGAGGAAGGCTGCGGTGGTGAAGAACGTCAGGATCATCGGCGCCGAGCCACTGACCAGCAGGTAGTAGAGCGAGCTTTTGGCGGCGATCACGTCGGCGATCCGTGCGTTGGGCGCCGACTCGATCAGGGTTTTACGCAATTGGATGCGCAGGCTGTTGATGCAGAAACCCAGCAGGAAGGCGGCGCCCATCATCACGTAGAGGTTATGGAAATAGACGATTGCTACGTCGGCCAGTATCACCAGCAGGATCGCGCTGTAGCTGTTGAGCTTGATCCGTGGCAGCACTGCGGCGCTGAAGGCACCCAGGCCCGCCAGGCCGCTGGCGACGCCAAACAGGGTGGCGTTCCATTCGTTGAGTTTCTGGAAAACGATGGGCACCAGGCTGTTGAAGGCGCCGATATGGAAGCCGATCATGCTCAACACGATGATCAGGATGTACAGGTTGCGCGGCAGGTGCAGGGGCTGCGCCGTGTGGCCGTCGGCGGCCTGCTCGGGGGTATCGGCGACGGGGGTTGGCGCCACAAAAAGAATCGCCGCCAATGACAGGATCGCCCCCAGGCTGATGATCTGCAGGGTCTGGTTGACGCTGAACACATCCACAATCACGCCGCCCAGCAGCGCACCGCCGAAGGCCCCGATCTGGATGGAGGTTTGCATCAAGCGCGCCGAGGTGTCGCTGTTGGTCAGCCCGGCCAGCACCAGCTTGGTGTTTTTCGATTCCAGGGTACTGATGGTGAAGTAGTCGGTGACCCCCACCACGAAGGCAATCGCCAGGAAGCCGATCGGCAACAGCGCCGCGTCGGTAAACGACAGCCCCAGCACGGCGGCGAACGCGGTCAGGCGAATGTACAACAGTCGTTTCATGCTCAGTTCAATGGTGAAGAACTTGCCGATGTACTGTTCGCACAAATACGGCACCACGGTCGCCACGCATAAGGTGGCGCCCACCAGGAACGTCGAGCCGGTAGTCTCCAGGCCGAACCAGACCATGGCGATCACAATCGCCATGTCCAGGCCGGTGAAGAGGGTCACGATCGAATAAAACGCAGCAAGGGTCGATTTATTATTCATGGGCACCATCAGTCGTAACGAGAGAGTTTAAGGAGAGGCACGCATCGCTCGGTGTCACCGATGACGGTACTGATCTGGTTTCTGACGCGAACGGTGGGCAGCGACTTCTTTTCCAGGTTGCAGACCTTGTAGGCGTTGTCGTGCCAGGGGCAGATCACGCTTTGCCCGTCACCCGTCACTTCCCCCATGTGCAGCGGGCCGCCGCGATGGGGGCAGGCTGTCGGCAGCAGTTGAGTCGAATGCGCATGACGCTTGAGAAAGTAGGTTTTCCCGTCCACCGCCACATAGTGGGTATGGCTGAGGTTCAGGCTGATGGCTTTCATGGGGCGGCGTCCTCACATGGCCGTGACGGTGTAAGTGCAGGAGGGGCTGACGATGCAGGTGCCATGCAGCATGCCCTTGGGAATCACCACGCCTTCCCCGGCCTTGAGCCGCACGGTCAGTTCGGGGCTGGCGACAAAATCCAGCTCGCCGGATTCGACCCAGAACAGTTCGTCATTGGGGTGGGTGTGCAGCACCGAAAGCTCGTGTTCAGGCTCGGTGATCGTCAGGTCCACCGGCTTGCGGCCATGGAGGGCGCGGGCGTTGGCACGGTGTTCATCCATCTCGTCATGCCACTTGATATGGGCATAAAGCTCATCGTCGGCGATGTCCTGCAGTAACCGGAACTCCTCAAAACCGCGGATAAGGTCGGGGATGATCGCGTTGCCGAACTGTTTGATCATCGGCAGGATCAGGCGTTGCAGGGCCATTCTTCCGTGATGCACATCGATGTGTGAGTGCTCGTCGAAGTATTCGGTGGAGACCGTGCCGTTGAAGATCGTCTTGATCGCGCGTGACTGATGCTGGGTGGTCAGGGCCAGTGTGGCTTCGGTGTAGTACATGGCGCCGATATAGCGGAACAGCTCGCCATGGTTGGCCGACACGTAGTGGAAGTAGTTGGTGAGCGACAGCGAGGCGGGGGTATAGAACTGCCAGTAGTGATGCACGTGATGGGACATGTCCATGTCCTTGAGCATGTCTTCAAAAATGGTGCTGTGCTTCTTCTTGTCGATGCCGTAACCGTATTCGTCGATCAGGATCTTGAACAGTTCGCTGGTGTACACGCCGCCGTTACCCAGCACATTGCGCGCCATGGCCGAGGCTTCACTGAGGAAGTCGCCGGCGCATTGCGTCATGAAAAACCGCGCAGCACGTTCGGGATGGCGGCTGGTGGTCAGGACTTCATGGAGCTTGGAGTCGGACCGGGCCACATCGTCCAATACCTTGTCGGTGTGGGCGACAAAGGAGTCTAGGCACCAGGGACCGTTGATGTGAACCTCTTCCTTGAGCCAGTTGTAGAGGTATTGCTCCAGTAGCGGACGAATCTTTTTACCGGACGCGGCATGCTGCGGATCATAAAAATTCTTGAATGCCTTGAGATCCAGTGCCATGGGCGGCTTGGGTAAAAAGACCAAGTCTTGTTCATAGATGTTCAATAATAAGCGTTGCGCCAAAAGATGCTGGCTGTGTGAAAGTTGGTCGCTTGTCAGGCGGGTGCTGATAATTGCATCGGTCACGTCCTGCGGCCTTGAAGGTCGCTGGTAAGGGCTGTCGGTATAAAAGTCGCGAGGTTGAGAGAAGCCAGTTGCACTGCAGTAGTGAGTCAGTGCTTCCGCATCCGAACTTAATAAAAAGTGTGCCACATCATCTGAAAGCTTAGTTGTCCATAACATAAGTAATGCCTTCTCACAGAGTTGTTCGATGGCCAGATGCTATAGCTTTGGTTTTTCTAAAAACAGATTAAAAATCGGGCGCCTGGATAGTGAAAATCACTAAATGTATAGGTGAAGTTTTCTTTGTTGTTGCGTGGGTTTGATTTTGCGGCGTGGGCAACTAAACATGTTCGTCAGCTATTTGCCGGGCAGGCTTGGCCTGTAGCGCAAGGCCTGATTTAGCGCGGGGGGATTCAACAGGCGAGGGGCAAGGGAGCCCCTCACCGTGCGCTTTGTCAGTTCTCCGGGGCTTGCGCGGCGGTGGTGTTCTGCGTCATTGCAAACAGCCCGCTGCGCAGGTCAGTGCCGCTCGGCTGTTGGTACAGGCTCAAGCCGAATTCCGGCAGCACCGCCAGCAGGTAATCGAAGATATCCCCTTGAATCCGCTCGTAATCCGACCACGCCGTGGTGCGGGTGAAACAGTAGATTTCCAGCGGTACGCCCTGGGCGGTGGTTTGCATCTGACGCACCATGCAGGTCATGTTCGGCTGGATATCCGGGTGGCTTTTCAGATAGGCCAGGGCATACGCGCGGAAGGTGCCGAGGTTGGTCATGCGCCGGCGATTGGCCGACAACTGCGCGCTTTGGCCCTGGGCTTCATTCCAGGCCTTGAGCTCGGCCTGCTTGCGGCTGATGTAGTCGGTGAGCAGGTGGACCTGGCTCATGCGCGCCTCTTCATCGTCGCGCAGGAAGCGCACGGCGCTGGCGTCGATGAACAGGCTGCGCTTGATCCGACGCCCGCCGGACGCCTGCATGCCGCGCCAGTTCTTGAACGACTCGGACATCAGGCGCCAGGTCGGAATCGAGACGATGGTCTTGTCGAAGTTCTGCACCTTGACCGTATGCAGGGTGATGTCCACCACGTCACCGTCGGCGCCGACCTGGGGCATTTCGATCCAGTCGCCAACCCGCAGCATGTCGTTGCTGGTCAACTGCACGCTGGCGACGAACGACAGCAGGGTGTCCTTGTACACCAACAAGATCACCGCCGACATCGCACCCAGGCCGGACAGCAGCAACAGCGGTGAGCGGTCGATCAGGGTGGCGACGATGATGATCGCGCCAAACACGAACAGCACCATCTTCGCCAACTGCACATAACCCTTGATCGAGCGGGTACGCGCGTGTTCGGTGCGCGCATAGATGTCGAGCAGGGCGTTGAGCAGTGCGCTCATGGCCAGCACCATGAACAGAATGGTGAACGCCAACGCCACGTTGCCGATAAACAGGGTCGCGGTCTTGCTCAGGTCCGGCACCAGGTACAGGCCGAACTGGATCACCAGCGACGGCGTCATCTGCGCCAGGCGGTGGAAGACTTTGTTGTGGCGCAGGTCATTGAGCCAGTGCAGGGACGGTTGCCGTCCGAGCAATTTGACCGCATGCAGGATGAGGTAACGCGCCGCCCGTCCGAGCAACAGGGCCACCACCAGTAGCACCAGCAAGCCCAGGCTGGAATGCAGCAGGGGATGTTCGTCGAGGGCGCTCCAAAGGTCTTTGACGTTGAGCCAGAGCTGTTTGATATCCATGGGTGAAACCGATTCTTCTGTAAGACAAGACCGTGCGATTAGAGCATCTAAGTGCCGCAACATTGGCGTTACAGACAAACGCCTTAACAAAAAAACAGCTGATTGACGCTGTTCGCGTAAAGAAACTCGGTTTGGACGCCCGAAACCGTTACCCTATGCAGCTGATATTTTGTATTTCTTCGAGGTAGCACCCGTGTTTTCCCAATTCGCCCTGCACGAACGCCTGCTCAAAGCCGTGGCCGAGCTTAAATTTGTCGAGCCTACGCCTGTGCAGGCAGCGGCCATCCCGCTCGCGCTCGAAGGGCGTGACCTGCGGGTGACGGCTCAAACCGGGAGTGGCAAGACCGCCGCTTTCGTTCTGCCGATTCTTAACCGCCTGATCGGCCCGGCTAAAGTGCGCGTCAGCATCAAGACCCTGATCCTGCTGCCGACTCGCGAGCTGGCCCAGCAGACCCTGAAGGAAGTGGAACGTTTCTCACAGTTCACCTTCATCAAGTCCGGCCTGATCACCGGCGGCGAAGACTTCAAGGTCCAGGCCGCCATGCTGCGCAAGGTGCCGGACATCCTCATCGCCACCCCGGGCCGCATGATCGAGCAACTCAACGCCGGCAACCTCGACCTCAAGGAGGTCGAAGTGCTGGTGCTCGACGAGGCCGACCGCATGCTCGACATGGGCTTTGCCGATGACGTGCAGCGCCTGGTGGCTGAATGTGTGAATCGCCAGCAGACCATGCTGTTCTCCGCCACCACCGGCGGTTCGACCCTGCGCGACATGGTTGCCAAGGTCCTGAACAACCCCGAGCACCTGCAGGTCAACAACGTCAGCGACCTGAACGCGACCACGCGCCAGCAGATCATCACCGCTGACCACAACGTCCACAAAGAGCAGATCCTCAACTGGCTGTTGGCCAACGAGACCTATCAGAAGGCCATCGTGTTCACCAACACCCGGGCTGCGGCCGATCGTATCTACGGTCGCCTGGTGGCGCAGGACTACAAGGCGTTCGTCCTGCACGGCGAGAAAGACCAGAAGGACCGCAAGCTGGCGATCGACCGTCTCAAGCAAGGCGGGGTGAAGATCCTGGTCGCCACCGACGTCGCCGCGCGCGGCCTGGACGTCGATGGTCTGGACATGGTCATCAACTTCGACATGCCCCGCAGCGGTGATGAATACGTACACCGTATCGGCCGCACCGGGCGTGCCGGCAACGATGGCCTGGCGATCTCATTGATCTGCCACGGTGACTGGAACTTGATGTCGAGCATCGAGCGCTACCTCAAGCAGTCGTTCGAGCGCCGCACCATCAAGGAAGTCAAAGGTACCTACACCGGGCCGAAGAAGGTCAAGGCGTCGGGCAAGGCCGTGGGCGTGAAGAAGAAAAAAGTCGACGCCAAGGGCGACAAGAAAAAGGCCGGCGCCAAGTCGCCGACCAAGCGCAAGATCGCCAACCGGCCGAAGACCGACAACCTGTCGTTGGTCAGCAAGGACGGCATGGCGCCACTCAAGCGTCGCAAGCCGGAAGCGCCGGCTGCCGAATAAGCCTGGGCCGCAATAAAAAAACCGGACGTTGTCCGGTTTTTTATTGCCCTCGGGTTTTGCATTGGTCGCAGCTTCTTTCCGCTCAGGTGAGGCGGCGAACGTCTGGAAAGTTCAGCGCAATGACACCTGTCCATTCGGCTGAACGGCCAGTGACGTCGCGTGTCACACCTCTAGACGGGTTACTTTCCTTTGGCCCGCAGGAGGAATCAGGATGACGACTTACAACTGGGATCTGATCGAGCGTCTGCTGCATGAAGTGCAGAATGGCGAGGGCAGCTTTGCCCCGCGCAAATACGCCGAGGAGGAAGCCGCTGATAAGGCCACGGCGGGCGAGTCCACCGGCAATCTGGATGCGCTGAAAAAGACCGCTGCGGATTACGAGGCGCTGTTGTTCAAGCGCGGGTTTATCGAGTCGCGGCCAGAGGACGAGGGTGGCAGTGGTGAGAACTTTGTTTTGACGCCGCGAGGTGCCCAATTGCTGGCCTTGATAGACAGCTCAATACCGGGCAACGCTCACCCACGTCAGGTGCTGGATGAGCAGGCGGATGCGCTGGAACCGGTGACGTTCGACGCTGTGGCGTCGAAGGCGGCGATTGCCTGAAGAGCATGTGGGAGCAGTCTTGCTCCCACGTTCTAGTCAGCGGCGGCTTTTAGACATTTGAGCGCCTTGAGATCGCTGCGCACGCCCTCGATTTTGTGCGTCAGCTTCTGGCGTTGTTGTACGCTGCTTTGCGCCATTAGATCCACGATCAGGCTGCGCGCTGCTGTTTCTGTCTGGGCATAGGCCTCCCGATATTCCGGGGTCCATAGGCCTTCTCGGTCCACCAACAATTGTTGCATTTTTTGCGCAAAGTCAGCGTCGTGGCGTTGTTGCACTGCGTCGATGAACTGCCCCTGCCAGCGGGCGCGGTTGTCGAGCCACTGCTGGTTCTGTTCACCCAGCTCTGCGGACCAGGCCGTCACGCGTTGCTGCTGGCTTGCGCTGAGCGGCCCGATCCATGTATCGAGGCGCTTGCTCATACGCTCGGCCCGCTCCTGGACCTGTTGCGGCAGGGGCGGTTTGAGGTATTCGTCCTGGCGCTTGCGCAGGTCTTTGGCCAAGGCGTCGTTCATGTCCTTGACCTGCTGGTCGTCCAGCCCGCGCAGCAAGTGGACCGCCGACGGGGTGATCGCGCGCGCGATCTCGTTAACCGCCTGTTTGGCTTCGCCGGTACGGCTCTGCAAGGCGTTGTCGCTGACCTGATGGTTGTCGACCATTTGTTGCAGGCGGTCTAACCAGTCCAGATAGCCCGGTAACTGCGTGGTGCAATGCCAGGCCAGGTGTTGCTGGAGTGTGTCGTTGAACCAGCGCTTCTGCCCGGCGTTCATGGCCAGGTAGTCACTTAGGGTCCACGGGATGATCACGTCGAGATTGCGGTAGGCCAAACCCACGCGGTTGCAGCCGCCAAGCGCCAGGCTCGCGATTACGAATACCAGCAGAAATGTGAGCCGATGCAACATGGGCAGGTCCTTGCGCAGAGGGGGTTGATGCATGTGAACCCGCGCTGGGTGCGACAGTTCAGCCCATCAATAAAACGTCCGCGCGGCCTTCAGGGTCAACAGCCCATCGCATTGCGAATTGTGTCCGGAGTAGGCCGAGCAGTCGCCGCCATTGAGGCTGGAGTCGCTGTAGATCAGGTCAAGGTCAACGCCCATCCACGCCCTCGAGAATTGCACCGACCAGTCGCTGAAGCTGCGAATCGAGCCGCTGTCCACCGACACCGGGCTACCCAGTTGGTGCGTCGTGTACTTCATGCTGACGCCGATGCCGAAAGGCTGCGTGCCGCCAAGGTCGGCGAATAGCGTGCTGTCCTGGCGGTCGGGGTCATTGCTGAAAGACGCGCCGAAGCGATTGCCCAGCAGGTTCAGGCCGCCGTAGAACTCCTGGCTGTCGAGGAGGCTGAGCGAGGGGTAGCTGTAGTGGATCAGTCCTACTTCGTAGCCCAGCGTCTGGTCGAAGGGGTGCTTGAAACCCATGTATGAGTCGACTTCGAGGTTGCTCGCCGAAGACAGGCCCATATTCGGCGAAAACTGGCCGAAATACAGGCCGCTGTTGTGGCTCAGGTCGAGGCCGCCGTGGAAGGCGTCGCTGCCCGGCGAGGTGGGCTTGACCAGGCCCTGGGCCATGCTGCGGCTGGGCGTGGTGCCCAATTTCAGATCGAAGTCGCCCAATTCGCGCTGGAAAATTTGCGCTTCGGCCAGTGGGCTCGCGGCGAGGGCGCTGAGCAGGAAAATAATCGGTTTGAGCATGCTTCACTCCATGAAAAGCGAGGAGCAGTAACGAAAGAAATCAGGCGGATGCCCATGCTAGACGCGTGCAAGCATACCGGCGAATACCAGATGCTGAGGCCCGTTCGTCGATTTTGTGGAGCAGGGGGTGAAGCAAGAGGGTGTTTCGGACTCTAGTCCTAGCGCCTTGCTGGCAAGACGCTTAGGGACCAGGTGTATTGCGCCGTCAGCTTACTTCTTGCCCAGGCTGATCTGCTTGGACGGGCCGAAAGTCTGGCCGCTCACGCCCTTGGCAATCTGCTGGATTTCGCCACCGGACTTGAGGAACGCAGCGATCTGGCTGTTGATCGACTCGCTGGTTTCGACGGCGGGAGCTGGCTTTGCTTTGCTATTGGATGCTTTTACGCGCATGGCGGCCACTAACCTGTAGAAAATTAACTTGGCCAGGCATCGTACAGGAAATGCTTGACAATTGCTTGGTAAATATCCCCTGGTATTTACAGTGATGGCTGAAACACGCAAAGTTTGTCGTCGAAATAAGCCCCTAACTTGCTGTTTTAACTCGAAACCACGCGGCCTGCCGGGTGCAGCAAGCGCTGCAAAATTCAGCCGACTGATCAGACGAGCGGGGCGCAGCCAGTAGAACGCCATGCAAGCCCGCGATTTTTCAAGCGCGCGCGCGTGCCGGGCGCAACTCGGGTAGAATGCCGCCCACGCAATGAGGGTATTGGAAATGGCTTTAGTCGGGCGCTACAACAGCTTGCAAGTGGTTAAACACACTAACTTTGGTTTGTACCTGGATGGTGCGCAAGACGGTGAAATCCTCTTGCCTAATCGGTATATCCCCAAAGATATTCCCAGTGAAGATGAAGACTGGCTTAACGTATTCATTTACTTGGACAGCGATGACAAACTTATCGCCACCACTGAAAAACCCAAAGTTCAAGTCGGCGAATTCGCTAGTTTGAAAGTCGTCGAAGTCAACAGCATTGGTGTTTTCCTCGATTGGGGTTTGCCCAAGGATCTGTTGCTGCCGTATTCGGAAGAAAAACGTCAATTGACCGCTGGCGAATATTGCGTGGTGCATGTCTACCTCGACAAGCACACCAAGCGCATCACCGCGACCGCGCGTCTTGACCGTTACCTCGATAAGACGCCCGCCAACTACCAGGTGGGCCAGGAAGTCGACCTGCTGGTGGCCGAGGCCACGGACATGGGCTTCAAGGCGATCATCAACAACAAGCACTGGGGCCTGATCCACAAGAACGAAGTGTTCAAGTTCCTGCGCCCGGGCAAGGAAGAGAAAGGCTTTATCAAGGAAATCCGCGCCGACGGCAATATCAGCCTGAGCCTGCAACCGGTCGGTCAGGAAGCGGCCTCCAGCCTCAACTCGAAGATCCTCGCCAAGCTGCGTGAAAACAACGGTAGCTTGCCGGTCAGCGATAAAAGCGACCCGGCAGTGATCAGCAACTTGTTCGGCGTTAGCAAAGGCAACTTCAAGAAAGCCATTGGTGCGCTCTACAAGCAGGGCCAGATTGTGATTCACGCGGATCGTATTGAACTAAGCTAAGTGCGGTTTGCTCTTCTGTAGGAGCAAATCGCTCCTACAGAGGCTGTGCCGATGCCCCGCAAATCCTTGTTCGCTTACCTCGGCACCTTGCTCGCCTTTCTGGTGTTCGACGGCCTCTGGCTCGGTGTCCTCATGGGGCCGACCTACAAAACCCTGTTGGGCCCGCTGATGCTCGAGCAGCCGCGGCTGTTGCCTGCCATGCTGTTCTATCTGCTCTATGTCCTCGGTTGCGTGGTGTTGGTGATCTTGCCCAGCGGCACTTGGCTGCGCGCGGCGCGCCTGGGGGCTTTGTTCGGTCTGGTGGCCTACGGCACGTATGACCTGAGCAACTGGGCCACGCTGCAAGGTTGGTCGGCGGGGCTGGCGCTCATGGACATGGCCTGGGGCACGTTTCTCAGCGCTGTTTGTTGCACGGTTGGCCATCTGTGTGCGCAACGGGCGTGCAAGTGATTGTGTACAGAATTTAGGCGCGCACCGTTGCTGAGCCTAATACAACACCTTTGCCTTCTGCGGGCCGTTGTTCGGGATTCTGCTGGTGGACTTCTACGCCGGGTTTACCGGCTGTTTCCTGGGTGGGCTGTTTTTGCTGGTGCTCGCTCGACGCGAACAAGCTCGCGTGTCAACGCCGGTGATTGCTGGGTGACCGTCGTAGCGTGGCGCAGCAACACCGCGCCCGCCAATAACAGCCCGCAACCGGCAATCACCAGCGCCGGTTGCAGGCCGTCGCTCAGATGGCTGCTCACCGATGCGAGCAACGGGCCGCTCAGTTGGCCGATCGCGAAGCAGGCAGTCAGCACCCCGGTGCTGCGCTGATAGCCGTGCGGCGCCACCTCCCGCAAGCGCGCCATCACCAACTGCATACACGCCAGAAAAGGCCCGCCGCACAGCAACACGCCCAGCGCCAGACCCCAGCCGTTGCCCAGCAAGCAGGCAAACACGCCCGCCGCTTGCAGCCATAGGGTTGTCATCAGCCAGCGACGGGTTGTGTTCGCGGCCTTGCGGCGCAGGCTCGCCACGACCACACCGAGCGCAGCCGCCAGGCCAAAGCATGGCCAGAACAGGTCTGCCTGCCAGGCGCCCTTGAACTGCGCGCTGGCCATCTGTGACAGAAAGGTCGCCGGAATGATGTAGCCAAGGCCGAACAGAAAATAAATCCCGCCCAGGTGCGCGATGCTCGCATTGCTGTCCGCGCCGCTGATGGGCGCGTCAGTGAGGCTCGGTCGAGGCAGGAAAGGCAGGATCGCCAGCAGCATCAGCAGCGCCACCCCGCCGTAGACCAGCCACAGCGTCGCGGAGCTTTGCCCCAGCAGGTTCGAGCCTAGCGCCAGCAGGCCGGTCAATAGAATCCCCAGGCCCGGCCCGGCAAACACCAGGGCGCCCAAGCGTGGCTGCCCTGCGGCAATCGCCAGCGGTTGGCTGAGGCTGGTGATCATCACCAGTGCCCAGGCGCTGGCCACGCCGGTGCCGAAGCGCAACAGCAGGTGCGGCCAGAACCCATGGGCCCAGTACGACGCCAGGGTCAGCAGCACGCACAACCACAACCCGCCGTACAAACGGGCGCGCACATGCTGATGGCTGCGGGCAAAAATCGAATCCACCGCACCGACGAAGTAGCCCAGGTAGTTGGCGGCAGCGATTAGCCCGGCACCTGTCAGATCGATCTGTCCTTCGCTCAGCAAATGCGGCATTTGCGGGGTGAGGGCGAAGCGGCCAATGCCCATGGCCATCATCAAGGCGATAAAGCTGGCGAGGAGGCGAATCAAGGGGGACATGTTCAAGGTTTCCTGCGGGAAAGCGAATGATGTGCAGGCTAAGGTGGATTGATGTTCTGTAAAATTGAATAATAGTGATCAACTTGTTCAGTTTTGGAGAAAGGTATGGAGTTCAGTCAATTGCGCATTTTCCAGGCCGTGGCGGAAGAGGGCTCCATCACCCGCGCTGCCGAGCGCTTGCACCGCGTGCCGTCGAACCTGTCGACCCGGCTCAAGCAGATGGAGGAACAACTGGGCGTCGAGTTATTCGTCCGTGAACGTCAACGCCTGCAGCTTTCCCCAGCGGGCAAAGTGTTGCTGGACTACAGCACCCGTCTGCTGGCGCTGCACGACGAAGCCCACGGTGCCGTGCAAGGCGGGCAACCGGCCGGCGACTTTGTGCTGGGCAGCATGTACAGCACCGCCGCGATTCACTTACCGAAACTGTTGGCGCGCTACCACAAGGCGTATCCGCTGGTGAATTTGCAGGTGCAGTCGGCGCCCAGCGGGGAGCTGCTGGAAGGCTTGATCACCGGGCGTCTTGACGCTGCGCTGGTCGACGGCCCGCTGACCCTCGCGACGCTGGACGGTGTGCCCCTGTGCGACGAAAAGCTGGTGCTGATTTGCGAAGCCGACCACCCACCGGTACACGGTCCCCAGGATGTGGCCGGCCGTGCGGTGTTCACCTTCCGACGCAGTTGTTCCTATCGCAGACGTTTGGAGACGTGGTTTTCCCACGAGCGCGTGGCCATGGGCCGCGCCATTGAGATCGAGTCTTACCAGGGCATGCTTGCCTGTGTGATCGCCGGTTCCGGCGTGGCCCTGATGTCCGAATCCATGCTCGACAGCCTGCCAGGCAAGGACAGCGTGTCCGTTCATCCCCTATCTGGGCCTTTTGCCACTGCGACCACCTGGCTGATGTGGCGAAAGGGTATGCTCGGCGCTAATCTCAACGCATGGATCGAACTGCAGCGCGAAGGCCAGGCAGAGTTGCCGCAAGACGCCCGTGCGATTGCCTGAACGTACCGTCGGCATTTGAATCAATTCAGTAATAGTTCGTTGTGGTTTCGTTGAAGCAATGCGTAGGAGTTAGGGCTACTATCTGTAGGAAGAGGCGAACGAATTCCCGCCGACCCGCACTACCCTCAAAGGGGGCAATCATGAAAGAGAAAATCCAAAACTGGCTCCACGACCTTGGCGTTGCGCTGGGTCTGATCGAGCCCCCGCTGCAGCCGGTGCCCATTCGCACGGATGATGAGCAGCGTCGTCCACGTCGGCGCTAAACCGCAGCCACTGGAATGCCGCAGAATTAATGTAGGTGCGGGCTTGTGTAGGAGCGAGCAAACCCGCCCCCACCCTGTCTTGTACGCCACGCAAAAAAAACGGGTGCGACATCCGACGTCGCACCCGCTGAAGAAAACGTGATAGGCCAGGTGTTTGTTCAGGCCGCCCGAGCGGGCACCGTTTCAGGCCGGCGCGACAACAGGCTCACCCCGACAAAACTCACCAACGCCACCGCCAGGCTGTAGTAGATCGGCGTGTTCGCGTCCAAGCCATCCTTGAACATGAACACCAGCGCGGTCACAAAGCCCAGGGTCATGGACGTAATCGCCCCTGCGGTCGTCGCGCGCTTCCAGAAAATCGCCCCAATCAGCGGGATCAGCATGCCCCCCACCAACAGGTTGTAAGCCAGGGTCAGGGCGCTGATCACATCGTTCACCACCAGGGCGATGCCCAGTACCGCGATACCGGTCAGCATCGTGAACAGGCGGTTGATGTTCAGACTCGACTGCTTGCCGCCGCGCAAACGTGGCAGCAGGTCCTCGGTCAATACGGTGGACGCCGCCAGCAAGCCGGCGCTGGCCGTCGACATCATCGCCGCCAACGCCGCCGCAATCACCAATCCACGAATCCCATCGGGCAGCGACATTTTGACGATCGCGGCAAACGCGTTGTTGACGTTATCCAGATCGGGGATCAGCACATGGGCCGCCATGCCGATCAACGCACAGGCCAGGCCGTAGAGAATGCAGTAGAAACCGGCGAAGGTGCCTGCGTACTGGGCGACTTTTTCGTCGCGAGCGGTGAACACCCGTTGCCAGATGTCCTGGCCGATCAGGATGCCGAAAAAGTAGATCATGAAGTAGGTGATGATCGTGTCCCAGCCGATCGCGGTGAAGCTGAAGCTCGACGCCGGCAGCTTGGTCACCAGTTCGTCCCAGCCGCCGACGCGGTACAGGCAGATCGGCAGCAGGATAAACATCAGGCCGACGGTCTTGATCACGAACTGCACGATGTCGGTCAGGGTCAGCGACCACATGCCGCCGATGGTCGAGTACACCACCACCACGCCACCGCCGAGCAGCACCGAAATCCAGAAGGGCAGGCCGAACAGCACCTGCAGCACGGTGCCGATGGCCAGGATCGAGGTCACGCCGATCATCAGCGCGTAGGCCAGCATGATCACCGCACTCGCCTGGCGGGCCATGGGGTTGTAGCGTTTTTCCAGGACCTGGGTGACGGTGAAGATTTTCAGCTTCAGCAGCGGCTTGGCCAGGAACAGGTTCAGCGCAATGATCCCCATGCCCAGCGCGGCGCACAGCCAGAAGCCGGAGATGCCGTGCACATATCCCAGGCGCACGGTGCCGACGGTGGACGCACCGCCCAATACCGTGGCGGCCATGGTGCCCATATACAGCGTCGGGCCGAGATTGCGCCCGGCGACCAGGTAGTCTTCGTGGGTCTTGGCGCGGCGCATGCCGTAATAGCCGAGCACGAGCATGCCGGCGGCGTAGATGAGTACGACGAATAAATCCAAAGCCATGACGGCGAGTCTCCGATTGTCTTTTTTATGGGAATCAGGCGGCCTGTTGCAGCGCCGGTTCAGCGCGCACGTCCTTGCGTTTGCTGCGCGGATCGGTCGGCCCATATACGCAAGCCGGTTCCGGGAACACGCGAAGCAAGGTCAGGTACACCGCCGAGGCCAGCCCCAAGGTCACCGGCAGGCTGATATCGATGCCGTCGGCGAGATTGCCCAGTGGCCCGACAAACTGCCCCGGCAGGTTGACGAAGCACAGCCCCACCAGCGCGCTCGGAATCCAGGCGCCCAGGCCGCGCCAGTTCCAGCCGTGGCTGAACCAGTAGCGCCCGCCGCGTTCGCCGCGGGTAAACACCTGCAGGTCGTCCGGGCAGTAGAAGCCGCGGCGCACGATCAGGCCGATGATCATCATCACCATCCATGGGGTGGTACAGGTGATGATCAGCACCGCGAAGGTCGACACGCTTTGCACCAGGTTGGCGGCGAAACGTCCGATGAAGATGAAGGCAATCGACATCACCCCGATCAGCAACGTGGCCTTGACCCGCGACAGCAGGCGCGGGAACACGCTGGACATGTCCAACCCCGTGCCATACAGCGACGTGGTGCCGGTGGACATGCCGCCGATCACCGCGATCAGGCACACCGGCAGGAAAAACCAGCTCGGCGCCACCGCCAGCAAACCGCCGACGTAGTTGTTGGCCGCGATGTAGTCCGGCGCCCTGACCGCGACGATGGTCGCAGTGGCCAGGCCAAACAAGAACGGGATCAAGGTGGCGATCTGTGCTGCGACCACCGCCAGCATGATGCGCATTTTCGGCGTTTCACGCGGGATGTAGCGCGACCAGTCACCGAGGAACGCGCCGAAGGAGATCGGGTTGCTCATGGCCACCAGCGCCGCGCCGATAAACGCGGCCCAGAAGCCGCTCTGGCCGAGGGCGACGGTGCCGGCGAAGTGGCTGTCGAAGGTCGGCGCGAACGCGAAGATCCCCAACAGAAACAGCAGGCTCGCCGCCCATACCGCAATGCGGTTGACCCACAGCATGAAGCGAAAGCCATAAATGCACACCGTCAGCACCAGAATGGCAAACACGCCGTAGGCCAGGCCCAGGGTCAGGTCGGTTTCCGGCAGGCCGATCAGGCGTTTCGCACCGCCTACCAGCGCATCCCCTGAACTCCACACCGACAGTGAGAAGAAGGCAATCGCCGTCAGCAATGACAGAAACGAGCCGATAATCCGCCCGTGTACACCGAAGTGCGCCCCGGACGACACGGCATTGTTGGTGCCATTGATCGGCCCGAACAGGCCCATGGGCGCCAGAATCAGCGCACCCACCAGCACGCCCAGCACAATCGCCCAGACACCGGCCTGGAACGACAGGCCGAAGAGCACCGGGAAGGCGCCCAGCACAGCCGTGGCAAAGGTGTTGGCACCGCCGAAGATCAGGCGAAACAGATCCTTGGGCCCGGCGGTACGTTCGTGGTCCGGGATCTGTTCGACCCCGTTGGTTTCTATCTTACGAATACTGTTTTCGTTGTTTTTATTATTCATGATCAGCTCCGATCACATTGGCTAAGGGGGCGGCAGCCCTTCCGGCATAGCGGACAAATGTTCGTGACAGGCCAGCCACAGGCCTTGTTTTTGTTGTACGTCTAACCCTAGTCGTGTGAAGACAATGGTCTCGCGTTCCTGGCTATTGAATTGCTCCCCGTTCATGCGCAGCTCGGTGGCCACGTCATGCATAAAAATCGCCACATCACCCTGCAGGCTGACAACGGCGTTGCTCGAGATGCAGGACAGCACCTCGAACCCCTCGTCCCGGCGCCAGCTGTCCCACAACGCCTGGTAGGCATCGCGACTGAGCAGCGGCTGGGGCAGGGTGTAGAACACAAAGCTGGCGTCGGCGGTGAACGCGCCGAAGTAGGCCGCGCGATCATTGCGGGCAAAGGCCGAGACCAAATCGGCGGCGGCCTGCAATACCTCGCGCGCGCTCATCAGCGGTGCACCACGCCGGGCAGTACGCAGAGCATCTCGTACAGTAGGTTGGCGCCCAGCAGCGAGGTGTTGCCGCTGGTGTCGTAAGGCGGCGAAACTTCTACCAGGTCGCAACCAATCAGGTCGAGGCCTTGGCAGCCACGGATGATTTCGATCGCCTGGATGGTGGTCAGGCCGCCGATTTCCGGCGTGCCGGTGCCCGGTGCCCAGGCCGGGTCGATACCGTCGATGTCGAAGCTCAAGTACACCGGGCCGCCGCCGACTTTTTCGCGCACTTCGGCCATCAACGGCGCGAGGGAGTGGTGCCAGCATTCTTCAGCCTGCACCACGCGAAAGCCCTGCTTGCGGCTCCAGTTGAAGTCTTCGGCGGTATAGCCCTGGGCGCGCAGGCCGATCTGCACCACGCGGTCGCAATCGAGCAAGCCTTCTTCCACCGCGCGGCGGAAGGTGGTGCCGTGGGCGATCTTCTCGCCGAACATATGGTCGTTGACGTCGGCATGGGCATCGATGTGTACCAGCCCGACCTTGCCGTGTTTCTTGTGGATCGCCCGCAGGATCGGCAGGGTGATGGTGTGGTCGCCGCCCAGGGTCATGGGGATCACGTTGTGCTCGAGGATCTCGTCGTAGGCTTCTTCAATGATGCGCACGGCGTCGAGCAGGTTGAAGGTGTTGATTGCCACGTCGCCGATGTCGGCCACCGACAGCGAGTCGAACGGTGCGGCACCGGTGGCCATGTTGTACGGGCGGATCATCACCGATTCGGCGCGGATTTCCCGGGGCCCGAAGCGGGTGCCGGCGCGCAGCGAGGTGCCGATGTCCAGTGGCACGCCGATAAAGGCCGCGTCCAGGCCCTTGGCCGATTGCAAATGGGGAAGACGCATCATGGTGGCGATGCCGGCGAAGCGCGGCATTTCGTTGCCGCCCAGTGGTTGGTGGAAAATCTTGTCCACGGGATTGCCTCATCGTTGTTGTGTTTATAAGGGGCCGATTCTGCGAAAAGCCTGGGGCGGGAAGAATCGGCAGGGGTAAATACTTAGTTCAGATTTTTCTAAACTAATGCCGGCAGGTAGACTGCTGCGATCACCTCCCCGGAGCCGACCATGGCCAACGCCTTGCCCGACCTGAAACTCCTGCGCATCTTTGTCAGCATCGTGCGCCACCAGGGGTTCGCCAATGCGCAGCACGAACTCAACCTCTCGACCTCGGCGATCAGCACCTATATGAGCCAGCTCGAATCGGCGCTGGGCCTGGTGCTGTGCCATCGCGGCCGGGGCGGGTTCAGCCTGACCAGCAAGGGTGAGCTGTTCCATCAGGAAACCCTGAGGCTACTGGGCGAGCTGGAAGGCTTCGAGCAGTACGCCGCCGCGCTCAAAGGCGAGCTGCGTGGCACGCTCAAGCTCGGCGTGCTCGATTCCACCGTCAGCGACAAGGCCCTGCCGTTCGCCGAAGTGATCGGCGCCTACAGCCTGGAGCACCCGGCGGTGCATTTGCATTTGTCGGTGATGAGCCCTTACGAACTGCAACTGGGCGTGCAGGACAACCGCTTGGACCTGGCCATCGGCGCGTTTTCCAATCGCATGAGCGGGCTGATCTATATGCCGCTGTACCGCGAGCAGCACTGGTTGTATTGCAGCACCCGGCACCCGCTGTTCAATGAGCGGCGCATCCCTGAACAGGTGATCACCCAACAACGCATGGTCGGGCGCGGCTACTGGAGCCAGGCGGAGCTGGCACGCCATGGCTTCAAGCACAGCGCCGCCACCGTGGAAAGTATGGAGGCGCAACTGATCCTGGTGCTGTCCGGCGCCTACATCGGCTACCTGCCCGAGCACTACGCCCAGGCGTGGGCCGACAAGGGCGACCTGCGGGTGCTGCTGCCGGCGACCTTCGGCTACCAGGCGCCGTTCTCGATGATCATGCGCCGTGGCCGTAGCCGTGAACCGCTGATCCAGACCTTTCGCGACTTGCTCAAAACCCAGCTCAACCAGGCCTGAAAAACCATGTCCAGACCCCACTGCTCCCGTTGCCTGCGGCCTACCAGCCATTGCCTGTGCGCGCTGATCCCCAGCCTCGACAGCCGCACCCGCGTGTTACTGCTGCAGCACCCGAGCGAGGTCAACCATGCGCTCAATACCGCGCGGCTGGCGGCGTTGGGCTTGAAAAATGCGCAGTTGGTGGTGGGCGAGGTATTCGATGATCTGCCGAGTTTGTTGAACCCGCCTGGTTATCAGGCGCGCCTGTTGTTTCCCGCTGACGATGCCCGGCCGCTGCAGGCTTATGGACAGAGTGACGAGCCGTTGTTGCTGGTGGTCCCCGACGGCACATGGCGCAAGGCGCGCAAGTTGTTGCACCTCAACCCGCTGCTGGCGGCGCTGCCCAGGGTGGCGCTGGTCGAGGCGGCCGTCTCGCGCTACCGGCTGCGCAAGGCGCCGGGCCCCGGTGCGTTGTCGACGGTAGAGGCGATTGTGCAGGCGTTGCAGGTGTTGGAGGCGCCGACATCGTTTGCCGCGCTGCTCAAGCCGTTTGAGGCGCTGATTGACGGGCAGATCGCGGCGATGGGGGAAGAGGTTTTTCAGAGAAATCATGGCGATGGGTATTTGGGCTAGTCCATTTATCGAGGCGCGTCCATCGGGGGCAAGCCCCCTCCCACAGGGGGTTGTGGGGTACACACTATTTTTGGTGAGCACAGGGCAAATGTGGGAGGGGGCTTGCCCCCGATGGGCGCGCCACTTCACTCGCTTATTCCTATAAGCCATAAGCACCGCACTTTGCGTGATATGGCGCGCCAGGCTTTCCCGGTATGATGTTCGTCCCCGCAGTCTGGATTGCGAATACGCCATGACCTTGCAGTACCCTACAATCGCCGATTGCGTCGGCAACACGCCCCTGGTCCGCTTGCAACGCATGGCGGGTGAAACCAGCAATACCCTGTTGCTCAAGCTCGAAGGGAACAACCCGGCCGGTTCCGTCAAGGACCGTCCGGCGCTGTCGATGATCACGCGCGCCGAGCTGCGCGGGCAGATCAAACCCGGCGACACCCTGATCGAAGCCACCTCCGGTAACACCGGGATCGCCCTGGCCATGGCTGCGGCGATCAAGGGTTACAAGATGGTGCTGATCATGCCCGACAACGGCAGCGCCGAGCGTAAGGCTGCGATGACCGCCTACGGTGCCGAATTGGTCCTGGTCACCCAGGAAGAAGGCATGGAAGGCGCCCGCGACCTCGCCGAGCGCATGGCCGCCGAAGGCCGTGGCCAGGTGCTGGACCAGTTCGCCAACGGCGACAACCCCGAGGCGCACTACACCACTACCGGCCCGGAAATCTGGCGCCAGACCCAGGGCACGATTACCCATTTCGTCAGCTCCATGGGCACCACCGGCACCATCATGGGCAACTCGCGCTACCTGAAGGAGCAGAACCCGGCGATCCAGATCGTCGGCCTGCAACCGATGGAAGGCGCGTCGATCCCCGGCATTCGTCGCTGGCCCGAAGAGTATTTGCCGAAGATCTACAACGCCTCGCGCGTAGATCGCATCATCGACATGGCCCAGCGTGAAGCTGAAGACACCACGCGCCGCCTGGCCCGTGAAGAAGGCATCTTCTGCGGCGTGTCCGCTGGCGGCGCCGTGGCCGGCATGTTGCGATTGTCCAAGGAGGTGGAAAACGCGGTGATCGTCGCGATCATCTGTGACCGTGGCGACCGTTACTTGTCGACCGGCATTTTCGACGAACCCAACTGATGGCCAAGCACGAGAGAGGCCTGCGCTTCCAACCGACGGGCGGCAGCCGTGCCCCACAGATCCCCGTGGGCAAAAAGCAACGCCTGACCATCGAGCGCCTGGCCAATGATGGCCGTGGCATCGTGTTCTTTGAAGGCCGCACGTGGTTCGTCAACGGTGCGCTGGCCGGCGAAGAGGTCGAAGCGCGTGTGTTGGGCGCCCACGGCAAAGTGGTCGAGGCGCGCACCGAGCGGGTGTTCAAGGCCAGCGAGCTGCGCCGCCCGGCACCGTGCGCGCACTTTGGCCGTTGCGGCGGTTGCAGCGTGCAGCACCTGCCCCATGCTGAACAACTTGCCCTGAAACAGCGCATGCTCGCCGAGCAGCTGTCGCGTGTGGCGGGGGTCGAGCCGCAAGAGTGGGCCGCGCCGTTGAGCGGGCCGGAGCTGGGCTATCGGCGTCGCGCCCGTGTGGCCGTGCGCTGGGATGCCAAGGCCAAGAAACTGGAAGTCGGTTTCCGCGCCGTGGCCAGCCAGGACATCGTCGCCATCGACGATTGCCCGGTGCTGGTACAGGCCTTGCAACCGATCATGCAGCGTTTGCCCGGTATGCTGCGCCGCCTGAGCAAACCTCAGGCTTTGGGGCATGTGGAGTTGTTCAGCGGGTCGTCCATCGCCGTATTGTTGCGGCATATGGCGCCGTTGTCGGACGCCGACCTGCTGATCCTCAACGAATTTTGCGCTTTCCATGAGGCCCAGTTGTGGCTGCATGGCGAGGGCCAGCCCGAACCGGTCGAGCCTGACCAGGCCCTTGGCTATCGGTTGGAACAATGGGATCTGGAACTGGCGTATCGACCGGGCGATTTTGTTCAGGTCAACGCCGGGGTCAACGCGGCGATGGTGGCCCAGGCGCTTGAATGGCTGGCGCCGCAAGCCGATGAGCGGGTGCTGGACCTGTTTTGCGGCCTGGGTAACTTCGCGCTGCCACTCGCTCGCCAGGTGCGCGAAGTGGTGGCGGTGGAAGGTGTACAGGCGATGGTCGAGCGCGCGGCGCTCAATGCCATCAGCAATAATTTGCATAATGTGCAGTTTTTTCAGGCCGATTTAACCCAGTCGCTGACTGACGCGGACTGGGCCAAACAGGGCTTTTCTGCGGTACTCTTGGACCCACCCCGCGATGGTGCCCTGGAGGCTGTGCGCAAGCTCGCCACTCTGGGAGCCAAGCGCCTGGTGTACGTGTCCTGCAACCCGGCCACGCTGGCGCGGGACACGGTTGAGCTGGTCAAGCAGGGCTACCGGCTAAAACGTGCCGGGATTCTCGACATGTTTCCGCAAACCGCGCATGTCGAGGCGATGGCGTTATTTGAAGCGGGCTAGGACGCCCGTTTAATCCGACTGGCCTGCATTCTCCTGGGCCGTGATCTGCCTGGGAGTGTGTGAGCTTTAGTGATAAAGCAGGTCAGCGATGATTTTTGGCGCATCAAAGGTGCGTCGTAGGGAAGGTAAGCAAGATGGTACAGGTGAGAGCACACCAGCCGATCAACACCGACGGCAGTATCAATCTCGAGGCATGGCTGGATCATGCCGTCAGTGTCGACCCGGCACTGGACCGTGAAGCCTTGAAAGCAGCCTGCGAGTTCGCTCGTGAGTCTGAACAGCAAGACAATGCGGCCAAGAACCTGTGGGCGGAGGGCACTTCAAGCTTTCGTACCGGGTTGGAAATCGCTGAGATCCTCGCGGATCTCAAGCTGGACCAGGATTCGCTGATCGCCGCCGTGCTCTATCGCGGCGTGCGGGAAGGGCATATTGCCTTGCCGCTGGTCAGCCAGCGTTTTGGCACGCTGGTGGCCAAGTTGATCGACGGCGTGCTGCGCATGGCCGCCATCAGCGCCAGCCTCAGCCCACGCCAGTCCATGGTGCTGGGCACCCAGGGCCAGGTGGAAAACCTGCGCAAGATGCTGGTGGCGATGGTCGACGACGTGCGCGTCGCCTTGATCAAGCTGGCCGAACGCACCTGCGCGATCCGTGCGGTGAAGACCGCCGACGACGAAAAGCGCAACCGCGTCGCCCGCGAGGTCTTCGACATCTACGCGCCCCTGGCGCATCGCCTGGGTATCGGCCATATCAAGTGGGAACTGGAGGACTTGTCCTTCCGCTACCTCGAACCCGACCAATACAAACAGATTGCCACGCTGCTGCATGAGCGCCGGCTCGACCGTGAGCGTTTCATCACCGACGTGATGGGCCAGTTGCGTGCCGAGCTGCAGGCCACCGGCGTCGACGCCGACATCAGCGGCCGCGCCAAGCACATCTATTCGATCTGGCGCAAAATGCAGCGCAAAGGCCTGGAGTTCAGCCAGATCTACGACGTGCGTGCCGTGCGGGTGCTGGTGCCGGAAGTGCGCGACTGCTACACCGCGCTCGGTATCGTTCACACCCTGTGGCGGCACATCCCCAAGGAATTCGACGACTACATCGCCAACCCCAAGGAAAACGGCTATCGCTCGCTGCACACAGCGGTGATCGGCCCCGAGGGCAAGGTGTTGGAAGTGCAGATCCGCACCCACTCCATGCACGAAGAGGCGGAGTTGGGGGTGTGTGCGCACTGGCGCTACAAGGGCACCGACGTCAAGGCCGGGTCCAACCAGTACGAAGAGAAAATCTCCTGGCTGCGCCAAGTGCTGGAATGGCACGAAGAACTCGGCGACATCGGCGGCCTGGCCGAACAACTGCGGGTGGATATCGAACCGGACCGGGTCTACATCTTCACCCCCGACGGCCACGCTATCGACTTGCCCAAGGGCGCCACACCGCTGGACTTTGCCTACCGCGTCCACACCGAAATCGGCCACAACTGCCGGGGCGCCAAGATCAACGGGCGCATCGTGCCGCTCAACTACAGCCTGCAGACCGGTGAACAGGTCGAGATCATCACCAGCAAGCACGGCACGCCGAGCCGCGACTGGCTGAACCCGAACCTGGGCTACATCACCACGTCGCGGGCGCGGGCGAAGATCGTCCACTGGTTCAAGCTGCAGGCGCGCGATCAGAACGTCGCCGCCGGCAAAACCCTGCTCGAACGCGAACTGGCGCGCCTGGGCCTGCCCCAGGTGGATTTCGACAAGCTGGCTGAAAAAGCCAACATGAAGATCGCCGAAGACATGTTTGCCGCTCTCGGTGCCGGCGACCTGCGCCTGGCGCAACTGGTCAACCTGGCCCAGCAACTGGTGGAGCCGGAGCGGGGCAACGAACAGCTGGAACTGATCCCGCGCAAAGCCACCGGCTACAAGCCTGGCAAGCGTGGCGATATCCAGATCCAGGGCGTCGGCAACCTGATGACGCAAATTGCCGGTTGCTGCCAGCCGCTGCCGGGCGACGCCATTGTCGGCTACATCACCCAGGGCCGTGGCGTGAGCATTCACCGCCAGGACTGCGCCTCGGTGCTGCAGTTGGGCGGGCGCGAGCCGGAGCGGATCATCCAGGTCAGTTGGGGGCCGGTGCCGGTGCTCACCTATCCGGTGGACATCATCATCCGTGCCTACGACCGTTCCGGCCTGCTGCGTGACGTGTCGCAAGTGCTGCTCAATGAGCGGATCAACGTGCTGGCCGTCAATACCCGCTCGAACAAGGAGGACAACACCGCGTTGATGTCCCTGACCATCGAGATTCCGGGGCTGGACGCGTTGGGGCGGTTGCTGGGGCGGATTTCCCAGTTGCCGAACATCATCGAAACCCGGCGCAACCGCACCCCATGAGCATCTGGATGAACACAGTCTGAAAGGCGGGAGGGGCTTGTCCCCGAAAGCGGAGTGTCAGGTACCAGATTCTTGGTTGACCCACCGCAATCGGGGGCAAGCCGCCTCCCACATTTGATCGGCTGTGTTCATACCTGATCGGAAATAGAATGATGTATTCACTTGAAGATCTGCTGCACCTGATGAGCCGCCTGCGCGATCCGAAGTACGGGTGCCCGTGGGACATCAAACAAACCTACGCGAGCATCGTCCCGCACACCCTGGAAGAGGCCTACGAAGTCGCCGACGCCATCGAGCGCGGCGACTTCGATCACCTTCAAGGCGAACTGGGCGACCTGCTGTTCCAAGTGGTGTATTACAGCCAACTGGCGCGCGAAGAAGGGCGCTTCGAGTTCGCCGGAGTGATCGACAGCATCACCCGCAAGCTGATTCGACGTCATCCCCATGTATTCCCCACCGGCGATCTGTACGCGCCGCTGGATGTCGCGCAACTGAGCGAGGAGCAGGTCAAGGCGCGCTGGGAGCAGATCAAGGCCGAGGAGCGTGCAGAAAAGTCCGACGCTCCTGAGCAACTTTCCCTACTCGACGATGTGCCCACCGCTTTACCGTCCCTGTCCCGTGCCGCCAAATTGCAAAAGCGCGCCAGCCAGGTCGGTTTCGACTGGCCCGCTGCTTTGCCGGTGGTGGATAACGTCCGCGAAGAGCTGGATGAAGTGCTCGAAGCCATGGCCGATAACGATGCAGTGGCCATCGCCGATGAAGTCGGTGACCTGCTGTTTGCGGCGGTCAACTTGGCCCGGCACCTCAAGGTCGACCCGGAAACTGCCTTGCGCGGTGCCAATGCCAAGTTCGAGCGACGTTTCCGATTTATCGAACAGGCATTGCGCGATACGCGCCAATCCATGGAAGATTGCACCCTCGAAGAGTTGGACGCCCTGTGGGGCGAAGCCAAACGCCAGGAAAAGAATGTGTCCAGCTGCGGTTGAGCAGTTGCCTAAGTGAGTAAGCACCATGAGCCTTTCCCTTCGCGACCAGTTGCTCAAAGCAGGTCTGGTCAACCAAAAGCAGGCCAAGCAGGTCGGCAAAGACAAACAGAAACAGCAACGTCTGGTCCACAAGGGCCAGGCCGAGGCCGATGACACCCAGGCACGCCTGGCCCAGGAAGCGATGGCCGAGAAGGTCAAGCGCGACCAGGAGCTGAACCGCCAGCAGCAGGAAAAGGCCGAGGCCAAGGCCCGCACGGCCCAAGTCAAGCAACTGATCGAGACCTCGCGCCTGCCCAAGCTGACCACCGAGGACTACTACAACTTCGTGGATGACAAGAAGGTCAAGCGTCTGTCGGTCAACACGCTGATGCGTAACAAGCTGAGCAACGGCTCCCTGGCGATCGTGCATCACGCTGGCAGTTACGAGGTGATTCCGCGCGAAGCGGCACTGAAGATCCAGGAGCGCGCGCCGGAGCGTATCGTCCAGCTCAATATCCTGACGGAAAGCCAGGTGCCGGATGAGGATGATCCATACGCCGCCTACCAGATCCCGGATGATCTGATGTGGTGAGGCTGTAGAGGCAACAAAACCCGCTCAAAGGCGGGTTTTTGTTTTCAGGCAGCCAAGCTGCGTGGGCCTGGCGCCTGTCTTACAAATATTCAGACGCTTTGTGCCTGGCGTTTCATCTCAAGGCTTTCGAGCTCGTTCTTATAATTATGAGCGTCGCTCTCGTTATGAAACATGCCGACCAGCAGGTCTTGTTGGTGTACATCCCAGATGTGAATCCCATGGCCCAATGCTTCGTGGGACATATGTTCGTCGTCGCGTTCAGTTACTTTTACAGTCATCTGCTTGCTCCAATCTCTGGTTGATCTGCGGCAAGTCGTCGCAGGCGTTTGTTATATGTTTTGTTAGCTTGCTACGTAAACTGATTTTTCCTGCAACAGTTCTTTGCAGTAATCGCAACAATCCAGCAGGCCGCGTAAACCGCGACATTGCGCCGCAGGCTGCTGAGTTTTATGACAAAAGTTTCATCTTGGCGTAAGGCTTTAATATTGGATTGGCGTTGTTCGCGATGGCGATAGTGGCCTTGCCTAAAAAATCCCAGGCGAAAAAAAGCCCCGCATTGCGCGAGGCTCTTTTCAACGCATCAGCGCTATCAGCTACCTTTGACAGACTGACCGTCAACCGTACCGTCTAGCAGCATGATGTTGTATTCCTTGCCGTCGGTTTCCACCTGACGCAGAGCAACCAGGATGCCGCCCCAGTCCTTGGCAAACCACATCTGGGTGATACGCTTGCTTTGGGTTGGGTCACGCACGCGCTCGACCTTGATCGCGTCGATGGAGCCGGCTTTGGTCTGGACCTTTTCCGGGCCGATCACGCGGAAGTCGTAGGTGTCGACGTCGGTGCCTTCAACCACGTTGTAGCTCATGCTCTTCTTGCCTGCCGCGACATCGCGCTGCAGCGCCAACTGGTAGGTCGACTTGTCGAGCATGCCGCTTTGCAGGGCGACGTTGACCGGATCTTTGTTTTCAAAACCGGTGACTTTCTTGGCCGTCTGGTCGAAGTCCAGGTTGATCTTCTTCGCCTTGCCCAGGCCGCCGCGTTCGAAGGTGTAGCTCTTCGGTTGCAGGGCGTCCTTGTCGAAGTGGATCACGCTGGTTTCGGTGAGGCTGGCGATCATCATGGACGCCTTGAAGTTCAAGGTCCAAGTGCCGTCGCCATTGTGGGTCAGGCTGCGTTCGGCCGAGCCGCTCATGGGCAACTGTTTCCAGTCGGCGGTATAGCTGGCGGAGAAAGGATGTAAATCTGCTGCTTGCACCGCAGGCAAGGCGAACAGCGCAAAAGCGAAGAGCAAGGCGCGACGCATAAAATCTCCTAGGTTCGAATCAAGTGGCCGCTGGCCGCGAGTAACTGACCGTCCAATAATGCACCCTGTTCACCAAGAATCAACCGCCCCTCGGCAAACCAGCGAACAGCCAGCGGGTAAATCCTGTGTTCCTGGGTATGAACCCGTTGCGCAAGCGTCTGCGCCGAGTCGTCAGACTCTACCGGAACCACTGCCTGTACGACCAGAGGCCCGCCATCGAGTTCCTCCGTAACAAAATGCACACTGCAGCCATGCTCGCTGTCGCCCGCGTCGAGGGCGCGCTGATGGGTGTGCATGCCTTTGTACTTGGGCAGCAGGGAAGGGTGGATATTCAGCAGCCGTCCTGCGTAGTGCCGCACGAAATCTGCGCTGAGGATGCGCATGAAGCCGGCCAGTACCACGAGTTTGGGGTTAAAGGTGTCGATCAGTTCGATCAAGGCGCTGTCGAAGGCCTCGCGACCTTCGAAAGCCTTGTGATCCAGGGTGCGCGTGGCAATGCCCGCGTCCCTGGCGCGTTGCAGGCCATAGGCGTCGCTGCGGTTGGAGATCACCGCAGCGATGCGCGCCGGGCTGTCGCCGGTGCGCGTGCTGTCGATCAGGGCCTGCAAATTACTGCCGGTGCCGGAGAGCAGCACTACGACATCACAGGTTGCAGGCATCAGTGCGCCTTAAGGTTCTTCAGTTCAACCTGAGCCGCGCCTTCAGCAGCAGCGGCGATCTGGCCGATGACCCAAGGCTGCTCGCCGGCTTCGCGCAGTACGTTCAGCGCGGTTTCCACGTGCTCTTGCGCCACGCAGATCACCATGCCCACGCCGCAGTTCAGCACGCGGTGCATTTCGGTTTCGTTGACGTTGCCTTTCTCTTGCAGCCAATCGAATACCGCAGGACGCTGCCAACTGGCCACGTCGACAATCGCCTGGGCGCCTTTTGGCAGGACGCGCGGGATGTTGTCCAGCAGGCCGCCGCCGGTGATGTGGGCCATGGCTTTGACCGCGCCCGTGTCCTTGATCAGCTTGAGCAGTGGCTTGACGTAGATGCGCGTCGGGGCCATCAGCAGGTCGGTCAGTGGCTTGCCGTCGAGCTGGATGTTTTCGATGTCGGCGCCGGACACTTCGATGATCTTGCGGATCAGCGAGTAACCGTTGGAGTGCGGGCCGGACGATGGCAGGGCAAGCAGGGCGTCGCCGGCAGCGACTTTGGAGCCGTCGATGATCTCGGCTTTTTCTACCACGCCGACGCAGAAACCGGCCAGGTCGTAGTCTTCGCCTTCGTACATGCCCGGCATTTCAGCGGTTTCGCCGCCGACCAGGGAGCAACCCGACAATTCACAGCCGGCGCCGATACCGGTGACCACCTGGGTGGCGGTCTCGACGTTGAGCTTGCCGGTGGCGTAGTAGTCAAGGAAGAACAACGGCTCTGCGCCGCACACCACCAGGTCGTTGACGCACATGGCGACCAGGTCGATGCCGATGCTGTCGTGTTTGTTCAGGTTCAGTGCCAGGCGCAGCTTGGTGCCCACGCCGTCGGTGCCGGAGACCAGCACCGGCTGTTTGTAGCCGGCCGGGATTTCGCAGAGGGCGCCAAAACCGCCCAGGCCGCCCATGACTTCGGGGCGCGCAGTGCGCTTGGCGACGCTCTTGATGCGTTCGACCAATGCTTCACCGGCGTCGATGTCTACACCGGCGTCCTTGTAGCTCAGGGAGGGTTGCTTGCTCATGATCCAGGCCTTTAGGGGGGATTCAGGGGTAACGACCGAGTGGGCAAGGGCTCTTGTGAAAAAGGCCCAGCCGCTGACGGTCTGCGAAGGCGCGCGATTTTATCAGGCTTGAGGGGCAGCGGCCATCCTCGGGCCGACGGGCAGGGCCATATAGGTTAAAAAGCCGGTTAAAAAAATGCTAATCGGCTCTGCTTCGGTGCGTATTAAGGTATAGCCTTGAAGCCGCTATCGTTATGACAGTAGGAAAACTTACCGAGACTCCGTGAATGTTTTGCCGGTCGCTGTGGTCACAGCCTTGGCAAACCGAGATCACGCGGTCTGTTCCAGCCGCTAATTTTGTCGTTCGGGAATCTTCCATGCGTCTGTGTAATGTCTTTTTTGTAGGCTGCTTGTCGTTGGTCAGCCTGGCGAGTCATGCCGAAACCCTCAATGGTCTTTATCAAGTACTCGAACCGGTCAGCAGCCAGTCCCCGCAAGAACGCGACCAGGCGACCCAGCGCGCCGTTCAAACCCTGGTGCTCCGCCTGACTGGCGACGCCAAGGCCGTCGATGGCCCGGGCCTGGCGGCGGTTCGCAAGGACCCGCAACAAATCATCAGCCAATACGGCTACGACGCCGGCCCGCCGGAAAGCCTGCAAGTGGATTTCGATCCGGTCAGCACCGATCGCGCGTTGCGTGGCGCGGGCTTGTCGATCTGGGGCAGCAATCGGCCGTCGATCCTCGGTTGGTGGCTGAACGACTCGACCGACGGCAGCAGCCTGGTGGGTGATGGCCAGGCCATCGCCCAGGCGTTGCGGCGCGCGGCGCAACACCGCGGCTTGCCGCTGCGCCTGCCGTTGGGGGATCTGGATGAGCAGGTGGTTGCCACCGCGCCGAATCTGGAAAGCGCGGACGCCACGCCGTTGCGTGCGGCCTCGGAACGCTACGGCGCCGATGCGATGCTCGCGGTGCATGCGCGCCAGGAAGGCAGCCAATGGCAGGCCAAATGGCGCCTGTGGCTGGGCGACAAGAGCGAGCAGGGCACTGCGCAAGGGGCCGACACCGCCGCCGTGGCCGATGCCGTGATGCTGGCCGTCAGCCAAAAACTGGCGCCGCGCTTTGCTGTCAAGCCGGGTGTGAGCACCGAGCAATTGCTGGAAGTGCAGGGCATGACCCTGGAACGCTACGCCGCGCTGGGCCACTTGCTTGAGCCGTTTGGCGGCCAGCCGCAGCGCGTGGATGGCAATCGTATTGTGTATCGCGTGAATGGCAGCGCCGATCAGTTGCGGACTCAGTTGAGTCTGGCCAGGTTGCAGGAGATTCCCGCAGGTGAGGCGCCGGCTCAGCAACCGCCGGTGGACGCTACACAGCCGGCCGCCGCCCCTGAGCCGCAGGCGCAACTGCGTTTTCGTTGGTGAATGTTCTTCCTTCTCTATATAGAAGGGGAAAGTAAATAAAAGATGGAGTGGTTTATGGCGGATACGCGTCGTTGGGTTTGGCTTGGCGGAATCGCCCTGCTGTGCATTTTTGTGTTGTTGCTGCATTCGATCCTGACGCCGTTCCTGATAGCGCTGTTGCTCGCCTATCTGTTTGATCCCGTGGTGGATCGCCTGGAGAAAGCCGGCCTGTCACGGACCTTGGGCGTGGTCACTGTGTTTGCGCTGTTTACGCTGATCATCACGGCGCTGGTGCTGGTGCTGGTGCCGATGCTGGCCAAGCAATTGTTCCGTCTGTATGAGCTGGCGCCGCAAATGCTCGACTGGCTGCAGCATACGGCGATGCCGTGGACCCAGGCTAAGCTGGGGCTGGCGGATGGCTTCTGGAAGTTCGACAAGGTCAAGGCCGCGATCAGCGATCATATGGGCCAGACCAGCGATATTGTCGGCGTGGTTCTCAGTCAGGCGACGGCATCCAGCCTGGCGCTGATTGGCTGGCTGACTAACCTGGTGTTGATCCCGGTGGTGGCGTTCTACCTGTTGCGGGACTGGGACATCATGATGGCCAAGATTCGTGGCCTGCTGCCGCGCGCCCGCGAGGCGCGCATCGTGTCCCTGGCCGGGGAGTGTCATGAGGTGCTGGGGGCGTTCGTGCGTGGCCAATTACTGGTGATGCTGGCCCTGGGGATTATCTATGCCGCCGGCTTGATGGCGATCGGCCTGGAGCTGGGCCTGTTGATCGGCTTGATTGCCGGCCTGGCCGCTATCGTGCCGTACATGGGCTTTGTGATTGGCATCGGTGCTGCGCTGGTAGCCGGGCTGTTCCAGTTTGGCGGTGACCTGTACCCGATGCTTGGGATTGTCGCGGTGTTCATGGTCGGCCAGGCCCTCGAAGGCATGGTGCTGACCCCGCTGCTGGTGGGCGACCGCATCGGCCTGCACCCGGTCGCGGTGATCTTTGCGATCCTGGCCGGCGGCGAGTTGTTCGGCTTTACCGGCATCCTGCTTGCGCTGCCGGTGGCGGCGGTGATCATGGTGCTGGTGCGGCATGTACACGATCTGTATAAGGATTCGGATGTGTATACGGGCGTCGAGGACCCCGACGTGTAATCGCGGTGTCACAAACCCGGCTCAGGCCGGGTTTGTGGTTTCTGGCACTGTCGCGTCAAACAATTCGCGTAAATCCAGCAAGTTAACGCAAACCTTTGATTTTGCTTGTGGTCTGCTGCATTGTGCGCCCGGCGTCACGGGTATAAACTTTGCAAACTTTTCACAGAGGCCACTAACGGTTCGATCGGAACCGTTCAGTCAGCATGAAACCGATTCAGCTGCCCTTAGGTGTGCGTCTGCGTGACGACGCCACCTTTATCAATTACTACCCAGGCGCCAATGCCGCTGCACTCGGCTATGTCGAGCGGCTCTGCGAAGCCGACGCCGGGTGGACTGAAAGCCTGATCTATCTGTGGGGCAAGCAGGGCGTGGGGCGCACCCACCTGTTGCAGGCCGCGTGCCTGCGCTTCGAGCAAATGGGTGAACCGGCGGTTTACCTGCCTTTGGCCGAGTTGATGGATCGCGGGATCGGGATTTTCGACAACCTCGAACAATACGAACTGGTGTGCCTGGATGATCTGCAGGCCATCGCCGGCAAGGCGGATTGGGAAGAGGCGCTGTTTCATCTGTTCAACCGCCTGCGCGACAGCGGCCGCCGCCTGTTGATCGCGGCCTCGACCTCGCCCCGTGAGTTGCCGGTCAAGCTGGCGGACCTCAAGTCGCGCCTGACCCTGGCGCTGATCTTCCAGATGCGCCCATTGTCCGACGAGGACAAATTGCGTGCCCTGCAATTGCGTGCTTCCCGTCGCGGCCTGCACCTCACCGACGAGGTCGGGCACTTTATCCTCACCCGTGGCACCCGCAGCATGAGCGCGTTGTTCGATTTGCTCGAACAGCTCGATCAGGCCTCTTTGCAGGCCCAGCGCAAGCTGACGATTCCCTTCCTTAAGGAAACCCTCGGCTGGTAGCAAACCCTTGTATTTCGTGGGGTTTAGGCAAATTCCAGGCGCCAGAAAACCTGCGTTTTGGCCGGCTTGGCCACGCAAAACACGTGCATAGGGTATTAAGGGCTTAGATGTCATAGCGCAAACAGTAAGTCACATAGATCACGATTGAATTTGCAAATCGATGTGATAGAAGGCATAGTCTCGGCTTCTTTACACATTTGCCACGGTCGTGCCCATGCTGAATCGCTTCGCACCCCTCGTGCCTCTCGCACTCGTAGCCCTGTTGTTTGGTTGCGCCTCCCACCCTCAACAAGTGGCCGAGCAGCACGATCAACAGTATAAAAATCAGGCAAAATTCGTTGCTGCGCAGTCTTCCACTGTTTATGAGGAAGAGCTGGCAACCGAAAAAGAACTGGCCGCCTTCGCTGGCAACAAGCCTTATCAGCTTCCCGTTCTGGCCGACAGCATTCTCGAACGCGGCATGTCCCTGATCGGTACCCGTTACCGTTTCGGCGGCACTTCCGAAGCCGGTTTCGATTGCAGCGGTTTTATCGGTTACCTGTTTCGTGAAGAAGCTGGCATGAACCTGCCACGCTCCACTCGCGAAATGATCAACGTGAATGCACCGTTGGTCGCGCGTAACAACCTCAAGCCTGGCGATCTGCTTTTCTTCAGCACCAGTGGTCGTGGTCGCGTCAGTCACGCCGGTATCTACTTGGGCGATAACCAGTTTATCCACTCCAGCAGCCGCCGCAGTGGTGGTGTTCGAGTCGACAGCCTGGGCGACAGCTACTGGAGCAAAACCTTCATCGAAGCCAAGCGCGCACTCGCCATGGCCCCGACGACGATTACCGCCAGTAAGTAAAGTTAAAGTGATACTTGAAGTTTGACGTGTAAGCGCTAGAATCCTTGAACATTGTTGTAATCCGTTCGCGCAAGCCTTGCTTGCGCGTTCTGGTTTTCAGCGTTCGGCAGCGAAAGCCGCATCCAGACCAGGATTGTTCTGCACATGTCGACCTCGGCCCGCCTGATTCTCATTGTTTGCGTCGCGCTGCTCAGCGCCTGCGCAAGCCGACCGCAGCCAGCGCCTGTCGCGGCCAAGCCTAAACCGGTATTCAACACCAGCCAGAATTTCTCGCCGGCCGCCGAAGACGTGCTCTTCCGAGCGCTGGGCCTGGTCGGTACGCCTTATCGTTGGGGTGGCAACACGCCAGACTCCGGGTTCGATTGCAGCGGGCTGATCGGGTTTGTCTACCGTGATGCCGCCGGCATCTCCCTGCCGCGCACCACGCGCGAACTGATCGTAATGCGTGGCCAGGACGTCAGCGAGCAGAACCTGCAAACCGGTGACCTGTTGTTCTTCGCCACGGGCGGCGGCTCGCAGGTCAGCCACGCCGGGATCTATGTCGGCGAAGGGCGCTTTGTACATGCGCCGCAGACGGGCGGTACGGTGAAGCTGGATACGCTGTCCAAAGCGTATTGGCAGAATGCCTACCTGAGCGCCAAGCGTGTGTTGCCGGCTGAAAACCTGGCGCGTAACCCTTAGATAAAACCTAGACCCAAATGTGGGAGGGCGCTTGCTCCCGATGAGGGCGTGTCAGTCCCTGCATTTGGTGACTGACCCACCGCTATCGGGAGCAAGCGCCCTCCCACATTTGTTTTGTGGTGGTCTTGGGGGCGGTTACTTAGCCGCAGAAACCCGCCACACCTTATTCCCCACATCATCCGCCACCAGCAAGCCGCCCTGCTTGTCGATGACCACGCCAACCGGTCGGCCCATGGCTTTCTCGTCGCTGTTGAGGAACCCGGTCAGCACGTCCACCGGCGGCCCCTTCGGCTTGCCGCCCTCGAACGGTACGAAGATCACCTTGTAGCCGCTGTGCGGCTTGCGGTTCCACGAACCGTGCTGGCCGATGAACGCGCCGTTGATAAAGGGCGCCGGCAGTTTGCTGCCCTCGGCGAAGGTCAGGCCTAGCGAGGCGGTGTGCGGGCCTACGGCGTAGTCCGGCGCAATGGCTTTGGCCACCAGGTCCAGGTTTTGCGGCGTGACGCGTACATCCACGTGCTGCCCGTAGTAGCTGAAGGGCCAGCCATAAAAGGCGCCATCCTGGACCGACGTGATGTAGTCCGGTACCAGGTCGCTACCGATCTCATCGCGCTCGTTCACGGCCGTCCACAGCTTGCCGCTCTGCGGTTCCCAGGCCATGCCGTTAGGGTTGCGCAGGCCGGAGGCGAAGATACGGTGCTGGCCGCTGGCGCGGTCGACTTCCCAGATCGCGGCGCGGCCTTGTTCCGCCTCCAGGCCGTTCTCCGCCACGTTGCTGTTGGAACCCACGCTCACATACAGCTTGCTGCCGTCCTTGCTGGCCACCACGTTTTTCGTCCAGTGGTGGTTGATGCTGCCGCCGGGCAGGTCGATGACCTTGCTGCCGGCGGTCTTGATCGCGGTCTCGCCCGTCTGATAGGGAAAGCGCAGCAGCTTGTCCGAATCGGCCACGTACAGGTCATTGCCGACCAGCGTCATGCCGAAGGGCGAGTTGAGGTTTTCCAGGAATACCGTGCGGGTCTCCGCGACCCCATCATGGTCGGCATCGCGCAGCAGGGTGATGCGGTTCGGGCTCGGTACCCTGGCGCCGGCGCGGCCCATGACTTTCTCCATCACCCAGCCACGAAGGCCTTTGGAATCATCCGGCTTGGGCGGCGCGTTGGTTTCCGCCACCAGCACATCGCCGTTGGGTAATACGTACAGCCAGCGCGGGTGGTCCAGGCCTTCGGCGAAGGCCGCCACCTGGGTGCCGGCGGCGGCCGTGGGCTTGGTGCCCGCTGGCCAGCCAATGGCCGGGGCGATGTTCACAGTGGGGATCAGCGTCTTGTTCGGCTCCGGCAATTGCGGTGAGGGCCCGGTGCCGTCGGATACCTTCAGGGTCGAGCTTTCGCCGCAGGCGGCAAGGCTGCCCGCGAGCATGATCAGTAAGGCGAGTCTTGTTTTATGCATGGTTTTCTCCTGGATGCCTGTAAGGGTAGAGGTGTGTGTTGCGACGATGGTTCAAGTACAAGGCCAGCTTTAATTGACGCTCCACCCCCAACCCACTAACCTTCGCGGCTTGTTCCAGGTGCTCTGTGACCTACGGGTCGACTGAGTGAAACAGGGAAGCCGGTGAGTGAGCGCACTTGTACACAGTGTTGCCGCGATTCCGGCGCTGCCCCCGCAACGGTAAATGAGTCAAAACGGTGCTGTTTGCCACTGTATCGCCCGCGATATGGGAAGGCGCGCCGTCGGCGTGTGCTCTAGCGCGCCACTCATGAGCCCGGAGACCGGCCCGGATCATCCAACAGCATCACGGTGGGCGATGCTTGGCTGTCTGTTTTTGATTTTTCCTGCCCGCCGTTTTTGTCCAGCCCCAACGGAGAGCTGCCATGACCGATTCCCCCGAGCGCGACGAACGCCACCTGGCGCGCATGCTGCGTAAAAAAGCCGTGATCGATGAGCGCATCGCCAATTCTCCGAACGAATGCGGCTTGCTGCTGGTGCTGACCGGCAACGGCAAAGGCAAGAGCAGCTCGGCATTTGGCATGCTGGCCCGCGCCATGGGCCACGGCATGCAGTGCGGTGTGGTGCAGTTCATCAAGGGGCGCAACAGCACCGGCGAAGAGCTGTTCTTCCGCCGCTTCCCCGAGCAAGTGCGTTTTCATGTGATGGGCGAGGGTTTTACCTGGGAAACCCAGGACCGCCAGCGCGACATCGCGGCCGCCGAAGCTGCCTGGGCGGTGTCCCGCCAATTGCTGCAAGACCCGTCCATCCGCCTGGTGGTGCTGGATGAGCTGAACATCGCGCTCAAGCACGGCTATCTCGACCTGGATCAAGTCCTTGGTGACCTGCAGGCCCGCCCGCCGATGCAGCACGTGGTCGTCACCGGCCGTGGCGCCAAGCCCGAGCTGATCGAAATGGGCGACACCGTCACCGAGATGGGCATGCTCAAGCACGCATTCCAAGCCGGTATCAAGGCACAGAAAGGCGTCGAACTTTGAATCAGCCCCGTCATTGCCCGGCCGTCTTGATCGCCGCGCCGGCGTCCGGCCAGGGCAAAACCACGGTCACCGCCGCGCTGGCCCGTTTGCACCGCAACCTGGGTCGCAAGGTGCGCGTGTTCAAATGCGGCCCGGACTTCCTCGACCCGATGATTCACGAGCGCGCCAGCGGTGCGCCGGTGTATCAATTGGATATGTGGATGGTAGGCGAGCAGGAAAGTCGTCGCTTGCTGTGGGAAGCGGCGGGGGAGGCGGACCTGATCCTGATCGAAGGCGTGATGGGCCTGTTCGACGGCACGCCTTCCAGCGCTGACCTGGCGCGACACTTCGGTGTGCCGGTGCTCGGCGTGATCGATGGCACGGCCATGGCACAAACCTTCGGTGCCTTGGCCCTCGGCCTGGCACGCTACCAGCCGGACTTGCCGTTCGCCGGCGTGCTGGCCAACCGCGTCGGCACCCTGCGCCATGCACAACTGCTTGAAGGCAGCCTCACCGAAGGACTGCGCTGGTATGGCGCGCTGTCCCGCGAGACCGCTATAGAATTGCCCAGCCGCCACCTGGGCCTGGTGCAAGCCAGCGAACTGAATGACCTCGACCTGCGCCTGGACGCTGCCGCCCAAGCGTTGGGCAGCAGTTGCGAGGTCGCGTTACCGCCGCCGGTGACCTTTGCCGCACCGCCCGTGACCCGCGCCGAACCGTTGCTGGCCGGCGTGCGTATCGCCATCGCCCGTGACGAAGCCTTCGCCTTCACCTACGGTGCTAGCCTTGATCTGCTGCGGGCGATGGGCGCTGAGTTGAGCTTCTTCTCGCCGATCCATGATCGCCAATTGCCTGAGGCCGACAGCCTCTATCTGCCTGGCGGTTACCCCGAACTGCATCACCAGGCGCTGTCGGAAAACACCGCGATGCTGGGTGCGATCCGTGCTCATCACGCTGCCGGCAAACCGCTGCTCGCCGAGTGTGGCGGGATGCTTTATCTGTTGGACTCGCTCACCGATGTCGACGGCATCCGCGCCGAACTGGTCGGCCTGCTGCAGGGCGCTGCGGTGATGCAAAAGAAGCTCGCGGCCCTGGCCCTGCAAAGCGTCGAATTGCCCGAGGGCGTGTTGCGCGGTCATACCTATCACCACTCGCTGACCAGTACCGAATGGCAGCCCGTTGCCCGTGGCGTGAGCCCCAATGGTGGGCGCGGGGCGGAGGCGGTGTATCGGCAGGGGCGGCTGACCGCGTCCTACGTCCACTTCTATTTCCCTTCCAATCCCCGCGCCGTTGCTGCGCTGTTTGCGCCCGGCGAAGGCGAATCGCACTCGGCTAAACACCACGAATCCACTGCGGGAGCGGGCTTGCCCGCGATAGGCTCATGACCGACAACGCCTTCCCCGAAGCCGAGCGCCAGGCCGTCTACCGCGCCATCGCCGAGCGCCGCGACATGCGTCACTTCAGCGGCGGCGATGTGGCTCCCGAACTGCTGCACCGTTTGCTCCAGGCCGCACACCAGGCGCCGAGCGTTGGCTTGATGCAGCCGTGGCGGTTTATCCGCATCAGCGACCGCCAACTGCGTAGCCGGATTCAACAGTTGGTGGAGGAAGAACGCATACGCACCGCCGAAGCGTTGGGCGAGCGTTCCGATACATTTATGAAGCTCAAGGTCGAAGGTATCCACGACTGCGCCGAAGTGCTGGTGGCGGCGCTGATGGATGACCGCGAGCGGCATATCTTCGGCCGACGCACCTTGCCGGAAATGGACATGGCCTCGTTGTCCTGCGCGATCCAGAATCTGTGGCTGGCGGCGCGGGTCGAAGGCTTGGGCATGGGCTGGGTCTCGCTGTTCGAGCCGCAGGCCCTGGCCGACCTGCTGGGCTTGCCGCCCGGCGCGAAACCCTTGGCGGTGTTGTGCCTGGGGCCGGTCGAGGCGTTCTACCCGGCACCGATGTTGCAGCTCGAAGGCTGGGCCGAACCTCGGCCGCTGAGTGACATGTTGTATGAGAATACCTGGGGAGTGAGTCAATGAGTGTGGCCTTGCTGTGTGTCGCGGCGGTGGCGCTGGATGCGCTGCTGGGCGAGCCCAAGCGCTGGCATCCGCTGGTGGCGTTCGGCAATTTTGCCGCGCGCATTGAGCGGCGTTTCAACAGTGGCGGCCGTGGCTGGCGCAGCCACGGTGTGACCGCGTGGTTTATTGCGGTGGTGCCGCTGACGCTGCTGGCCACCGCGTTGTCGTGGGCGCCCTATATCGGCTGGGTGCTGGAGATCCTCGCGTTGTACTGTGCCCTCGGCATGCGCAGTCTCGGTGAACACGTGATCCCGGTGGCTCAGGCCTTGCGCGGCGATGACCTGGACGAAGCCCGTCGGCGCGTGAGTTACCTGGTGAGTCGCCAGACCAGTGAGCTGGATCGCACTGAAGTGGCCCGCGCCGCCACTGAATCGGTGCTGGAGAACGGCAGTGACGCCGTCTTTGCCGCGCTGTTCTGGTTTGTCGTCGCGGGTGTGCCGGGCGTGGTGCTGTACCGCTTGAGCAACACCCTCGACGCGATGTGGGGCTATCGCAACGCACGCTTTGAGCGCTTCGGTTGGGCGGCGGCCAAGATCGACGACGTACTGAACTATATTCCGGCACGCCTGGTGGCGTTGACCTACGCCGTACTCGGTAAAACCCGGCTGGCGATCAAATGCTGGCGCCGCCAGGGCCCGACCTGGGATAGCCCCAACGCCGGCCCGGTCATGGCGGCGGGGGCGGGTGCCTTGGGCGTCGAGTTGGGCGGTGCCGCGATCTACCACGGTGAACTGCACCAGCGCCCGCCACTGGGCGAAGGCCCGGCGGCGGATGCAGACGCCATCGACCGAGGCTGGCAACTGGTGCAGCGCGGCGTATGGTTGTGGCTGCTGATTCTATGCATCGGGGGGCAATTGTATGCTTGAGCACGGTGGTCGCCTGCGCAAGGCGGCGATTGAATACGGGATTGCCGAAGCCGAATGGCTCGACCTGTCCAGCGGCCTGGCGCCCTGGCCGTGGCCGATCCCCGAGATTCCGTTGCGCGCCTGGGCGCGCCTGCCGGAAACCGACGACGGCCTGGAACAAGCCGCCAGCGAGTATTACGGTACCGCGCATTTATTGCCGGTGCCTGGTTCCCAGGCGGCGATCCAACTGCTGCCGCGCCTGCGCCGGGGTGGCAAGGTCGGTGTGCTGTCACCTTGCTACGCCGAGCACGCCGAGGCCTGGCGCCGCGCGGGCTACGTGGTGCGCGAAGTGCAGGAGCAGGAAGTCGACTTCTTTCTCGACAGCCTGGACGTGCTGGTGGTGGTCAACCCGAATAACCCGACCGGCCTGAGCCTGTCCCCGCAACGTCTGCTGGATTGGCACGCGCGGCTGGCCCAGCGCGGTGGCTGGCTGGTGGTGGACGAAGCGTTCATGGACGTCACGCCGCACCTGAGCCTGGCAGGCCAGGCCCATCAGGTCGGCCTGATCGTGCTGCGCTCGTTCGGCAAGTTCTTCGGCCTGGCCGGTGTGCGCCTGGGGTTTGTGCTGGCGGAGCGCCGGTTGCTCAAGCTGTTGGCCGAACAGGTCGGGCCATGGGCGGTCAGCGGGCCGACGCGGGTGATCGGCCAGGCGTGTCTGCGCGATACCGCTGGGCACACCCGGCAACGTAATCGTTGCCAGGAAGCCGGCCAGCGCTTGTTCGAGTTGCTGGAACGCCAAGGCTTTCAACCCCAGGGCGGCTGCGCCCTGTTCCAATGGCTGATCACACCCCACGCCGAACGCCTGCATGCGTTCATGGCCCAACGCGGCATTCTGCTGCGCCTGTTCGTCCACGACAGCAGCCTGCGTTTCGGCCTGCCCGACACCGATGCCGACTGGCTGCGCCTCGAACAGGCGCTGATCGCCTACAAGGAAGCGCCATGAGTACGCTGATGGTGCAAGGCACGACGTCCGATGCCGGTAAAAGCACCCTGGTCACCGCCCTGTGTCGCTGGCTGGTCCGCCAGGGCGTCGCGGTGGTGCCGTTCAAACCGCAGAACATGGCGCTCAACAGCGCGGTAACGGCCGAAGGCGGCGAAATCGGCCGCGCCCAGGCGGTGCAGGCCCAGGCCGCCAACCTGGCGCCGCACACAGACATGAACCCGGTGCTGCTCAAACCCAACAGCGATACCGGCTCCCAAGTGATCATCCATGGCCGTGCCGTGACCAGCATGAACGCGGTCGCCTATCACGACTACAAAGCCATCGCGATGCGCGCGGTGCTGGCGTCCCACGCGCGCTTGAGCGAGGCCTACCCAGTGGTGATGGTGGAAGGCGCGGGCTCCCCGGCGGAGATCAACCTGCGCGCCAATGACATTGCCAATATGGGCTTCGCCGAAGCTGTGGACTGCCCGGTGCTGCTGATCGCCGACATCAATCGCGGCGGCGTATTTGCTCATCTGGTCGGCACCCTCGAATTGCTTTCGCCGACCGAGCAAGCGCGGGTCAAGGGCTTCATCATCAACCGTTTTCGCGGCGATATCGCTTTGTTGCAGCCGGGGCTGGATTGGCTGGAAGCACGCACTGGCAAGCCGGTGGTTGGCGTATTGCCCTACATAATGGACCTGCATCTGGAAGCCGAAGACGGCATCGACCAGCGCCAGATCGACAAGGCTGCCCAGGTGCTCAAGGTGGTCGTCCCGGTATTGCCGCGCATCAGCAACCACACCGACTTCGACCCGCTGCGCCTGCATCCCCAGGTGGACTTGCAGTTCATCGGCCCGGGCCAGCCGATTCCCGCCGCCGACCTGATTATCTTGCCGGGCTCGAAAAGCGTGCGCAGTGACCTCGCGTACCTGCGTGCCAATGGCTGGGACACGGCGGTGGCGCGGCACTTGCGCTACGGCGGCAAGGTGCTGGGGATTTGCGGCGGCTTGCAGATGCTCGGCGAGCAGGTGCATGACCCGCTCGGGCTCGAGGGGCCGGCCGGGTCGAGTGCAGGTCTGGGCTGGCTGGCGTTCAGTACGACGCTGGAGGAGCACAAGCAATTGCGCAATGTGCGTGGGCGCCTGTTGCTGGAGGACGCGGAGGTCAGTGGTTATGAGATTCACGCGGGGGTGACGTCCGGCGCTGCGTTGTCGAACGCGGCCGTGTTGCTGGACGACGGCCGCAGTGATGGCGCGCAGAGCCCCGACGGGCAGATCTTCGGCACCTACCTGCATGGCTTGTTCGAAACCCCTGCCGCGTGCAGCGCCTTGTTGCGCTGGGCCGGTTTGCAGGCGGTACAGGCGGTGGATTACCACGCCCTGCGTGAGCGCGATATCGAGCGCTTGGCCGACCTGGTGGACAACCATCTGGATACCGCGCTGTTGCGCACGTTGTGTGGGGTTTGACGGTGTACATGCGCTCGAAGTGTGGGCGCTGGCTTGCCCGCGATGGCATCAACCGCGTTTCCCAGAGGCAGCGAGATGCCTGCATCGCTGGCAATCCAGCGCCCACCGTTGACCGAGTCCGGCTCGAATACCGAGGTGCCCTCCCATGCTCCAACTGATCCTCGGCGGCGCCCGTTCCGGCAAAAGCCGCCTCGCCGAAAAACTTGCCGGCGACAGCGCGTTGCCCGTCATTTATATCGCCACCAGTCAACCGCTGGACGGCGAGATGAACCAGCGCGTCGCCCTGCATCGTCAGCGTCGCCCGGATGCCTGGGGTCTGATCGAAGAACCGATCGAACTGGCACGGGTGCTGCGTGAAAACGCCGCGCCCGAGCGCTGCCTGCTGGTGGATTGCCTCACGCTCTGGCTGACCAATCTGCTGCTGCTCGACAACCCCGAGCGCCTGGCTTTTGAGCGTGACCAATTGCTGGAAAGCCTGGCCTCATTGCCAGGTGAAATCCTGTTTGTCAGCAACGAGACCGGTTTGGGTGTCGTGCCGCTGGGCGAATTGACTCGCCGCTATGTGGATGAAGCCGGTTGGCTGCATCAAGCCTTGGCCGAGCGGTGTCAGCGCGTTGTCCTGACCGTTGCCGGCCTGCCCCTGACTTTGAAAGGTACTGCGTTATGACGGAAACCTGGTGGCTCAACCCGTGCAAGGCCAGCGATGCCTTGGCGTATCAACAGGCCTTGGCGCGCCAACAGCAATTGACCAAGCCGGCCGGCTCCCTCGGCCAATTGGAAGCGTTGGCGGTGCAGTTGGCCGGCTTGCAAGGCCGGGTCAAACCTACGCTGGAGCAGGTGTGGATCGCCATCTTTGCCGGCGACCACGGCGTGGTCGCCGAAGGCGTGTCGGCGTATCCCCAGGAAGTCACCGGGCAGATGCTGCATAACTTTGTCTCCGGCGGTGCGGCCATCAGCGTATTGGCGCAGCAACTGACGGCGCAGTTGGAAGTGATCGACCTCGGCACAGTGACGCCGTCGCTGAACCTGCCCCGGGTGCGTCACCTGAATATCGCAGCGGGCACCGCCAACTTCGTCAACGGCCCGGCCATGACCGAGGCACAAGGGCGGCTGGCGCTGCAGGCCGGTCGCGACAGCGCACGCCGTGCGTTGACGAGCGGCGCGCAGTTGTTTATCGGCGGCGAGATGGGCATCGGCAACACCACCGCCGCCAGTGCGTTGGCGTGTGCCTTGCTCGATTGCCCGGTCAGTGATTTGACCGGGCCGGGCACCGGCCTGGATGCCCAGGGCGTCAGCCACAAAGTCGCGGTCATCGAACGCGCGCTGGCCGTGCACGCCGCGCAACGCGGTGACGCGCTGCAAACCCTGTTCAACCTGGGCGGGTTGGAGATTGCAGCGTTGGTCGGTGCCTATCTGGCCTGCGCCCAGGATGGCATTGTGGTGCTGGTGGACGGCTTTATCTGCAGCGTCGCGGCGTTGGTCGCCACGCGGCTGAACCCGGCATGCCGTGAGTGGCTGGTGTTCGGCCATCGCGGCGCCGAGCCGGGCCATCGCCACGTACTGCACAGCCTCGACGCACAACCGTTGCTCGAACTCGGCCTGCGGCTCGGCGAAGGCAGCGGCGCGGCCCTGGCGGTGCCGCTGCTGCGCCTGGCCTGCGCGCTGCACGGGCAGATGGCCACATTTGCTGAAGCCGCTGTGGCGGACCGCCCGGCATGACCTTGTACCTGGACCTGCTGCGCCACGGCGAAACCGAATTGGGTGGTGGCCTGCGCGGCAGCCTCGACGATGCGCTCACCGAAAACGGCTGGGCGCAAATGCGTGCTGCCGTGGCCGAGCAGGGCCCGTGGGATCGCCTGATCAGTTCGCCGCTGCAACGGTGTGCGCGGTTTGCACAAGAGCTCGGCGCAACACTCAACGTGCCAGTGAGCCTGGAAAAGGCTCTGCAGGAATTGCACTTCGGCGCCTGGGAAGGGCAGAGCGCAGCGGCGTTGATGGAGACCGATGCCGAAGGGCTGGGCGCGTTCTGGGCTGATCCCTATAGCTTCACACCACCAGAGGGCGAACGTGTCAGCGACTTTTCCGAACGGGTCCTCGGCGCGGTCTCACGCTTGCATCAGGCTTATGCTGGCCAGCGTGTGCTGTTGATCAGTCACGGTGGGGTGATGCGTCTGCTGCTGGCCCAGGCGCGCGGTTTGCCCCGAGCGCAATTGCTGAATGTCGAAGTCGGCCATGGCGCGCTGTTCAGCCTGCAGGTCGCGGCCGACGGCGTGCTGAAGGAAGGGCGCTGAACATGCTGCCGTTCTGGATCGCCCTGCAGTTCCTGAGCAGCCTGCCAATTCGTCTGCCGGGCATGCCGCAACCGCAGGAACTGGGGCGCTCACTGCTGTTTTACCCATTGGTGGGCTTGCTGTTCGGCCTGCTGTTGTGGGGACTGAATCTCGCGTTGACGGGCGCGCCGTTGTTGCTGCACGCAGCGCTGTTGCTGACGGCCTGGGTGTTGCTCAGTGGCGGTTTGCACCTGGACGGGCTGGCAGACAGCGCGGACGCCTGGCTCGGTGGTTTTGGCGATCGTGAGCGCACCCTGAGCATCATGAAAGACCCACGCAGCGGGCCGATCGCCGTGGTCACCCTCGGCCTGGTGTTGTTGCTCAAGTTCACCGCGCTGGTAGCGCTGATCGAACAGCACAATGGCGCAGCGCTGATCCTCGCGCCGCTGATCGGGCGTGCTTCGATGCTCGCGCTGTTTCTCACCACGCGCTATGTGCGTGCAGGAGGACTGGGCCAGGCATTGTCGGATCACTTACCGAGGATTGTCGGCCAGCAGGTGCTGATCCTCAGCGGCCTGGCCTGCCTCCTGATCGCTGGTTTCAGCGGCGGGATTGCGGTCCTGCTCGCGGCGCTGTGCTTTATCGGCCTGCGCCACCTGATGGTCAAGCGCCTCGGCGGCACCACGGGCGACACCGCCGGCGCGCTGCTGGAGTTGCTGGAAGTGGCGGTTCTGGTCGGTCTGGCGCTGTAACACTTGCTTGCATTTGCTGAATCGCGGGTATATACACGTTCCATGCTTGCCTCCCAATGTTTATGCACCAACCTGCGACGCGCCGCCCGTGGCGTCAGCAGGCATTACGACGGCGCTCTCGACGGCTTCGGGATCAACGTCGCCCAATATTCTTTGCTGTGCAATCTGCAGCGTCTCGATCAGCCGAGTATTTCCAACCTGGCCGACGCCATGGGGCTGGATCGCAGTACGTTGGGGCGCAACCTGCGCGTACTGGAAGGCGAAGGCCTGGTGCGGTTGGTCGAGGGCGATGACCTGCGCAACCGCCTGGTGCTGTTGACCGAGGCCGGCGCGGCGCGACTGGCCGCAGCTTTGCCGGCCTGGGAGGCGGCGCAGCAGAAATTGATTGATCGGTTGGGCGCGGAAAAACGCGAAACCCTGTTGGCCTTGCTGGATGAACTCGCCTGAACGCGGGTTTGCTCGACTAAAAGCGGGTATATACCCGCAAATGGAGAATAAGAAATGACCTCGATGTGGCGCACCGGTGGCTGGATTCTTGTGGGGAGTGCGCTGATCCTGGCGTTGTCCCTGGGTGTACGGCATGGCTTCGGGCTGTTCCTGGCGCCGATGAGCGCCGAATTCGGCTGGGGGCGTGAGACGTTTGCCTTTGCCATTGCCCTGCAGAACCTGATCTGGGGCCTGGCGCAGCCTTTCACCGGCGCCCTGGCCGACCGCTTTGGGGCGAGCAAGGCCGTGTTGGTTGGCGGGGTGTTGTACGCCGTCGGCCTGGTATTGATGGGTATGTCCGACTCGGCATGGTCGCTGTCGTTGAGCGCCGGTTTGTTGATTGGTATTGGCCTGTCGGGCACCTCGTTCTCGGTGATTCTGGGCGTGGTCGGCCGTGCCGTGCCGCCGGAAAAACGCAGCATGGCCATGGGCATTGCCAGTGCCGCCGGTTCTTTCGGCCAGTTCGCCATGGTGCCGGGCACCCTGGGCTTGATCAGTTGGTTGGGTTGGTCGGCGGCACTGCTGGTGCTGGGCTTGATGGTGGCGCTGATTCTGCCGCTGGTGAGCATGCTCAAGGATCGGCCGCTGCCTGTCATGGCCGGCCAGCAAACCTTGCGCGAAGCACTGAAGGAAGCCTGCTCTCACTCTGGGTTCTGGTTGCTGGCGTTCGGTTTTTTCGTCTGCGGTTTCCAAGTGGTGTTTATCGGCGTGCATCTACCCGCCTATCTGGTCGATCAGCATTTGCCGGCGACTACCGGCACCACCGTCTTGGCCTTGATCGGCCTGTTTAATATCGCCGGCACCTACACCGCCGGCTGGCTCGGCGGGCGCATGTCCAAGCCGCGCCTGCTGACTGGCCTGTACCTGTTGCGGGCGTTGGTGATCGGGCTGTTCCTGTGGGCGCCGGTGACTGAAATCTCGGCCTACCTGTTCGGTATGGCGATGGGCTTTTTGTGGTTGTCCACGGTGCCGCTGACCAATGGTACGGTCGCGACGTTGTTTGGTGTGCGAAACCTCTCGATGCTCGGTGGGATCGTGTTTCTGTTCCACCAGCTCGGTTCGTTCCTCGGTGGCTGGTTGGGTGGAGTGGTCTATGATCGAACCGGCAACTACGATTTGATCTGGCAAGTGGCGATTCTTTTGAGCCTGCTCGCCGCCGCACTCAACTGGCCGGTGCGTGAGCGGCCGGTGGCGCGGTTGCAGACGCAGATGGAGGTAGCATGAGTTCCAATGGCTATTGGCTGGTTGGGGCAGGGGCGGCAACGCTTCTGCTGCTTCTGGCGTGGTGGGGCTGGCAGCACGGCGGGCTGGCGTTGATGCAACTGGGTATGTCGATCTGTTAAGTTCATGGTCTGACTCCTTTGAAGGACACACGATATGCAGATGCGCTGGCTCGCAGTACCCGTCCTGATGGCTGCTTTTGGCGGTGCGGCCATGGCTGCCAGTTGCCCGCCGTTGCTGGAGGGGCAGTTGCCCAAGTTGCGCGCCAAGGAATCCATCGACCTGTGCCAGCGCTTTGCCGGTAAGCCTCTGGTGATCGTCAATACCGCCAGCTTCTGCGGGTTTGCGCCGCAATTCAAAGGCCTTGAGGCGTTATACCAGCGCTACAAGGGCCAGGGCCTGGAAGTGATTGGCGTGCCTTCCGATGACTTCAAGCAGGAAGCCAAGACCGGAGAGGAAACCGCCAAGGTTTGCTACGTGAATTATGGCGTCACCTTCACCATGACCGAGCCGCAGACGGTCAAGGGGCCGGATGCCGTGCATCTGTTCAAGATACTGGCGCAGCAGAGCAGCGCGCCGAAGTGGAATTTCTACAAGTACGTGGTGGATCGTCAGGGCAGGGTGATCGCCAATTTCTCCAGCCTGACCAAACCTGACAGCCCGGACTTGCTCAAGGCGGTGGAAGAGGCGCTAGCTTCGAAACCCTGATCGTTGCCCATTGAAAAGCCCCGCCTCCTTTGCAGGAGAGCGGGGCTTTCTTATGCGCGAGCAGGTCAGAACTTGTACGTCACACCCAGGCCGAAACCGTTGGCGCTGTTTTCGTATTTGGAGCTGTAGGAACCCAGTGCGTTGGATTTGTTGACTTTGACCGACTCTTCCTTGAGGTAGGAGTAAGCCACGTCAACGGTCATGTTATCCATCACTGCGTAACCCATACCAACACTGAAGATGGTCCGGTCGCCGGTAGGGATGCGTGGTGAACGATCGGTGTTGTTGGTTGGCGACTGGTCGAAGCTCAGACCGGTACGCAGTACCACCTGCTTGGTGAGCTGATACGAGGTACCCAGGGCGTAAGCCCAGGTGTCGTGCCAGTTCTGCGGCTCAGTGATGGTTCCGACAAGCGCAGGTGCCAGTGCGCCTCCGCTAGCCGCTGTCACACCTTCGTTTTTGATGGTGATGTCTTTCAAACGGCTCCAACGAGTCCAGGTCGCACCCGCATACAGTTTCCAGGCGTCGCTGAGGTCTTGAGTCATCGACAGGTCCCAGGATTCAGGTGTGTCGACGTTCAGTGACGCATCGTAGCGGTTGTTGGCCAGCACCTGCGATGGAACCGTGGCGGCTTTGGTGACGTCGGTGTGGCCTTCGAGTTTGTACTTCACTTGCGAGTGGTAGGTCAGGCCAACGCGAGTGGTATCGGTGGCTTGAACCAGAATACCGGCGTTAAAGCCCAGGGCTGTATCATCGCCTTTGACTTTGACCTTGTTGTCGCCTGGGATCCCTAGGCCAGCCAGGCTTGGCTGCGATTCCAGGGTGCCGTCGATACGGTTGATGGTCGGACCAAAGCCGATGGATACGCGATCATTGAACTTGTAGCTGACAGTCGGTTGGAAAGTGATGACCGAGACTTCGCTCTTGCTGCCAAACCCGCGCCCCTGGAAGCCACTTTCGTAGTCGGTTTTCAGGCCGAACGGCGCATAAACACCGAAGCCGATAGCCCACTGATCGTTAAGTTTGTTGGTGTAGAAACCGAAAGGTACGCCAGTGAAAGGCACCATGTCGCCTTTGTTGGTGCCGCTGGAACGGCCGCCGGCATCTTTGATATTGGTCGAGGCATCAATCACCGCGAAACCACCGGTAATTTGCTGGCCTTCCAGGCGAGCCATACCGGCAGGGTTACCATAGACGGTGCTTGCGTTTTCGGCAGCGGAAGAGCGTCCTGCGAAGCCCGTACCCATCCCGGCGACGTCTTGTTCGTTAAGGGCAAAGCCACTTGCGAAGACGTGGGATGAGGCCATGGCAACGGCGAGGCTAAGTGTGGTCTTGAGCATTACTTTTTTCATTATTAGAACTCCGTGTGATCACCGAAGCGGAAAGTATCAATAAATTACACATCACGCTATAGGCTGTAACATAGGAGATAGAGCGGTTTTGTAGGACAATCCTACTAAAATCGCGGTTTTTTAGCGAATATTGTAAGTTTACCTATCAGCAAACCACCTGATTCATGGATGAAACACAGGATTTCCAGGTTTGGGTGAAGTCGCGAAGACGGCCTTGAGGGTGAAATATTTCTTTCCAGATACGCGCCATGGCCAATACATCACCCGGTGCGGGCAACGCGGGGCGCCGTTGTTCCACCAGCAGCCAGGCGATGGCTGTGGCGTAACGCAGGTTAACGGTCAGCTCAAGCTGGGGCGCGCTGAGGAAAGCATGCTGGCTGGCCAGGCCGCGCACCAGGCTTGCGCGTTCCGGGTCCAGCGCCAGGTAGGTGTCCCATAGGGCGCGGTGACGTGGTTCGGTGATGCTATACAGGCCGTGGCCGCGGCGGTCGTGCAATGCGGAGCCGAGTTCCGACTGGCTGGCGGCAATGCCCAGCAACAGAGATTCAGCCGTCTGGTCGTGGCACCCGAGGTAAATAAGCGTCGGCTTGATTACATAACGACACAATTCGCTGGCAGCGATACCCATACTCGCCTCAATCCGTGAAAGTGGTCGACGAAGCCTGAGCGGGTGGGGGCTTGGCAGCGGTGGATCGGATCTCAGGCCCGTCGTAAGCGGATCATGCCGCTTGAGTTGAAGTGTAGTGTCATATTCGTAGTGTAAAGGACTGTTTTTAAAACATCTTCTTTAATCAGTTATAACGGTTATATCTATTCGTGCTGAGTGCAAACATTCAGATCCTGAATATCAGGCAATAAAAAACCCTGCGTCTTAAACAGGGTTTTTGTGTTTCAGCAGCTCGGGTCGATCAGGCAACCAGTGCCTGACGGGTACGCTCGATCACGGCCTGCAGCGGCTCTGCGCTGGAGTATTGATCGGGGTACAGGCGTTCGCTGTGACGAGCGATACCGTGTTCGTTGACCAGGGTGAAGCTGAAGCAGCCTTTGCGAGCGGCCATGATCAGACAGTTCATTGGTGCAAAAGCGTTGGTGAGGGTGCGAATGGCATCCTGAGTATGGATTTGAGTGGACATATTATTGGTGTTCCTACAAATAACACGGTTAAGAACCGCGCAACGTTAAAACGTTCCAGTGACGTCGATCACCATTGATCGAACGAAGAACCCGACTGGAACAAAGCAGCCAGTTTGAAGCGCTAATAGTTTAGGCGCGCTTGGGCTGGCAGGTAGGTACTTAGGAGGGCAGGCAACACAACAGGGGCAAAGGTTCTGGGCCCAGGGTGAAGATCCTGATCAATTGGCAGGTTGGTTCGGTCAGAGTATTGATACTTCGCGACACCCTTTGCTTGTTCAAAGGCAGTGTCGTCGCAAGTGATACCTGGAAACCATCAAGGTGGCCGATCCCGTGTTGTTCAGGGGAGTTGTTCGACCAGAATTGACTTTCAGCTTGGTACTAACGCTGCGGATAGTAACGGATCGAAGCGGGGAATGGAAGCGTGCAGGCAAAAAAACTTCAGTCAGCCCTCCAGCAACCCGTGATACACCAGCACCGTGACGGCTGCCGCCAGCGAGGAGCCCAGCGCATACGCGGCCAGGGTCAGGCGCAGGGACTGGCCGGTTTCGATCATTTTCATGACATCGCCCATGTCATTGATCCGGCCCTCGCCCAACTCGATACACAGGCTGATGGCGGTGAACGCCGCGGAGAGCAGGATCGCGATGGCGAACAATGCGCCGTCGGGTGAGGGTAGTGCGGCATTGATTCCCAGGGAGGTCGCGCAGATAGCCAGCAACAACACTGTGAATAACAGAATTCCTTTCATCGACCCGCACATGGTTGCGTTGTAGGTGGGGCAGTGTGGCGACCTGTACTGAATTTGAAAAGTCCCTGCCTGGCCGTGCCGGTAACATATTCAAGCAGTATCGGATCAAAAAATACCGGCGATATAACCAGGGAAGAGGGGGTTGTACACATTGTTCACAGTAGGTGTCACCGGCCTGTCAAGTGTTTCGAACCGGCTCCGTCAGCCTGCAATGAAAATTTAAGTCAATGAAAAATATCGCTTTTTTTTATTGGTGAAAAAATCGTCAGTTTGACTGCGGCCCCCATTCCATGGGGCTTTGCGCGAGTTAAAGGAGGGTTGTCCACTGAGTTATCCACAGCTTCTGTGGATTGTCCCAAGCGCTTGCTCTAGCACGGGCGTGCAGGTTTTTTTCGGCTTTACCTGTACGAAAAAAAGAGTAGAGTGGCGCGCCTTCCGTTCTGTCCCACAGTGCTTTATGAAGTTTCGCTCAGTGTCACTTTCTGCTACCGACACCCCTCCGGCTGTTACCCCACCCAAGCGTTTCTCCTTGAAAGTTGCATTGTGGTTGCTCGACAGCCCGCTGCTAGGCCACAGCGCCAACGTCAAACATTTTGCCGGGCGCTTGCTCAAACAGCCGGCGCGTGATGGCGTAGTCGCCGCGCAAAGCCGACTTGGCCAATTGATGTGCCGCGAATGTGGTAATGCCCGCGACCGCCGCATCGGCCACGACCTCCTGCGCCTGGCTGCTCGCGCTGGCGACCGCCGCGCCCAGCGTGAATTGGGACAGGTCGAAGACTGAGCTGTCCTCAACTCCCTTGCTTGGTTAACCTTGCTCTTTTTCGGTGATGGCAGACATGGCTATGGCTTTTGACTGGACCAGTATTGCCCTGGGACTTGCTGGCGCGGCAGTGCCGTTATTGGCCGTATGCTGGCAGCTTCAGCGGCGCTTGGCCGCGCGCATGGCCGGCTGGGAATTGCTTGAAGAGCGCCTGGCCACTGCGCAACTTGCCCAGGAAGGCTTGGCTGCTCAACTGGATGCCAGTCGTGACGAGATCAGCGACCTCAGCCAGGCCAATGCCGCCAAGCAGGCTGACTTGGCCGCCGTGCGCCGCGAAGTCGAATTGCTGCAGATCGATCGCGACAACGCCCGCGACGCGGCCCACGCCTGGAACCTCGACCGCAGCGCCAAGGAAGCCGAACTGCGCCGCCTTGACGCGTTGTCGGCGGCCTTGCGTGCGGAGCTGCGTGAGCAACAGGAAAGCCATCAACAACGCCTCGCTGACCTACAGGGCGCGCGGGACGAGCTGCGGGCGCAGTTCGCCGAACTGGCCGGGAAAATTTTCGACGAGCGTGAACAGCGCTTTGCCGAAACCAGCCAGGAGCGCCTCGGGCAGTTGCTTGATCCCTTGAAAGAACGCATCCAGTCTTTCGAAAAGCGTGTCGAAGAAAGCTATCAGAACGAAGCCCGCGAACGCTTTTCCCTGGGCAAGGAGCTTGAACGCCTGCAGCAACTGAACCTGCGTCTGTCGGACGAAGCCACGAACTTGACCCGCGCGCTCAAGGGCCAGAAGACCCAGGGCAACTGGGGCGAGCTGATCCTTGAACGTGTGCTGGAACGCGCCGGCCTGGAGAAGGGCCGCGAGTACCAAACCCAGGTCAGCCTGAAAGGCCCGGACGGTGAGCGCTTCCAGCCGGATGTGCTGATTATGCTGCCCGATGACAAACAGGTGGTGGTGGACTCCAAGGTCAGCCTGACGGCCTATCAACAGTATGTGGCGGCGGACGATGATGTGATCGGCCAGGCGGCGCTCAAACAGCACGTGCTGTCCCTGCGCAATCACGTCAAAGGCCTGGCCGGTAAGGACTACAAGCGCCTGGAGGGCTTGCATAGCCTGGATTTCGTGTTGCTGTTCGTGCCGATTGAAGCCGCTTTTTCCGCAGCCTTGCAGGCCGAGCCCAATTTGTTCCAGGAAGCGTTCGACCGCCATATCGTCATTGTCAGCCCCACCACCTTGCTCGCCACCCTGCGGGTTATCGACAGTCTTTGGAAACAGGAGCGTCAGAGCCAAAACGCCCGGGAAATCGCTGAGCGCGCCGGCTGGCTGTACGACAAGTTCGTGCTGTTTATCCAAGATCTGGATGAAGTGGGCAACCGTCTGCAGCAGTTGGATAAGGCTTACAGCGCGGCGCGGAATAAGCTGACAGATGGTCGCGGTAATCTGGTCAGCCGCACCGAACAATTAAGATTGCTCGGCGCCCGCGCCAGCAAGAGCCTGCCCGCCGATCTGCTGGAGCGGGCAATGACCGATGCCGACGGTGTGGCGCACTTACCCGAATAGTGGCGGGTCAATGTCGGAGCTATCGAGCCTCGGCAGTGGATTGAGTTCGGCCTGATTAAAGGGGTAGATGCCGACTTAGCAACGCCCGCAACGCCGCCGGCTTAACCGGCTTGGCCAGATAATCCAGCCCCGCGGCATGCACTTGCGCCACCATCTCCGGACGGCCGTCGGCGCTGATGACCACGCCGGGGATCGGCTCAGCCAATTGCGTGCGCAGCCAAGCCATCAGCTCCGTGCCGGTTTCCCCGTGGTCCAGGTGGTAATCCACCAGCGCCAGTTGTGGGCGCACGCCGTCGGCCAGCAGTGCGGCGCACTGCGCCTGGTCGGTGGCGGTCCATACTTCGCAACCCCAACGCGTCAGCAGGCTGCGCATGCCTATCAGGATGCTTTCTTCGTTATCCACACACAGCACCTGTGCGCCACTCAGGGGCAGGCCGTTCTCCTGCACGGTCTTGATCGGCGGGCTCGTCTGGTTGCGAGCCAGCGGTACGCGCACGCTGAACACGCTGCCCTTGCCCGGCCATGAACGCACGCTTAGGTGGTGGTCCAATACGCTGCACAGGCCATCGGCGATCGCCAGGCCCAGGCCGAGGCCTTTTTCAGCGCGGGTCTGATGGCTGTCCAGGCGCTTGAATTCCTCGAAAATCACCTTCTGTTTATCCTGAGGGATGCCTGGACCGCGGTCCCATACTTCCAGGCTCAACTCGCCCTCGTGTCGGCGCACGCCCAGCAGCACTGGGCCGTCGGCATAGCGGAACGCATTCGTCAGAAAGTTCTGCAAAATGCGTCGAAGCAACTTGATGTCACTGTCGACCCGCAAATGACTGCCGCGCAAGCGGAAGCGCAAGCCTTGTTCCTGGGCCAGTGCCTTGAATTCGGCGCCGAGTGCGTCGAACAGTTCGTTGAGCACGAACGGCTGGCGTTGCGGGTTGATCTTGCCGTTTTCCAGGCGCGAGATGTCCAGCAGGTCGCTGATCAGGTCTTCGGCGGAACGCAGCGAGCTGTCCAGGTGTTGCACCAGTTGCCGGGCTTCGCTCGACAGGCCGTCGTTCTGGTGGGAGAGGGCGGCGGAGAACAGGCGTGCAGCGTTCAGCGGTTGCATCAGGTCATGGCTGACCGCTGCGAGAAAGCGGGTCTTCGATTGGTTCGCGGACTCGGCCACGCCCTTGGCGTCGGTGAGCGCCACGTTGAGTTGCGACAGCTCGTGTGTTCGCTCGGTCACCCGTCGTTCCAAGCCCTCGTTCGCCTCGGTCAGCGCGTGTTCGGCCTCGCGGAACGCGGTGATGTCGGTGAAGCTCATGACAAAACCGCCGCCGGGCATCGGGTTGCCGATCAGTTCGATCACCCGTCCATTTGGGAACAGGCGTTCGGAGGTGTGCGCGCGGCCTTGGCGCATCCAGTGCAGGCGTCGTGCCACATGCACTTCGGCCTCACCCGGTCCGCACAAGCCGCGCTCGGCGTTATAGCGAATGATGTCGGCAATCGGCCGGCCGACGCTGATCAATCCCTCGGGGTAGTTGAACAGCTCCAGGTAACGGCGGTTCCACGCCACTAACTTGAGCGACTGATCCACCACGCTGATGCCCTGGGTGATGTTTTCGATGGCGCCTTGTAGCAGGGCCCGATTGAATTGCAGCACTTCGGAGGCTTCGTCGGCGATTCGTACTACGTCCTCCAGCAGCATGTCCCGACCTTCAATCGCGGCCTTTACGACGGCGCGAGTCGAGGAGGCGCCGAGTACACCCGCCAGCAGGCGTTCGGTATGCGCGATCCAATCGTTATCGGCATTCTGGTTGGGGTTGAAGCCTTTGCCCTGGCGATAGGCGAAGCGGATAAAACTTTGCTGGGCGCGTTCTTCCCCGACAAAGCGCGCGGCCAGGCTCAGCAGGTCGCTGATCTGGACCGACAACATGGAGCGAGTGCTGGCGCGTTGGCTGGTTTCCTGGCCGATGAAGCGCCCGGCCTGCCAGTGCTCGGACACTCGAGTGCGCGAGAGCATCGAAACCCAGACGAACAGCGTGAAGTTGCCCGCCAGGGAGAACACGGTGCCCAGGGTCAGCGAGGTGAGGGGCAAACCGAGCGGTTGGGAATGCAACCAGGTCAGGCCTGGGAAAAGGCTGAGCGACCAGCCCAGGCTTTTCGCGGTAACCGGTAGGACCAAGGTGTAGAACCACAGGAACGTGCCCGCCGCCAAACCGGCAAAGACGCCGCGACGATTCGCCTGTTTCCAATACAGCGCGCCAAGCATGGCGGGTGCCAGTTGGGTCACTGCGGCGAAAGCGATCTGGCCGATCGTCGCGAGGCTCGCAGTGGAGCCCAGCAATCGGTAGCTGACATACGCCAGCAGCAGGATGATCACAATGCTGACGCGGCGTACCGACAGCAACCAGTGGCGGAATACTTCAAACGGCCGTTCCGCGCTGGAGCGGCGCAACAACCAAGGCAGCAGCATGTCGTTGGAAACCATGGTCGACAACGCAATGCTTGCAACAATCACCATGCCGGTGGCGGCCGACGCGCCACCAATGAACGCCAGCAAGGCGAGGACCGGATGGGCCTCGGCCAAGGGCAGGCTGATCACGTAGGAATCGGGTGGCACCGAGCCGGGCAAGAGCATTTTGCCGCCGAGGGCGATCGGCACGACAAACAGCGCTGCGAGAATCAGGTACGCAGGGAAGACCCATTTGGCCAGGCGCAAATCCTGGGGGTCGATGTTTTCCACGACGGTGACGTGAAACTGCCGGGGCAGGCAGATGATTGCCATCATTGCGACGCCGGTCTGTACCACCATCGTTGGCCAGTTGACGGTTTCTTTCCAGTATTCCTCCAGCCGTGGAGCCAGCATCGCCTGGTTGAACAAATCGCCGAAACCGTCGTAGAGGCCGTAGGTCACAAACGCACCGACCGCGAGAAACGCGAACAGTTTGACTATCGATTCAAAGGCAATCGCCAGCACCATGCCACGGTGGTGTTCGGTGGCATCGAGGTTGCGCGTACCGAAGACAATGGTGAACAACGCCAGCACCAGCGACACGATCAACGCCGTGTCCTGGGCCCGGGTGCCGGTAGCATCCGCGCCAGCGCCGATCAGCAGGTTCACCCCGAGTACGATGCCCTTGAGTTGCAGGGCGATGTAAGGCAGCACGCCGACCATGCAGATCAGCGCGACCACCACCGCTAACGATTGGGATTTGCCGTAGCGTGCAGCGATAAAGTCAGCGATAGAGGTGATGTTTTCCTGCTTGCTGATCAGAATCATCTTTTGCAGGACCCAGGGGGCCAATACCAGCAACAGCACCGGTCCCAGGTAGATCGGTATAAACGCCCACAGTTGTTCGGCCGCCTGGCCTACGGCGCCGAAGAAGGTCCAACTGGTGCAATAAACGGCCAGCGACAGGCTGTACACCCAGGCACGCATACGCGGCGGCAGCGGCGCATGGCGACGGTCACCGTAAAAGGCGATGGCAAACATAATGGCCATATAGGCCAAGGCAACGGCGGCGATCAGCCCGCTGGACAGCGTCATGGTAACTCCGGACATAAACACACCCAGGCATTTCGGGCCCGGTCGGACAGTCTCGCATGATGCCTGGGGATTAGTCAGTGTCGACCAAGGTCTCGTGAGCACTAATGTCGCAGGGGCGGGTGTTAAAGAGGCTCAGCGCGGCGGCAGGGTTTTTTGGCGCAGGATGTAGATCGTCACCAGCACGGCACTGGTCAGCATGAAGCCCCGTGCCCAGGGTAGAGGCACCAGGTAGCAGGAAAAACCGATGCTCAGCCACATCAGGCCGATGGCATAGACCTTGCCCTTCAGCGGGATGCCACTGCCGTCCAGGTAGTCACGAATCCATGGGCCCAGGCGCGGGTGTTCCACCAGCCAGTCGTAGAAGCGTGGGGAGCTTCGCGCGAAGCAGGCGGCGGCAAGAAGTAGGAAGGGGGTGGTCGGCAATACCGGCAGGAAAATACCGATTACTCCCAGCGCTACGCTCAGCCAACCGATGGCCAGTAGTGCATAACGCAGGAGCGGCGAGCGCTTGCCCATGGGTATCACGGGCATGCGACTCAGTGGTGACGAGGCTTGAGGAGCGCCGGTTTTTCGTCAGGGGCGTTGCACAGCAGGTACAGGGCGGTCAGGGCTTCCGGGATCTGTACGATCATGTCGTCCATCAGGTTGGCGTCGGAGGCGATGTCGGAGAACTCCGGCTGGTCGTCGAACAGGCCTGAACCGACCATGATTGGCAGCAGCATTTCGCTGACTTCTTCTTCGGCGGTTTCGAACCAGGCGGCTTCGCGCAGGAACACGCCTTCCATGAATCCGATGCACCAGCCGCGCAGGTCGGAGTCGTCCGGATCTTCGCCCAGGTCCAGGTCGCACGGCAGCTCGAATTCCTCATCGGAGGCCAGTTGGCGACCGATGTGGGCCTTGAGAGCGAGCAGGGTGGCTTCGATCTCTTCGCGCTGGGCGGCGTCAGCGTAGTGAGGTTCTTCGGCGAACAAGGCGTCGATCCACTCACGGTCCGGCACGATGTCGGAAGAAATCGACAGGGCGGTCAGGTAGCCGTGGGCGGCCACGTAGTCCAGCGCCTCGTCATGCAGCTCATCGGCGTCGAGGAAGGCTTGCAGGCGGGTTAGTTGCTCAGCGAAGGACATTGAAGGACTACCTTGGGAATAAACGATGCTGAATTCTAGGCTTTCTTGAGCGCCCCGGCCAGCCACACTGCATATTTGGCCGGTTTTCGATAGCGGCCGCTATTCGTCAGCCGCGCCCTTTGCCGGCCGACGCTCGGGTATACTGCCGCGTTTTGTGATGCCCCTGCAGGCCAGTGCCAACCCGAGAAAACTTCGCTTACGGATTATTTTCCGTAGTGCCGCGTTTTTTCGGCCAGCCTGTAGAGAGGGATTTCGGCGATATTTGGAGTTTTACATGCTCGAGCAGGCTCAACGCGTCCTCAAGGACATCTTCGGCTACGACAGTTTTCGTGGCCGCCAGGGTGCGATCATTGAGCGCGTGGCCAATGGCGGTGATGCCCTCGTCCTGATGCCCACCGGTGGTGGCAAGTCGTTGTGTTTCCAGGTGCCGGCGTTGCTGCGTAACGGTCTCGCCGTGGTGGTGTCGCCCTTGATCGCGCTGATGGACGATCAGGTAGCGACCCTCGAAGAACTCGGTGTTGCCGCCGCCGCGTTGAACTCCACGCTCAGCGCCGAACAGCAGCGCGACCTGGCTGCGCGTATCAAGCGCGGCGAAGTGAAAATGCTCTACCTGGCCCCCGAGCGCCTGGTGCAGCCGCGCATGCTGGCCTTCCTGCAGAGCCTGGAAATCGCCCTGTTCGCCATCGATGAAGCTCACTGCGTATCGCAATGGGGTCACGATTTCCGCCGTGAATACCTGCAGTTGGGGCAGTTGGCGGAACTGTTCCCCGACGTTCCGCGTATCGCCCTGACCGCCACCGCCGACAAGCGTACCCGTGAAGAAATCGTCGAGCGCCTGCATTTGCAGAACGCCGAGCGCTTCCTGTCGAGCTTTGACCGGCCGAATATTTTTTACCGCATCGTGCCTAAAGAACAGCCGCGCAAGCAGTTGCTGGCGTTCCTGTCCGAGCGGCGCAGCGATGCAGGCATCGTCTATTGCCTGTCGCGCAAGAAGGTCGACGAAGTGGCCGCCTTCCTGTGCGAGCAGGGTTATCCGGCGTTGCCCTACCACGCGGGCTTGCCCAACGAATTGCGTGCTTATCATCAGAAGCGCTTCCTCAACGAGGAAGGCCTGATCATGGTGGCAACCATCGCGTTCGGCATGGGCATCGACAAGTCCAACGTGCGCTTCGTGGCCCATATGGATCTACCCAAGTCCCTCGAGGCTTATTACCAGGAAACCGGGCGTGCCGGCCGTGATGGCCTGCCGGCGGATGCGTGGATGGTCTACGGCCTGCAAGACGTGGTGATGCTCAAGCAAATGCTGCAGAACTCCGAAGGTGACGAGCGCCACAAACGCCTGGAGCAGCACAAGCTCGACGCCATGCTGTCACTCTGCGAAGAGACGCGTTGCCGCCGCCAGACCTTGCTGGCGTATTTCGACGAAGACATGCCCGAACCCTGCGGCCATTGCGACAACTGTGTGGACGGCGTGCAAACCTGGGATGCCACTGAGCCGGCGCGCCAGGGCTTGTCCGCGATCTACCGCACCGGCCAGCGTTATGGCGTCGGCCATCTGGTGGATGTGTTGCTGGGCAAGGACAACGAGAAGGTGCGTAGCTTCGGCCACGAGAAACTCTCGGTCTACGGCGTGGGCAAGGCCCGTGCCGAAGGCGAATGGCGATCGCTGTTCCGCCAGATGGTCGCGCGCGGCTTGGTAGACATCGACATCGAAGGCTACGGCGGCCTGCGCCTGAACGACAGTTGCCGGCCGTTGCTCAAGGGTGAAGTCAGCCTGGAACTGCGCCGCGACCTCAAGCCGCAGACCACCGCCAAGAGCAGTACCAGCCAAGCCAGCCAACTGGTGCGCTTTGAAGAGCGTGAACAGTGGGAAGCCCTGCGTACCCTACGGCGCAAACTGGCGCAGGAACACAGCGTGCCGCCTTACGTTATTTTCCCCGACTCGACCTTGCTGGAGATGTTGCGCGAGCAGCCGACCACCCTGGCCGAAATGGGCCGGGTCAGTGGTGTGGGGGCGCGCAAGCTGGAGCGTTATGGCCAGGCCTTCCTCGAAGTGCTCGGCGGCCAGGCCGAAGCGCCGAAGGAAATCGCCGATATTCGCCACGAATTGATCAGCCTGGCGCGGGCCGGCATGACCCCGATCCAGATCGCCGGCCAGCTGCAATGCTCGGAGAAAAACGTCTATACGCTGTTGGCCGAATCCATCGGTCAGCAACAGTTGTCGTTAGAGCAGGCTCTTGATTTGCCGGAAGATTTACTCAGCGAAATCCAGGATGCCTTCCTAGACGGTGAAGGCGAATTGCCACCAGTTGCTGAGATCGCACCGCTGTTCACCGGGCGGGTTCCCGAGGGGGTTTTGTACTGCGTTCGTGCCGCGTTGCAGTCTGAGTTCGAAATTTAGTGTGCCAATTGCGACAATGTAACGAATCAGTACAGACGAGCGCTTGCCTACTGACATGGCTCATGCTTAGCTGACTAATAATTAGCCATACTTTGTTTTCAGTCTAAACCATGAGTTTTTTATGCCGTTAACCGATCAACACCGTTTTGGCATGCAGTTGGCGCAAATGTCCCGAGGTTGGCGCGCCGAACTGGACCGCCGTTTGGCGGGGCTAGGCTTGTCCCAGGCACGCTGGCTGGTGCTGCTGCACCTGGCTCGTTTCGAAGACGCGCCGACTCAGCGCGAACTGGCACAAAGTGTCGGCGTTGAAGGTCCGACCCTGGCGCGGTTGCTCGACAGCCTGGAAGGCCAAGGACTGGTTCAACGTCAGGCCGTGGTGGAAGATCGCCGCGCCAAGCGCATCCTGCTGTGCGACACCGCCCGACCGTTGATCGAGCAGATTGAAACCATCGCCACTGCGTTGCGCCATGAGTTGTTCGTGGGCGTGAATGAAGAGGACCTGCGGGTGTGCATGCGTGTGCATGGGCACATTCTGGCGAATCTGGAAAAGTCCTGACCTCAAGTACACGGCAGATCAATATGTGGGAGCCGGCTTGCCACTGCAAGCCAGCTCCCACATTGGGTATTACGGTCGGCGTTTTAGAAGGTCTGGCCGAGGTTCAGGTACACCGCTTGCTGATTGTCATCATTGAACCCGTAGCTGAAATTCAGCGGTCCCAACGGTGTGTCAAACCCCAGGAAAATACTCGCGGCGTTGATATAGCCGCTGTCGAATTCATTGTCGTTGTTCCACGCCCGTCCGCGTTCCAATGACGCGCCCAGGTACAGCGGGAAATCCAATGGCAGGTACGAGCGTGGCGTCAGGCGGCGGTAGTACACGGCGCGCATCAAGCTGACGTTCTGCCCCGAGATCGCATCCTGGCGAAAGCCCGACAGCTGCCGTGCGCCGCCCAGCAGGAAGCTGGATATCACCACGTCCGAATTATCCATGGTGCGCCCGTAACGGCCGCCCAGTACGAGCGTGTCCGGACCGTGGCTCATGGCCTTGTCCAGCTTGAACTCCCATTGTCGGTAGCGTTGATCCGAACCCAACCCTGGTTCGAACTCGCGAAAAGCCAGGCCGATGTCTTCGCCTGTGTGGGGGAAGTACACGTTGTCCAGGGAGTCGAAGGAGTACTTCAACTCGTAGAAGCCTTCGCTGAAGCTCACGCTTGGCAGGTCGCGGTCGCCGATGCGCACATCGGCCTTGCCCCAGGCCTCGCCGACGCCGAAGCGGATCTCGCCGCTGGTGCCGATCTGGCGCCCCACGTTCAGGCCGAAACCGTAGCGTTCCAGGCGGTATTCGGAGATGGGATCGTTGTCCAGAATCAGTTCCACATTCTGCGCCTGGGCCTTGAGGTAAGGTGCGACGAAGTAGCGCGAGCCGGTGTCCATCGGTTGGTAGAACTCGCTGTACAGCTCCTGCCGATCGCCGATCTGCACCCGCGTCAGCCATTCCGCGCCGAGGCGGTTGATGCCATTCATGCGGTAGCTCGCGCCGAGGTTGAAGGCGCTGTCGCCACGCATATCGTCGGACAAGTTCAGGCCCAGGCGCAGGTAGTCGGTGCCGCTGCGTTTGCCGCGTGCGCTGATCACCAGGGTGTTGTCGTGGCCTTTTTTCACCACGCGGTATTGCACCTGTTCGAAGTAATCCAGGCCATACAAGGTGCCCATGTCCACTTGCAGGCGACCCAGGTTCAGCGGCTCGCCCAGGGTTTGGCGGATGTAGTAGCGGATCACGTCGTCGCTGACTTTCGAGTCGTTCTCCACGCTGATCGCGGTGATGATCGGGGTCCGTTCGCCCGGGGTGCGCGCGGCCACCAGTTCCGGGTCGATCGGTTCGGCGGGGCGCAAGTGGGCCAGGCGCACATCGAGGGCGCGGGTGGCGCGGTAGCCGGCGTCGATTATGTCCTTGGCGCGGCCGAAGTCCGTGACGCCATAGGCGGCCAGCGGCGGCTGGATCAGCACATCTTTAGGGTTCAGGGCCCTAAGTTGTTCTTCGGAATTGTGCCGGGTCATCAGGGTGATGGACTGGTTGAGCACGTCCACCACCGTGGCCAGTTGCTTGCGTGAGCGCAGCGGCGTGCCGATGTCCACCACGATGGCGATGTCGACACCCATCTCTCGCGCTACGTCCAGCGGGATGTTATCGGTCATCCCGCCGTCCACCAGCAGCCGGCCATCGAGTTCCACAGGCGCGAATACGGCAGGGATCGACATGCTCGCGCGGATTACCTGGGGCAGGTGGCCTTTGCTGAAGACTACTTTTTCGCCGGTGGTGATATCGGTTGCTACGGCGCGAAAGGGGATCGGCAGCTTGTCGAAATTTCGCGTGTTGCTGCTGTGGGCGAACATGCTTTCCAGCAGCAGCGCCAGGTTCTGGCCCTGGATGACGCCCAGCGGCAGGCCGAGGCTGCCATCGTCGCGGATACTGAGTTTCTGCTTGACCAGGAAATCACGGTCATCCTGCTTGCGTCGAAACGGCACATCTTCCCGAGGAGGCGCATCGGAGAGCGCCTGCTGCCAATCGATACCCAGCGCGAGCTTTTCCAGCTCATCGATCTTGTAGCCCGACGCGTATAACCCGCCGATCACCGCACCCATGCTGGTGCCGGCAATCGCATCGATATGAATCCCCTGTTCCTCCAGGGCCTTGAGCACGCCGATATGGGCGAGCCCGCGCGCGGCACCGCCGGACAGCACCAGGCCGATTTTCGGGCGTGGCGTTTCAACCGCATCGACAAGGAGGGGTAGCAGGCAGAGCAACAGGCAGGACAGCAGGCGGTGCATCATGAATCTCGGGGCTGGACGATAAGGGCCGGTATTATAGCCACCCGACCCTCCAAGCCCGTTACGCCAGGAACCTGTCAAATTATGTCGCTGAGCAAACCCGAGATCGTCATCACCTATTGCACGCAGTGCCAGTGGTTGCTGCGCGCCGCGTGGCTGGCCCAGGAACTGTTGAGTACCTTCGCTGAAGACCTAGGCAAAGTGGCGCTGGAGCCGGCGACCGGCGGCGCGTTTCGCATTACCTGCGACGGTGTGCAGATCTGGGAGCGCAAGGCTGATGGCGGCTTCCCGGAGGCCAAAGTGCTCAAGCAACGTGTGCGCGACCAGATCGACCCGCAGCGCGACCTGGGGCACAACGATCATAAGTAATGAAGGCCACCGCCGCATAAGGGCGGTGACCGGTTGGTGCGTGCTTACTTGGCGGCCATCTTGCTCTTGATGAAGCCGATGACCCACGTCAGCACCAGGCCGCCGACGCCACCGCCGACAATATTGCTGCCGACCGCCGCGACATCCAGCGTTTCGCCACCGGGCGTGCCCGTCAGCGCCGAGACGATCTGGCCCAGCACCAGGCCACCGACACCACCGAGGAGGGTATTGAGCCCGGTGCCCAGGCTCTGTTTGGTCATCCCCGCCAAATTACCGCCGACGGCACCGCTGATGATCTGAACGAGCAAGCTGATAAACATTTCCATGATGCAACTCCTGCATAGCGTTAATGGAGTGACCACTCGCTTGCAGCAACTTCATACGTCCTGGCTGTCGTCGAGGAGTCTTTATCCGTAGACGACGACACACTGTTGCGGATGGGCAGAGTATAGATCAGGCCGCTGCAGCCGGCTGTTTGGCCTGGCTGGCGCTGCCCATCAGGCCGGAAAGCACGATGGCGACGATGATCAGCGCGCCGCCCAGCAGCATGCGCAAGGTCGGGGTTTCGGCAAACAACAGCCAGGCGACGCTGATGCCGTAGACCGGTTCCATGGCGAACACCACCGAGGCGGTGCGGGCCTTGATCACCGCGAGGCTGGCGACAAACAGGCTGTGGGCCAGGCCGGTACAGAACACGCCGAGCAGGCCGATCCACAGCCAGTCGATCGCGCGCACATCCGCCAGCCCCGGCGCGGCCACGGGCAACAGGCACAGCGCGACCACCACGTTCTGGCACAACGCCGCCTGCACCGCTGGAATCCGCCCGGAGCTGGCGCGGTTATTCAGTGACAGCAGGGAGAACAGCAACCCCGAGGCGATGCCCCAGAGCAGGCCGCCCGTGGCTTCGCTGGCGAGGTTGAAGTCCGGTGTCACCAGCACCAGGCCCACCGTGACCAGAGCCACCAGCAACACTTCATTGGCGCGAATGCGCTCGCGGAAGATCAAACCTTCGAGGATCACGGTAAACGCCGGGAACGCGGTAAACCCCAGGGTGGCGACGGCCACGCCGGCGACTTTGACCGCAATGAAGAACGTGACCCAATGCGCCGCCAGCAACACACCGCTGATCACCAGCCGACGCCAGTCGCGCATGTGCAGCTGTTTCCAGGGGGCGTTGCTGGCGAAGCGCGCAAAGATCGCCAGGGCAATCACCGCAAACGCGGCGCGGCCGAACACGATGATGGCCGGTGAGGCGGCCGCCAGCTTGCCGAATACGCCGGTGAGGCCAAACATCAATGCGCCGATATGCAGGGCGCCGAGGGCTGAGCGGGGAGTCATTGCGATCCTTGTAGCAACGGGGTGACAGGCTCGCAGTCTAGAGGCTGGGTGCGTGAGTGTCTGTCGCCTGGCTCGCGATTTTTAGCGCAGGACTCGCTATTTTTTCGTGCGCCGCAGGGCGCTCGGCGCGGCGCCGAATTCGCGCAGCATTGCAGCGGCAAACGCACTTTGCGAGGCATAGCCGACGCGCTCGGCAATCTCGCCGATGGCCAGTGGCGTTTCCCGCAACAGGCCCAAGGCTTTATGCAGGCGGCGACTGCGGATGTAGTCCATGGGCGTCTGCCCACACTCGGCAACAAACCGCGCATGCAGGCGTGCGACGGACAAGTCGGCGATGCGTGCCAGGTCGGCGACTTGCAGGGGATGGGCGACATGCTGTTCGATATGCGCATTGAACGCGGTGTAGGGCAGTCGGCGGCCCGGCACGCTGGGGGCCAGCGGATGATTGAGGCTGGCCAGCAGCAGCACCGCCCCTTGCTGGACGATCAGCGGGTCATCCACCGGGCTGTGCGCCAGCCATTGCACCAACTGGCTTTGCCGCGTATCCAGGGTCAGACGCGTCGGTTGGTCGAGCAGGCGGCGGCTGGCATCGGCATGCTCGCCCAACGATTGCAGCACCCAGTGTTCGTTGGGCACATCCAGCACCAGGCATCGGCTGCCGTCGCGACTGCCGCAGGTGTGGTGAGCCGAGAAGGGCAGCACCATCACACTGCTCTCGCGGACCTGGCTGGCGTGTCCATCCACTTCAAGGTCCAGGTGCCCGGACAGGCCAAAGACCAACTGCGCATGGTCATGGCTGTGGGCAATGGGCGCTTCGATGTAATGGCGTAGCGTGAGGGACGCGCTCATTGCGTTCTCCAGGGCAGCAGATCCGCAGTCTACAACGCTTTGCGAGGAGCCTGCGCTGTCATCAGACTGACGCATAGCTGTCATGGGCTATTAATCGCGAGGGCGCAAGCTCGCGAAAACACCGTCGAGGGATGCCCATGACCCGTGCCGAATTCGCCACACCCAGCCGTAAGCAACGGGTTCGTACCCTGTGGATTTCCGATGTGCATTTGGGCACCCGGGATTGCCAGGCCGAACACTTGTCGCAATTCCTCAAGGGCTACCACGCCGACAAGGTGTACCTGGTCGGTGACATCATCGATGGCTGGAAACTGCGCGGCGGCATGTATTGGCCCCAGGCCCACACCAATGTGATCCGCCGCCTGTTGACCATGGCCAAGCGCGGCACGGAGGTGATCTACGTCACCGGCAACCACGACGAATTCCTGCGCCGCTACTCCAAGCTGATCCTGGGCAACATCCAGTTGGTGGACGAAGCCATTCACGTCACCGCCGATGGTCGCCATCTCCTAGTGATCCACGGCGACCAGTTCGATGTGATCACGCGCTATCACCGCTGGTTGGCTTTCCTCGGTGACTCGGCCTACGAGTTCACCCTGACGTTAAACCGTTGGTTGAATCACTGGCGTGCGCGGTATGGCTACGGTTACTGGTCGCTCTCGGCGTATCTGAAGCACAAGGTGAAGACCGCGGTGAGTTTTATCAGCGATTTCGAAGAAGCCATCGCCCACGAAGTGACCCGGCGCGAATTGCATGGGGTGGTGTGCGGGCATATTCACCATGCGGAGATTCGCAAGGTAGGCGAGGTGGACTACCTCAACTGTGGGGATTGGGTGGAGTCGTGCACAGCGTTGATCGAGCACTGGGATGGGAGTATCGAGTTGTATCGGTTGGCGGATGCGCAGGCTAAAGAGGCGCAGCTAAAATCGGAGATGGTCGCGGGCTAAGGCCTTGTTCGGCCCCGAAAGTGAGAGCGGGCTTGCTCGCGATAGCGCAGTGTCGGTCACTGTATTTGGCAACTGATTCACCGCTATCGCGAGCAAGCCCGCTCTCACATGGGGTGCCTGTTTCGTCAGTCAGACGCTGCAGACATCGGCAATCGCTTGCGCCAGCAGGGTCAATCGCCTTGCATCGATCCCCGCCACATTCGCCCGCCCCGAGCTGACCATATACACGCTGTGCTTCGCGCGCAGTTGCTTGACCTGCTCGGCACTCAAGCCGGTATAGGAAAACATCCCACGTTGCGCGCCGATATGCGCAAACCGCTCGGCCAGCCCGTGTGGCGCCAGGGCCTCGACCAGTCCGGAGCGCAACTGCGCAATGCGCGCGCGCATCGCTTCGACTTCGCCGCTCCACTGCGCCTTCAGCTCGGCGTCACCGAGGATCGTCGCGACGACTGCCGCGCCGTGGTCCGGTGGGGTTGACCACAGGTTGCGCGCGATATTTGCCAACTGGCTGCGTACATCCGTGAGTTTCTCGGCATTCGCCGCACACACGATCAGCGCGCCGACACGGTCGCTATACAGGCCGAAGTTCTTCGAGCAGGAGCTGGTGATCAGCACTTCCGGCAGCTCGGCCGCGAACAGCCGCACCGCCCAGGCGTCCTGCTCCAGGCCGTCGCCAAAGCCCTGGTAGGCGAAGTCGATCAGCGGCAGCAGGTGGCGCTCGCGCACGATCTGCAAGACCTGGCGCCAGTCCTCCTGGGACAGGTCGAAACCGGTCGGGTTATGGCAGCAGGCGTGCAGCAGCACCACGTCGCGCTCGGGCACCGTGGACAAGGTCGCCAGCATTGCGCCCACATCCAGCCGATTGTCCGCGCCGACGTAAGGGTAGTGACTGACCTTGATCCCGGCCTTGGCGAAGATGCTTTCGTGGATCGGCCAGGTTGGGTTGCTCAGCCATACGCCGCGGCCGGGCAGGCTGTGGGCGATAAAGTCGGCGCTCAGGCGCAGGGCTCCGGTGCCGCCTGGGGTCTGGGTCGCGCCGGCGCGGTGTTCACGCAGCAGCGCGGACTCGGCGCCGAGCACCAGCTCGCTGATCAACCTGCCGAACGCGGCGTCGCCGTGGCCGCCAATGTAGGTCTTGGTGGTTTGCCGTTCCACCAGGCGCTGCTCGGCTCGCTTCACCGAAGGGGGAATCGGTGTCAGCCCTTGGTCGTCCTTATACACGCCCACGCCGAGGTCGAACTTGTTCGGGTTGGCATCCTGGGCATACAGGTCCATCAGCCCGAGGATCGGGTCGCCGGGCACGCGGCCAATCGCATCAAAATGCATTACTTGCGGCCCTCGGCACCCTTGGCCACTTCGTCGGTGCGCGCGGCCATGATGAAGTCGTTGCGGTGCAGGCCTTTGATGGAGTGGCTCCACCAGGTCACCGTGACCTTGCCCCACTCGGTGAGCAGGCCTGGGTGGTGGCCTTCAGCTTCGGAGATTGCACCCATGGCGTTGGTAAAGGCCAGGGCGAACCTGAAGTTCTTGAACAGGAAAACCTTCTCTAACTGCATGACGCCATCGCGCACTTCAATGTTCCAGTCGGGGATCTGTTTGAGCAGCACCGGTAGTTCTTCATCGCTGACTTGCGGGGCATCGGCGCGGCAGGCTTCACAGTGGGCTTGGTTCAAGGTCGTCATGGGGGGGGTGTCCTGAATTCGAGTGTTTGGAAAACGGTCGTCAGTGGCGTCACCCTAAAGCAACGCGGGACCAGGGAACAGATTCACCTGGCTTCAAAACCTACGGTTCACGCGGCTTTGGGCTTGGGTGCGAAGAGCGGTGTGTGCAGACCCAGCTGCATCCCACGCTCGACCATGCCCATGATGTCTTCCTGCGCTACGTCGAACAGGCGCTTGAGCTCGGGCAAGACAAAATATAGCGGTTGCAGGATGTCGATGCGATACGGCGTGCGCATCGCCTCCAGCGGATCGAAGGCTTGATGTTTGGGCTCGGACGACAGGCTGTACACCGTCTCCTTGGGCGACGACAAAATACCGCCACCATAGATGCGCCGACCGGCGGGCGTGTCCACCAGGCCAAATTCGATGGTCATCCAATACAGGCGCGCCAGGTACACCCGCTGCTCCTTGGTGGCCGCGAGGCCGAGCTTGCCGTAGGTGTGGGTGAATTCGGCGAACCAGGGATTGGTCAGCAGCGGGCAGTGGCCGAAGATTTCGTGGAAAATATCTGGCTCTTGCAGGTAGTCCAATTCTTCGTGGGTGCGAATAAAAGTCGCCACCGGAAACTGCTTGTTGGCGAGTAATTCGAAGAACGTCTGGAAGGGAATCAGCGCTGGCACACGGGTGACTTGCCAGCCGGTGGTCTCGGCCAGCACCGTGTTGATTTCGCTCAGTTGCGGGATGCGATCCAGGGGCAGGCCGAGCTTGTCGATGCCGTCCAGGTATTCCTGGCAGGCGCGGCCCTCGATCACTTTCAACTGGCGCGTGATCAGGGTGTTCCACACCGCATGTTCTTCCGGCGGGTAGTGGATAAAACCTTGCGCATCGGGCTCGCGGGCCACGTAGTGCGTCTGCTTCATACGGCTCTCCTGCTGGCAATCGTTCTTGTTATGTCCTGCGATGTACGTATTGATAACCCGGCTGGAGCGAGATTCCATCCGCCTGCGCGAGGAGGTTGTAGGAAAATTTACTGCTATTCGTAAAGTATTCGTTACGGATGGGCCGCTAATCGATGTGTTGGGCTGTAAAAAGGTCGCCAGGTGTAACATAATCTTGACGATTATCTGCGCCCAGCGACAAAAAGACGCGGCGCCTACTCTTCTTCGGGCCTTTTCATGCGTATCAAAGTGCATTGCCAGAACCGCATCGGCATCCTGCGGGACATTCTCAACCTGTTGGTGGAGTACGGCGTCAACGTCGCCAAGGGCGAGGTCGGCGGTGAGCATGGCAACGCCATTTACCTGTTTTGCCCGAACCTGGTGAACATGCAATTCCAGGCGTTGCGCCCAAAGTTCGAGGCGATTGCCGGGGTGTTTGGTGTAAAGCGTGTAGGGCTGATGCCCAGCGAGCGTCGGCATATGGAGCTCAATGCGCTGCTCGGTGCCCTGGAGTTTCCAGTGCTGTCCATCGACATGGGCGGCTCGATCGTCGCCGCCAACCGTGCGGCCGCGCAGTTGCTCGGGGTGCGGGTGGACGAGGTGCCGGGCATTCCGCTGTCGCGCTACGCCGAGGATTTCGATTTGCCGGAGCTGGTGCGCGCGAGCAAATCGCGGATCAATGGCCTGCGGGTCAAGGTCAAGGGTGACGTGTTCCTGGCGGACATCGCGCCGCTGCAATCGGCCGAACACGACGACAGCGAAGCCATGGCCGGCGCGGTGTTGACCCTGCACCGTGCCGACCGCGTCGGTGAGCGTATTTATAATGTGCGCAAGCAGGAACTGCGTGGCTTCGACAGTATCTTCCAGAGTTCCAAGGTCATGGCTGCCGTGGTTCGTGAAGCGCGGCGCATGGCGCCATTGGATGCGCCGCTATTAATAGAGGGCGAAACCGGCACCGGCAAGGAGCTGCTTGCCCGCGCCTGTCACCTGGCCAGCCCCCGTGGCCAATCACCGTTGATGGCCCTCAATTGTGCCGGCCTGCCGGAGTCGATGGCCGAGACCGAACTGTTTGGCTACGGCCCCGGCGCTTTTGAAGGGGCGCGGGCCGAAGGCAAGCTGGGGCTGCTGGAGCTGACAGCGGGCGGTACGTTGTTTCTTGATGGCGTCGGGGAAATGAGCGCACGGTTGCAGGTGAAGTTGCTGCGCTTCCTGCAGGACGGTTGCTTTCGCCGAGTCGGCAGTGATGAAGAGGTGTACCTGGATGTGCGGGTGATTTGCGCAACCCAGGTGGACCTTTCGGAACTCTGCGCGCGGGGTGAATTCCGCCAGGACCTTTATCACCGCCTGAACGTGCTGTCGCTGCATATCCCGCCTCTGCGCGAATGCCTCGATGGTCTGGGGCCACTGGTGGAACACTTTCTCGACCAAGCCAGCCGACAGATCGGCTGCCCGTTGCCCAAACTGGCCCCGGCCGCTATGGATCGGCTCAGCCATTACCACTGGCCGGGCAATGTACGGCAGTTGGAAAACGTGTTGTTTCAGGCGGTGTCGTTGTGTGAGGGCGGGACGGTCAAGGCTGAACACATTCGCCTGCCGGACTACGGCGTGCGTCAGCCCCTTGGCGATTTTTCCCTGGAAGGCGGCCTGGAAGCCATCGTCGGTCGTTTTGAAAGGGCCGTGCTGGAAAGTCTGTATGCCGAACATCCCAGCAGTCGGCAGTTGGGTAAGCGCTTGGGCGTTTCCCATACAACGATTGCGAACAAGTTGCGGGACTATGGCATGAGCAAGGAAAGTGCTGGCAAGCGTCCTGAACACGGCACTTGAAAGGCGCTATGTTCAGGTTGTTCTGCGGTGGCAGGCAGCGTTAAAACACCAGGAAACCCCTGTCCGGGCCTATGACGATGGAGCTACCCGTCTCCTTCTCTATCCAGGCCAGATTGGCTTCTTGATCCGGATGGGTGGGGTAGAGTATGCCCAGGTTGTAGTTCTTGTCTTTCGGCAGTCCCTCAAGGCTCTTCGTAATGTCAGGGGACAGCGCTCCGTACTTTCCGGATCTCAGTGCGTCGGTTGATATCCCTTCATTGGTACTTTTGGGGTTGAGGATTGACAGGTCGATGTGTTCGAGCAACGCCGAGCCATGGGGTGGAAATAATCTACCCTCTTTGCGACTTTCGATTTCGATGGCGGCGCCACCTTTTTGCGGAACCCAAAATACGCCGCCACTCATCCTTTCATTCTCTTCTTTAGAGATTGAGACGATTCGGTAATCCTGGTTTTTATCCAGTTTTTCCAGTTCTTTGAGTGCGCTGCGCGACAAGGGGCCGAACTTACCGCTGCGCACATCGTTAGCGGACACGCCAAAGTCGGCTTCAAAGGTCCTGGTCGGGAGGCTCTGCAGCAGTTTTTGTAGTGCGAAGACCGTTGGATTGACGTCACAGCATGGCGTTTCCCAATCCCTGTTTTTCGCGTAATTGTTTGGGTTTAACTCTGGGCGTGTCTCCAGCGGACGTCGTTGTTCCGAAGGCCGGGTGTTTAACGACTCGACTATGTTGAGAAGGTTGTTATAAAGAAATTGTATTTGCCAGTTTGTTGCTGCTTGCATAGAAGGAGTGTTGCAAGTGCCAGACATTTAAATACCCTTAAGTGCGAATAAGTTGATAAGGCGCGAATGATCGTAAAGTAGTCGTGACTGCTTTGCGATGGAGCGAAGTTACGAGAGCTGTATTTAATCGCCAAGCGGGTTTTGATCAGTAAATGTAAAAGGCTATCGGAGTATTCTTGTTTGGGGTTGGGTTTGTCTGGTTGTTATAAAAAACAAGAGAACTACATATGTGCTCACTCATTTGCGGTGCCGTCAGGTAGGCGGCTTTTTTGGGGTTTGTAATGGGTGGACAATAAAACTTCGCGCCAGTCGTTTCGAGATGACCAGGGAGGAGGGCAAGTGCCCAGTGGCTTGCCAAGTGTTTCAGCGGTTCGGCTTCATCCGCGACCATCCAATGCCGTCGCGCTTGAGTGCTTGGAAAACACCCGTAGGACTCCAACCTTTGCCGTCAGCGGCATAACTCCGCCGTTTTTTCGACTCCTCCTGGGCCGGTCTTTTTCGACGCCTTGCCGCAAACCCTTGCCCCGCCTGGACTTTCTGCGCTTTTAGAAAGTTGGTTCGAAAATTGCTTAAGTCTTATCAGTACAGCGGTGGGCGGCAAGCGTCCGTCAGAAAGAGGATAAAGCGTGGACAAGTACCTTTACGTGGCAATGACCGGCGCCAGCCAGAATGCTCTGGCGCAGAAGGCCCATGCCAACAATCTGGCGAACATTTCCACCAACGGCTTCCAGCGCGATCTGGAGCAGGCGCGCTCGATACCGGTGTTCGGCGACAGCTTTCCGGCGCGGGCATTTGCCCTGACCGAGCGGCCCGCCACCGATTTCTCTCCGGGCGCCATGATCGAAACGGGTCGTGACCTCGATGTGGCGGTCGGCGGCGACGGCTGGATGGCCGTGCAAACCCCAGATGGCAGCGAAGCCTACGTGCGCAGCGCCAGCATGAATGTTGATGCGCTCGGCGTGCTGCGGGCCGGCAATGGTATGCCGATCATGGGCAACGGTGGCCCGATCGCCGTGCCGCCGCAGCAGCAGATTGAAGTGGGCGCCGACGGCACCGTCAGCATTCGCGCGATGGGTGAAGGCCCACGGGTGATGGCTGAAGTGGATCGGATCAAGCTGGTCAAGCCCGACGTCAAGAACATGACCAAAGGCCTGGACGGTACCATCCACACCAAGGACGGCCAGCCGGCCCAGGTCGATGCGAGCGTCAAGCTGACCTCGGGTTTCCTGCAGGCGAGCAACGTCAATGCGGTGGAAGAAATGACTGCGGTGCTGGCGCTTTCCAAGCAGTTCGAGCTGCACATCAAGATGATGAACAGCGCTAAAGAAGACGACCAGGCCATGACGCGCGTTTTGGCAATGAGCTGATTGCGGTTTCACTGAATACTAATTTTGCGGCGCAGCGCCAACAAACAGGCGCACGAAGGAGAACAGCATGCTTCCGGCTCTATGGGTTGCCAAAACAGGTCTGTCTGCCCAGGACACCAACCTGACCACTATTTCCAACAACCTGGCGAACGTTTCGACCAAGGGCTTCAAACGTGATCGCGCCGAGTTCCAGGACTTGCTCTATCAGATCAAGCGCCAGCCAGGTGCCCAGTCGACCCAGGACAGCGAACTGCCGTCGGGCCTGCAATTGGGTACCGGTGTGCAGATCGTCGGCACCCAGAAAAATTTCACGGCCGGTAACCTGCAGCAAACCGGTCAGCCTCTGGACATGGCGATCAACGGCAAAGGGTTCTTCCAGATCCTGCAACCAGACGGGACTACGTCCTACAGTCGAGATGGTACTTTCCACCTGGACTCCAACGGCCAAATCGTCACGGCCAACGGTTTTGCCTTGCAGCCGGCCATCGTCGTGCCTGCCAATGCCCAGACCTTCACCGTCGGCAACGATGGCACCGTGTCCATCACCGTGGCTGGCAACCCGGCGTCGCAAGTGATCGGCAACGTGCAAACCGCCGACTTCATCAACCCGGCCGGCCTGCAAGCCATAGGTGGCAACCTATTCCTGGAAACCGCCTCCAGTGGTGCACCGCAAATCGGCACCCCTGGCCTGAACGGCTTCGGCACCACGCTGCAAAGCACCCTGGAAACCTCCAACGTCAGCACCGTGGAAGAGATGGTCAACATGATCACCACTCAGCGCGCCTACGAGATGAATTCCAAGGTGATTTCCACCGCCGACCAGATGCTTTCGTTCGTTACGCAGAATCTGTAATCAAGTCTATGGGGCGCTCCTTAGGGCGCCTGCAACACCGTGAGGTTAGGGTCATGAATCGCTATGTTTCCGTTCTGGCATTAAGTGGGATTGCCGTGCTCGCGGGCTGTGTCGCCCCGACGCCAAAACCCAATGACCCGTACTACGCGCCGGTGTTGCCGCGCACGCCGTTGCCGGCGGCGGCCAATAACGGCTCGATCTACCAGGCCGGTTTCGAACAGAACCTGTACGGCGACCGCAAGGCGTTCCGGGTCGGTGACATCATCACCATCACCCTCAACGAGAAAACCACGGCCAGCAAGAACGCCAACTCCCAAGTGGACAAGACCAGCAAGAACAGTGTTGGCCTGACCTCGTTGTTCGGCGCCGTGCCGAACACCAACAACCCCTTGGGCAGTGGTGACTTGAGCTTGAGCGCAGGCTACAGCGGTGACCGTGCCACCAACGGCAAGAGCTCTGCTGGACAGAACAACAGCCTGACCGGTTCGATCACCGTGACGGTGGCCGATGTATTGCCCAACGGCATCATCGCCGTGCGCGGTGAGAAGTGGATGACCCTCAACAGCGGTGACGAACTGGTGCGCATCGCCGGCATGGTCCGTGCCGACGACATTGCCACCGACAACACCGTATCGTCGACGCGCATTGCCGATGCACGCATTACCTACTCGGGTACGGGTTCGTTTGCTGATGCGAGTCAGCCGGGCTGGTTCGACCGTTTCTTCCTTAGCCCGCTGTTCCCTTTCTAGGTGGCCACTTTGAAATTCAAACAGCTGATGGCGGCGGCACTGTTGCTGTCCCTGAGCGCAGTCGCCCATGCCGAACGCCTGAAAGACATCGCCAGCATTTCCGGCGTGCGTTCCAACCAGTTGATCGGTTATGGCCTGGTGGTCGGGCTCAACGGTACGGGTGACCAGACCACCCAGACCCCGTTCACCCTACAGACCTTCAACAACATGCTCTCGCAGTTCGGCATTAAGGTGCCGGCGGGTTCAGGCACCGCGCAGCTGAAAAACGTCGCGGCCGTGTCGATCAGCGCCGACTTGCCGGCATTCTCCAAGCCGGGTCAGGTAGTGGACATCACTGTGTCGTCCATCGGTAACTCGAAAAGCCTGCGCGGCGGCACCCTGTTGATGACGCCGCTCAAAGGTATCGACGGCAACGTCTACGCCATCGCCCAGGGCAACCTGGTGGTGGGCGGGTTTGACGCCGAAGGCCGCGACGGCTCGAAGATTACGGTGAACGTGCCGTCGGCCGGTCGTATCCCCGGCGGCGCCACGGTTGAACGCACCGTGCCCAGCGGCTTCAACCAGGGCAACAGCCTGACCCTGAACCTCAACCGTTCCGACTTCACCACCGCCAAGCGTGTGGTCGACAAGATCAACGACATGCTCGGCCCTGGCGTCGCCCAGGCTATCGACGGCGGCTCGGTCCGGGTTACCGCGCCGCTGGACCCAAGCCAGCGCGTGGATTACCTGTCGATCCTGGAAAACCTTGAGGTCGACCCCGGCCAGGCGGTGGCCAAGGTCATTATCAACTCGCGCACCGGCACTATCGTCATCGGCCAGAACGTCAAGGTGTCGCCGGCCGCGGTGACCCACGGCAGCCTGACCGTGACCATTACCGAAGACCCGATCGTCAGCCAGCCTGGGCCGTTGTCCAATGGCCAGACCGCCGTGGTACCGCGCTCGCGGGTGAATGCCCAGCAAGAAGCCAAGCCGATGTTCAAGTTCGGCCCCGGCACCACCCTGGACGAGATTGTCCGCGCGGTGAACCAGGTGGGCGCAGCGCCCGGCGACTTGATGGCGATCCTCGAAGCATTGAAACAGGCCGGCGCCTTGCAAGCCGACCTGATCGTGATCTGAGGCCATGGCCATGGATATGCGCAAGAGCGGGATCAGCAGCACGGCGGACTCGGGGTCTTATTCCGACTTGAACCGGCTTAATCAGCTCAAGGTCGGCGCCGACAAGAACAGCGACGGCAACATGCGCAAAGTGGCGCAGGAGTTCGAGTCGCTGTTCCTGAGCGAGATGCTCAAGTCCATGCGCTCGGCCACCGAGGCCCTGGGCAAGGACAACCCACTGAACACCCCGGCTGCCAAGCAGTACCAGGAAATGTACGACCAGCAACTGGCCGTCTCGATGTCCCGCGAGGGCGGTGGTATCGGCCTGGCCGACGTGCTGATGCGCCAGATGCAGAAGAACAAGCCGGTGGACGCCCAGGCGGCCACCTTGCAGGGGCCGGCGGCGGCTGAACCGGTGAAGAAAGTCGATGTGCCGACTGAAATCGCCGCCGGCACCCAGGCGACCGGGCCATTGGGCCGCTCCAATGGCCAGCGACCACTGTGGGCCTACCGCGTGGCCGTCGCCGAAGGCGCCAGCGCTCACACCAACGACGTGGCGCTGATGAACCAGCGCCGTATCGCCTTGCCGAGCAAGCTGACCGATCGACTGCTCGCCGGCATCGTGCCAACTGCGCCGGTCGCTATCGATGCCAACCGCGCGCCACTGCGTAACAGCGCCTTCGATGACAACGTGATCAACAGCAGCGCACACAGTTCTGCCGTGCCCAGCGGCCGCATGCAGGTCTACGGCCGCGCCGTGGCCCAGCCGCCGTTGGCACCAGCGAAGAAAGCCTTCAGCTCCCAAGATGAATTTGTCGCCACCATGTTGCCGATGGCCAAGGCCGCAGCGGCGCGTATCGGTGTCGATCCGAAGTACCTGGTGGCCCAGGCCGCCCTGGAAACCGGTTGGGGTAAATCGGTGATGCGCGCCGAGGATGGCAGCAGCAGCCACAACCTGTTCGGTATCAAGGCCGGCCAGAGCTGGCAGGGCGGCCAGGCCCGCGCGATCACCAGCGAGTTTCGCGATGGGGCAATGGTCAAGGAAACGGCGCAGTTCCGTTCCTACGATTCCTACCAGGACAGCTTCCATGACCTGGTGACGTTGTTGCAAAGCAATGATCGCTATAAAGAAGTTGTGAAATCAGCCGACAACCCGGAACAGTTTGCGCGCGAGTTGCAAAAAGCCGGTTATGCAACCGATCCGGATTACGCCAGTAAGATTTCGCAGATTGCCAAAACGATGAACAGCTACCAGAACTACGCTGCCGCGGGCGCGACCACTCATTTATAAGGTCTGAATCATGAGTTTGCTCAATATCGGGATGTCGGGGTTAAACGCCGCTCAAGGATCGTTGTCAGTCCTGAGTAACAACATTGCCAACGTCAACACCCCGGGATACTCGCGCCAGCAGACCACGCAGAATGCCAGCGTCAGTAACCAGTACGGCGGCGTGTATATCGGCAGTGGCACCACCCTTGGTGATGTGCGCCGTATTTATAACGATTTTCTGGGGGCCGCCTACCAGAAGAGCACCTCGCTCAACAGCGATGCCACCGCTTACGCGGGCCAGGCCTCTGCGATCGACAAGACCCTGTCGGACAAGTCCACCGGCATGTCCTCGGCGCTCAGCTCGTTTTTTGCCTCCCTACAGACCGCTGCGGCAACGCCCAGCGATGTGTCCGCGCGCCAACTGCTGGTGACCAGCGCCCAGACCCTGAGTAACCGCTTCAACTCGATTTCCTCACAGCTGACCCAGCAGAGCGAAGGCATCAACAGTCAGTTGAGCACCATGAGTGACCAGGTCAACAAGCTGACCTCCTCGATTGCCTCGCTGAACAACCAGATATCACAGGTCCAGGGTTCGTCGAACAGTACGCCGAACAATCTGCTGGATGCGCGCGATGAAGCGGTTCGCTCGCTCAACGAGCTGATCGGTGTCACCGCGACTGAGAAGAACGGCCAGTACAGCATCAACACCGGAACGGGGCAGTCGCTGGTCGAGGGCAGTACCTCCAATACGATTTCCGCCGTGCCCAGCAGCACCGACAATAGCCAGTACACCATCCAGCTCAAAATGGGCAGCACGTCGATGGACATCGGTTCTGTGGTGACCGGCGGCAGCATCGGCGGCCTGTTGCGCTATCGCAGTGATGTGCTGACGCCGGCGATCAACGACCTGGGGCGCATCGCCCTTGCGACCGCCGACAGCGTGAACAGCCAGTTGGGCCAGGGCCTGGATCTCAACAGCGATTTCGGTTCTTCGCTGTTCAGCGATATCAACAGCGCAACGGCCATTGCCCAGCGTAGCCAGGGGGCTGCGGGTAACAGCGCAGGGTCGGGCAACTTGAACGTGACGATTGCCGACAGCAGCAAGCTGTCGACCTTCGACTACAAGGTCACCTTCACCAGCGGCAACCAGTACAACGTGGTGCGCTCCGACGGTAAAGCCATGGGCGCGTTCGACACCACCACCACGCCGCCGCCGGTGATTGACGGGTTCACACTGGCGTTGGATGGCAATGGGCCGGTTGCTGCTGGGGATAGCTTCAAAGTCCGCCCGACGGCGACGGGCGCCAGCAACATCGGCGTCGGCGTCACAGACCCCAACAAACTGGCTTTTGCAGGGCCATTGGCCGGTAATGCAAGCAAGACCAACACCGGCACTGGCACATTTACAGCACCGACTTTGACGGTGCCGATAGACATCAATGGCGGCGCCACTACTGCTCAGTTGCGCACCGGGATCGAGAATTCGATGCCGGTGAAGATGGTGTTCGGCAAGCCAGCGGCGGACGGCACCCAGCCCTACACGCTCAGCGATGCCCAGGGCAACTCGATCGGCACCGGCAGCATTATCCCGGGCCAGGACAATAAGATCACCGCCAATGTGCCGATGCGCGATGCCACTGGCGCGTTGATTCCAGGCAAGAGCTTTAGTTTCGATACCACCGTGGCGGGTGCGCCTGCCAACGGCGACAGCACCACCTTTTCGTTCAACAGTGGCGCGACCTCCGATGGTCGCAACGCGCAGCAGTTGCTGGGTTTGCAGACCAAGGCGACGGTCGGTGCGGTGGATGGCAATGCGGGCGTGAGCCTGGTCAGCGCCAACAGCCGTCTGGTGTCTCAGGTCGGTTCCAAGGCCGCCCAGGCCAACACCGACAGCACCGCCACTGGCGCCCTACTGACGGCAAATAAGGCGGCTAGCAACTCTGCGTCCCAGGTCAACCTGGACGAGGAGGCGAGCGACATGATCAAGTTTCAGCAGTACTACACCGCGTCGTCGCAAATCATCAAGGCCGCGCAAGAAACCTTCAGCACACTGATTAACGCCCTTTAAAGGAGTCTGGAACGATGCGTATCTCTACACAGCAGTATTTCGACACCAGCTCCAGCAAGTATCAGGACAACTATTCGGGTGTGGTGAAGGCCCAGGACCAGGCGAGTTCCGGTGTCCGCGTACAAACGGCCTCCGATGACCCGGTGGCCGCTGCGCAATTGCTGATGCTGCAACAGCAAAAAGACATGCTGGGGCAGTACAACGGCAATATCACCACTCTGCAGAACTCGTTGACCAACGAAGAGAGCGTCCTGTCGAGCATCAATACGGTGATGCAAACCGCCAGCGGCTTGGCGTTGCAGGCCGGTAACCTCAAGCTCAGCGATGATGATCGCAGGGCGATCGCCAGTCAGGTGGGGGCGCTGGAAGACCAGGTATTGGGCCTGCTCAACACCAAGGACTCCAGCGGCAACTACATGTTCTCCGGGGCCAAGACCGATACGCCGCCCTATAATCGCAATAATGATGGCACTTACACCTACCAGGGTGATGAGACGTCTCTGAGCCTGCAGGTGTCGAGTAACTTGACGGTTGCGGCGGGGGATACCGGCAAGACGTTGCTGGAGAGTTCATCCAACACCGGTCGCACCCAGGCCACGCTGTTGCCGCCGGCGGTCAACGATGGCACGGTTGGGATTTCGGCCGGCCTTGTCACGTCCGGCACGGATTACACCAAGAGTTTTGCCGATGGCCAGCCTTATAAGCTGACTTTCGCCAGCAGCACCCAATACAGCGTGACCGACAATGCCGGTAACGATGTCACGTCCGAGATCACCGGTAACGGGACATTTGACGCTACCAAGGAAGGCGCTTCCAGCGTCAACCTTCGTGGGGTGAAGTTCGACATCCGCCTGAACCTGGGGGCGGATGTGGCGACGGGGGCTCCCTCCGATGCGTTGGTGGCGGGCACGGCATTCACTTTGGAAAGCAAGCCGGATACATTCAGCCTTTCGCGTACCGCGAGTAATGCATCCACGGCGCAGTTGACCGGCGGTCAGGTTACGAATCAGGCGGCCTACGCCAGCACCTTCCCCAACTCGGGGGCGGTGGTCAAGTTCACCAGCGGTAACGCTTATGAGGTGTACGCTCAGCCGTACACGGCCAACAGCAAGACGATCGCCACAGGTACCATGCTCACTGGCGCGACGTCGATCACCGCTGCCGGTGTGACCTTTGGTGTGAGTGGTACGCCGGGTGCGGGGGATCAGTTCTCCGTCGGTGCCACCAGCAACAAGAATATGAATGCCCTGGATACCCTGGGCCAGTTGCGCAAGGCCCTGCTAACGCCGGCCGATGCCAGCCAGGTCGCCAAGAACTCGCTCAAGGATGCGTTGAACACCTCCATCGGCAACTTGGCCAACGCCTCGGCGCAGATCGACCAAGTGCGTGGCTCCATCGGCGCGCGCCAGAACGCCCTGGATATTCAGGGCCAGGAAAACACCAGCCTGAGTTTGGCCAATACCTCCACCATGTCGTCGCTGGCAAACGTCGACATGGGGCAGGCCGCCATTGACCTGACGTTGCAACAGACCATGCTGCAGGCCTCGCAGCAGGCCTTCGTGAGAATCTCTCAGTTGAGCCTGTTCAGCCGCATGTAATCAACAGCAGGACTCGCGGCCCCACCTGGCAACAGGGGGGCCGTTGTCGTTTCTGGCGGCGGGAATGTTGCAGGGTTTTGCACAAAGCGCACAAAATTGAGTGACCTGTGAGTCATAAAGCGCATCTTCACTGTATCGTGTGAAAAGGATAAGTCACCTGCGGGTCTTTGCGTGGCGGCTTTCAGCGAAATTTTTACGGGGTTATCCCCTTTATTTTCAGCGCTCCCGGCATAGTCCGAGGGGTGTTATCCAGCTATTTAGTATTGGGAAGCCACAATGATTGGCATAAAAAGTATCGCCAGTTACGTGCCGGCAGACGGGATCGATAACTACGCCCAGGGTGCCAAATTCGCCAAGGATGAAGAATTCATCATCGGCAAGATCGGTTCGGCGTTCCTGCCGCGTAAGGATGCCGCGCAGGAAACCTCCGACCTGTGCGTCGAGGCGGTCAATGCCTTGTTTGCTGCCAACCCTCAGTTGTCGCGCGAATCCATTGACGCACTGGTCGTCGTGACCCAGAACGGCGATGAGGAGGGTTTGCCTCACACGGCCGCTATCGTTCAGGACAAATTGGGCCTGCCGACCCATGTGGCTGCGTTTGATCTCTCCCTGGGCTGCTCCGGCTATGTCTACGGCATCTATGTGATGAAGGGCTTCATGGAAGCGACCGGCCTGAAAAACGGCCTGCTGATCACCGCCGACCCGTATTCGAAGATTGTCGACCCGGACGACCGCAACACCACCATGCTCTTCGGCGATGCCGCCACCGCCACCTGGATGGGGGAAGACCCTGAGTGGTTGCTGGGCAAGTCGAAGTTCGGTACCGACGGTTCCGGCGCGCCGCATTTGAAGGTCAGTGATGGCGTGTTTTTCATGAATGGTCGCCAGGTGTTCAACTTCGCCTTGCTCAAGGTGCCGGCGCATTTGCACGAGCTGCTCAACGAATCGGGCCTCAAGGCCGACGACATCGACGCCTTCTGCATTCACCAGGGCAGTGCGGCGATTGTTGATGCCGTGGCCCGGCGTTTCGAAGATGCACCTGTGGAGAAGTTCATCAAGGACATGGTCGAAACCGGCAACACCGTGTCTTCGAGCATTCCGTTGCTGCTGGAAAAACGCATGAATGACCCCGACTGGAAGCGCGTTGCAATCAGTGGGTTTGGTGTGGGCCTGTCGTGGGGATCGGCGATTCTCTATCGCCCGTGATCCTCTGATGGTGCGGCACAAAAAACGCCCAGGCTCAAAAAGCCTGGGCGTTTTTTATTTGGCGCCAGAAAGCCCAGTATTTACGGGGCGGCAGGCGATCGTAAATGCTTGAATTCCAAAGGGTGGCCCCGTGCTAGTAAAAAAAATCAAAAAAATCCTCAAGCAACCTGCATTCACGACGATAACTATTACGAAGGTTCTCTAGGCCACACCCGGCGGTTGCCAGGGCCGGAAGCCGCAGTACACCACCCACGAGGATTTCGTCATGGCATTAACAGTAAACACTAACCTTGCTTCGCTGAACGTTCAGAAAAACCTGAACAGTGCTTCCACTGCCCTGCAAACCTCCATGCAGCGCCTGTCCTCTGGCCTGCGTATCAACAGCGCTAAAGACGACGCCGCCGGCCTGCAAATCTCCGACCGTCTGACCAGCCAAATCAACGGCCTGGGCGTTGCGATCAAAAACGCCAACGACGGTAGCTCGATTGCTCAGACCGCTGAAGGCGCGATGCAGCAGTCCACCAACATCCTGCAAAGCATGCGTACTCTGGCTCTGCAATCCGCGAACGGCTCGCCAAGCGCTGAAGACCGTAAGTCGAACCAGGCTCAATACTCCGCTCTGACTGCTGAATTGACCCGTATCGCGACCACCACCACCTTCGGTGGCAAGAACCTGCTCGACGGTTCTTTCGGCACTACTTCGTTCCAGGTCGGCGCCAACGCCAACCAGACTATCGACATGACCATCGGTAACGTTGCCGCCAACAACATTGGTTCGCAACAGCTGAAAACCCAGGCCCTGACGCCTAACGCAACCGGTATCGGCGCTGGCGCGATCATCGTTACCGGTGGTGGTCAGTCTGCAACAGTGAACCTGGCAGCTGGCGCTTCCGCCAAGCAGATCGCTACGCAAATGAACGGCGCTGTCGGTGGCCTGGCTGCTACTGCCAGCACTGAAGCTCAGTTCACTGTGAACGCGGCTACCATTGCTGGCGCTACTCCGCCTAACGCCAACTTCACCCTGCAAGTGGGTAGCGGTTCTGCGGTCCAGTTCACTGGCGTGACCAGCACTTCCGACCTGGCTGACCAACTGAAGTCCAACGCTGCCAAGCTGGGCATCAGCGTTAACTACGATTCGACTACCAACTCTCTGTCGGTCAAGTCTGACACTGGTGAGAACCTGACCTTCAACGCTGGCGACGGCGGTGCTGCTGGTATCTCGGTTGCAACCAAAGGCGGTAGCGGTGCCTACGGTACTGCTACTGCTCTGGCCGCCACCGCTATCGTTGCGACCGGTGCTGTTTCGCTGAACTCTTCCAACAGCTACGCGCTGAACGGTGCTGGTGTAACGGGTTTGTTCGCCGCCACAGGTACTGCTGCCAACTCCGCCAAAACCACCGTCAACAACACCGACGTTACCACTGCTAGCAACGCGCAGAACGCGATCGACGTGATCACCCAGGCGATCTCGGACATCGACTCCCAGCGTGCCGGTCTCGGTGCTGTACAAAACCGTTTCGACAACACCGTTGCCAACCTGACTAGCATCGCCAACAACTCCACTGCCGCTCGCGGCCAGATCCAGGACGTTGACTACGCTGCTGAAACTGCTCAGTTGACCAAGCAACAAACCCTGCAACAGGCGTCCACTGCGATCCTGTCCCAGGCCAACCAACTGCCTTCCGCTGTACTGAAGCTGCTTCAGTAATAGCCATCGGTAGATGACTGACGGAAGGGCGCGTTTACGTGCCCTTTTGTCTTTTGCGTGATGAGGAGATTGGACATGGACATGAGCGTCAAGTTGAACCAGTCTTATCCTGCAGCGGCGCCGCAGAGTGCTCCTGCCGCCAAGAGCAGCGACCCGCAGCAAACCAAGGTCGATCCTACGGTTGCCACGGTCGAACCCAAACAGGACTCGAAGCCGTCGGACCTTGAACAGGCGGTGACGGATATTCGCAAATTCGTCCAGGCTACCCAGCGTAACCTGGATTTTTCCATTGATGACTCCACCCATCAGGTGGTGGTCAAGGTCATTGCGACCGAAACCGGCGAGGTCATTCGTCAGATCCCTTCGGAAACGGCATTGAAACTCGCACAAAACCTTCACGACGCCAGCAACGTGTTGTTTAACGCCAAAGTCTGAGCTGGCATGAATTTTGTTGCTGTAGCTGCTTGAGGCGTCGTCCGTCAAGAAAGCGCCAGCCCCAATCAGGAGATAGAGTCATGGGTGATATCACGGTAAGCGGCCCGGTTACGGGTATCAACACTGAGTCGATCGTGACAGCTTTGGTGAACGCGGAACAAGCACCCAAGCAGTCGCAGATCAACAAGCAAACGCAGACGTCGACCGCCCAGCTGTCCTCGATCGGCAAGATTCAAGCGGCGCTGGATGCTTTTCGCGGTGCCATGGACAACATGGCCAAGGACGCCAGTATCGGCGGTATGACGGCGAGCACCTCGGATTCCAGCATTTCCTCCATCACCCTGGGTGCCGGTGCCTCCACCGGGACTTACGCGCTGGTGGTCAACCAGTTGGCGACGGCCTCTAAGGTCGCTAGCAAGACTTACGCGGGCGGTGCGTCGACGGTCATCAACTCGACCGCCTCAGCGACCAGCCTGACGCTCTCCCAATCGGGTAAGAATTATTCGGTCAATGTGCCCGCGGGCGCGACGTTGCAGCAAGTGCGCGACTCGATCAACTCGCAATACACGAGCGCAGGCTTGAGTGCCAACATCCTGACCGACTCCACGGGTTCCCGTCTGGTCATGACGTCGACCAATACCGGGGCCGGCACCGACATTACCATTGGCGGCAACTCCGGCCTGGAAGTCGGCACCTCGGTGTTGGCGGGCGGCGTGCCGCAGAATGCGAAATACACCATCGACGGTACGGCGCAGGAATCCAAGAGCAACAACCTGGCTGACGCGATCAGTGGCGTGAGTATCAAGTTGACGGGCGTCTCGGCAATGTCTTCTGACGGCGTTAACCGGGTGGCGTCGACCATTTCGGTCACACGTAGTACCGACACGCTCAAGAGCTCGGTCAAGGGGTTCGTGGATACCTATAACGCCTTGGTAACCGCGATGAACACTGAGACGGCAGTCACCACCAACGCTAATGGCACTACCACGGGCTCTGCGCTGACGGGCGATGCCACCATGCGCAATCTGCAGTCGGCTTTGCGTAGTCAGTTGAACGCATTGTCGGGTTCGGGAACGTTGAAGTCCCTGGCTCAGTTTGGTGTGAATACTGACCAGACAAGCGGCAAGCTGAGCATTGACGATAAACTGTTCGGTGCGGCTGTCTTGACTAACCCCACCGACATCGGCGGCATCTTCAACGGTGACAATGGTCTGCTGGCGCGTATGAAATCGGCGACTGACAGCTATGCGCTAAGCAATACCGGCATCCTCGCCACGCGTTCAACGACGCTGTCGAGCGACCTCAAGGATATGCAAACCCAGCAGGATACTCTAACGGCGCGCATGGCCGCGCTGAAGACGAGTCTGACCGCTAAATACACGGCGATGAACAACCTGGTTGCGCAGCTCACCTCTCAACGAACAAGCGTCATGACCACGCTCGATTCACTGAACAGTACGAAGAGCAACTGATCCTCAATGAGGCCGCCCGGCGAGGTGATGACCTTTGTCGGGCGTGGCCTTCGCCAGACCGCCGGCTTAAAGTTTTTTGCGATACCGTCGACATAATTACCAGAGCCGTTCTTTTTAGTGTTGCCTGTCACGAGGTAGAAAAATGAATCCCATGAGAGCCCTTCGCCAATATCAGAAGGTCAATTCCCATGCCCAGGTCTCCGAGGCCAGCCCACACCGTTTGGTCCAGATGCTGATGGAAGGCGCTTTGGATCGCATGGCTCAGGCCAAGGGCGCCATGGCTCGTGGTGATATCGCGCAAAAAGGCTTGTTGTTGGGCAAGGCGATCGACATCTTGATCGGCTTGCGTGATGGCCTTAACCCAAAAAAAACTGATGACCCGGCGGCGTTGCAGCAACTGGATAACCTGTACGCCTATATGACCACGCGCCTGCTGGAAGCAAACAGCAAGAGCGATGTCACCATGATCGACGAAGTAGCCGGCCTGATGATTACGCTCAAGGAAGGCTGGGACGGTATTGCAACACTGTAGGCCTTTGGGCCTGAGGAAGATGTCATGAGCCACGCCCTGCAACGGATTGACGAAACCCGCGAAGCTTTGGTCGACGCATTGGCTGAACGTAATTGGGACGCTATCGGCGAACTGGATATGGGCTGCCGTGCGGTGATTGATGAGGCGCTCAATAATGCGCCGGTGGACGAGGATGCCCTGCGGGAAAAGCTCGAGAGCTTGTTGGCGGTCTATCAGCAGTTGCTTGAGGTGACGACTGGCGAGCGCCAGGCGATTTTCGAAGAGATGTCGCAGATCAACCGAGCGGAAAATGCGTCAAAGGTTTACCATCTGTTCGGTTGACCGGGCGCAGTTAATCCGAACGGCGCGTCATATATTTGACTGTGCCAGCATTTTTGACTTAACTAGTGCTGTTTTCAGATTTCAGACGTCTAGTAAGGTAAGAAGTCTTACAGGCATCTAGATAGCCCACACTCTGGGCGGAGCGTTTTACTAGGGAAGTTGCTATTGCATGTGGCGTGAAACCAAAATTCTGCTGATTGATGACGATAGCGTCCGCCGCCGCGATTTAGCGGTGATTTTGAATTTTCTCGGCGAAGAAAATCTTCCCTGCGGTAGCCACGATTGGCAGCAGGCGGTCAGCTCGTTGTCGTCGAGCCGTGAAATCCTTTGTGTGCTGATTGGGACGGTAAACGCTCCTGGCGCAGTTCTGGGCTTGTTAAAGACACTGTCAACCTGGGATGAGTTCCTTCCGGTGTTGCTGATGGGCGATATTTCTTCGCTCGACCTGCCGGAAGACCAGCGCCGCCGCGTGTTGTCCACCCTGGAAATGCCGCCCAGCTACAGCAAATTGCTCGACTCCCTGCACCGCGCCCAGGTCTATCGCGAAATGTACGACCAGGCCCGTGAGCGTGGTCGCCACCGTGAGCCCAACCTGTTCCGCAGCCTCGTTGGCACCAGCCGGGCGATCCAGCACGTGCGCCAGATGATGCAGCAAGTGGCCGATACCGACGCCAGCGTGCTGATCCTCGGCGAGTCGGGCACCGGCAAGGAAGTGGTCGCGCGCAACCTGCACTATCACTCCAAGCGCCGCGACGGGCCGTTTGTGCCGGTCAACTGCGGGGCGATCCCGGCAGAGCTGCTGGAAAGCGAATTGTTCGGCCACGAGAAGGGCGCCTTTACCGGGGCGATCACCAGCCGTGCCGGGCGTTTCGAGCTGGCCAACGGCGGCACCCTGTTCCTCGACGAAATCGGCGACATGCCGCTGCCGATGCAGGTCAAGCTGCTGCGCGTGCTGCAGGAGCGCACCTTTGAGCGCGTGGGCAGCAACAAAACCCAGAGCGTCGACGTGCGCATCATTGCGGCGACCCACAAGAACCTCGAAAGCATGATCGAGGTCGGCAGCTTCCGCGAAGACCTCTATTACCGCCTCAATGTGTTCCCGATCGAGATGGCTCCGCTGCGTGAGCGCGTGGAAGACATCCCGCTGCTGATGAACGAACTGATCTCACGCATGGAGCACGAAAAGCGCGGCTCGATTCGCTTCAATTCGGCGGCGATCATGTCCCTGTGCCGCCACGCCTGGCCGGGCAACGTCCGCGAGCTGGCCAACCTGGTGGAGCGCATGGCGATCATGCATCCCTACGGTGTGATCGGCGTGGTCGAGCTGCCGAAGAAATTCCGCTACGTCGACGAAGAAGACGAGCATCTGGTGGACAGCCTGCGCAGTGACATGGAAGAGCGGATCGCCATCAACGGCCATACCCCGGACTTCGGTGCCAACGCCATGCTGCCGCCGGAAGGGCTTGACCTCAAAGACTACCTCGGCAACCTCGAACAAGGGCTGATCCAGCAAGCCCTGGACGACGCCAACGGCATCGTCGCCCGTGCGGCCGAGCGCTTGCGCATCCGTCGAACCACCCTGGTGGAGAAGATGCGCAAGTACGGGATGAGTCGTCGAGACGGTGATGAACAGGCAGATGATTGACGCCTGTTTTTCAAGCCACTGTTTTATAGGTGGTTTTTTTTAGGCACGGGTATTGCTACAGCCCTCGCAACGTTCCGTTTAACTGACGGTCAGCCAAGCGAGAGAGCATGATGCCCCACGCCGCCCAACTATCTTCGGTCCCTGAGCTCCAGGGGCCGGTCCCGACCGCCGAACAGCTCAGCCGACATGGCCTTGAGCAGGCGTTCTCGCTGTTCAGCCAGATGTCCAGCCAACTGAATGACTCCTATAGCCTGTTGGAAGCGCGGGTCTCCGAGCTCAAGGGTGAACTGGCGGTCGTCAGTGCGCAGCGCATGGAAGAGCTGGCCGAGAAAGAGCGCCTGGCCAACCGTCTGCAAAACCTCCTCGACCTGTTGCCCGGCGGCGTGATCGTCATCGACGACCAGGGCCGCGTGCGCGAAGCCAACCCGGCCGCCTGCGACCTGCTCGGGCTGCCGTTGGAGGGCGAGCTATGGCGCCATGTCATCACCCGCTGCTTCGCACCGCGTGACGATGACGGCCATGAAATCTCCCTCAAGGATGGGCGCCGCCTGTCTATCGCCACGCGCTCCCTGGATGCCGAGCCCGGCCAACTGGTGCTGCTCAACGACCTGACTGAAACCCGTCACCTGCAAGACCAACTGGCGCGCCATGAACGCTTGTCGTCGTTGGGAAGGATGGTCGCTTCTTTGGCGCATCAGATCCGCACGCCGTTGTCGGCGGCGTTGATCTACGCCAGTCATTTGACTGATGAGCAATTGCCCGCCGAAACCCAGCAGCGTTTTGCCGGACGACTCAAGGAGCGTTTGCATGAGTTGGAGCACCAGGTGCGCGACATGCTGGTGTTTGCCCGCGGAGAATTGCCGCTGACCGACCGCCTCACCCCGTCCGGCCTGATGCAGGCCCTGCAAGCGGCGGCCGCCACCCACGTCCAGGGCGCCAATGTGCGCTGGCAGTGCGACAGCCACCAAGGCGAATTGTTGTGCAACCGCGACACGCTGGTGGGCGCGCTGCTCAACCTGATCGAAAACGCGACCCAGGCCAGCGGCCCCGGCGCGCAGCTCAAGGTGCATCTGTACACCCGCGCACAAACCCTGCGCCTGTGCATCAGCGACAGCGGTAGCGGCATCGAGCCGGGGGTGCTGCAACGCCTCGGCGAACCGTTTTTTACCACTAAGACCAACGGTACGGGCCTGGGCCTGACGGTGGTCAAGGCAGTGGCACGTGCCCATCAGGGAGAATTGCAACTGCGTTCCCGCTTGGGGCGTGGCACCTGTGCATTGATGACCTTGCCGCTGTTTTCATGCGCGGCAAGCGCGGAGTAAAAAGGCTATGGCTATCAAGGTTTTGTTGGTGGAAGACGATCGTGCCCTACGTGAGGCATTGGCTGACACGCTGTTGCTGGCGGGCCATGACTATCGTGCGGTCGGTTCCGCCGAGGAAGCCTTGGAGGCGGTGGAGCAAGAGCCCTTCAGCCTGGTGGTCAGCGACGTGAACATGCCAGGCATGGACGGCCACCAGTTGCTCGGCCTGCTGCGTGCGCGACAGCCGCAACTGCCGGTGTTGCTGATGACCGCTCATGGCGCCGTCGAGCGCGCGGTGGACGCCATGCGCCAGGGTGCGGCGGATTATCTGGTCAAGCCCTTCGAGCCCAAGGCGTTGATCGAACTGGTGGCGCGGCATGCCCTGGGAGTGATTCCGGCCGGTGAAGGCGACGGCCCGATTGCCTTCGAACCCTCCAGCGCACAATTGCTGGAACTCGCGGCCCGCGTGGCGCGCAGTGACTCAACCGTGTTGATTTCCGGCGAGTCGGGCACCGGCAAGGAAGTGTTGGCGCGCTATATCCACCAGCAATCGGGCCGCGCCCAGCAGCCCTTTATCGCGATCAATTGCGCGGCGATCCCCGACAACATGCTCGAAGCCACGCTGTTCGGCCACGAAAAGGGCTCGTTCACCGGCGCCATCGCGGCCCAGGCGGGCAAGTTCGAACAGGCCGACGGCGGCACCATCCTGCTTGACGAAATTTCGGAAATGCCCCTGGGCCTACAAGCCAAGCTGCTGCGGGTGCTGCAAGAGCGTGAAGTGGAGCGGGTCGGTGCGCGCAAGCCGATCCAGCTGGATATCCGCGTGGTCGCCACCACCAACCGCGACCTGGCCGGCGAAGTGGCGGCGGGGCGCTTTCGGGAAGACTTGTTCTACCGTCTCTCGGTATTCCCCCTGGCCTGGCGCGCACTGCGCGAGCGCCCGGCGGACATCATCCCGCTGGCCGAGCGTCTGCTGAACAACCACGTCAAAAAAATGAAGCACGCCCAGGCGCGGCTGTCGGTCGAAGCCCAGGCCTGCCTGATCAGCTACGCGTGGCCCGGCAACGTGCGGGAGCTGGACAACGCGATTCAGCGTGCATTGATTTTGCAACAGGGCGGCTTGATCCAGCCCCAGGACTTCTGCCTGGCCATGGGCAGTGGCGCCGCGCCGTTACCGAGCCTGGCGCCCGTGCCGCTGGTCGCTGAAGCCGAGTCTGCAGGGGCTCTGGGCGACGACCTGCGCCGCCGCGAATTCCAGATGATCATCGACACCCTGCGCGCCGAACGCGGCCGCCGCAAAGAAGCGGCCGAGCGCCTGGGCATCAGCCCGCGCACCTTGCGCTACAAGCTGGCGCAGATGCGCGACGCTGGGATGGACGTGGAAGGCTACCTTTTCGCCACCTGATCGGTAACAAGGTCGACAAGTTTTGTCGCCTTTTCTTACAAGTTGCTACAGAGCTGGCACCCTTGTTGCTACCACCCCTAGTAACTGCTGCGTAGTGTCAAAAAAATGCGGGTCGTCGGAGAGAGAAGGTCATGAGCCAGGGTATTGAGTTCAATCGGTTGATGTTGGATATGCGCTCCATGCAAATGGATGCCATGGCTCAACCGAAATCCGTCGCGCCAGCGCCGGAATTGGGCCAAAGCAGTTTCGCCGACATGCTCGGCCAGGCAGTCAACAAAGTCAGTGACACTCAGCAAGCCTCCAACCAGTTGGCGACCGCGTTCGAGATCGGCAAGAGCGGCGTGGACCTGACCGACGTGATGGTCGCTTCGCAGAAAGCCACTGTGTCCTTTCAAGCCTTGACCCAGGTGCGCAACAAACTGGTTCAGGCTTATCAAGACATCATGCAGATGCCGGTTTAAGGGCGAGATTTAAGTCATGGCAGAAGCAGTCGTGGACAACGTACCCGCCAAGGCAGACGGCAAGCCGCCGCTGTTTGGCCTGTCGTTCCTGGAAAACCTCTCGGAAATGACCATGCTGCGTCAGGTGGGCCTGATGGTCGGCCTGGCTGCCAGCGTGGCGATTGGTTTTGCCGTGGTGCTGTGGTCGCAGCAACCCGATTACCGGCCGCTTTACGGTAGCCTGGCCGGTATGGATTCCAAGCAGATCATGGAAACCCTGGCCGCCGCCGACATCGCCTACACCGTGGAGCCCAACTCCGGGGCGCTGCTGGTCAAGGCCGATGATGTCGCCCGTGCCCGCATGAAGCTGGCCGCCGCCGGCGTGACCCCGTCCGACAGCAATATCGGTTTTGAGATCCTCGACAAGGACCAGGGCCTGGGCACCAGCCAGTTCATGGAAGCGACCCGCTACCGTCGTGGCCTGGAAGGCGAACTGGCGCGGACCATCTCCAGCCTCAACAACGTCAAGGGCGCCCGTGTTCACCTGGCGATTCCGAAGAGCTCGGTGTTTGTGCGTGATGAGCGCAAGCCAAGTGCCTCGGTATTGGTCGAACTGTTTTCCGGCCGCTCCCTGGAGCCTGGCCAAGTGTTGGCGATCATCAACCTGGTGGCCACCAGCGTTCCCGAATTGAGCAAGTCGCAAATCACCGTAGTCGACCAGAAGGGCAACCTGCTGTCCGATATGGCGGAAAACTCTTCGCTGACCCAGGCCGGCAAGCAGTTCGACTACAGCCGCCGCATGGAAAGCATGCTCACCCAGCGTGTCCACAACATCCTGCAACCGGTGCTGGGTAACGATCGCTACAAGGCTGAAGTGTCCGCCGACGTGGATTTCAGCGCCGTCGAATCGACCTCCGAGCAGTTCAACCCGGACCAGCCGGCCCTGCGCAGCGAGCAATCGACCAGCGAACAACGCACCGCCAGCAGCGGCCCACAAGGTGTGCCGGGTGCCCTGAGCAATCAGCCGCCAGCCCCTGCTTCAGCCCCGCAGACCACCGGCGGTGCCGCCGCGACCGCTGGCGCCATTGCCGCTGGCCAGCCACTGCTGGACGCCAACGGTCAGCAGATCATGGACCCGGCCACCGGCCAGCCGATGCTCGCTCCGTACCCGGCGGACAAGCGTAACCAGTCGACCAAGAACTTCGAACTCGACCGTTCCATCAGCCACACCAAGCAGCAACAGGGCCGGATCAATCGCCTGTCGGTGTCGGTGGTGGTCGATGACCAGGTCAAGATCGCCGCCGCTGATGGCGCCGTCACCCGCGCGCCGTGGAGCGCCGACGAATTGGCACGCTTCACTCGCCTGGTGCAGGATGCCGTCGGTTTCGACGCCAGCCGTGGTGACAGCGTCAGCGTGATCAACATGCCGTTCTCCGCCGAGCGTGGCGAAGTCATCGCTGAAGCGGCGTTCTACACCCAACCGTGGTTCTGGGACATCGTCAAGCAAGTGCTGGGCGTGTTGTTCATCGTAGTGCTGGTGTTCGGCGTGCTGCGTCCGGTGCTCAACAACATCACCGGCAATGGTAAGAAACAACTGGCAACCTTCGGTGGCAGCGATGTCGAGTTGGGTGGCATGGGCGGCCTGGATGGCGAACTGGCCAACGACCGCGTCAGCCTCGGCGGCCCGCAAAGCATCCTGTTGCCAAGCCCGAGCGAAGGCTATGACGCTCAGTTGAACGCAATCAAGAGTCTGGTGGCAGAAGACCCGGGCCGTGTGGCCCAGGTCGTGAAAGAGTGGATTAACGCAGATGAGTGATAGTCGAGCCGCTGTTGCCAAGCTCACCAAGGTCGACAAAGCCGCAGTCCTGCTGCTGTCCCTGGGTGAAACCGACGCCGCACAAGTGCTGCGCCACATGGGGCCCAAAGAGGTCCAGCGCGTGGGCGTGGCCATGGCGCAGATGCGCAACGTTCACCGAGAGCAGGTCGAACAGGTGATGAGCGAGTTCGTCGAGATCGTCGGCGACCAGACCAGCCTGGGCGTCGGCTCCGACAGCTACATCCGCAAGATGCTCACCTCGGCCCTCGGCGAAGACAAGGCCAACGGCCTGATCGACCGCATCCTGTTGGGCGGCAACACCAGCGGCCTCGACAGCCTGAAATGGATGGAGCCGCGCGCCGTCGCCGACGTGATCCGCTACGAGCACCCGCAGATCCAGGCGATCGTGGTGGCGTACCTCGACCCCGACCAGGCCGGCGAAGTGCTCGGCCACTTCGACCATAAAGTGCGCCTGGACATCATCCTGCGCGTGTCGTCGTTGAACACCGTGCAGCCGGCGGCCCTGAAAGAACTCAACACGATTCTCGAGAAGCAGTTCTCGGGCAACTCGAATGCTTCGCGTACCACCTTGGGCGGTATCAAGCGCGCAGCCGACATCATGAACTTCCTCGACAGCTCGGTCGAAGGCCAGTTGATGGACTCGATCCGCGAGATCGACGACACCCTGTCCGGCCAGATCGAAGACCTCATGTTCGTGTTCAACAACCTCTCCGATGTCGACGACCGTGGCATCCAGGCGCTGTTGCGCGAAGTCTCCTCCGACGTGCTGGTACTGGCCCTCAAGGGTTCGGACGAAGGCGTCAAGGAAAAGATCTTCAAGAACATGTCCAAGCGCGCCTCCGAACTGTTGCGCGACGACCTGGAAGCCAAAGGCCCGGTACGCGTCAGCGACGTGGAAACCGCGCAGAAGGAAATCCTCACGATTGCCCGCCGTATGGCCGAAGCCGGAGAAATCGTTCTCGGTGGGAAGGGCGGCGAAGAAATGATCTAAGGCGCCTCGCATGTCGAACAAAGATGAAGCGCCCAGCGACCTGATTCGCGCGCGGGACGTGGGCGGGTTCGACATCTGGTCGTTGCCCAGCTTCGATCCGCATGTGCCGGAGCCCGAACCTGAGCCTGTGGAAGAACTGCCGGCGGAAATGGAAGAAGTGCCGCTGGAAGAAGTCCAGCCGCTGACCCTGGAAGAGTTGGAAAGCATTCGCCAGGAGGCCTACAACGAAGGCTTCGCCGCTGGCGAAAAAGATGGTTTTCGCAGCACCACGCTCAAGGTTCGCCAGGAAGCCGAGGCTGCCTTGAACGTCAAGCTGGCCAGCCTGGAACGCCTGATGGGCAGCCTGTTCGAGCCCATCGCCGAGCAGGATTCGCAGATCGAAAAAGCCATGGTCGGGTTGGTCGAACACATCGCCCGCCAGGTGATCCAGCGTGAGCTGGTGCTGGACTCCAGTCAGATCGAAAGCGTCATGCGTGAAGCCCTCAAGCTGCTGCCCCTGGGTGTCGGCAATGTGCGGCTGCACATCAACCCGCAGGATTTCGAACAGGTCAAAGCCCTGCGCGAGCGCCATGAAGAAACCTGGCGCATCGTCGAAGATGCAGCGCTGCAGCCCGGTGGTTGCCGCGTCGAGACCGAATACAGCCGCATCGACGCCACGGTGGAAACGCGCATCAGCCAGATCATGGCCCAGTTGCTGGACCAGGTGCACGAGCAGGTCCTGAACCCGGCCGAACCTGACATGAGCGTGGACCTGGACGCCCCTGATGCGCCTTGATCGCACCAGTTTCGCCAAGCGTCTGAGCGGGTATGCCGAGGCCACCAAGTTGCCCGGCCAGCCGATCCTCGAAGGGCGCTTGCTGCGCATGGTTGGCCTGACCCTCGAAGCCGAAGGCCTGCGCGCCGCCATGGGCAGCCGCTGCCTGGTGATCAACGACGACAGTTACCACCCGGTGCAGGTCGAAGCCGAGGTGATGGGCTTTTCCGGCAGCAAGATTTTCCTGATGCCGGTTGGCAGCCTGGCGGGCATCGCCCCCGGCGCCCGCGTGGTGCCGCTGGCCGATACCGGCCGCCTGCCCATGGGCATGAGCATGCTCGGTCGCGTGCTGGACGGTGCCGGTCGTGCGCTGGACGGCAAGGGCGGCATGAAAGCCGAAGACTGGGTGCCGATGGATGGCCCCACCATCAACCCGCTCAAGCGCAACCCCATCAGCCAGCCGCTTGACGTGGGCATTCGCAGCATCAACGGTTTATTGACGGTCGGTCGCGGCCAGCGCCTCGGCCTGTTTGCCGGTACCGGCGTGGGTAAGTCGGTGTTGCTGGGCATGATGACCCGTTTTACCGAGGCCGACATCATCGTGGTGGGGCTGATCGGCGAACGGGGCCGGGAAGTGAAGGAGTTCATCGAGCACAGCCTCGGTGAAGAAGGCCTCAAGCGTTCCGTCGTCGTTGCGTCCCCGGCCGACGATGCGCCGCTGATGCGTTTACGCGCCGCCATGTACTGCACGCGCATCGCCGAATATTTTCGCGACAAGGGCAAGAACGTCCTGTTGCTGATGGACTCCCTCACGCGTTTCGCCCAGGCCCAGCGGGAAATCGCCCTGGCCATCGGCGAGCCGCCGGCCACCAAGGGCTATCCGCCGTCGGTGTTCGCCAAGTTGCCCAAGCTGGTGGAGCGCGCCGGTAATGCCGAGGCGGGGGGTGGGTCGATCACCGCGTTTTACACCGTGTTGTCTGAAGGCGATGACCAGCAAGACCCGATCGCCGACTCGGCGCGGGGCGTGCTCGACGGTCACATCGTGCTGTCGCGGCGCCTGGCGGAGGAGGGGCACTACCCGGCCATCGACATCGAAGCGTCCATCAGCCGGGTGATGCCGTCGGTGGTCACCCCGGAGCACATGGCCCGTGCCCAGCAGTTCAAGCAGTTGTGGTCGCGCTACCAGCAAAGTCGCGACCTGATCAGCGTTGGCGCCTATGTGGCCGGCGGCGATCGTGAGACTGACCTGGCGATTGCCCTGCAACCGCAATTGGTCACCTACCTGCGCCAAGGCCTCAACGACAACATCAGCATGGGCGAAAGCGAAGCGCACCTGCAGTCCATCTTCGCCCCCGCGCCAGGCGGCTAAGCCATGGCCAGCAACCGCTCCTCACGCTTGGCCCCGGTGGTGGACATGGCCGAAAAGGCCGAAAAAACCGCCGTCCAGCGCCTGGGTTACTTCCAGGGCCAGGTGCGCCTGGCGGAAAGTAAGCTCGGCGACCTGGAGCGCTTTCGCGGCGAGTACCAGCAGCAGTGGATCGAGCGCGGCACCAAAGGCGTGTCCGGCCAGTGGCTGATGGGCTACCAGGGCTTTCTCAACCAGCTTGAAACCGCTGTCGGCCAGCAGCGCCAGAGCCTGGCCTGGCACCAGAACAACCTCGACAAGGCCCGCGAAAGCTGGCAGCAGGCGTATGCCCGGGTCGAAGGGTTGCGCAAGCTGGTGCAGCGCTATATCGATGAGGCGCGGGCGCTTGAGGATAAGCGCGAGCAAAAACTGCTCGATGAGTTGTCCCAGCGCCTGCCGCGCCAGAATCCCTACTAGCGCCAAGCTCCGGACTCAATGTGGGAGGGAGCAAGCCCCCTCCCACATTTGCTTCGCTGTGTTGCCCACATCCGGTTAGCCTGCTACACCTTGTATCTAGACCCATGACAAGGAAGCAGTCACATGTCAGTCGAGTCAGAAGTATCCCTGGATGGGAAGAAGTTGACGATCGCAATCAAGGGCCGGTTCGATTTCGGCAGCCACCAGCTCTTTCGTGACGCCTACGAGCGTTTCTACAAGGTGCCAGACGTATACATCGTCGACCTGAAAGAAACCACCTACATGGACAGCTCCGCCCTGGGCATGCTCCTGCTGCTGCGCGATCATGCCGGGGGAGATAACTCGGAAATCCAGGTGATCAACAGCAGTTCCGACGTGCGCAAGATCCTCGCGATTTCCAATTTCGACAAACTGTTCGACATCAATTGAGCGCGCTGGCTCCGGTCCTCGAACCGCTGACCATCCTGATCGCCGAAGACAGCGCCGCCGACCTGCTGTTGCTGTCGACCATCGTCCGGCGCCAGGGCCACCAGGTGCTCACCGCCAGCAACGGCGCACAAGCCGTCGAGCTGTTTGCCCGCGAACGTCCACAACTGGTGCTGATGGACGCCCTGATGCCGGTGATGGATGGCTTTGAGGCCGCGCGGCGGATCAAGCAACTGGCGGGTGAGGCCCTGGTGCCGATCATCTTCCTCACCTCCCTGCGCCAAAGCGAAGCCCTGGCCCAGTGCCTGGATGCCGGTGGCGATGACTTCTTGCCCAAGCCCTATAACCCGCTGATTCTCGCGGCCAAGATCAATGCGATGGATCGCCTGCGCCGCCTGCAGGCCACGGTGTTGCAGCAGCGTGACCTGATCGCCAAGCACCATGACTACCTGCTGCATGAGCAGCGCGTGGCCAAGGCGGTGTTCGACAAGGTCGCCCATTCGGGTTGCATCAACGCGGCGCCGAACATTCGCTACCTGCAATCGCCCTATGCGCTGTTCAACGGCGACTTGTTGTTGGCAGCCTACACGCCGGCGGGTGACATGCATGTGCTGCTCGGCGACTTCACCGGGCACGGCCTGCCAGCGGCGGTCGGCGCCATGCCGTTGGCCGAAGTGTTCTATGGCATGACGGCCAAGGGCTACGGGTTGACGCAGATCCTGCGGGAGATGAACGCCAAGCTCAAACGCATCCTGCCGGTGGACATGTTCTGCTGCGCGACGCTGTTGTGCCTGAGCGCGCAACGGCGTGCGGTGGAAGTCTGGAATGGCGGCATGCCCGAGGGCTATGTGCATGAAGTCGCCACCGGTAAGCGCACGCCGCTGATATCACGGCACTTGCCGTTGGGCGTGCTGTCGGCGCAGGCGTTCGATGATCGCACCGAAGTCTGGCCGATGGCCCTGGGCGACCGCGTATTTCTGCTCTCCGATGGCGTGCTGGATACCGCCGATGCCAACGAACAATTGTTCGGCGCCGAGCGCTTGCAGCAGGTGTTTGCCGCCAATCGTGAGCCCGACCGCTTGTTCGAGGATATCGAGCAGGCCCTGGCGGCGTTTCGCGGTGAGGCGCGGGATGACGTGAGCATGCTCGAAATTACCCTGCAGGCCGGCCAGTCGATGCGTGCGACGGGGCCGCTGTATGCCGACAGTGGCCAGTCGTGCCCGTTGGATTGGTCGGTGAGTTTCGAGTTTCGCGCCGAGACCCTCAAACGCTACAACCCGTTGCCCTATCTGTTGCAACTGCTGCTGGAGATCCACGGCTTGCGCGAGCAGAGCGGGGCGCTCTACAGCGTGATGGCCGAACTGTATTCCAACGCCCTGGAGCATGGCGTGCTGGGCCTGGACTCGCGGCTCAAGCGCAATGCTGAAGGTTTTGCGCAGTATTACCGCCAGCGCAATGAGCGGCTGGTGCAACTCAACAGCGGTTATGTGCGCGTGCATGTGCAGGTAGAGCCCACCGCTACGGGCGGCAGGATGACCTTGCGCATCGAAGACAGCGGCCCCGGGTTCGATGTGGAACAGGTACTGGCTCGCCCGCTCGATCTCGACCGTCTGTCTGGTCGCGGCTTGGGCCTGGTGCGTCAACTGAGTAGCGATGTACGCTGGTCCGACGGCGGGCGCAGTGTCTGCGTGGAGTTTTGCTGGGAGGCTCTGGCATAATCCGCCGATTCTTGATCAAGGAGCGAACAAGTGGTTGAGGTTCATCTGGACCCGGACGTGTTATCGGGTTTGCAGGAAGTCATGGAAGGCGAGTACCCCAAATTGCTCGATACCTTTCTCGATGATTCGCAAAAGCGCGTCGAAGCGCTGCGCAAAGCTCGCGACGATGCCAAGGCGTTGGCGCGCATCGCCCATAGTTTCAAGGGCAGCAGTGGTAACCTCGGTGCAGTGCGGTTGGCGCACTTGTGCCAGCGCTTGGAGGTTGAGTCTGTCGAGGCTGCGGCGGACCTGGGGGCCTTGGTCGATCAGATCGACCATGAGTTTGCGCTGGTCAAGCCGCTGTATGAGTCGGAGCGCCAGCGCTTCCAGCTTTAATTTCAGGCCCCACACCGCTTTTCCGCAGAGCTGGCCCGACTCTTGCTATATCTCCTGATACTGCATCCCCGATTCCCATGCAGTGGAGACCTTACCTATGCCAGTCGCCCCTAATTCGCTCCTTCAGGCTGCCCCTGCGGCCAAGCCTCAAGCGCCTGCCGCCAATCCACCGGCGGCGGCCGCGGAGCCGCGGGACAAGGGCCCTGGCTTTGCTCAGGTGTTCGCCAGCCAAGGTTCGAAGCCCTCGGCCAAGGCCGACGACAACTCGGCCAAGCCCGCGCGCGACAAGCCTGCTGACGCGAGTGCCAAGCCTGTTGCTGGCAACGATAAGCCTGTCGCGAACAACGATAAACCTGCCGCGAACAACGATAAGCCTGCCGCCGGTACGCCAGCGGTTGCCGATAGCGGCAAACCCTTGCCAGCCGAACCGCCGGCCAAACCCGCCGACAGCGCCAGCAGTGATCAAACCCCGCCCGCCGACCCAGCCCTGGCGCAGCAGCCGGCGGTAGACCCAGTGGTTGCCCCGGTGGTTGATCCGGCCCTGATTGTCACGGTCACGCCGGTTGCTGTGCCAGTGCCAGTGCCGGTGGAAACGCCAGCCCCGGCTGCCGCCGCCAAGGATGACAAGGCCCAGCCGGTGGTCACGGCACCGCTGGCAGCGACCGATGTGGCCAAGCCGGCCTTCGATCCCACGGCAGACCCTCTGGATGCGATGCCGGCGGTACGCCTGGCGATGGAGCAGGGCGGTCATGTGTCGGCCAGCAGTCAGGCCCCGCAGAGCGCCGCGCCGCCGTCCCAGGACCAGCCGACCGCTGCGCAGAACTTCGCCACGGGCCTGGCTAACATGGTGGACCAGCAAGCCAGCAAGGACAGCACCGACCAGGGCGGCGACAAAGCCTTTGGCGGGTTGATCGAAGGCGGCCTCAAGGATTTGAAGAGCGCCAGCAGCGACACGCGTGTCGATGACTTCGCCAACCGCCTGGCCGCACTGACCCAGGCCGCCACGCCGAAAACCGCCAATGCTTTGCCGCCGGTCGCCAACGCACCGCTGGCCATGCACCAGAGCGGCTGGACCGAGGAAGTGGTCAACCGCGTGATGTACCTGTCCAGCGCCAACCTCAAGTCGGCAGAGATCCAGCTACAGCCGGCCGAACTCGGGCGCCTGGATATCAAGGTCAACATGACGGCCGACCAGCAGGCCCAGGTCACCTTCATGAGTGGTCACGCCGTTGTGCGTGAAGCACTGGAAACCCAGTCCGGCCGTTTGCGCGAGATGTTTGCCCAGCAGGGCATGGGGCAGGTCGACGTCAATGTGTCCGACCAGTCCCGTGGTTGGCAGGGCCAGGGTCAACAGCAACAGAACCAGAACCAGGCGAACGGTGTCAGTGGTCGTGGCGGTCGGGGTGACAGCGGCGACGTTGCCGATCATGCCGAAGTGGCCGCGGCCGTCGCGCCGGTGACGGCCACCGTGATTGGCTCCAGCGCCGTTGACTATTACGCCTGATCCTAAGCCTGGCACCGGCTCAAGTGTGGGAGGGGGCTTGCTCCCGATGGCGGTGTATCAGCCAATGAATCTATTGACTGACACACCGCTATCGGGAGCAAGCCCCCTCCTACATTCGATTCGCGGTGATCTCTCTTCCCCGATTGCCAGACAACTCTGGCATAACACTTGCTCTTGCCTTTCCGTAGATCTATGAATCCCCAAATAGTGACGGATTATTGGCATGGCGAAGAGCGAAGACGCAGCACAAGCACCCGCAGGTAAGGGCAAGGGCAAGCTCAAGCTTATCCTGTTGATTGTCCTGGGCCTGGTCCTGGCGATTGGCGCGTCCGTGGGCGGCACTTGGTACATCATGCACAGCAGTGCGAGCAAACCGGCGCCCGCCGCCGAAACTGCCAGTAACGTCAAGCAACCGGCAATCTTCGAGCCGATGCTTCCGGCCTTTGTCGCCAACTTCAATCAGAACGGTCGTCAACGCTACCTGCAGGTGAGCATCACCTTGCTGGCGCGCAACCAGGCGGACCTTGAGGCCCTCAAGGTGCATATGCCGGTGATCCGCAATAACCTGGTGATGTTGTTTTCCGCGCAAAGTTTCGACAGCCTGGCTACGCCGGTGGGCCAGGAAATGTTGCGCCAGAAGGTCACTGCCAGCGTGCAGGAAGTGGCCCAGAAAGAGCTCGGCAAAGTGGTGGTCGAGCAGGCGCTCTTCACTAATTTCGTATTGCAGTAGGATCACGACATGGCCGTGCAAGACCTGCTGTCCCAGGATGAAATCGATGCGCTGCTGCATGGCGTGGACGATGGTCTGGTACAGACCGAAATGGCTGCTGAGCCCGGCAGCGTCAAAAGTTATGACCTGACCAGCCAGGATCGCATCGTCCGTGGACGCATGCCGACCCTGGAAATGATCAATGAGCGTTTCGCCCGTTACACCCGCATCAGCATGTTCAACATGCTGCGCCGCTCGGCAGATGTGGCGGTGGGCGGCGTGCAGGTGATGAAGTTCGGCGAATATGTACACTCGCTGTACGTGCCTACCAGCCTCAATCTGGTCAAGATCAAGCCATTGCGCGGTACTGCGTTGTTCATCCTCGACGCCAAACTGGTGTTCAAACTGGTGGACAACTTCTTCGGTGGCGACGGCCGTCACGCCAAGATCGAAGGCCGCGAGTTCACCCCTACTGAACTGCGCGTGGTGCGTATGGTGCTGGAGCAGGCCTTCATCGACTTGAAGGAAGCCTGGCAGGCGATCATGGAGGTCAATTTCGAGTACATCAACTCGGAAGTGAACCCGGCCATGGCCAACATCGTTGGCCCCAGCGAAGCCGTTGTGGTGTCTACCTTCCACATCGAACTCGATGGCGGTGGCGGCGACCTGCACGTGACCATGCCGTACTCGATGATCGAGCCCGTGCGCGAAATGCTCGACGCCGGCTTCCAGTCAGACCTCGACGACCAGGACGAACGCTGGGTCAAGGCCCTGCGCGAAGACCTGCTGGACGTCGACGTGCCCCTGACCGCCACCGTGGCCCGTCGCCAACTGCGCCTGCGGGATATTTTGCACATGCAGCCGGGCGACGTGATTCCCGTCGAGTTGCCGGAAGAACTGATCATGCGCGCCAGCGGCGTACCGTCGTTCAAGGTCAAGCTTGGTTCGCACAAGGGCAAACTGGCACTGCAAGTGGTGGAGTCGATCAGCCGGCGCTGAGTCACCCGTATTGATGCACCCCTATTTATTTATGAATGTTTGCTCCGCCGAGGACATGTAATGGCTACCGAACACGAAAACACTTCCGCCGAAGACCAGGCCCTGGCCGACGAATGGGCTGCGGCCCTGGAAGAAACCGGCGATGTTGGCCAGGACGATATCGACGCGCTGCTGGCGGCCGATGCCTCCACCGCACCGGCCAGTAACCGCATGCCCATGGAAGAATTCGGCAGCGTGCCGAAGAATAACAACCCGGTGACCCTCGACGGCCCGAACCTGGACGTGATTCTCGACATCCCGGTGTCGATCTCCATGGAAGTCGGCAGCACCGACATCAACATCCGCAACCTGCTGCAGCTCAACCAGGGCTCGGTGATCGAGCTGGATCGCCTGGCCGGTGAGCCGTTGGACGTACTGGTCAACGGCACGCTGATCGCCCATGGCGAGGTAGTGGTGGTCAACGAAAAGTTCGGCATTCGCCTGACCGACGTGATCAGCCCGAGCGAACGCATCAAGAAGCTGCGCTGACATGAAGTATTCGATGGCGGGACTGTTTTTGGCGCTGCCATTGAGCGCCCTCGCGGCCGAGCCGGTCGCGCAAGCGGCCGCCGCCCCCGTGGTGAGCAGCGGCATCGGTGGCCAACTGACCCAGTTGGTGCTGGGCCTGTTGCTCGTGGTCGGGCTGATTTTTGTGCTGGCCTGGCTAATGCGTCGTGTGCAGAACATTGGTCCGGGCAACGCCCAGGTCATCGAGATGATCGGTTCGCGCGCCCTCGGCCCGCGTGATCGGCTGGTGCTGGTGCAGGTGGGCGAGGAACAGATCCTGCTGGGCCTCACCCCCGGCCGCATCACCCCGCTGCACGTGCTCAAGACGCCGGTCAACGTCGCCCCGACCCAGGCCGCCACGCCAGAATTCGCCCAGCGCCTGATGGAGTTGCTGGGCAAGGATCAGAAGGATAAGAAGTAATGCGCGTTTTATTGACGCTCATGCTGTGGCTGGCCGCGCCATTGGCGTTCGCCGCCGACCCGTTGTCGATCCCGGCGATTACCCTGGGCACCAACGCGGCCGGGGCCCAGGAGTATTCGGTCAGCCTGCAGATCCTGTTGATCATGACGGCGCTGAGTTTTATCCCGGCGTTTGTCATGCTGATGACCAGCTTCACCCGGATCATCATTGTGTTCTCGATCCTGCGTCAGGCCCTGGGCCTGCAACAGACGCCATCGAACCAGATCCTCACCGGCATGGCGCTGTTCTTGACGATGTTCATCATGGCGCCGGTATTCGACAAGGTGAACCAGCAAGCCCTGCAGCCTTACCTTGCGGAAAAGCTCACGGCGCAAGACGCCATCGACAAGGCCCAAGGCCCGATCAAGGACTTCATGCTGTCGCAGACCCGCTCCAGCGACCTTGAACTGTTTGTGCGTCTGTCCAAGCGCACCGACATCGCCACCCCGGATCAGGCACCGCTGACGATCCTGGTGCCGGCGTTTGTTACCTCGGAATTGAAGACGGCGTTCCAGATCGGTTTCATGATCTTTATCCCGTTCCTGATCATCGACCTGGTGGTGGCGAGCGTGCTGATGGCCATGGGGATGATGATGCTGTCGCCGCTGATCATCTCGTTGCCGTTCAAGATCATGCTGTTTGTGCTGGTGGACGGCTGGGCGCTGATTATCGGCACGTTGGCCAGCAGTTTCGGCGGAGTGTAGGGCCATGACCCCAGAAGTTGCCGTCGACCTGTTCCGTGAAGCGTTGTGGCTGACCACCATGATGGTCGCCGTGCTGGTGGTGCCGAGCCTGTTGGTCGGCCTGCTGGTGGCGATGTTCCAGGCCGCGACCCAGATCAATGAACAAACCCTGAGCTTCCTGCCGCGCCTGCTGGTGATGCTGATCACCCTGATCGTCGCCGGCCCGTGGCTGGTGCAGACCTTCATGGAATACATCCTGCAGTTGTACGGCAGTATTCCGCAGTTGATCGGCTGACCGCATGCAATCGCTGCTGGCGTTGACCGACACCCAGATCAGTACCTGGGTGGCTTCGTTTATCTTGCCGCTGTTCCGCGTCACGGCGGTGCTGATGAGCATGCCGGTGTTCGGCACTACCCTGGTGCCGCGCCGCATCCGCCTGTATTTCGCGGTGGCGATCACCGTGGCCCTGATGCCGGGCTTGCCGCCGATGCCGCCCGTCAACGCGCTGGACCTCAGTGCGCTGATGCTGATTGCCGAGCAGATCCTTATCGGCTCGCTGCTGGGTTTCTCCCTGCAGCTATTCTTCCAGGCCTTCGTGATTGCCGGGCAAATCATCTCGATCCAGATGGGCATGGGCTTCGCGTCCATGGTCGACCCCACCAACGGCGTGTCGGCAGCGGTGATCGGGCAGTTCCTGACTATGCTGGTGACCTTGCTGTTCCTGGCCATGAACGGCCACCTGGTGGTGTTCGAGGTGCTGACCGAAAGTTTCACCACCTTGCCGGTCGGCTCGGGGCTGGTGGTCAATCACTTCTGGGAGCTGGTGGGGCGCCTCAGTTGGGTGTTGGGCGCTTCGCTGTTGCTGGTGCTGCCGGCGATCACTGCGCTGCTGGTGGTCAACATCGCCTTTGGCGTGATGACCCGCGCGGCGCCGCAACTGAATATCTTCTCTATCGGTTTCCCGTTGACCCTGGTGTTGGGCATGGGGATTTTCTGGATCGGCATGGCCGACATACTCAATCAGTATCAACCGCTGGCGACCGACGCCTTGCAGTTCTTACGTGATCTGGCACGGGCGCGCTGAGCCATGGCCGAGAGCGAGAGTGGTCAGGACAAAACAGAAGACCCCACGGATAAGCGTAAAAAGGACTCCAGGGAAAAGGGCGAGATTGCCCGCTCCAAAGAGCTCAACACCGTTGCGACAATGATGGCCGGTGCTGGCGCCTTGCTGATCTACGGCGGCGGCCTGGCGCTCGACCTGATGGAGTTGATGAAGCTCAACTTCACCTTGCCCCGTGAAGTGCTGCTCAGCCCCGGCGCCATGGGGCAGTACCTGCTGCATTCGGGGAAAATCGCGATCCTGGCGGTGCAGCCGATTTTGATCACTTTGTTGCTGGCGGCGCTGATCGGCCCCGTCGCCCTTGGCGGCTGGCTATTCGCTGCGAGCAGCATGGCGCCCAAATTCAGCCGCATGAACCCTGCCGCCGGGCTCAAGCGGATGTTTTCCACCAAGGCCCTGATGGAACTGCTCAAGGCCCTGGCCAAGTTCATCCTGATTTTGTTCGTGGCGCTGGTGGTATTGACCTCCGACATCGACGACTTGCTGCGCATCGCCCATGAACCGGTGGAGTCAGCGATCATCCACAGCGTGCAAGTGGTGGGCTGGAGCGCGTTGTGGATGGCCGCCGGGTTGATCCTGATCGCCGCCGTGGATGCGCCGATCCAGTTGTGGGAAAGCCACAAAAAACTGCTGATGACCAAGCAGGAAGTGCGCGACGAACACAAGGACCAGGAAGGCCGCCCCGAGGTCAAGCAACGCATTCGCCAACTGCAGCGCGAAATGTCTCAGCGCAAGATGATGGCTTCGGTGCCCGACGCCGACGTGGTGATCACCAACCCGACCCACTACGCCGTGGCCCTCAAGTACGACCCGGAGAAGGGCGGCGCGCCGATGCTGCTGGCCAAGGGCAGCGACTTCACCGCCCTGAAGATCCGCGAAATCGCCGTGGCCAATGGCATCCTGCTGCTGGAATCGCCGGAGCTGGCGCGGTCGATCTTCTACTCCACTGACCTCGACCAGGAAATCCCTGCCGGGCTGTACCTGGCGGTGGCGCAGGTGTTGGCGTATGTCTATCAGATTCGCCAGTACCGTGCGGGCAAAGGGAAGCGGCCTGATCCGCTTAAAGACCTGCCGATTCCGCCGGACTTGCGTCGCGATTCCTGACGGGTCGTTCAAATTGGCACCGTGCCATTCGTCGTAAAACCTTCCTGGCCTGTCAACTTTGACAGTAGCCAGCATCGCCTGCTCTCGGTTCTATTACCTCGCGTACTGCGCAACAAGATGCAGGGAGTGGGGCGATGCAGCTATTCACAGGCAGGGTCAAATCTTATGACCAACAGACCGGATTGGGTTCTATTGCGCTGGACAGCGGGGCAGAAGATGTATCGGTAGAACTATGCAGCTCGGATAGACCCCTGCTGTCGGAGGGGCAGAAAGTGGAGTTTTGGATGATCCATCGACCGACTGGCATCTATGCATGCGACATTCGACTGATCTGACGACACCTGTGTAAGTCCTTAATTGAAGTGTACGGAGAACGGCAATGGCAACAGGCACTGTGAAATGGTTTAACGCGGAGAAGGGGTTTGGGTTTATTAGCCAGGATGGCGGCGGCGATGTGTTCGTCCATTTTTCCGCCATCCAGGCCGAGGGTTTCAAGTCTCTTGAAGAGGGCCAGAAAGTGGAGTTTCTCGTCGAAAAAGGGCCTAAGGGCGATCAGGCTGCGAGCGTGAAAATCCTCTCTAAATAGAGCCGGCTGGTTGATCGTTCCCGCGCTGAATGTCGGAACGATCCGCCATCAGGTCGTTGAGTGCGCCCTTGCGCCCTTGCGTCGAACTCTTTCCAGCTCAAACGAAAAGTCATTGAGCAATGCATTGGCTGAGGTTGACCAGCAGGTCTTCGGTCATTTGAATCAGTTGATCCCCTACCTGCTCATTCGCCAGTCAGTCCTCGCCATAAGGGATCTGCGACCTCAAGCAAAAGTTGGAAGGCTTCTTGCAATACCGCCTTCAGGACGCCCTCTAGCGTCAAAACTTTGCTTCAAGGAACGCGAGGAATACCGGTGGTAGATCGCTCTCAAATGCTCAACACGGCCCGTGGCACCCTGACTGATTTGTCGCGGGGCAATCTGGGTGTGCCGTTGTTGTTGCTGGTGATGCTGGCAATGATGATGTTGCCAATACCGCCGTTCCTGCTCGACGTGTTCTTCACCTTCAACATTGCCTTGTCCGTCGTCGTGTTGCTGGTCTGCGTCTATGCCCTGCGGCCGCTCGACTTTGCGGTCTTTCCGACCATCCTGCTAATCGCCACGCTGCTGCGGTTGGCGCTGAACGTGGCGTCCACGCGGGTGGTGATGCTCAACGGCCAGGACGGTCACGCCGCCGCCGGTAAGGTGATCCAGGCCTTCGGTGAGGTGGTGATCGGCGGTAACTACGTGGTCGGTATCGTGGTGTTCGCGATCCTGATGATCATCAACTTCGTGGTGGTGACCAAGGGCGCCGGGCGGATTTCCGAGGTGAGCGCGCGCTTTACCCTCGACGCCATGCCCGGCAAACAGATGGCTATCGACGCCGACCTCAACGCCGGCCTGATCGACCAGAACCAGGCCAAGACGCGCCGCCTGGAAGTGGCTCAGGAAGCCGAGTTCTACGGTTCCATGGACGGTGCCAGCAAATTCGTGCGCGGTGATGCCATCGCCGGCCTGTTGATTCTGTTCATCAACCTGATTGGCGGCATGGCGGTCGGGATCTTCCAGCACGGCATGAGCTTTGGCGATGCGGGCAAGGTCTACGCCCTGCTGACTATCGGTGACGGTTTAGTGGCGCAATTGCCATCACTGTTGTTATCCACAGCAGCGGCGATCATGGTGACCCGTGCATCGGGCTCCGAAGACATGGGCAAGCAGATCAGCCGGCAGATGTTTGCCTCGCCCAAGGCCCTGGCCGTGGCGGCGGGCATCATGGCTATCATGGGGCTTGTGCCCGGCATGCCCCACGTCTCGTTCTTGAGCATGGCGGCCATGGCCGGCGGTGGCGCCTACCTGTTCTGGAAAAAGCAGAACGTGATCAAAGTGAAGGCCCAGCAAGAGATCGCGCGCCAGCAGGAGTTGCTGCCGTCGCCGGCCCGCGCCCAGGAAACCAAGGAGTTGGGCTGGGACGATGTGACCCCGATCGACATGATCGGCCTGGAAGTCGGCTACCGCCTGATTCCGTTGGTAGACCGCAACCAGGGCGGCCAATTGCTCGCGCGGATCAAGGGTGTGCGCAAGAAGTTGTCCCAGGACCTGGGCTTCCTGATGCCCACCGTGCATATCCGCGACAACCTCGACCTGGCCCCCAGCGCGTACCGCCTGACCCTGATGGGCGTGATCCTCGCCGAAGCGGAGATCTACCCCGACCGCGAGCTGGCGATCAACCCCGGCCAGGTGTTCGGCACACTGAACGGTATAACCGCCAAAGATCCGGCTTTTGGCCTGGAAGCGGTATGGATCGAAGTCAGCCAGCGTAGCCAGGCGCAGTCCCTCGGTTACACCGTGGTGGACGCCAGTACGGTTGTCGCCACGCACCTCAACCAGATTCTGTACAAGCACTCCCACGAGCTGATCGGCCACGAAGAAGTCCAGCAATTAATGGGTTTGCTGGCCAAGGCGTCGCCAAAACTCGCCGAAGAACTGGTGCCGGGCGTGCTGTCGCTGTCGCAATTGCTCAAAGTGCTGCAGGCGCTGCTGTCCGAACAAGTGCCGGTGCGCGACATTCGCAGCATCGCCGAGGCCATCGCCAACAATGCCGCCAAGAGTCAAGATACCGCCGCCCTGGTGGCTGCGGTGCGCGTCGGATTGTCCCGCGCTATCGTGCAAAGCATTGTAGGGGTTGAGTCTGAGCTACCTGTGATCACCTTGGAGCCAAGGTTGGAACAAATATTGCTCAATAGTATTCAGAAGGCAGGACAAGGCCAGGAAGAGGGCGTTCTGCTGGAGCCAAGCATGGCTGAAAAACTGCAGCGTTCGTTGATCGACGCCGCACAGCGCCAGGAAATGCAGGGCCAACCGGTGATTCTGTTGGTGGCAGGTCCGGTCCGAGCGATGTTGTCGCGGTTTGGACGCCTGGCAGTGCCGAATTTGCACGTTTTGGCTTATCAGGAAATCCCTGACAACAAGCAAGTGACTATCGTCGCGACAGTAGGGCCCAACGGCTGAGGTAGTGGGTTATGCAAGTAAAGCGTTTTTTCGCCGCCGATATGCGTCAGGCCATGAAACTGGTACGTGACGAGCTGGGCGCCGACGCTGCGATTATCGGTAACCGTCGTATTGCCGGCGGTGTCGAGCTGACGGCTGCCCTGGATTACACCCCTTCGGCGCTGGCCCCGCGCGTCCCGAACATGGAGCTTGAAGACGAGCTGCGCAAGACTGCCTCGCGCATTGTCTCGGCCCAGGCCGAACTGAGCATGCGTGGCGACAGCGATGCGACCACCAATCGCCAGTTGTTCGCCGGCCTGCCGCTGACCGCCGCCGAGCCGTTGATCGAGCCGACGTTCATCGAACCGCCGCGTCCTGCCGCGCCAGCTCCGGCCGCCGCAGTCGACCAGCGTGTGTTCGATTCGATGCGCTTTGAACTCAACGGCCTGCGCGAACTGCTGGAAGTGCAGCTTGGTTCGCTGGCGTGGACCCAACTGCAAGGCAGCAAACCGCAACAGGCCAACCTGTGGCGTCGCCTGCAACGCATCGGTCTGTCCGGCCCGTTGTCCCGCGACCTGCTGGCGCTGACCACCGAAATCGAAGAACCTCGCCAGGCCTGGCGCATGTTGCTGGCCCACCTGGCGCGGATGATCGTGACCCCGGAACTCGAACCCCTGGAAGAGGGTGGCGTGATCGCCATGGTCGGCCCTGCCGGCATGGGCAAGACCACCACCCTGGCCAAGCTGGCCGCGCGTTACGTGCTCAAGTACGGCGCCCAGAATATCGCGCTGGTGAGCATGGACAGCTACCGCATCGGTGCCCAGGAGCAACTCAAGACCCTGGGCCGTATCCTCAATGTGTCGGTGACCCACGTTGACCCGGGCCAGTCCCTGGCCAACGCCCTCGATCCGTTGCTGCGCAAGCGTGTGGTGTTGATCGATACCGCCGGCCTGCAAGCCAGCGACCCGGCGTTGCGCATGCAACTGGAAAGCCTGGCCGGGCGTGGTATCAAGTCAAAAAATTACCTGGTGCTTGCAACCACCAGCCAAAAACAAGTTCTTACCGCTGCGTACCATAGCTACAAGCGCTGTGGCCTGGCCGGATGCATCCTCACCAAGCTCGATGAAACCGCGAGCCTGGGCGAGGTGTTGAGCCTGGCGATCAGTCATGAACTTCCGGTCGCCTACCTGACCGACGGGCCGCGGATTCCAGATGATTTGCATCTGCCGCGCCGTCATCAGTTGGTCAGCCGTGCCGTCAGCGTGCAAATGCAAGAAGAGCCTAGCGAGGAAGCGATGGCCGATATGTTCGCCGACCTTTACCACAACCCGGCAAAACGGGTGGGTTGAGGGCAGCATGAACACCCTGAATTGTATCTACATCGATGGTCTGCAGCGATTCACGCGGCCAACCCATGTAGCCTGCGTCTAAGCAAGACAAGGTAAAGAAATAAAATGGGCAGCATGCATCCCGTACAGGTGATCGCGGTGACCGGCGGCAAAGGTGGCGTCGGGAAAACTAACGTGTCAGTGAATTTGTCCCTGGCGCTGGCAGAGCTTGGCCGTCGTGTCATGCTGCTGGATGCTGACCTGGGATTGGCGAACGTTGACGTTTTGCTGGGGCTCACGCCCAAACATACCCTCGCCGATGTGATCGAGGGCCGCTGCGAGCTGCGCGATGTGCTGCTGCAGGGCCCTGGAGGCATCCGCATCGTGCCGGCCGCCTCGGGCACTCAGAGCATGGTCCACCTGAGCCCGGCGCAGCATGCCGGCCTGATTCAGGCGTTCAGCGATATCGGCGACAACCTCGACGTGCTGGTGATCGACACCGCCGCCGGGATCGGCGAGTCCGTGGTCAGCTTCGTGCGCGCCGCGCAAGAAGTCCTGCTGGTGGTCTGCGATGAACCCACCTCGATCACCGACGCCTACGCCCTGATCAAACTACTGAATCGTGACTACGGCATGAACCGCTTCCGCGTGCTGGCCAATATGGCCCAGAGCCCGCAGGAAGGGCGCAACCTGTTCGCCAAGTTGACCAAGGTCACAGATCGCTTTCTCGATGTCGCCTTACAATACGTCGGCGCAGTTCCCTATGACGAGTGTGTACGCAAGGCTGTGCAAAAGCAGCGTGCAGTCTACGAAGCGTTCCCTCGTTCGAAATGCGCCTTGGCGTTCAAGGCTATTGCTCAGAAGGTCGATACCTGGCCATTGCCCGCCAACCCACGGGGGCATCTGGAGTTTTTCGTCGAGCGATTGGTGCATCAGACGAGCGCAGGACCGGTGCTATGACAGCCAGCGGCTATAACCTTTACAAAAAATCGGCACGTGACAGCCAAGGTGAATTGATCGAGCGCTATGCGCCCCTGGTCAAGCGCATCGCTTATCACTTGCTGGCACGCCTGCCCGCCAGCGTTCAGGTCGAAGACTTGATCCAGGCCGGCATGATCGGCCTGCTCGAAGTGTCGACCAAATACGACGCGAGCAAAGGTGCGAGTTTCGAGACGTATGCGGGTATCCGTATCCGTGGCGCGATGCTCGATGAGGTGCGTAAAGGGGATTGGGCGCCGCGTTCGGTACACCGCAATACGCGCATGGTCAGTGACGCAATTCGTGCAATTGAAGCAAAAACCGGTCGCGACGCTAAAGATCACGAAGTTGCGGCCGAACTCCAATTGAGTCTCGATGATTATTACGGGATTTTGAACGATACCTTGGGCAGTCGCCTGTTCAGTTTCGACGACCTGTTGCAGGACGGCGAACACGAAGGGCTGCACGAGGATGGCGCGAGTACTCATCTCGAGCCGTCGCGTGACCTGGAAGATGAACGCTTTCAGGGTGCGCTGGCGGACGCGATTGCCAATTTGCCGGAGCGTGAGCGACTGGTGTTGGCGCTGTACTACGACGAAGAGCTGAACCTCAAGGAAATCGGTGAGGTCCTGGGGGTCAGCGAATCGCGTGTCAGCCAACTGCACAGCCAGTGCGCAGCCCGCTTGCGGGGACGCCTGGGAGAGTGGCGCGCGCGCTGACAGGCAGTGTGGGGACACTGCAAACACTACCGTGAGGGCTCTGGTTTTCGCGGGTGAGTTTCGTGGTGCCCTGGGCAGTCCTTTTTTGTGTAACGCCTGTTGATTGAAATGGCGCGTCCAGGTGCTGGGCGCGTTTAAGACTGCTTGGAGGTCGAATTGGACAAGAACATGAAAATCCTCATCGTTGATGACTTCTCAACGATGCGGCGGATCATAAAAAACCTGTTGCGTGACCTTGGGTTCACCAACACGGTCGAGGCGGATGACGGCCTTACGGCGATTCCGATCCTCAACAGCGGGAGCATCGACTTTTTGGTAACCGACTGGAACATGCCCGGCATGACCGGTATCGACTTGCTGCGTCATGTGCGCGCCGATGAAAAACTGCGCAGTCTTCCCGTGTTGATGGTGACCGCCGAAGCCAAGCGTGAGCAGATCATCGAAGCCGCCCAGGCCGGGGTCAACGGCTACGTGGTCAAGCCATTCACTGCGCTGGCCTTGAAAGAGAAGATCGAAAAAATCTTCGAACGCATCGGTCATTGATGCTGCCACGGGGGAGCTATGGAGCATAAAGAAACGTCACAGGGGGACTTTGAGTCGACCCTGAAAAAGCATGCTCACCAGCTCGTCGAGAGCCTTGAAAAAGGCCAGTTCGGCGACGCGGTGCAGTTAATCCATGAGCTTAACCAGACCCGTGACCGCGGCCTGTATCAGGAAGTGGGCAAGCTCACACGCGAGCTGCACAGTGCGATCGTCAACTTTCAGATTGACCCGCACATGCCCCAGGCCGAAGAGATTTCGCAAATCACCGATGCGACTGAACGCCTGTCCTATGTGGTCAGGCTGACTGAAGCGGCGGCCAACCGCACCATGGATCTGGTGGAAAACGCCACGCCTCTGGTCAACGGCATGGCCAATGAAGCCCAGGCGCTCAGCGTTGACTGGGGCCGTTTCATGCGTCGGGAAGTGGGGGCTGAGGAATTTCGTGAGTTGGCCCGTCGGGTTGAAGGTTTCCTGTCGCGTAGCGAACAGGACAACCACACGGTTTCCAGCAACCTCAATGACATTCTGCTGGCCCAGGATTACCAGGACCTCACCGGTCAGGTGATCAAGCGCGTGACCCAATTGGTCACCGAAGTGGAAAGCAACTTGCTCAAATTGGTGCTTATGGCAGGCCAAGTTGATCGTTTCGCCGGCATCGAACATGACCGCGAAGCGATCCTCTCGGAAAAAGATCCACAAAAACATCTCGCCAAGGGTGAAGGTCCGCAGATTCATGCCGATAAACGTGAAGACGTTATGTCAGGTCAGGATGACGTAGATGACCTGTTATCCAGTTTAGGCTTCTAAGGAGCACACCCATGAGCTTCGGCGCCGATGAAGAAATCCTTCAGGATTTCCTTGTAGAGGCCGGCGAAATTTTAGAGCAACTGTCCGAACAACTGGTCGAGCTGGAAAGCCGACCGGATGATGCGAACCTGCTCAATGCAATTTTTCGCGGTTTTCACACTGTAAAAGGGGGCGCCGGCTTCCTCCAGCTCCATGAGCTGGTGGAGTGCTGCCACATCGCCGAGAACGTGTTCGACATCCTGCGCAAGGGTGAGCGTCACGTTGATTCGGAGCTGATGGACGTGATTCTCGAAGCACTGGATGCGGTCAACGGCATGTTCAGCGAAGTCCGCGAACGTGCCCCGATCACCGCAGCCACTCCGGAACTGCTGGCCGCCCTGGCGCGCCTGGCTGAACCTGCCGACACCTCGGCCGCGCCGGTGGTGGAAGCGGCTCCGGAGCCTGTGGTCGAAGCCGAAGCCGATGTCACCGACAGCGAGTTCGAGCAACTGCTCGACTCTCTCAATGCGGTCAAGGCCGAAGCCGAAGCGCCGCAAGCGGTCGCCGCAGTCGCCGTGCCGACCAGCGAAGACATTACCGACGCAGAATTCGAATCCCTGCTCGATCAGTTGCACGGCAAAGGCCAGTTCGCCGCCGACGCCGTTGCACCCACGGCTGCGCCGCAAGCGCCGGCGGCGACCGCCGGCACCGACATTACCGACGACGAATTCGAAGCGTTGCTCGATCAGTTGCATGGCAAGGGCGCCTTTGCTGCCGATGCCTTGCCGGAAGTCGCAGCGACTGCCGCCGCACCTGCTGCCAGTGCAGCACCTGCCGGCGACGGGCTGATTTCCGATCACGAATTCGAAGCGTTGCTCGACGAATTGCACGGCAAGGGCAAGTTCACCGAAGTGGCCCCGGCCGCAGCGGCGACGGCAGCTCCGGTAGCAGCCAAACCAGCGCCAGCCAAAGCGGCGGCGCCTGCCGCCGCCAAGCCGGCGCCGGCCCCAGCTGCTGCTCCCGCACCCGCGCGAGCCCCGGCCGCCGCCGTGGCCGACAAGCCCGCCAGTGAAGCCGAAACCACCGTGCGCGTGGACACCGCGCGCCTGGACGACATCATGAACATGGTCGGCGAATTGGTGCTGGTGCGTAACCGCCTGGTGCGCCTGGGCCTGAGCAGCGGCGACGAAGCCATGCAGAAGGCCGTGTCGAACCTCGATGTGGTCACCGCCGACTTGCAGACCGCAGTGATGAAGACGCGGATGCAGCCGATCAAGAAAGTCTTCGGCCGCTTCCCTCGCCTGGTTCGCGACCTGGCACGTCAGCTCAAGAAAGAGATCAACCTGGAACTGGTGGGTGAAGAAACCGACCTCGACAAAAACCTTGTCGAGGCCCTGGCCGACCCGCTGGTCCACTTGGTGCGCAACGCCGTCGACCACGGCGTAGAAACCCCGGAAGAACGCGAAGCCTCGGGCAAGTCCCGTGGCGGCAAGGTGATTCTGGCGGCGGAACAAGAGGGCGACCATATCCTGCTGTCGATCACCGATGACGGCAAAGGCATGGACCCGGCGATCCTGCGGGGTATCGCGGTCAAGCGTGGCGTGATGGACAAAGACGCCGCCGACCGCCTGACCGACACCGAGTGCTACAACCTGATCTTCGCCCCGGGCTTCTCGACCAAGACCGAGATTTCCGACGTGTCGGGCCGTGGCGTGGGCATGGATGTGGTGAAAACCAAGATCAGCCAGCTCAACGGTTCGATCAATATCTACTCGACCAAGGGCCTGGGCTCGAAGATCGTCATCAAGGTGCCGTTGACCCTGGCGATCATGCCGACCCTGATGGTGATGCTGGGCAACCAGGCCTTCGCCTTCCCGCTGGTCAATGTTAACGAAATCTTCCACCTCGACCTGTCGCGCACCAACGTGGTGGACGGCCAGGAAGTGGTGATCGTGCGCGACAAGGCGTTGCCACTGTTCTACCTCAAGCGCTGGCTGGTCGCCTCGGCTGCCCATGAAGAGCAGCGCGAAGGCCATGTGGTGATTCTCTCCGTGGGCACCCAGCGCATCGGCTTTGTCGTCGATCAACTGGTGGGCCAGGAAGAGGTCGTCATCAAGCCTTTGGGCAAAATGCTGCAGGGAACCCCGGGCATGTCGGGTGCGACCATCACCGGTGACGGTCGCATCGCATTGATTCTCGATGTTCCGAGCATGCTCAAGCGTTACGCCGCACGGCGTATTTGATTCTGGTGGGGCAGGGCGGTATTGCCCGCCCCGCCTAACGGAGTGTTTATGGTAGTCAAGGTCCTGGTGGTGGACGATTCGGGTTTCTTCCGCCGCCGCGTCTCGGAAATTCTTTCCGCCGATCCAACGATCCAGGTGGTCGGTACGGCCACCAACGGCAAAGAGGCGATTGATCAAGCCATAGCGTTGAAGCCGGACGTGATCACCATGGACTACGAGATGCCGATGATGGATGGCATCACCGCAGTCCGGCACATCATGCAGCGCTGCCCGACCCCGGTATTGATGTTCTCCTCGCTGACGCATGAAGGCGCCCGGGTCACCCTGGATGCGTTGGACGCCGGCGCAGTGGACTTCCTGCCGAAGAATTTCGAAGACATCTCGCGCAACCCCGAGAAGGTCAAGCAGATGCTGTGCGAGAAGGTCCACAGCATTTCGCGCAGCAACCGTCGCAGCCTGTTCAGCGCCCCGGCGCCCGCGCCGGTCGCCGCCCCGGCCGCACCCACCAGCACCGCGTTTGGTCGCCCGGCTCCGGCGCCTGTGGCCCGGCCTGCCGTAGCACCTGCGCGCACGCCTGCGCCGAGCGCCCATTCGCCGGCGCCGAAACGCAAGGCGTATAAACTGGTCGCCATCGGCACCTCGACCGGCGGCCCGGTCGCCCTGCAACGGGTATTGACCCAACTGCCGGCCAACTTCCCGGCGCCAATCGTGCTGATCCAGCACATGCCCGCCGCGTTCACCAAGGCCTTTGCCGAGCGCCTGGACAAGCTGTGCCGCATCAGCGTCAAGGAAGCCGAGGATGGCGACATTCTGCGTCCAGGCCTGGCGCTGCTGGCCCCTGGGGGCAAGCAGATGATGGTCGATGGCCGTGGTGCGATCAAAATCCTGCCAGGCGATGAGCGCCTCAACTACAAACCTTGCGTGGATATCACCTTCGGTTCGGCAGCCAAGTCCTACGGTGACAAAGTTCTGGCGGTGGTGCTCACCGGCATGGGCGCCGACGGTCGTGAAGGCGCGCGCCTGCTCAAACAGGGCGGCAGTGCGATCTGGGCCCAGGACGAAGCCAGTTGCGTGATCTATGGCATGCCGATGGCTATCGTCAAGGCTGACCTGGCCGACGCCGTCTACAGCCTGGACGATATCGGCAAGCATTTGGTGGAGGCCTGCCTCTGATGGATGTACTGAGCCTGATCGGCATCACCATGGCGTTTGTCGCGATCATCGGCGGCAACTACCTCGAAGGCGGGCACCTCGGTGCCTTGGCCAACGGCCCGGCGGCGCTGATCGTGATCGGTGGCACCGTGGGCGCGGCGTTGCTGCAGTCGCCCATGAGTTCGTTCAAACGCGCCATGCAAATCCTGATCTGGATCATTTTCCCGCCGCGTGTCGACCTGGCCGGTGGCATCGACCGCGTGGTCAACTGGAGCCTCACCGCACGCAAGGAAGGCCTGCTGGGCCTGGAAGGCGTGGCCGACGCCGAGCCCGACAGCTACGCGCGCAAAGGCCTGCAATTGCTGGTGGACGGCGCCGAGCCGGAGGCGATTCGCAGCATCCTGGAAGTGGATTTCTATACCCAGGAAAGCCGCGATATTAATGCCGCCAAAGTGTTTGAAAGCATGGGCGGCTACGCGCCGACCATCGGCATCATCGGTGCAGTGATGGGCCTGATCCACGTGATGGGCAACCTGGCCGATCCGTCGCAACTGGGTAGCGGCATTGCGGTGGCGTTTGTCGCCACCATCTACGGTGTGGCGAGTGCCAACCTGGTGCTGTTGCCGGTCGCCAGCAAGCTCAAGTCGATTGCCACGCGCCAGTCGCGTTACCGTGAAATGCTGCTCGAAGGCATCCTGTCGATTGCCGAGGGCGAGAACCCGCGCTCCATCGAATTGAAGCTCCAGGGCTTCATGGACTGATGGGAGGTATTGGTTGTGAGCCGTCGCCGTCGCGAGCCTGAAGAACACGTCAACCATGAACGCTGGCTGGTGTCCTACGCGGACTTCATCACCTTGCTGTTCGCGTTTTTCGTGGTGATGTACTCCATCTCGTCGATCAACGAAGGCAAGTACAAAGTCATTTCCCAAGCCCTGATCGGTGTGTTCAACGACGCCGACCACTCGCTCAAGCCGATCCCTATCGGCGAAGAGCGGCCCAAGACCGTGACCCCGGCCAAGCCGCTGGTCGACGATAGCGATGAAACCTCCGCCGGCATGGGTGGCACCGGCGACCCGCTGAAAAGCATCGCCAACGATATCAGCGCCGCGTTTGGCGACCTGATCAGCTCCAACCAGATGACCGTGCGCGGCAATGAGTTGTGGGTGGAGATCGAGCTCAATTCGAGCCTGCTGTTTGCCAGCGCCGATGCCATGCCCAGCGACCAGGCGTTCACCATCATCGACAAGGTGGCGGCGATCCTCAAACCGTTTGAAAACCCGATCCACGTGGAAGGCTTTACCGACAATTTCCCGATCAATACCGCGCAGTACCCGACCAACTGGGAGCTGTCGTCGGCCCGGGCGGCCAGCATCGTGCGTATGCTCGCGATGCAGGGTGTGAACCCCAGTCGCCTGGCGTCGGTCGGCTACGGCGAGTTCCAGCCGGTGGCCAATAACGCTACGGTAGAAGGCCGCGCCCGCAACCGCCGGGTGGTGCTGGTGGTCTCGCGCAACCTGGATGTACGCCGCAGCCTGACCGGCACCGGCACGGCAAATGCGAGCCCGGACGCAGCATTGAAGCGGGCTGGCACACAAACTGCACCGGCCTCTGCAAAGCCGCCGGTACGGCAAAGCTCCGTCAATTCTCCGTCACCGGCTCAATAACTTATGCACTGTCTCGGTCGCGCCTGTGCCCACCGGGAGGAATCAACTGAATGAGAGTCTGGGCAGTTGCCAATCAAAAAGGTGGAGTCGGCAAGACCACCACCTCCATCGCCTTAGCCGGCTTGCTGGCTGATGCGGGCAAGCGCGTGGTCGTGGTCGACCTGGACCCCCACGGCTCGATGACCAGCTATTTCGGCTACGACCCGGACGCGCTGGAGCACAGCAGCTATGACCTGTTCCTGCACAAGGGCAACGTGCCGAGCGATCTGCCCGGGCAACTGCTGCTGCCCACCAGTAATGAAAGCATTTCCCTGCTGCCGTCGAGTACCGCCCTGGCCACCCTTGAGCGCCAGTCGCCGGGGCAGAGCGGCCTGGGCCTGGTGATCGCCAAGACCCTGGCGCAACTATGGCAGGACTTCGACTACGCCATCATCGACAGCCCGCCGTTGCTCGGTGTGCTGATGGTCAACGCCTTGGCGGCCAGCCAGCAATTGGTGATCCCGGTACAGACCGAGCACCTGGCGGTCAAAGGCCTGGAGCGTATGGTCAGCACCCTGGCGATGATCAATCGCTCACGCAAACAGGCGCTGCCGTTCAGCATCGTGCCGACGTTGTTCGACCGCCGCACCCAGGCGTCCCTCGGCACCTTGCGCGTACTGCGCGATGCCTACCCGGACACCATCTGGGAAGGCTACATTCCGGTGGACACGCGTCTGCGCGACGCCAGCCGTGCGGGCCTGACCCCTTCGCAGTTCGACGGTAAAAGTCGCGGCGTGCTGGCGTACCGCGCGCTGCTCAAGCACCTGCTGTCGCAACAACTTGTGGCGCAGGTGGCGTGATGAACCGTCCCGTCGAACTCAAGGTCAAGACCCGGCCGCAACTGGCACTGGAATCCTACCTGGATGCCTTGCTGCAGGAAGCGACCGCCGAAGACCTGCCGGAACCGATCCTGGCTCTTGAATCCGCCGTCGAAGCGCCAAGCACACTGGATGAATTCCAGTTGGCGGTGCTGGAAGAACAGGCGCGGGATGCGCAGGTTGTGGTACCGACGATTGCACCTGTTGTGGCCGCGCCTGTGGTGGTTGCACCTGTGGTGGTCGAGCCGGTGGTTGAAGTGCACATGCCGCCGAGCATCACACCGCCGCCGGTCACCGGTGACGGCCGTCCGGCGTGGGCCGCAGAGCCGTTCGAATGCCTGCTGTTTGACGTCGCCGGGTTGACCCTGGCAGTGCCGCTGGTGTGCCTGGGCTCGATTTACTCGCTGGAAGGTCAGGAGTTGACGCCGCTGTTCGGGCAACCGGAGTGGTTCCTCGGCATCCTGCCCAGCCAGGCCGGCAACCTCAAGGTGCTGGACACCGCGCGCTGGGTGATGCCCGATCGCTACCGCGATGACTTCCGCCAGGGCTTGCAATACGTGATCTCGGTGCAGGGCTACGAGTGGGGGCTGGCAGTGCATCAAGTCAGCCGTTCGTTGCGCCTGGACCCGAATGAAATCAAATGGCGCAGCCACCGGGGCCAGCGCCCCTGGTTGGCGGGCACCGTGATCGAACACATGTGCGCGTTGCTCGACGTCGCCGAACTGGCCGAGTTGATCGCCAGCGGCGCGGTCAAGTCGATGCCGGGCCAGCAACGCAGTTAATTGAACAAGATCGGCCGCACGGTTGTGCGGCCACAGCGAAGAAGCACACACGCCGTGTCCAACGGCATTTGAAGGGGTCAGGGGTATGAATAAGTCAGCGTCCGCACAAGGTTTGGATGATCCGATCCTGCAATGGGTTACCTTCAAACTGGACAACGAGTCCTACGGCATCAACGTCATGCGCGTGCAGGAAGTGCTGCGCTACACCGAAATCGCTCCGGTTCCGGGTGCGCCAAGCTACGTGCTGGGCATCATCAACCTGCGCGGCAACGTGGTGACCGTGATCGACACCCGTCAGCGTTTCGGCCTGATACCGACCGAAGTCAACGACAACACCCGTATCGTGATCATCGAGGCCGACAAGCAAGTGGTCGGGATCATGGTCGACAGCGTGGCCGAAGTGGTTTACCTGCGCCAATCGGAAGTGGAAACCGCGCCGAACGTGGGTAACGAAGAGTCGGCCAAGTTCATCCAGGGCGTCTGCAACAAGAACGGCGAACTGCTGATTCTGGTCGAGCTGGACAAGATGATGAGCGAAGAAGAATGGTCGGATCTGGAGAGCATCTGATTGTTCCTTGAAGCAGCGGTAATCGTCCTGGCCCTGTTATGGGCCGGGACATTGGCGTTTTTGCTGCGCTCAGCGCGCCAGCAACGCGAGTGGGTGGCGCAACAGGCCGAACGCGACGCCCTGCGTGATCGGCGCGTGGTCGAGTTGGCCAAGCGCGTTGATCACTTCCAGCAAAGTGCGGTGCGGGTCGGGGATGAGGTGCATGAATTGCGCGCGATCCTCGCACCCATGCCGGATAAGTTGGAGCAGTTGGAGCAGCGTGATCCAGCGAACCTGTCTTTTGCCCAGGCGGCGAAGCTGGTGGGCATGGGCGCGACCGTGGATGAACTGACGCAGTCGTGTGGGTTGACCCAGGCTGAGGCGCAGTTGATGAGCAAGTTGCACAAAAGCTGATTGCGGCCTGTCAGGTTTATACCTATCCAACGGTAGGCGCTTGATGTTGCCCGCTGCCAATTAAATTCCAAACCCGATGGCTTTTTTCATCTCCTCAAAGGTCAACATCCTTCAAGTACCTTTGACCCCAGGAGAGTTCCCCCATGACCGCCCACAAAGCCCTGTTGATCCTCCACGGCAAGCAAGCCCTCAACGAGGAGGTGCGCGCCGCCGTGCTGGCTCGGCGTGAGCAGGGCTGGGAGCTGGCGGTGCGGGTGACGTGGGAGGGCGGCGACGCACAGCGGTTGGTCAAAGAGGCCCTCGGCGGCGGGTACACGTGCATCATTGCCGGCGGTGGTGACGGCACCTTGCGTGATGTCGCCGAGGCGATGGCCCAGGCCGAGACCGACGCCAGCCTGGTGCTGATGCCTTTGGGTACTGCCAATGATTTTGCACGCGCCGCCGGTGTACCGCTGCAGCCCGATCAGGCCCTGGCGCTGCTGGACGTGCCGGCCAGGGCGATCGACCTCGGCCGCGTCGGTGGGCAAGTCTTCCTCAACATGGCGACCGGTGGCTTTGGCAGCCAGGTCACCGCCAACACCTCCGAAGAACTGAAGAAAGTGCTGGGCGGCGCGGCCTATTTGTTTACCGGTTTGTCGCGCTTCAGCGAGTTGAAGGCGGCGTATGGCGAGTTGGAAGGCCCGGGTTTCCATTGGAAAGGCGAGCTGCTCGCGCTGGGTATCGGCAACGGCCGCCAGGCAGGCGGTGGGCATGTGCTGTGCCCTGGCGCACTGGTGGACGATGGGTTGCTGGATATCAGCATTTTGCCGGCGCCCCAGGAAGTGGTCGGCACCCTGCGTGAACTGATGAACAATGGCTGGGGCCTGGACACCATGTTTGTCCGCGCGCGCCTGCCGTGGGTCAAGATCAAGGTCGCGCAAGGCTTGTACATCAACCTGGATGGCGAACCGCTGGAAGGCGATGACTTGCACTTCGAGATCGTGCCCAAGGCCCTGCGCGTGCACTTGCCGCCGGGCTCGCCCCTAGTCGTCCAGGCTGATGATCTGCTCGCGCACGGCAAATAACACCAGGCCCGCCACATCAAAAATTTGCAGGCGCTTCATGATTTGCGAGCGGTGGGCTTCTACGGTCTTGATGCTTAGCCCCAGGCCGTGGGCGATTTCCCGGGTGGATTTGCCGCGCACGATCAGGCGCAGGATTTCCAGCTGGCGAGCGGTGAGATTATGGTTGTGGGCGACCGGGGAGGCCGGGGCCTGGTTGCGTACCAGCGCCTGTTTGATCACGGTGTGGGCAATCGCCGGGCTCAGGTAGCGCTCGTCGTTGCTCAGCGCCAGCAGTGCTTGCTCCAGCTCGTTGGCGGTGGTGTCCTTAAGCAGGTAACCGTGGGCGCCGGACTCCAGCGCACGCATGATCAGCTCTGGGTCGGTGTGCATCGACAGGATCAGCACCTTGCTCTTGGGATAGGCCGTCTTGAGTTGACGCAACGCATCCAGGCCGCCAGTGTGTTTCATCGACAGGTCCAGCAGTACGATATCCGGCAATAGGGCGCTGAATGTTTCCAGCACCTGTGCGCCATCGCTGGCTTCGCCAATCACGGTGTAGCCGGGAATATCCTGGACCAGTGCGCGTACGCCGGCCCTGATCAGTGCGTGGTCATCCACCAGGAGTAAAGTGCGGGTCACTCGATAACCTTCGGGGAACTGGCCCGTTCGAGGGCGCGCGGCGCCCAGGGGAAAAGCGCGTCGATCCGTGTGCCTTTGCCTGGCTGGCTGCTGACGGACAACGAGCCCCCCAGTTGATCAATCCGCTCGGACATGCCGGCCATGCCCCGTTGGCCTTCCAGGCCTGGGTTGATGGCGGGCGAAAAACCCAGGCCGTCATCACTGATAAACAGCGACAGGCCCTGGGGTAGGCGCTGCAGGCGTACCAGCAGGTTTTGCGCCTGGGCATGGCGCAGCATGTTGGTCACCGCTTCCTGGGTGATGCGAAAAGCGGCCACGGCCATTTCTTCGGGGATGCCGGTCAGCCGTTGCTGGCATTCCAGGCTCCAGTGAATCGGGGTGTTTTCTAGGGTCTTGAGCAGGTGCGCGCGCAGGCTGGCTTCCAGGCCCAGGCTGGCCAACTGGCGAGGGTTGAGAATGGCGGATACGTCGCGCACCTTGGCCAGCGTCTCGTTCAGGGTGTTGCACAGCACCGTGCATTGGCCCTGCAGGTCTTCCGGCAGGCGGCGCTTGAGCCATTCGCTTTGTAGCTTGGCGGCGGTGAGCAATTGGCCGATATCGTCGTGCAGCTCACGGCTGAGGCGGTGCCGCTCGTTTTCCTGGACCTGCAACAGGCGGTCGGCCAGTTCCTGGGGCTGGAACTTGATCGATTTACGTGAATTCCAATGCAGCAGGCCCAACACCACCAGGGTGGCCAGGTTGAGTAGCAGCACCGTCAACGGCAAGGGTGCGGAGCGAGCGTAGGCCCACAGCCCCAGCAACAGCGAGCACAGGCACAACACGAGAACCAGTCGACGGGCATTGCTGCGGGAGGCGGATTTGGCGAGGAGTGACTTGAGGCTGGCGTACATAGCGGATGCTTTTCACGTTTTATGCATCATGAAGTTGGGTCACTTCGAGGGCGGCATGGTACCACTTTGCTTACCGTTGGTCGCCAGGCGTCATTCGTACAGTGTGGGGGCATGCCTATTTAGAAAAGTTGTCTATCGGCGGTTGTTTTGTATCGATTGTCTTTATAGCGCAGGCAACTTGGTTGCCTGCACTTATTGCAGGGCACATTAGTTATTCTTGTCGTTTTTGGGCAAGACGCTGGATAAAAGCGACACCTTAGCGGTTAACGGCGCAGCCTTTCATGAGCGATGGGGCAAGCGCTGCTGTGGCTTATTGGCGAAGTCCTTTTGCGGGATCTGGAGAGTGACCGTCGCAATCAGTGAGGTTTGTTCGCTTTCGTCCAAACGCAGTTCACCGGTGCGGGTGTCGATCAGCTCCAGTTGCCACGCCAGTAATGTCAGGCAGTTGTTCAAGGCATCGAGGGCCTGATCGTGCAGTTGCAAAGGGCTCTCTGCGTTGGCAATCAGGTACTGGATATGTCGCGAGAACTCGCTGATCGCCCGCAAGGCCAGGTCATCGGCTTTTTCGGCGAGCGACGTTAGGCTGAACTTCATGCAGTCGATGGCATCGCTGTCATTACGAATCAAATGCAGATGGCTCAGGCACTCTTCCGACTTGCTTAGCAGCTTTTCGGCCTCTAGCAGGAACTCGGGAAGTGCAGTTTGCCACTCGTTCGCGCTATTCATCATGCAAGTCTCCACAACGTAAGGTCGGGTGATGAGATGTCGCACCGCGTGAATGGCGTAAAACTACCGCTGAAAGATGACTGAAATCTGTAGGTCGCTTCTGAGATTTTAGTAGGACGTTTATTTGAATGATTGCGTGAGGCGCGAACCGTCCTCGTCATCCGGGTCGATTGCACAACTTCGATTGCCGACACGTGAGTGTCTGGAAGACCGGTGGGCCGTGGGCTTACGATGGCAAACAAAAGCCTGACTCCATTCATGCAATGAGAATGGCGTCACATTAATGGCTATTAGATATCGCGAATATCAGGTCGGGCCTGATTGCGCATAGGGGAATCCCTTACACGGCGGAACCTCGCGTCGATTTAAATGTCGCGCAATGTTGCCGTTTTGCCAAATAATAAGGCCTGCACAGTAAAGCATGATGTCAGTGTGACATCAATCGATTTACGTGGCACTTTACAGGGGTCAAGGTCTGGCGCTTGCCGCCGATAACAAGCTTAGTGAACCGCATAATCCCTTAGCGCGACCTGCGCGCATATCAGGAGCTTTTAATGGCCGGCATTCTCGACACGGTAGATCAACGCACGCAACTGGTGGGTGAGAATCGCCTGGAGATTCTCATGTTTCGCCTGGCCGGGCGGCAGCTGTTCGCGATCAACGTATTCAAGGTGCAGGAAGTCTTGCAACTGCCCAAGCTGACCTTGATGCCCCAGCGCCACCCGTTTGTGTGTGGCGTGGTCAACCTGCGAGGCCAGACCCTGCCGGTGATCGACCTGTCCCAGGCCATCGGCATGCGTCCATTGGTGCCGGGGCCCAACAGCACCATCATTGTCACTGAGTACAACCGCTCGGTGCAGGCGTTCCTGGTGGGCGGCGTCGACCGCATCGTCAACATGAACTGGGAAGCCATCCTGCCGCCGCCGACCAGCGCCGGGCGCCAGCACTACCTCACCGCCATCAGCAAGGTCGATGACCAGTTGGTGGAAATCATCGACGTGGAAAAAGTCCTGGCCGAGATCGTGCCGTACAACGCCAAGGTCTCCCGCGAAAAACTCGATGATCCGGTACTGGAACGCGCCCGTGGCCGTGAAGTACTGCTGGTGGACGACTCCAATGTTGCGCTGTCGCAGTTGCGCGACACCCTGGGTCAGTTGGGGGTGAAAATGCACATCGCCAGCGACGGCCTCAAGGCGCTAAACATGCTCAAGGCCTGGGCCGACACGGGCCAGGTGATGACCGACAAATTGCTGATGATCTTCACCGACGCCGAAATGCCCGAGATGGACGGCTACCGCCTGACCACCGAAATCCGCAGCGACGCGCGCTTGCGTGGGCTGTACGTGGTGTTGCACACCTCGCTGTCGGGCAGCTTTAACGAGTCGATGGTGAAGAAGGTCGGGTGCGACAATTTCCTGTCCAAATTCCAGCCGGACAAGCTGGTAGATGTGGTGCGCGAGCGACTGATGCTGGACGTCGTATCGGCTTGACCTTAGGGTGACGGTTTTGCCCCCTTAGGAATGCAGGCCCATGCTTCGTCTCAGCGCGCTGTACCGTTACCCCTTGAAATCCGGCAAGGCTGAAATCTTGCAGCAGATCGGCCTGGATAAACTCGGCTTGGACGGCGATCGACGCTGGATGTTGGTGGACGAGGCCAGCGGGCGCTTTTTGACGCAGCGGGCCGTGGCGAAGATGAGCCAGTTGTCGGCGCTGTGGAACCGCAGTGGTGGCCTGACCCTCAGTTCGCCTGGCTACGCGGTGCTGGACGTGGCGCTGCCCGGCAGCGCGGCCGAGTTGCGCGGTGTGACCATCTGGCGCGACACCTTGCGCGTGCCGGATGCGGGCGATGAAGCTGCCGCCTGGGTCAGCGACTTTATCGGCAAGCCGACGCGGCTGGTACACGTCCCGCTGGAGCGCGCCCGCACCACTCAAGCCGGTTATGGCAAGGACGATGATCAGGTCGCGTTTGCCGACGGTTACCCGTTGCTGTTGATCGGCCAGGCCTCCCTGGACGACCTGTCCCGGCACGTCGGCCGACCTATGGACATGCTGCGCTTTCGCCCCAACCTGGTGATTGACGGCGCCGATGCGTTCGCCGAAGACGGCTGGAAACGCCTGCGTATCGGCGATGTCGAGTTTCGCGTGGTAAAACCGTGCTCACGCTGCATTCTCACCACCATCGACCCGCACACCGGCGAGCGCAGTGCCGACCGCGAACCCTTCGTGACGCTGGAGGCCTATCGCAAGACCGAAGACGGCGCGATGTTTGGCCAGAACCTGGTCAACGATGGCGTGGGCCGCCTCGAAGTGGGCATGCCGGTGACTGTGCTCGAGTAATTCGTCTGCCAAAAAAATGCCCGTCTCGCAGGAGACGGGCATTTTTTTCGCGCTGCGAAACCGCTTAGCCGCGGTATTCGCACAGGTAAGCGGTGTCCACGGCGACCTTCAGCTGGAACTTGCTGTTGGCCGGAACGTGGAACAGGCTGCCGGCGGCGAAGGTTTCCCAGGTGCTGCTGTCGGGCAATTTGACGCTCAGGGCGCCGGACACTACGTGCATGATTTCACGCTGGGCGGTGCCGAATTCGTATTCGCCCGGGGCCATGACGCCGATGGTCGCCGGACCTTCTGCGGTGCCGAAAGCGATCGACTTGACGGTGCCGTCGAAGTACTCGTTGACTTTAAACATGGGCGAATCCTCGGAAAAGGGTCTGGAAAGGTCAGCCAGTATGCCCAAGGGCACGGGAGCTGCCTAGACCGGCAAAATCAGCGGCAACAGGCGTGCGGTGTTGCGCGCATCCTCTAGCGCCCGATGTTGCTGGCCATGGAACTGCATCCCCGCCAATTGCAGGGCGCCATTGAGCCCCGTTGGCTTGTCCAGGCGCCGGGCCTTGGCGAAGCGTTGCTTGAGGTTGACGTGGGGCGTTTGGGCCAGCGCGCTGCTCAGGCCATGGCGCTGCCACTCCAGTTCGAGCTGCTGGCGATCGTAGTCGCCCCAACTGGCCCAGCCCTCCATGTGCGCCTGATGCTGGCCCAGCCAGCGCTCGAACAGCGCCCACACTTCGCTGAAGGGCGCGGCGCCGTCCATGTTTGCCTGGGTGATATGGGTCAGCTTGCGGCAAAAGGGCGTCAGCAATGGCCGACGCTGCGGCCGCACAAAGCGCTGGAAATGATCTCGCTCGCGACCCTGGCGGTTGACCAGGCTCGCGCCGATCTCGATGACTTCCATTTCCGTCACGGGCCAGCCGCCTTCATCCGTTGTGGCTTCAAGGTCAATAATCAGCCAATGAGGCATTGTGCAGGTTCCCGTACTCTTCCCGTCCTGATGGGGATAGAGCGTAGCCCGGCCGTAGAGTTCCGCCCAAGCTTTATTCGATCTCCAGCAACACCTGGCGATTGCGCACCTGATCGCCGGTTATGACCTGCACGGCCTTGATCACACCGTCGATGCCGGCCTTCAGCGGATGCTCCATTTTCATCGCTTCGAGCACCACCAGCAGTTGCCCCTGGGTCACGCGTTCACCGGCACGCACGCGCACCTCGACGATGGCGCCGTCCATCGGTGCCTTGACCATGCCGCCGCCGACCGGGGGTTGGCGGCTGGCGACGTGTTGGGTGCGGTTGGTCACGCTCACGCCGGGTAGCCACAGCTGGGCGCCGTCGAGGTGGTAGGCGCTGCGGTGGCGGATGCCGTTGATCACCGCAGTGGCCCACCGACCGTCGCTGCTGAGGTGGCGGATGTCGATGCCGTTGGCTTGCAGACGATGGTCGGCCAGGACGCTGACCGTGATGTCCTGGACCTCATCATCGACAGCCAACTGATAGGTCCACGGCACGTCAGCGCTGTTGCGCCACCCCGATAAAGCAGGGGGATGGGCCTGGGCGCTGTGTTGATAAAACAGTGCGGCCGCCAGGGCCAACTGTTCGGCGGTTGCGTTCGTGTGGCGGATGTCGCTGAAGTGTTCGGCGATCAACGCGGTGCTGAAATCGCCCTGGATAAACTGCGGGTGCTTGAGCAGGTCGGCCAATAGCTGCTGGTTGGTCGCCACGCCCAGCAGCACGCTGTCCTCCACGGCGCGCAGCAGCTTGCGCCGCGCCTCCTCGCGGGTGGCGCCATGGGCGATGATCTTGCCGAGCATCGGGTCATAGAACGGGCTGATGCGCTGACCTTCCAGCACACCATGGTCAATCCGCACACCGGCGGCCGGTTCCCAGCGCAACACCGCGCCGGTCTGCGGTAAAAAGCCCTGGGCCGGGTCTTCGGCGTACAGGCGCACTTCCATGGCGTGGCCGCTGAGGCTGACCTCAGATTGCGTTAACGGCAGCGGTTGGCCGGCGGCAATTTGCAGTTGCCAGTCGACCAGGTCGAGGCCGCTGATCAGCTCGGTCACCGGGTGTTCGACTTGCAGGCGCGTGTTCATTTCCAGGAAGTAGAACTGGCCGTCGCGGTCGAGCAGGAACTCTACCGTGCCGGCGCCGACGTAATTCACCGCACGCCCGGCCTTGAGGGCCGCGTCGCCCATGGCCTGGCGCAGGGCCGGGGTCATCACCGGGCAGGGCGCTTCTTCAATGATTTTTTGATGGCGGCGCTGGACCGAGCAGTCGCGTTCGCCGAGGTAGATCAGGTTGCCGTGGCTGTCGCCGAACAGCTGGATTTCGACGTGGCGCGGCTCGATCAGCGCCTGTTCCAGGATCAGTTCGTCACTGCCGAACGCGTTCAGGGCTTCGGAGCGGGCGGTGCGCAGTTGCTCATGCAAATGTTCGCGCTGATGCACCAGGCGCATTCCGCGGCCGCCGCCACCGGCGCTGGCCTTGATCATCAGCGGGTAGCCAATGCGTTCGGCTTCTATGTGCAACGTGGCGTCGTCCTGGGCGCTGCCTTGATAGCCGGCGATGCACGGGACGCCGGCCTCGAGCATGGCGAGTTTGGACAGGCGTTTGCTGCCCATCAGCTCAATGGCCTCGACGCTGGGGCCGATAAAGGTCAGCCCGGCGTTTGTGCAGGCGCGGGCGAAATCGGGGTTTTCAGAGAGAAAGCCGTAGCCAGGGTGGACCGCGTCGGCGCCCGTGCGTTGGGCCGCGCTGAGGATCGCTGGAATATTCAGGTAGGACTGCTGCGCCGGCGGCGGGCCGATATTCACGGCTTCGTCGGCCATCTGCACGTGCGCGGCCTGGGCGTCGGCGTCGCTGTAGACCGCCACGGTTCGGTAGCCCAATGCCTGGGCGGTGCGCTGGATGCGGCAGGCGATTTCGCCGCGGTTGGCGATCAGGATCTTGTTCATTGGGCCCACCGTGGCTTGCGCTTTTGCACAAAGGCCTGGGTGCCTTCGACACCTTCTTCGCCGGTCACCGCCTCGGCGAACCACGCGGCGGCCTGATCCAGCAGCGCGTCCATCGGTTGCTCCACGCTGGCCAGCAGCAACGCCTTGGTCCGCCCATTGGCCCCCGGCGCGCAGCGCAATACCTGGCCCAGTACTTCATCCAGGCGTTCGGCCAACGCCTGCGGATCGCGCTCGACAAAATGCACGACCCCCAACCGTTCAGCCTCGACCCCATCAAACCGCGCCGCCGTCAGCGCCAGCCGGCGTGCGTGCGTCAAACCGATCCGCTTGACCACAAACGGCGCGATCTGCGCGGGCAGCAAGCCCAGGCCGGTCTCCGGCAAGCCGAACTGCGCCTGGTGATCGGCCAGCGCGATATCACTGACGCACGCCAAGCCAAAGCCGCCGCCCAGCACCGCGCCTTGCAGCACCACGATCACCACTTGGGGCACGGCTTCAACTTCCTGCAGCAAGGTGCCGAATGCGCGGTTCAACGCCTGCAATTGCGCCTTGTCGCCAGCGCTGAGCATGTCTTTGACGTCCGCCCCGGCACAGAAATGCCCGGCCGCGCCGCTGATCACCAGTGCGCGGACCTGGCTGTCCAGTTGCGCCAGCACGGCACGCAGTTCATTGACCATCTCCAGGCTCATCGCGTTGCGGCTTTGCGGACGGTTGAGGGTGATGTGCAGCACACCGTTATGGGGTTCGAGCAGCAGGGTGTTCATGGTTTTTTCCCCGGCAGGGTGCCCATCAGTTTGCAGATAATGCCCAGCATGATTTCGTCGGCGCCGCCGCCAATCGACACCAGGCGCACATCGCGATAGGCGCGGGCCACCGGGTTGTCCCACATAAAGCCCATGCCGCCCCAGTATTGCAGGCAACTGTCGCTGACTTCGCGGCCCAGCCGCCCGGCCTTGAGCTTGGCCATGGAGGCCAGGCGCGTCACGTCCTGGCCCTTGATGTATTGCTCGGTGGCCTGGTAGACCAAGGCGCGCAGGCATTCGATTTCGGTGGCCAGTTCGGCCAGGCGAAAGTGGATGACCTGATTATCGATCAGTGCTTTGCCGAAGGTCTGGCGCGCCTTGCAGTATTCGATCGTGCTGTCGATGCAGTACTCCAGGCCCTTGATCATATTGGCCGCGCCAAACAGGCGTTCTTCCTGGAATTGCAGCATCTGCATCATGAAACCGGCGCCTTCGTGGCCGATGCGGTTGCGTTGCGGCACGCGCACGTCGTCGAAGAACACCTGGGCGGTCTCGGAGCTGTGCATGCCGAGTTTTTCCAAGGGCGGGCTGACGCTGATGCCCGGCGTGTTCATCGGCACCATGATCAGCGACTTGTTGATGTGTGGCTTGTCGTCGGAGGTGTTGGCCAGCAGGCACATGAAGTCGGCGCTCGGCGAGTTGGTGATCCACATTTTGCTGCCGTTGATCACGTAGTCATCGCCGTCCTTGCGTGCCTGGGTTTTCAGCCCGGCCACATCGGACCCGGCGCCGGCTTCCGAGACGCCGATGCAACCGACTTGCTCGCCGCTGATGGCCGGGCGCAGGAATTCTTCGCGCAGTGCATCGCAGCCGAAGCGGGCGAGGGCGGGGGTGCACATGTCGGTCTGTACGCCGATGGACATGGGGATGCCGCCGCAGTGGATGCTGCCGAATTCTTCGGCGGCGACGATCGAGTAGCTGTAGTCCAGGCCCATGCCGCCGAATTGTTCGGGTTTGGAGATGCCCAGTAGGCCGAGGTCGCCGGCCTTGCGGAAGAGGTCGTGGATGGGGAAGCGGCCGGCTTTTTCCCATGCGTCGACGTGGGGGTTGATCTCGCGGTCGACGAAGGCGCGGACGGTGCGGCGCAGTGCCTGGTGTTCTTGGGTGAAGATCATTTTTATTGTTTTCCCTGTGGGCGTTCTTCGGGTGTGCATGGCTCCATCTGTGGGAGCGGGTTTGCCTGCGGTCTTACAGCGGGTAGATATCCAATGGGTCCACCTCGCTCCAAATGTGGGAGGGGGCTTGCCCCCGATGGCGGCCTCTGGGCCGACCATTTTTTTGGGTTGAGTTGAGTACATATCCATTGCTGCGGTAACGGCTGCTATGGGTTCCGCTCTTACAGCGGGTCACTTTTGGAAAAGAGCCCCAAAAGTAACCAAAAGGGCTCTTGCCCCACCACTCGGCACCTCGCCTAGGCTCGGTGTGCCCGAACGCAGGCTTGAATCCGTGGGCCGCCGTCA